>NZ_JAUDRY010000015.1:0-289331 GCF_030382195.1 Rhizobium sp. S96
ACTTTGCCGACCTGTTTAACACTAGCTACTAACCTATAGCAAAACCGCTTCTAGCGGTTCAAGCGCAGCGTTTCAAACCTCCACCTCTGGTGGAGGTCATGACTGTCTGGAAGCGATCGTCGCGCCTGTTGCGTGAATGTCGTGCGAGATCGCCGGTGCTATCTCATCGATGGCGCTCAGCCACCGAACCCATGAAATTTCGCTGCGTAGAAGAAGAGCGGTATCAGCACCGCAAATGCGATCAAGAATGCCGTGCCTGCTCGAAACAGCCGGAGGCGCCGTGTTTTCGCGCCATCCCAATCGTAAACCATCGCCTTACTCCCACAAGACAAGCTTTACAAATTACACGCCAAAAGCCTCAGCTTTGAAGGCGCTGGCATAAAAACACATTCTAACATTGCAATAAAGGGGGCTCGTCGCAAACGTTCTGGTTGGTCACAACCAATTCTGGGCGCCCTGAGGCGCAGCATTTCCCTGGAGATTGTGCTGGCAATGGTGCGGGCGGCGGGGATCGAACCCGCACAGCCAAGGCCGAGGGATTTTAAGTCCCTTGCGTCTACCAGTTTCGCCACGCCCGCGTGCATGATCGCAATAGCTTGGCCGGCCCGTTTTGGAAAGGGCTGCACACCACAAATCCGTCGCGCAAGATGTCTTCAGTTGTCGTTCTCGGGATCGGCGTTTTCATACGCACCGTCGCCTTCGACGGACACGATTGACGCCGGCTAAATCTGCGTCACAGGCTGGCACGCGAGCGTTCATGCGTGATAGTCTGAGGCCAGAATATCTATAAAGGAGAACAAGATGAGCAGATTTCGGGCACTTTTGGCGGCTGGAGCGCTGGTCACTCTTGCTGCGATGGCGTCGGCCTGCTCGACCCCGCAAAATTCAATGGGGTCTGCCTCGGGCTATACGCCCGGTGATTCCATGAACATCGCCTGCGCGCAAGGCTTCAGGCCTAGCGACAATCGTTCCTGCAGCTACTGATGCTGTCGGAGACGCAGGCAAACCAGCCTGCAATCTCCGATTTCATATCGTTGGCGTTGGCTCTTGCTACGCGCCCTGTTGGTCCGGTTTCATTGGGCGATACCGGTTGAGAAAAGTCCCGGCGAGGACCCCGAAGGACGCTCCGACCGCCTTTACCGCTGCGTCGTGCAGGCGCGCATGTCGGGTCGGGGACAGATACTGCAAGTATTCGATGGCGACCGCACCAAAGATCAAGAGCACAGCTACTGCGACCCAATGACGTGGATAGGCCAGCGCAAACGCGAGACCGACAACCAGGTAGGCGAGTGCACGATCGAGATTGACCGACGTGATCGTGTGAGGACGCAGCCCGATGGGTGAAACAGTGACGAAAATGATGCCGGCGAGGAGGAACCAGGCGACCGGTCTGGCGAACTTGTATGTTATCATTGCTCTATTCTAGCCATGTTGCACTGCGTTGGAACCGCACAAATGCGTTATCAGACGCGGTTTTTGCGCGTGCCGGTGGCTGCTTTTGCGCGACCGAACGGTTGCGGCCGAAAACGGACTTCATTCGGCTCTGCTCCTATGCGATAGCGAACGGCGCCAACAGCAAAGGATAGTGACCGTGGACAGACAGGATGTCGAAGCTGCCGAGGAAGCGATGCGCAGCCTTTTTCCGGCGACGCCGCTGCAACTCAACGAGCATCTTTCTGCTCGCTACGGCGCCGATATCTGGCTGAAGCGCGAGGACCTGTCGCCGGTGCGCTCCTACAAGATTCGTGGTGCGTTCAATTTCTTCCGCAAGGCGATCGCTGAGGGCGCGTCCGACAAGACCTTCGTGTGTGCCTCCGCCGGCAACCACGCGCAGGGCTTTGCATTCGTCTGCCGCCATTTCGGCGTTCCCGGCGTTGTGTTCATGCCGGTGACCACGCCGCAACAGAAGATCGACAAGACGCGTATGTTCGGCGCCGAGTTCATCACCATCAAGCTGACAGGCGACTTCTTCGACCAGTGCTACAAGGCCGCGCGTGACCATGTCGATGCGATCGGTGGCGTCATGGTACCGCCTTTCGACCATGTCGATATCATCGAGGGGCAGGCGACGGTTGCCGCGGAGATCGAGCAGCAGTTGCCGGAGGGCACTGTTCCTGACCTGATCGTCATGCCGGTGGGCGGCGGCGGCCTTGCGGCCGGAACCAGCGGATATTTTCAGGGCGTTGTTCCGAAATCGGGGTTCGTCTTTGTCGAGCCGGCCGGTGCGCCGAGCCTGAAGCGCAGCATCGATGCCGGCGAGGTCGTCACGCTTCCCAAGGTCGACAATTTCGTTGACGGTGCCGCCGTTGCACGGATCGGCGATTTGAATTTCGCGGCCCTCAAGGACTTCTCCACCGATCAGGTCATGCTGATGCCGGAGAACGCGATCTGCGTGACGATCAGCGAAATGCTGAACGTCGAAGGCGTCGTGCTCGAGCCTGCCGGCGCACTGTCGCTGACGGCCATCGCCGCAATGGATCCGGCAGCGATCCGTGGCAAGACGGTCGTCGCCATCGTCTCCGGCGGCAACTTCGATTTCGAGCGGTTGCCCGACGTCAAGGAACGCGCGATGCGTTATGCGGGACTGAAGAAATACTTCATTCTGCGCCTGCCGCAGCGCCCCGGCGCCCTGCGCGATTTCCTCAACCTTCTGGGGCCTGAGGACGATATCGCCCGCTTCGAATATCTGAAGAAGACGGCGCGCAACTTCGGCTCGATCCTGATCGGTATCGAAACCAAGGCGCCGGAGAATTTCGCGCAATTGATTGCGAACTTCGAGAATGCGGGCATGGGGTTCGAAGACATCACCGAAAACGAGATCCTGGCAAACCTCATCATTTAACTTTGACGACACGAACCGGCGTGATAAAGGCGAACCATGGCTTCGATATTTTCCAGCATTCTCTCGATGTTTTCCGGCGGCGCGAAGCCGACGACGTCGGCGTCCGGCGTCGCATCCGATCCGCAGCTGTACGGCGATTGCACGATCTATGCCGAGCCGCAAAAGGAAGGCAGCCAGTACAGGCTGGCAGGGCGTATCGAGAAGGTTGTTGGCGAGGATGTCCTCGTGCGCAATTTCATTCGCGCCGACATGTTCTCCTCTTCCGATGATGCGATCGAATGCACGGTGCGCAAGGCGCAGCAGATCATCGATCAGAACGGGCCATCGCTCTTCGCCGATGGTGCGAAGACACGTCAGGTCTGATTATTCTGCTCTTTTGAGAGATAAACTGACGCGTCCGTGTCGGCCGCGCGCTGTTGCTCATCCAATCTTAAAGTATTGCAGCGAATCTTGTTGGCAGCAGGCTTTGCAGGACCGTGTTGTGCATCAGGATACAAGAAGACCGATCGTCATTCTTGCCGCTCAGGGAAGGTGCGGCGCGACCCGCCGCCATGCTGACCGATCGGCGACCGCGCTTCGGTTGAACGAAGCGGAACGGGGGACCTGATGGAAACCCTCAACCTCCTTCTTTTTGCAATCGAAGCCGTCGGTTACTTCGCGCTAATGGTGACGCTGCTGCATTTCCGCCACCGTCTCGGCCTGGGCATGTTCCTGACGGCGCTCGGCGTCATGCACTTCATGGAAACATATCTGGCAGCCGTATTTTATGTGCCGGTGCCCTTTGGCATCGTTTCACCCGGCTCATCGGTCTTCTTCGCTGGCAAGCTGATGATGATCCTTATGCTCTATCTGCATGAGGATGCCGCCGTTGTCCGCCAGCCGATCTACGGATTGTTCCTCGGCAACCTGCTGACCGCGGCGATCGCGTGGTTGCTGCAGTGGCATTCGATTATCGAGATCTCCGCCGGAAAGGCGCCCAACTTCGATTTCCTCAACGAGATGGGCGGACTGATGATGTGGGGGACGGCGCTGCTGTACCTCGATTCCATCGGGATCATTCTGCTCTATGAGCGTCTGGGCCGCGTTTTCAAACGCAAGATCGTGCTGCGCTTCATGATCTGCGGTTTCGTCATGCTGACGTTCGATCAGGTCGGCTTCTTTGGCGCTTTGTATTACTTCGTCGGCGTGCCAGCCGCGGCCTTCTGGGGCGGCTGGAAGGCGAAGATGTTCGCGGTGTGCATATACACCGTGCTGTTCGCCATCTACGAGCGCTGGATCCGCCGTGGCGTCAGCACAATGAGCGCGCGCCCGGTCGGCGATATTTTCCACGATCTGACCTTCCGCGAGCGATACAACGATCTCTTGAGCCGAACGGGCAGGGACGTTCTGACGGGTCTTTATGACCGTGCGCGCATGGAGATGGAAGCTCCGACGATGATCTGGGATTCTCTCAAGCAGGGTCAGTCTGCCACCGTCCTTATCCTGGACGTCGACCATTTCAAGGACGTCAACGACCAGTTCGGTCACTTGCAGGGCGACGAGGTTCTCAAGGCCATAGCGGCGCGTCTCGGCACGATCCTGCGCGCCAGCGACCGGATGTTCCGTTTCGGCGGTGAGGAGTTCGTGGCCGTGTGCCCGCTCACCGATCATGCAGAAGGGGCGCGTCTGGCGGAGCGCTTGCGCTGGACGATTGCCAACAGCGTCAGCACCCCAGATGGCCGCCCGGTCACCGTCAGCATCGGCCTTGCTTCCGCCGACGAGGACGGCGTCAGCTTCACGACGGTGCTTTCAGTCGCTGATGAAAGGCTCTATCAGGCGAAGAAGAACGGCCGAAACTGCGTCATCGGTGGCTCCCGACTGGCAGACGTCGGCTGAGACGCCAACAAAAAAGACGGCCGGCAAACCGACCGTCTTCTCCAGATTTTCTATCGCGGGCAGCCGATCAGGCGGCGAGGGCAATCTCTTCAGCGCGAGCCTTGGCAGCGCTGATTGCCTTCTCGGCGGCTTCCGGACCGAATGCGAGGCCTTCGACATAGATGGTTTCGATGTCGGTGATGCCGAGGAAGCCGAGAACCGACTTCAGATACGGCACTGCATGGTTCATGCCGACTGCCGGACCCTGCGAGTAGACGCCGCCGGATGCCAGTACGACATAGACCTTCTTGCCGGTCGCGAGGCCAACCGGACCGCTTTCCGTGTACTTGAACGTGCGGCCGGCGCGAGCGACGTTGTCGATCCAGGTCTTCAGCGAGGAGTAGATGCTGAAGTTGATCAGGCCGGTGCCGATGACGATCGTGTCGGCGGCGAGCAGTTCGTCGACCAGCGCGTCGGAGGTCTTTGCTGCTTCCGCTTCTGCGGCGGTGCGTTCTTCAGCCGGCTTGCGGATAGCGGCCGTGAACAGGTCATCGATGTGCGGAAGCGGGTTCGCTGCGAGATCACGGCGAACGACGACGCTGCCCGACTGCTGGGCCTGCAGCTTGTTCGCCAGGTCGACGGCGATGGTGGTCGAAAGAGACTCAGCGCGCGGGCTGGAGGTCAGGAGCAGGATGGACGACATGACTGTTATTCCTCTCGTCTTGGGCTTTGGTGGTCCGCTTGGGAGGTCATGACCACTGGTTCGCGATGAGAAATATGTCTGGTGGGCTATCGAAAAAACTGTGATAATGTCGATCGAAACTATCTATGAATTGGATGGATGATGCTTCCCAATCCCACTCTTGATCAATTGCAGGTGTTCCTGACGGTTGCCGAAAGCGGCAGCTTCTCGGCTGCGTCGCGCGTGCTCAACCGTGCCCAGTCGGTGATCAGCTATACGATCGCGAATCTCGAAGCACAGCTTGAGATGCCGCTTTTCGAGAGGTCAGGAGCGCGTCAGCCGAAACTGACGGAGGCGGGCAGGGCGATGCTCGAGGATGCACGCCGGCTGATGACGGATCTGCATGTCATGCGTGCCCGCGTGAAAAGCCTGAAGGAAGGCCTGGAGGCCGAGGTTTCGGTCGCCATCAGCGTCATGGTTCCATCGCAGGCGATGGTCGACGTGTTGCGCGAGTTTCGCGATCGGTTTCCATCCGTCGCGCTCAATTTGACCGCCGGCGAACTTGGCATGGTCATGGACGCCGTTCAAAGCGGCAAGGCCACCATCGGGATCGGCGGGGCTGTTCTCAAGCAGGATGATTCGATCCTGATCGACAAGATCGGCCATTCCTTCATGATCCCCGTCGTGGCGGCCAATCACCCGCTGGCCCAGATCGATCGTCCGCTTACGCTGAGCGATGTTCGCGAAGAAGTGCAGCTTGTCGTCACCGATGCATCTGGCCTGACCAAGGGGCGGGATTTCAATGTGCTTTCCTACAAGACCTGGCGCGTAAGCGACATTGCAACGAAGCATGCGCTGATCCGCGGCGGTCTCGGTTGGGGAGGCTTGCCAGCGTCGATCATCCGCGAGGATCTGGTCAGCGGCGCGCTGGTCCATCTCGATCTTCGCGCCTACGAACAGGGCGAGTATCCGATCTATGCGATGCGGCGGATCGCCAACCCGCCAGGGCCGGCCGCGACATGGATGATCGAGGCGTTTCGCTCGCGCCTGTCGGCATGTCCCAACCATGCGGATTTCACCGCGTCACTCAGCGAAATTCGCACGTCGGAGATACCTCTCGCAGCCGAATAGGCGAGAGGTCTTCCGGTTGTTATCGGGCCAGCACCGGCTTTACTTCGCGGTGGAAGAACCGGAAGTAGGACGAAACCTGGGCTCGCGCGTTGGAGTTTGTGTCGAACTGAATGCCGAGCCGGCCGTTGTGGGTCCAGCGGATGACGCCATGCAATATGCCAAGATCGTCCGCCAGCAACTGTACACGGCTCCCGGAGGCTGCGTGCAGTGGAGATCTGATCTCGAGTGCAACACCGCTCGTCGAGAGGTTTAGGATGCGGGCGTCGACTTCCTTGTTGAGATAACGCACCTTGCCGAATACACGGCACGGCTTTCGTTCGGCCTTGCGAGTAATGATATTCAGATTGCGCATCATGCGGTTCTCCCTCAAATGTGGAAGCATGATAGCAACGACAGATTGATATCGCTTTATTAGCGTGCATAAAATTGCACGCATTGAATTTACGTCCTGGCAGTGCCTCTGGCCGCCACAACGTGCTCACGCCAGATCGTGAATATGCCCGATGCCACGACGATCACCGAACCAACGATCGTGTTGAGATTGAGCGTCTCGTTGTAGACCATGACACCGATGATCGAGGCGTAGACGAGCTGCAGGTAAGTCAGCGGCTGTACAGCCGCGGCGTCGAGCATGTCATAGGCGCGGATCAGGAAGTAGTGGCTGGAGATGCTGGTCATGCATACAAGCGCCATCCAGCCCCAATCCCAGCCCGACATCCAGGTCCAGTAGAAGGGTCCGACCAGCGTCATGGCGATACCGCCGACGACGCCGGTGTAGAAGAAGCTGGTCATCGCCGGATCGTCCCGGCTCACGAGGCGCGTCGCGATAACGTAGAAGGCGAAGAGAAAGCACGAGAAGATCGCGAGCAGCAGTTTGAAATCGAAGAAGCCGCCTTCGGGCTTGAGGATCAGGAGCACGCCGACAAGGCCTGCGCCGATCGCCGTCCAGCGCCGCCAGCCGACGCGCTCGCCAAGCAGCGGCATGGAAAGCAGGGCTATCAGGATCGGCGTACCTGCGAAGATCGCCTGCGAGTGGGCGAGGCCGATAATTGCGAAGCAGCTGATCGCAACAACAACCTGCGCGGCGAGAAGAACACCGCGGATAATCTGCAGCACCGGTCGTTTGGTGCGAGCCGTCGCTTGGATTCCTCCACGCACCTTCGACGCCAGCACGATTGTGAAAAGCGCAAAGGCCCAATAGCGGATCATCGTGACGAAGACAGGCGGATATGTGCTTGCCAGGTGTTTCGAGATGCCGTCCTGCAGCGAGAAGATGGTGATCGCCAGAAGGACGAAAATATAGCCTTGCGTCTTCGATTTCATGGGTCTGTTCTATGACTGCGGTATCGGCGGGTTCATCGAAACTTCTCGATCACCACGAGACTAAAGGCCGACATTCGGACGGTCGATGATCTCGCGCAGCGCGAAGCTGGAGTTGATCTTCACGACATGGGGCAGGGCTGACAGCCAGTCGCGATGGATGCGCTCGTAGTCCTCGAGATCGCGAGCGGCGATTCGCAGGATGTAGTCGTATTCTCCCGACATGAGGTAGCAGACAAGGACATTCGGACAGCGCTTCACCGCTGCCTCGAATTCGGCCAGCGTCTTTGCGAACTGGCCCGACAGCGAGATGTGCACGATGGCGATCATCTTATAGTCCAGAGCCTTGTGCGACACGTGCGCATGATAGCCGCGAATGACATCGCTTCGCTCGAGTATGTCGAGCCTTCGCGAGCAGGCCGATGCTGAAAGCCCGATCTTGGCGGCGAGATCGGCATTGGTGATGCGCGCGTTCGCCTGAAGCGTTTTCAGAATCGCAAGATCAATGGCGTCGAGTTCTGACATTCGAAGAACTTTCGATTTTTTCCCGATATCTGCAATATTCTTCGAAAAATCACGTTCGCGCAAATCCTCTTTGCAAGGACATTTCACAGCCACGGTGATTGGATTTCCCTGTCAAAACACTTCCGCAAAGCGGACATAAAATGAGAGGAACGCCAATGCGTGTCGGTTGCCCGAAGGAAATCAAGAACCATGAATATCGTGTCGGTCTGACACCCGCGTCAGTTCGAGAATACGTTGCACATGGTCATGACGTCTGGGTGGAGACAAAGGCAGGCGCCGGTATCGGAGCCGATGACAATGCCTATATCGCCGCGGGCGCGAAAATCGCTGCCTCAGCCAAGGATATCTTCGCGA
The DNA here is from genome assembly GCF_030382195.1 of Rhizobium sp. S96. Classification (NCBI taxonomy): domain Bacteria; kingdom Pseudomonadati; phylum Pseudomonadota; class Alphaproteobacteria; order Hyphomicrobiales; family Rhizobiaceae; genus Rhizobium; species Rhizobium sp. S96. The sequence continues at coordinate 8,709 of NZ_JAUDRY010000015.1, forward strand.
AATGCGACATGATCGTTAAGGTCAAGGAGCCGCAGCCATCGGAATGGGCTCAGCTTCGCGAAGGACAAATTCTCTACACCTATCTTCATCTTGCGCCGGATCCGGAGCAGACAAAAGGGCTTTTGGCCGCGGGCGTAACCGCTGTCGCCTATGAGACGGTCACTGACGAACGCGGCGGCCTGCCGCTACTGGCGCCGATGTCGGAAGTCGCCGGTCGCCTTTCGATACAGGCCGGTGCAACGGCGCTGCAGAAAGCCAACGGCGGGCTTGGTATCCTTCTCGGCGGTGTACCTGGGGTGTTGCCTGCGAAGGTCGCGATCATCGGCGGTGGTGTCGTGGGGCTGCACGCGGCCAGGATGGCGGCCGGCCTTGGCGCCGATGTCAGTATCCTCGACAAGTCGCTGCCGCGCCTGCGCCAGCTCGACGATATCTTCGGCGGACGCATCCACACGCGCTATTCGAGCATTCAGTCGCTGGAAGAAGAGGTATTCTCTGCCGACCTGGTGATCGGGGCAGTCCTGATCCCGGGCGCGGCCGCGCCGAAGCTCGTCACCCGCGAGATGCTCTCCGGAATGAAGAAGGGCGCAGTCATTGTCGATGTCGCGATCGATCAGGGCGGTTGCTTCGAAACTTCCCACGCGACGACGCATTCGGATCCGACCTATGAGGTCGATGGCATCGTTCATTACTGTGTCGCCAACATGCCTGGCGCCGTCCCGGTCACGTCGGCACATGCGCTCAACAACGCAACGCTGGTTTATGGGCTGGCCTTGGCCGATCGTGGGCTCCGTGCCATCGCCGAAGACAAGCACCTGAGGAATGGCCTCAATGTTCACCGCGGCCGTGTCACCAACAAGCCGGTAGCCGAGGCCCTTGGCTATGAACCTTACGCAGCGGAAAGTGTACTTAACGTAGCGTAAGTTAGGGGCGCACTGGAAGGGAAGCCGGCTGCATCGCTACAGCCGGCTTCTTGCTATCTATCGATCCGGCACTGGTAGCAGTTGTTGCGTGCCGAGCGCACGTGGACATAGGCGATATCGGTCCGATCGAGCAGCGTTGCAGCGTAGGCCGGAATGTCTGCGATCGGCGTAACGGCACCGGTGCCGTAGACAATCCTGTTATTGGCGCCATAGCCGCGAACAATGAAGTCGCGGCTCGTCGACAGGACCGGTGGCAGCACTTCGTCTGCGGCGTAACGCTCACAACGCTGTTTGTGCAGGAAGACCGGACCGGTTTCGGCATAGGGTTGAAGGTCAGGGAAAGGCCGATAGGCAAAGACGAGGACCTCGTCGCCCGAATCGATGTTACGGAGGCAGTGGCGGCAGGGATGGCCGGGGCCGTCGGAGACCATTGTTTCCGGCAGGTTATCGTAGGCGTCGCGGCCACCGTTCCAGATGTGTTCGGCATCGGTCGTCGGCATTGCGGAAAAGTGGACGGCAGGCATGGCAAATCTCCTTTCGAGTTTCGCCATCAATGACTCCGGTGACGGTCGCCAGCCACCCGATCCTTGCCGGTCAGCCCTTTTTCACGATCTCGAGCAGTTCCTTGTCGCTCAGCGGCCGCACGATCGCCGTGCCGGTGGAGACGGGCGAGAAGCCGAACATCTGGTAGAGCTGCAGCGCCCTCGGATGGTCGAGGCTGTTGGTCGTGGTGATCACCCGCCTCGGATTGTGCGTCCAGATCGCATAGAGCGCCTGCAACAGGAACCATTTGCCGATACCAAGACCGAGCGCATGCTCGATCAGGCCGAAATGGCTAAGCTCGATCGTGTCTTCATCCTCAACGAGATACTCGTAGAAGCCGGCCGGAGCACCATTCACGTATAGCACGCTGATTGTATTGCGCTTGTCGTGCAGGACCGCGGCAAGGTCTTCCTCGCTCATCCGCAACCGGTCGACCCACTGCCAGCGGGCACCGACCTGGCGGTAGAGGTGGCGGTAGAACGCCGGCGGGATTCCCGGCGCGCGCATGATCGCTGTCTGGATGTTGACGGGCACCGGCAGGCTTGTCTTCGGCGGTGCCGTCATCTCGAGACGCGTGACGTGGGCTTTCAGTGACGAAGGTGTTTTTCCCATGGCGATCAGGCTTTGACCGTTTCGGGCGGCCCGGTGACCACGGGTGTATCCTCGCGGCTACCCCACTCGCTCCAAGACCCGTCATAAAGCTTGTTGTCGGTATGGCCGAGCGATTCCAGCGCCAGTGTAATGATGGCCGCCGTAATCCCGGAACCGCACGACGTTACCACCGGCTTCGACAGATCTATGCCGGCGCTCTCGATCGTCTGCTTCAGCTCGGGCAGGGACTTGAAGCGGCCCTGGTTGGCGAAAACACCCGATGGAAGGCTGCGTGCGCCCGGCATGTGGCCAGATCGCATGCCGGCGCGTGGCTCCGACTCCGTTGCGGCGAAGCGGCCCGCGCTGCGGGCGTCGGCGATCTGCAGAGTGCCGCCGGAGACAATTGCCTTCATGGCGTCCAGCTTGACGACACGTTTGTCGTCGTACGCGGGGGTAAACGTCTTGGGCTCATAGCGCGGCGCGACCGTTTCGAGCGGGCGACCCTCGGCCTTCCAGCCATCGAGCCCGCCATCGAGCACGAAGACGTTCTTCGCGCCCATCACGCGAAACAGCCACCAGACGCGCGGCGAGGCAAAGAGGCCGATGCCGTCATAGACGACGATCCGGTCATTTTCTCCAATGCCGAGCTTGCCGACTTCGGCGGCGAACTGCTCGGGCGTGGGGATCGTGTGCGGCAACGGTACGGAATGATCGGCGATCTTGTCCTGATCGAAACGGATGGCGCCGGGGATGTGGCCAGCTGTATATTCGGCGTCGGCATCGCGCTTCTGGGCTGGAAGATAAAAGGAGGCATCCAGTACGCGCAGATCAGGCTTTCCGAGTTCTGCCTGCAGCCAGTCGGCGGACACGACAAAACGGCTCGTCTCTTCGCTCATTCCACTCTCCCTTATAATCAGGCTTCGTCACCGGGGGCGCCGAAGCGGATGCGAAAGCGCCGGTTCTCCTTGCCTTTTTTCTCGATCTTGGCGATGTGAATCTGGCCGACTTCCTGCGTTTCCGACACATGTGTGCCGCCGCACGGCTGGCTGTCAATCGCCGAGTTTTCGCCGATGCAGACGAGACTGACCCGCCCGAGGCCCATCGGCGGGCGCACGTTCTTGGACTTCACGATGCCGGGGTTGGCCGCCAGCTCCTCATCGGTGATCCACTGCAGATAGACAGGATGGTTCTGGCCGACGAGTTCCATCAGCTTGGCGGTCACCTCGTCCTTGTCGATGGTGTCGGTCATGTCGAAATCGACGCGGCTTTCCTCTTCGCCAACAGCTGCACCGGTGATCGGGTAAGAGCAGACGACCGAAAGCAGATGGCAGGCCGTATGCATTCGCATCAGCTTGTAGCGCCGCGGCCAGTCGACATGCAGGACCAGGGCCTCGCCGACGCTCGGTCGCGCTTCTCCTTCGAGCGGGACATGGACGATGATATCCTTGCTCGCTCCGTGACGCGTCTGGCCAAGGGTGATCTTGCTGCCGTCTGTTCGTTCGAGAAAGCCGGTATCCCCCGGCTGCCCGCCTGATGTGGCATAAAAGCAGGTCTGATCCAGCTCGATGCCCCCGTCTTCGTGAATGGCGGTTACGACCGCCCCGCATGTCGAAAGATAGAAGTCGTCACGATAGAGGGCATTGACGGGCATGGGGTCTCACGCTGCTGGTTCGTAGGGGATCTTCAGATCCGCCGACGCCGTCAGCCATGCCGGAACAGGCAAGCCCTTCGACGTCAGGAAATCAGGATTGAAAAGCTTGGATTGGTAGCGGTTGCCGTAGTCGCAAAGGATCGTCACGACGGTGTGGCCGGGGCCGAGGTCCTTGGCAAGGCGAACGGCGCCAGCGATGTTGATTGCCGTCGAGCCGCCAAGGCAAAGTCCCTCATGCTCGACGAGGTCGAACACGAAGGGCAGGGCTTCTGCGTCCGAGATGCTGTAGGCAAAGTCAGGCGTAAAGCCTTCGAGGTTGGCCGTGATGCGGCCTTGGCCGATGCCTTCCGTGATCGAGGAGCCCGCAGACTTGAGCTCGCCGTTCTTGTAGAACTCGTAAAGGGCCGCGCCATCAGGGTCGGCGATGCCGATCTTGATGTCCTTGCTGAAACCTCGGAGGCCGGCTGCGACGCCGGCAAGCGTGCCACCGGAGCCGACAGAGCAGATAAAGCCGTCGACCTTGCCGTTCGTGTCGTTCCAGATCTCTTTCGCCGTTGTTTCGATGTGAGCCTGGCGATTGGCGACGTTGTCGAACTGGTTCGCCCAGATCGCGCCGTTTGGCTCGCTCTTGGCGAGTTGCTCCGCAAGACGCCCGGAAACCTTCACGTAGTTGTTGGGGTTCTTGTAGGGAACGGCCGGCACTTCGACCAGTTCGGCGCCGAGCAGTTTCAGCGCATCCTTCTTTTCCTGGCTCTGGGTTTCGGGAATGACGATGACCGTGCGGTAGCCGAGCGCCTTGGCGACAAGCGTCAGGCCAATGCCGGTATTGCCGGCTGTGCCCTCGACGATGACGCCGCCCGGTCTCAGCAGTCCCTTTTTCTCGGCATCACGGATGATGTAGAGCGCCGCGCGATCCTTGACCGACTGGCCCGGATTGAGGAATTCGGCCTTCCCGAGAATGGTGCAGCCTGTTGCATCCGATGCGCCCTTGAGCTTGATCAGGGGGGTATTGCCGATTGCTTCGAGCACGGAGGGATGGAAGGTCATGGAATCTGCCTCTTTGGGACTCTTAGTTTAAGAACGGTCTTTTCCCTTCACAAGGCTAGGTTGGCAAGAAATGCTATTCCACGCCTGCGGCAAGCGCGATAAAATTACTCCTTATGCCCCGCTGGCATGGTGGATCCCGGATCGAGCGGTCCGGTTGTGATCCGCAGATTGACTTTCGGCGTATGGATGACGACAAAGCAGTCACTGAAAAGCGGAAACGACCGAAACGGTCATGGTTCACGAGCATATAGACACGATCGATGCATTGATGGCGCACTATGTGGCCGGTTCTCTTCCTGAACCTGCGCGCGTGCTGGTGGAATCACATCTGGAAATGAAGCCTGACAATCGCGGCCTGGTGACGGGTCTCGAGTTCCTTGCGGGCGAGGCGCTGGAGGATATTTCCGCGTCCCCGATCGGTGACAGGGATGCGCAGCTATCCTCGATCTTTGCCTCCGCCGCTCCGCGCGGCAGCCGTGGCGACAGACTCGACAAGAGTTTTTTCCCGACATCGTTGCGCAACCTCGTCGGTTTCGACGTCGATAAGGTTCCGTGGAAGCGGAAGCTTCCGGGTTTCAGGGAGTATTCGGTCGACATCGACGGCTGTGAAGTGAGCCTGATGTGGATCCGCGCCGGTCGCGCGCTGCCCGCCCATACGCACAAGGGAATGGAGCTCACGCTCATATTGGATGGCGCGTTCACCGACAGCCGGGGACGGTTTGGTCCCGGTGACATCTCTGTCGCCGACGAGACGGTCGATCATCGGCCGATCGCCGAAACGGATCGCCCCTGCATTGCGTTTTCCGTTTTGGATGCGCCGGTGAAGTTGACCGGATCGTTCCGTCAGTTGATCGGCGACCTCATCGGCTGAAAGCAGCCACAATGCCATGATAAAGGCATGAATCCGGGGGGCACTACGGAACTCCCTGACCTGCTTCTGCGTTTCGCAATGCAGCCCGGAGGAGATTGCCATGCAAGATTTCGTCGCCCGCCCCGAACACGGAATTGTCTGGATTTCCGGTGCGAGTTCCGGGATTGGACGGGCATTGGCGTTGAAGCTTGCGGGCGAGGGGTACAAGGTCGCCGTAACTGCTCGCGACCATGAAAAGCTGGTCGAGCTCCAGACGGAGGCGAGCCCCCTATCGGGCAGCATTATCGTTCTCGATGGTGATGTCACCAATGCCGAAGACATGGAGCATGTGCTCGCTTCCATTGAATACGAGCATGGCGCGATGGCGCTGGCGATCTTCAACGCGGGCGTCTACCTGCCCGTGAGGGCGGAGGAACTGCGCCGGGATGATTTCGAGCGCAGCTTTGCCGTCAACCTGAATGGCGTGGTGAACTGCCTCGTACTGGCGGTACGGCACATGAAGGCGAAGGGGCAGGGGCAGATCGCCATCGTCTCGTCGGTAACAGGTTATGGCGGCCTTCCGACAAGTGCTGCCTATGGCGCAACGAAAGCCGCCTTGATCAACCTGGCCGAAAGTCTGAAGTTCGATCTCGACAAGATGGGGATCCGGATTCAGCTCATCAATCCGGGCTTCGTCGACACGCCGGCGACCAGGAAGAATGAATTCCCCATGCCCTCGCTGGTATCGGCCGAGGAGCCCGCACATCAGATCTCGGCAGGCCTGAAGTCGCAGGCGTTCGAGATCACCTTCCCGAAGCGTTTCACACTGATGATGAAGCTGTTGAGGCTCTTGCCCTACGGCCTCTATTTCCGCTTGGTCAACCGCTTCACCGGCTGGGATGAACGGTCTCCCACCAAGCGTCACCGACCGGTGATGACGCATCCCGCAGAATAGCACCGCCAGCCAGCCCAACAGGCCGCCAGATGGCCAAGACTGACCGCTTCCGCAGCGAGGCGATCATCGAATTTCCGTGCGATTTGATTTCGGAGTGAAGCATAAACGAGGCGGATGGGGGCCAGACAGGAGGTCATCTGCCGACGGCCCACCATCCGCTCTCGTCAGCTCCGCGAAAAGACGACCTGACGGACGTCTATGTTTCGGGCGCGGAAGCCTGCTTCGCAATAAAACAAATAAAATTCCCAGAGCCGTTTGAAACGCTCATCGAAACCTAACGGCCGAACGCGCTCCCAAACCGACCAGAAACGCTCCCGCCATTCGGCAAGAGTTCGGGCGTAGTCTAACCCGAAACCAAAGTCCCTTACCAGTGACAAATTCACTTTTCGACCAAGTTCTGCAAGGTGATCGCGGGTCGGAAGCATGCCGCCGGGGAAGACATATTTCTGGATGAAATCCGGATTGCTGCGGTACTGCTCAAACGATTCCTGGCGGATCGTGATGATCTGCAGACCAGCCTTGCCACCGGGTCTCAGGCATTGCTGCAACTTCGAGAAATACGCCGGCCAGTATTTCTCTCCGACGGCCTCGAACATCTCGATGGAGACAATGCGGTCGTAAAGGCCGGTTTCATCCCGATAGTCCTGAAAGCGAAACTCCACCCTGTCGCTGAGCCCGGCCTTGCGGATCCGGTCTTCGGCAAAGGCAAGCTGCTCACGGCTGATGGTAAGCCCGGTCACGCGGCAGTTCAGTTCCGTCGCCGCGAACTCCGCGAAGCCGCCCCAGCCGCAGCCGATCTCCAGGACGTGATCACCCGGGCGAATGCCGGTCGCTTCCGCCAACGCCCTGTATTTTGCATGCTGGGCGGATTGCAGATCGTTGGCGCCGGTCGAGTAGAGCGCGGACGAATAGGTCATCGTCGGATCAAGCCACTGCTTGTAGAAGTCGTTGCCCAGATCGTAGTGGGCCGAAATGTTTCGCTTCGAACCGGCCTTGGTGTTCGCGTTCATCCAATGACGTACCCGCTCTGCGAACCGGACGATGCCGCCCTTGCCGTTCGCGTAGTTTTGAGCGGTGTCCTCGTTGATCAGGAAAAGCTCAAGGAAAGCCGAGATATCGGGACTGTCCCAGTCGCCGTCCATATAGGTTTCCGCGATGCCGATCGTGCCGCTTGCCAGCGCACGATAGGCAAGCTTCCAGTTCGCGAGACGGATGGCCGCGTCCGGTCCCGCTGCGCTCCCCTTGATGAGCACGGTGCGACCGTCCGGAAAGGTAATTGTCAGCGAGCCGTGCTTCAGCTGCAGGAGTGCGCGCAACGCAAGCTTGCCCCTTAGCGGTACGCCTCTGGAAACTCTTGCGATGTTTGCGGGCGACAGCAATATCGCGTCCCGCGCGAAAGAATCCCGATCCTGTGCATCCGTCATAATTTTCTCCTCCGGCATTATTCTTTTTGCCGGCTAAGGACGACGATCCGTTGGAATACCCCGCCCCCCGGCGATATATCAGAACGCTAATGTCATTCTGCTGCCTTCGCAACCTCATAAAAAGGCGTGATGCTGACAGGCGGGGGCGGTGGGGGACGTGAAATGTAGCGCGCGCCTTTCAACCAGAGCTTCAACGCTTCCCAATGAATGCCACCGAGGATCTTGAGTGTCAGGAAGGGAATGCGCCCCACAAGCCTTCCCAGCGTATGTGTCGTGAGCGGAAACTGACGGCCCGAGAATGTCGCCGCAAGCAAGGGGCCATCCGAGTCCGTTTCCAGAATACGCCAGCGGATCTCCTTGCCAGGCGGCAACATGCGGAAATGATACCGCATATCCATGCCGATGAAGGGGGAGACGTGGAAAAGCTTGTCACAGCTCTGGCGTACGCCTGCTTCGGACAGCTGTGTCTCACCGACAGGGCACAGATAGGTGTGACGCTCGCCGAAGGTATTGCGCACCTCGTAGATCATCGCCGTTAGCACATCGCGATCGTCGTAAACGTAGTAGACCGACAATGGGTTGAAGACGTGCCCGACAATGCGGGGGTAGCAGACCAGGAATATACGCGTGGCGTGCAAGCCGACCCTCGCAAGAAGTTCGTCCGTGTATGCCCTTATCGGCTGCTCGCCGGAATGGTCGCTTTCATGAAACGAAACGAGATTTCGACCATTGACGGAGAAGAGGCGCGATACGCGATCTGCCTCTACGAGGCGGTCTAGGTCGATGCAGAGGGAAAAGACCCTGTAGCGGAATCGGTGACCAAAGGGCTTCATCCGCTGGTGCATGACATCGCCGACATAAAGGCATGCAGGGGCAGCCGGCGGTGGACCGTTACCCTCCATGCATACCCCAAGGCTTGCCGTTCTAGCAGTCATACGACGTCGTCCAGTTGCGTCTGGAGCGAATGTTGATCGCTCGCTTTCCACGGCGCCGTTGCCCCCAGTGCGGCGGCTGCCGCCAGCCCGGAGACAAGGCCGTCTTCGTGAAATCCGTGGCCGGTCCAGGCGCCGGCAAAATAGCTGTGGTTCTTTCCCTGGATGCCGGCAAGGGCTTTTTGCGCGGCAATGCTGTCCGCCGAGAATTGCGGATGCTCATTGCTGAACTCCGCGAACACCTTTCGGGAATCCGGCTCACGCTCGGGATTGAGCGTTACGAACAACGGGTACCTCGGGTCGATTCCCTGTAGCCTGTTCATCCAGTAGGTGACGGCAACGCCTGCTTCCCCGCTCGCCTTGCTTGAGCGCAGATAATTCCAGGACGCCCACACTTTCTGGCGTTGAGGCATCAGGCCGATATCCCGATGCAGCACCACCCTGTTCGGTTGATAGGGGATCGCAGCCAGCAATTTTCTTTCCTGGTCGTTGGCGTCGATCAGCATCCAGCTCGTTTGATCGCTGTGGGTGGCGAAGATGACCTTGTCGAACCTCTCCTCCGCGCCGCTTTCGTCGATGACAGTCACGCCCGCCTGATCGCGCATGACGCCACGGACGCCCACGCCGAGCCGCAGTTTGTCACCGAGCGGTGTCAGTAATTTTTCCAGATAGTTGCGGCTGCCACCGGTAACGGTACGCCATTGGTGCTGCTTGCTGTAGATGAGCCTGTGATTGTCGAAGAAGTTGACGAATTGCTCCGCAGGAAACTGCAGCATCTTTTCCGCAGGGCTCGACCAGATGGCGGCCGCCATCGGGACGAGATAGTTGTTCGTGAAACCCGGCGAAAACCCGCGCCAGTCGAGATAGTCGCCAAGAGACCGGGTAGCCAGGTGCCCCTCGGCGCGATCCCGAAGGCACATCCGGTTGAACCGGAGAATTTCGCGGATCATCAAGAGGAAGGTCGGCCGCAACAGATTGCGTTTCTGCGCGAATATCGATGAGAGGCCGCCGCCGCTCCACTCGAGCTTGCCGTGATCGAGCGAGAGCGAAAAGCTCATGTCGCTGGCATGGGTGTGCACGCCAAGCCAGGCAAACAGCGCTGTCAGGTTCGGATAGTTGGGTTCGTTGTAGACGATAAACCCCGTATCGACCGGGATGCGCACGCCATCATAGTCCACGTCGACCGTGGCCGTGTGACCACCTGCGCGCGGGCTCTTCTCATAGAGCGTGACTTCGTGCAGCGGATTGAGAGCCCAGGCAGCGGACGCGCCTGAGATGCCGGAGCCGATCACGGCGATCCTCAGGCGTCGCTGAGGTTGCTGAAAATGTGCGTTCATGCGGCAGCCTTAGTGGCGTTGTACGCCTTCAGCGCTCCGTCTCGGGCGGTGGCGTGGTCAACCATGGGTTCCGGATATGTCTCGCCGAGTCTAACGCCAGCCTTCTCCAGCACGCTTGCCGGCGCTTCGAATGGCCGGTGAATGTATTTGCTCTCGAGTTTTGCCAGTTCCGGCACGAATTCGCGCACGTAGGCGCCGTCGGGATCGAATTTTTCGCCCTGGAGAACGGGATTGAAGATCCGGAAGAATGGCGCGGCATCTGCCCCTGAACCCGCTACCCACTGCCAGCTCGCCGCATTGCTTGCAGGATCGGCATCGATCAAGGTATCGCGAAACCACCCTTCGCCGCGGCGCCAGTCTATCAGCAGATCCTTGACGAGAAAGGACGCCACGATCATGCGCACCCGATTGTGCATGAAGCCATGCCGCCAAAGCTGGCGCATGCCGGCGTCGACGATCGGGTAACCGGTCTGACCACGCGTCCAGAGCCTGAATTGCTTCGCATCGTTCTGCCAGCTGAATCCATCGAAGCGATCATTCCAGTTGCAGTAGGGAAGCTTCGGGAAGTGATAGAGCAGGTGGTAGGAAAACTCTCTCCAAACCAGTTCCTTGCGGAAATGGATGATGTCGTCCGGCGATAGCGGCAGACCGCGCGTCGCCTCCCATATACGAGCAGGCGAGATGAGCCCCAGCGCAAGGTATGGGGAGAGCATCGACGTTGCCTGCTTTGCAGGAAAGTCCCGTTGCTCCTTGTAGCCTTGCATGGCGCCGTCCAGGAAATCGTCCAGTTTCGCCCGCGCCGCTTCCTCGCCGGGTTCCCAGACCTCCGCGAATTCGCCTGCCCAATCCGGTTTCACCGGAAGAAGCTTCCACGACGACAGGTGTTCCGATCGGGGCTGATGCGCGGCAAACTTGATCGAAGAGGGCGCATCGAGCGGACGATGAGGTTCGGGGGCACTCTCGAAGGCGCGCCAGAACGGTGTGTAGACCCGATAAGGCTGCCCCGCCTTGGTCAGCAGTTTCGATGGTTCATGCAGAAGCTGGCCGCCGAAATCTCTGGCATCAACCTGGCGTCTTTGCAATTCGCGCAGGATGCGAAGGTCGATCGCCATGCCCGCCGGCTCGTAGCGGCGATTCCACACGACCATCCGTGCTCCTGTGGATTCGATGAGATTGCTCAAGACCTCAAACGCATTCCCCGAGGTCAACACAAGCCTGCCGCCGAGGGCGGTGATCGATGAGTCGAGCCGCTCCAGCGAATGATGAAGCCACCAGGCTTGCGCGGCGCCGAGCGGGCCCGTCCCCGCAGTTTCCGGCTCCCTGATGTAGAGCCCGATGACCGGTCGCCCCGATTGGCATGCTGCGTTGAGCGCATGATTGTCGTCGAGGCGCAAATCCTTGCGGAACCAAACTATTACCGGTTTTTCCGTGTCGTCTGCCAATGATGCCATTCCCGTTTTTTCAGTTTCATCCTGTTACGGATCGACGAAGGATCTGGATCAAAGGTTTCAGTCTGATGCGGAGAGAATTCCGCCGTCTATCTGGCTGTTGTTAGCGGGGCACAAGCGATGCCGGCAACCGGGAAATGCGCGGTCTGTCGTTCGACATGGATTTTCTAAGCTTCGGCCCGGGCGTGGAGCGTTGTTTCTTTAGTCCATTAAAAACATAGACAATAATCATGCCAGTATCGAAGCCGGTGCGGACCGACAGGAGAAAGCATGAGCATTGTTCGACAGTTTGACCGCCTTTGCGCCATACGCGACCAATTGGAAGCGAGGCTTGACCTCCATGAAGCACGCTTTTGTCTCGGCGGCGAGGATATTGATGACGGCACGGAACGGGATCTGCGGGAACGTATTCTTGAGGTGAGGGAGGAAATCTCCGCCCTCGAACATCGTCCGCGCTATTTCGACCTTTAGGCACGCAAAATGACCGCGACTCTCGTCGTCCCTGGACTGGACGGATCGGATGCAGGCCACTGGCAGCGCTTCTGGGTCGAAGATGATCCAGACAGCTTTATCGTTGAGCAGGACAACTGGCACGCCCCCATCGTCGACCAATGGGTAGACCGGCTCGAGGCGGCTCTTGTCGAGCAGGGAGAGGCCTTCATTGTCGCTCACAGCCTCGGCTGCATCCTGACTGCGAAGCTTGCCGACAGGCCATCATCCTACCGCATCAAGGGCGCGCTGCTCGTCGCCCCCTGCGATCTGCCAGCGACGGAAAAGCGGCATCCCGGCGCAATACGCTTCGGCACGATGCCCACGCGCGCGCTGCCGTTCCCCAGCATCACGGTTGGCAGCCTGAATGATCACTACATGGAACTCGATCGGCTGACGCTCTATGCCCGCCTGTGGAAGACCGAGCTGAAAAACATTGGGCTCGCCGGCCATATCAACATTGCCAGCGGTTTTGGCCGATGGGCTGGTGGCTACGCTTTGTTGGGCAATCTGAAAGAACGTGCAAAGGCGCCCCGCCGACGTGCCTGAGCGGCACGTGCTCGACCGTTGCCGGTAGGCACGCGCAATTTGCTTAATGTGTCGAGAGGGACGTTGTCGGCAAGAATTGCATGGCGTCGTCGCCCGAATTCTCATGGGCCTGCCTTGCGCGGCGTTCGCGGGCTGCGGTCTTCAGCAACCGGGCGAACGAAGTGAGGCTGGTACCGTCTGCGTGGAGCACCTGCCTGATGAGCGGGTCCCGCAAGATCTCGGATATCGTCATGTCCTGCATTGTGTCTACTCCCTTGATGGGGAGAACCTACCTGACGGTTGCAACGGGCAGATGTCGCGAGCGTGGCGGAAAAGTGGCGAACCTTCTTCCGGCAACGGCGCCGCCTGTCATCCACCTGTCACAGACAGACGTGAGCATCGCAATGCGATGCGGCGCTCGGCAAGAATGGCCATTGATCGCCTTGCGGCACGCAAGCAGGAGCAACCATGGCAGATGAGCGGCCCTTGGTCGAAACGCCAACCGATGTCGGTAGTGCGTCACCTCGTGCCCAGGAGGTCGCCCAAAGGGAAATCGCTCAAGCCGGCGCGATCTGTTTCAGGAAGAAGGCGAAGCAGCCGCTTGAGGTCCTGCTGGTCGGCAGTCGTCGCAACGGACGATGGGGCATACCGAAGGGGCACATCGAACCCGGCGAAACCACCCGCGAGACAGCCACCCGCGAAGCTTTCGAGGAAGCCGGTATCCGGGGGAAAGTGGCGAAGAAGATCGTTGGATCCTTCACCTATACGAAGGACAGCAGCGTCCTGACCTATCGCGTCGAGGTTCACATGTTGGCTGTAGCCGAGGTCTTGCGGGATTTCCCGGAGAAGGGCATACGCCGGACGCAGTGGGTTTCGATAGATGTCGCAGCCCGTGAAGTCGCCCAGCCGGGCCTTCGGCAAATCCTGCGGGACCTTTCCTGATATCCGAGCGATCCTCAAATTTTATGATGCGCGCCCGCGAAGCCATGCTTTTGCGCGGGCAAACACAATCACGCGAGGCCGGCGGCGAAACCCGTTGTTACCGTTGACAAGCGGTCTATTGAGGTAGAAAGGGCGCGTCAGACAACACTCATTAGGGCGCTATTGATCTCGCGCCGGACAGTCGTTCAATGGATACACTTCAAGCCCGGCAGGACAGCGTTCTGCGCCATCCCGGCTATCTGAATTTCGCCGCTTCCCGTGTCTTTTCCTCCCTGTCATTCCAATGCGTCGCCATCGCGATGGGCTGGATGATCTACGATCAGACCCATAGTGCCTTCGCGTTGGCCCTTGTCGGCCTCTGCCAGTTCCTGCCCATGGTCTTGCTGACCTTTGTCGTGGGCCACGTCGCCGACCGTTTCGACCGGCGGCGCATCGGCCTGGCGTGTCAGTTGATCCAGGCGGTCGTCTCGGCGTTGCTGGCGGTTGGTTGCTGGCAGAACTGGCTGGCGCCAGCTGGAATACTCTCGGCTGTCACGATCCTTGGAGCGACAGTCGCCTTCGAGCGACCAACCATGGCGGCGCTGCTTCCAAGCATCATGCCGTCGTCGATGCTGCAGCGGGCGATCGCAACCTCGACCTCGATGATGCAGACAGCGCTGATTGTCGGCCCGTCGCTGGGCGGACTGCTCTATGGTATCGACCCCGTTGCGCCCTTCGTGGTCGCAAGCGTGCTCTTTGCGATCGCAAGCATCAACGTCATCTCCATCAGAATGGAATGGACACCGGCCAAGCGCGAACCGGTGACCCTTACATCGATCTTCGCCGGTGTATCCTTCATCAAGAGCCGACCGGTCATGCTGGGGACCATCTCGCTCGATCTCTTTGCCGTTCTCCTCGGCGGGGCGACCGCGCTGCTGCCGATGTTTGCCCGTGACATTCTCCATGCCGGACCGTGGGGGCTTGGGCTGCTGCGTGCCGCGCCTGCGATTGGGGCGCTGGGCATGTCCATCGTTCTGGCGCGGCGTCCGCTGACCAGCAAGGTCGGTGCCAAGATGCTCTCGGCCGTCGCGGTGTTTGGCGTCGCGACGGTGGTTTTCGCGCTGTCGACGAATATCGCGCTGTCGATCGCCGCCTTGCTGGTGGTCGGTGCGTCCGACACGGTCAGCGTTGTCGTGCGCAGCTCCCTTGTGCAGCTGCTGACCCCGGACGAGATGCGCGGCCGTGTCAATGCCGTCAATTCGCTCTTCATCGGGACGTCCAACCAGCTTGGTGAATTCGAATCCGGCATGCTCGCGGGCATCATGGGTCCGGTTGCAGCCGGTGTGATCGGCGGCGTCGGCACAATCGTTGTGGTGCTCTTGTGGGCGAGACTGTTCCCCGATCTTCGTAAGGTCAAGACATTGCAAGGCTAATCCGAAGCCTCGCTGGCCAAGCAGAAGGTGGCTTTCCGCCTGCCTTGCGGCACATTTGTTTTCGGGTGCGCGGAACTTTTCTTCAAGCGCCGAGTTATCACCGGCTAAACACCTTGAGGGAAACATGTCAGCGACGGCTTCGACTGCGACGATCGCGTCCGCCTACGATGAGCGATATCGCCATAACGTAGGGGGACTGGCGGACTATACGATCTATTTCCTGGATGCCGCAGGCAGCGTCAGCAGCTGGGATGCCGCCGCTGAACGGGCGAACGGATATTCCAAGAGCGAAATCATCGGCCGCAGTTTCCTGTGCTTTTACTCACCCGAAGACCGTGCTGTGGGGCTCCCTGAGCGGGCGCTGGCCACCGCCCGGCTCGATGGTCGCTCGCAAAGCGAAGGCTGGCGTCTGAGGCAGGACGGCACGCGCTATTGGGCGAGTGCGATTATTGACGCCGTCTGGGGCGCGTCGGGCGATATCCTCGGTTTCGCGGTCCTCACCCAGGATCTCTCGGAACGCAAGACGGCTCAATCGGAGCTTCAGCAGAGCGAGAAGCAATTTCAGCTGCTGGTCCAAGGCGTCACCGACTACGCAATCTATATGCTCGATCCCGGTGGCCATGTTTCGAGCTGGAACTCGGGAGCCGAACGCATCAAGGGTTACACCGACTGCGAGATCGTCGGAAAACACTTTTCGACCTTCTACACGGAAGAGGATCGGGCCGCTAACATGCCTGGCAAGGCCCTGCAGACAGCGTCCGACGTCGGCCGGTTTGAGAAGGAAGGGTGGCGGGTCCGCAAGGATGGCTCGCGGTTCTGGGCCAGTGTCGTCATCGACGCCATTCGCGACGGCGACGGGCGCCTTCTGGGCTACGCCAAGATAACGCGCGACATCACGGAAAAGCTGAATGCGCAGAATGCGCTGGAGCGCGCGCGCGAGGAACTTTTTCACGCCCAGAAGATGGAAGCGGTGGGTCAGCTCACCGGCGGTATCGCGCACGACTTCAACAACTTGCTGACCGCAGTGCTGGGGAGCCTGGAGATCGCCCGCAAGCGTGCCGCCGACGGCCAGGACATCACGCCGCTGCTCGACAATGCGATCCAGGGCGCGCAGCGCGGCGCCAGCCTCACGCAGCGGATGCTGGCCTTCTCACGGCGGCAGGAGCTCAAGCTGGTCGCCGTAGACGTCATCGATCTCATTCAGGGCATGATGGACATGCTACAGCGCTCGATCGGCCCCACGATCTCGATCGAGAGCCGATTCGCCGCCGCGCTGCCGTTGGTAACGTCCGACCCCAACCAGCTTGAGAGTGCCATCCTGAATCTTGTCGTGAACGCGCGCGACGCGATGCCAGATGGAGGTGCCCTTGTTCTATCCGCGCGCCCGGTCAAGGTGGGTCCAAATGATGCCTCCCAGCTGAATCCCGGAGGGTATGTCTGCCTGTCGATAGAGGACTCGGGGCAGGGAATGGACGCTGAGACGCTTCAGAACTCCACCACGCCATTCTTTACGACGAAGGGCGTGGGCAAGGGGACGGGGCTCGGCCTCTCCATGGTGCAGGGCCTGATGGGACAATCCGGCGGCAAACTCGTCCTGCGGTCCTTTGTTGGGAGGGGGACGGTCGCAGAGCTGTGGCTTCCAGTGGCCGAGGACGGCCAGGAGAAGGAGCCAGCACCAAGTGACGCCCCGACGACGAGCGTAGACCAAGCCCTGACGGTGCTTGCGGTCGACGACGATGCTCTGGTGCTGATGAACACCGTACTCATGCTGGAGGACCTAGGATACACCGTGGTCGAGGCCCACTCGGCGCGCAAGGCGCTCGACGTTTTCCAGAGCAGCGGTCCGTTCGATCTCATCATCACCGACCACGCGATGCCCGGCATGACCGGATCGCAGCTGGCAGCCGAAATCAGGAAGCTGCAGCCAGATATGAAAATGGTGCTCGCCACCGGTTATGCGGAATTGCCCCCTGGCGGAGACGAGAAGCTGCTGCGGTTGGCAAAGCCATTCACCCAGGCACAGCTCGCTTCGGTGATCGCAAAAGCGATGACTGAGCCGACTGCGCTGAACTGAGGATGGGCGCGCCGCCGATGGCGCGCTTTCGTATCCATTTGATTTCAGGAAATAAAAAAGGTCTGCATTTTTCAATGCAGACCTTTTGAAACTGGCTCCCCGGGCCGGATTCGAACCGGCGACCTGTCGATTAACAGTCGAATGCTCTACCGCTGAGCTACCAGGGATCACCGCTCGCCGCGGTGTGAGTGGGCTAATACAAATGCTTGGCCGATTTGCCAAGCAGTTTTTTCAAAAAAATGACATTCGCTTGTATTCAGTTTGGTTATCCCCATCTCCTGTGGATGACTGACCAACGCACGAACCCCGGAAAACAAGGCGCCAGGCGCTTTGGCATCGATCATTCCACCGGCCACATCGTTATGGGTCCAACACGCATCCCGCTGCCACGATCGCGCGCTGCCCGCATGTCGATCGGCGGTTTGCTCGTTATTGGGGGATGTCTGGGGTTTTTGCCGATTCTCGGCTTCTGGATGATTCCACTTGGATTCGTCGTCTTGTCGCACGACCTGCACGCCGCCCGTCGGATGAGGCGGCGCTTCTCCGTGTGGTGGGAAAAGAGGCGGAAGTCCCGCCTCTGATCAGGCAAAGAGGCCCGCAGCCCAATAGAAGGCCGCAGCAATGAGCGCTGCAGCAGGAAGGGTCACGACCCAGGCGACCACGATGTTGCCCGCCAGGCCCCAGCGTACGGCCGACACGCGCCGTGCAGCACCCACGCCGATGATCGCACCGGTGATGGTATGGGTGGTCGAGACGGGGATACCGAGCCACGTCGCACCAAACAGCGTCAGCGCGCCGCCCGTTTCAGCGCAAAAGCCCTGCATCGGATTGAGCCGGGTGATCTTGGAACCCATCGTATGGACGATTCGCCACCCTCCGAAGAGCGTGCCGAGCGCCATTGCCGACTGGCAGGAGAGCACGACCCAGAGAGGCACATGGAAGCTGCCGCCAAGATATCCTTGCGAATAGAGCAGGATGGCGATGATACCCATCGTCTTCTGCGCATCGTTGCCGCCGTGTCCGAGCGAATAGAGCGACGCGGACACGAACTGAAGGATGCGGAAGGTTCGGTCGACGGCGAATGGCGTCTGTCGAACAAAGATCCAGGAAACTACAAGCACCAGGAAGAGCGCCAGCAGGAAACCGATCATCGGCGACATGACGATCGCGCCGGCGGTTTTCAGCAGGCCGCTCCACACGATGGAGCTGAAGCCGACCTTGGCAAGTCCTGCACCGACAAGGCCGCCGACCAACGCATGCGAGGAACTGGACGGGATGCCGAAGACCCAGGTGACGATGTTCCACACGATCGCACCCATCAGCGCGGCAAAGATCACGAGCGGCGAGACAATGGCCGGGTCGATGATGCCGGTGCCCAGCGTCTCGGCGACATGCAGCCCGAAGAACAGGAATGCGATGAAATTGAAGAAGGCTGCCCACAGGACCGCGTATTGCGGGCGAAGCACCCGCGTCGAAACGATCGTGGCGATCGAGTTTGCCGCGTCGTGAAGACCGTTCAGGAAATCGAAGAACAACGCAACCGCGATCAGGCCGGCGAGCAGCGGGAAGGCGAGGGTGGCATCCATCAGACGTTCTCGATCACGATGCCGCTGATTTCGTTGGCAACGTCTTCGAACCGGTCGACGACCTTCTCCAGTTCGCCGTAAATCTCGCTGCCGATGATGTAGGCCATGGGATTGGAGCTGCCGTGGCGGAGGAAAAGCTCCTTCAGCCCGCGGTCGTGCAGATCATCGGAATGACCTTCGACCCGCGTGACCTCTTCGGCGATCGCCGTGAGGCGCGGCGCATTGGCGTTGATCCGGTCGAGAAGCGGGATCGCTTCGGCAACGAGGTGCGCAGCCTTGACGATGGCGCTTCCCATTTCCTGCATGCGCGGGTCGAACTCCTTCTGCTCGAACAGGCGTATCGTCTTGACGGTCTTGTGCATCATGTCGATGGCGTCGTCCATCGACTGGATCAGATCCTTGATGTCGACCCGGTCGAACGGCGTGATGAAGCTGCGGCGGACTGCCTGCAGGACTTCGCGGGTAATGTCGTCTGCCTCGTTCTCGAGCGCGACGATGCGTTCGCAGTGACGCTCCGTGTCTTTGCCCGACAGCAATTCGTTCAATGCTTCGGCCGCGCCAACAATCGTGCGCGAGTGTTGGGCGAAGAGGTCGAAAAACCGGTCCTCTCGCGGCAGAAGTTTACGAAACCAGCTGAGCATACTATCCATCCGTGTGCTAATTTTTAGAGGCCCGTCATAAAATAGCGTGACATGCAATAAAAGTGTCACAATTGGACCAGAGCGATTCTTTTTCTGTTTGTTGCCTGCGGTTGCTTTCAAGCCACAAGCGGGATCCGACATGGAACATGCAGAGCCGCAACGCGTTGAAATGATAGGCGCAACAGCGCTATCGTTTCGCATCGCGTTGAAAGGCTAGGAAAATGAAACGGCTTGCGACAATCGTTTTGGCTATGGCGACGGCCTTTTCAGGCGTCTCGCCGGCATTCGCTGAGAACTCCCGGGACGAGCAGTCGGTGCAGAGCCGCGGCACATTTGGCGATTCAGGCGTCGACAATCATCGTTCGAATGGCTGCAACATTTATCGGTGCGGTGGACGATATCGGCACGGCTACAACAATCGGTACTATAACAACCGATACTATGGCAACCGCTACTACGGTCGGCATTACAACCATGACTACGACAATACTGGCGCGATCATCGGCGGCCTCGCTGCCGGCGCACTGCTCGGTGGCCTGATCGCTTCGCAGCCTTACGCTCGTTCGAGCGGGAACCCGCACGTCGACTGGTGCTACAGCCGCTATCGCTCGTATCGGGCTTACGATAACACCTATCAGCCGTATTACGGCCCGCGTCGCCAGTGTGTGTCGCCGTGATTGGAGGCATGGGCGCGCAGGCGACCGAATTTGAGCCTGCGTGGCCGGCCTCACACGTCGTGCTCGTACAGAACGAAACGAAGCACATCGAAGCTTTCTCGTAAGTTTCCGGCTAGCGCTTCCGTCATCACCGGTCTGTGACTTCGCCATCGCAAATCGAATGTGAAAATCCTGCGATCGTCCGCTCCCTGTCTGGTCGCTGTAAACCGAACCTCGCAATTGTATTGAGCCAGCGCCTTCGCAAGGCTATCCGCAGCAAGATCTGTCGCTGTCAGAACTTCGACTTTCGCCCGATGTCGCCTCGGCAACCAATCTTCCAGCGCTTTCAATGGGGATAGGAAAACGAACGCGACCGCCGTGCCTACGATGTCGATCTGTCCTCCACCGAAGCAAAGGCCAATCGCTGTCATGGCCCAGATAGTCGCCGCGGTGGTGACGCCGGTGACCAGATTGCCGCGGTGAAGAACCGCACCGCCGCCGATGAAACCAACACCGGTCAGAACGCCCAGAGCGAAACGCAAGACCTCCATGCGCGCGAAAGCCGGAATGCTCCGTTCCCTCGACGATCAGCTAGGCATTGGCCTGGAGCATGGCCAAACACGCGGCCAGTCCAACGAGGACAGTCGTTCTAAAGCCGGCCGCATGGCCGCCCTGTTCTCGATTGATTCCGATGAGGGATGCCGCAATCACGGTCAGCAGGATCCGTAGCAGAATATCGGCCCACGCCAGTTGCTCCGACATCCTGTTCATCATTGCGTCTGCGAGCCACATCTAAACGGGCCTTTGTTGCGCTGGGATCCTAGAACGCCCCGCCGAACCTGTGTTCTGGGTGCAGGCCCGGCAGGGACGCCGGCACTTTGGAGCACGGCGAACGAAGGATGTGCGTGCGTTCGTCCGCCGCTATCCCAGGAGTTGACCGCAGGTGGCTGACCCAGCGATCATAACCTCAACTGTTAGGGAGGGTGCTTGTTCCACCAGATTCCAAAAAGCCGGCCGGAAGGCGGCGACCGTTGGACCGCCGCGGAAATCGCTACCCCGCATATCACTAATCCCCGAGCGTTTTCTGTCGAACGAAGACCTCGCTTCAGAGTGCCGAACCCTCATTCAAGGCAATCAGCGAGGTTTTGCTCCATCTCGCTCGCGATCGACGTGTCGCGTCGCCGGGACTGCACGAGATCGATCGCAACGGTCAGCGCGCGGCGACCTTGGCCGCTGTCGATATCGAATCCATGTTTCGCACACCATTCGCGGACAGCGTCAATCACGAGTTCGATTTTTTGGTCGGATAGGGAAATAAGGGATTGCAACATTTGGCTGCTCCTCCGTTCGACGGCAAGAGCACTTAGCAACTCCCAAGCGGCCTCTACCATTCGCATTGGGGCCGATATCGGTAGTGTACTCTCAATCCTGGGGAAAGACAGGATTCATTTCAGGCCCGTTGGCTGAGTTCTTGGGCGGTTTGGCCGCCAGCTACGATCGGCGCTGGCGGCAAGGGCAGGCTGGGCAGATGCCACAGCATCGGCGCTTCCCATTGCGGAAGGCTCGCTTCAGGTCACTTGTTCTGAAGCAGCCAGATCTTTCCAGCCATCGATATCCCGTAAACATCAGTCAGGCCGTCGTCGCTCACATGCCGCCGTTCCAGCAGACCTGGTTCTACAAGTTCGACCAGGGTTTTCGCGGTGACGGTCTTGATCTTTTGCGGACGCTCTTTCCAGCGATCGGACTTGGCGTAGGTCACCGTCGCGTTCTCGTGTGTCCACTTGCTTGCAGGCTGAGGATACAAATCTCCATCCCGAGCGAGTTTCAGTCCAGCAATCTGGGATGGGGTCAGTTCAATCATGTCCGAAATCCTCTTGCGTCCTGCGTTCCGTGTTTGACGGCGTCGCCGCATGCCTTTGAAAATCAAAGCGCGTGCAGGAAAGATGCGATACGCAATTGCCTGGCAGTCAAAGTGATCCGCAGGCAAATCATTGATTTAATTGGTGAAAGTTGTTGGAGGCCTCGCCCGGAATTGAACCGGGGTACAAGGATTTGCAGTCCTCTGCGTCACCACTCCGCCACGAGGCCTCACGACACTTGGTTTGTTCAAGCGTTGGCGGGCATTTAGAATGAATAGAAATCGAGTGCAAGAGGGTTGTTGAAATTCCGCCAAGGATTTTGGATTGGAGGCAGGCTCCACAAAGCAAAATGCCCGGGAAGGGGCCGCTCGGTGGCCTTTAGTTGGCTGTTCGCACCAGTCCCATTGGCGAAATGCCGTTCATCACGACATTCGGCGCTCCAATGCTCACCAATGGAATCAGGAGCACGATCACCAGCAGCGCGAAAATGAAAAAACCGCCCAACACATTAGCTCTGTTCAATTATGACCACCGATCACTTTATCAATGAGCCTGAATCATCGCCTTAAATGCTGACAAGCGCCTGAATGGACGCCTCTGGATTGCCCGAAGGAAAATATGCGCGCATGGCGACCGCGCGCCTAGCGGCGTCGGTCGCTTGTGGAAGGGTATCGAGCTGTCACTCCGGCTGTTCAGCCGTGCTCGCGACCCCAAAGCCCGCCAAAAACAATGGCGATGAGCGTTGCCAAGATGAAGAAATCGAACAATGAGAAATATTCAACGACGGTTGACATGGTATTCTCCTCCTAGTTCCTCCGGTTGCAATAATACCACATCGCGGGCCTTTGTTCCATCGGTTACGCCTTCGCCGTTGCGCGGAAGAGACCTATTACCCGAATTCTTGCCGCAGCCGGTCAGGAAGCCTTGAAAGCCTGTTCCCCTGAGATTAAGAGACGAGCAGACAAAACCGCTTTTCACTGGGCGAGAGGGCATGATGAATTTCGAAACGGCACGCGCAAACATGGTCGACAACCAGATCCGTACGACGGACGTCACCTCGCATTCCGTGCTGACGGCTTTTCTCGCGGTGCCGCGCGAAGCATTCGTACCGGAAAAGTCGAAGGCGCTTGCCTATCTCGACAACGATGTTGAAATCTGTCCGGCAGCAGGCGGCCAGCCTGCTCGCTTTCTGATGCAGCCATCGCCGCTTGCCAAGCTCCTGCAGCTTGCCGCAATCGGCAAGGACGATGTCGTTCTCGATGTCGGCTGTGGCACGGGGTATGTTTCGGCTCTTCTGGCTCTGCTCGCTGGATCGGTCGTTGCCGTTGAAGAGGATGAGGCGCTAGCCGAAGCCGCCAAGGCAAACCTTGCTTCCTATGCGAACGTCTCCGTGGTTGCGGGCCCCCTCGCCAAGGGCAACACCTCTGGCGCCCCCTATGATCTGATCTTCGTCAACGGTTCGGTCGAAGAGGTTCCGGCCACGTTGCTCTCGCAGCTTCGCGACGGCGGTCGTCTCGTGACCGTTCAGGGATACGGCGGTTCGGCACGCGCCAAGGTTTTCACCAGCGAACGCGGCGCGGTGTCCGAGAACGTCTTTTTCAATGCTTCCGTGAAGCCGCTCCCCGGTTTCGCCAAGGCTCGCGAATTCGTATTCTGAGCTTGATTGAAGCAGGCAATTGAACGCGGGCACCTTGGGTGCCCGTTTTTATTTCTGCCGCCGGTGCGCATTGATCTGTAACGGCGGAGAAAACTGTGCATTGCGGCATTCATTTGATTCGCGATGATTTTTTTCCCCATTCGGCTATCCTACAGTCTGGGTGATTCGGATGCCCACTCCACGCAATCCGGTCGTTGTTTCTGAATAACGGGGATAGATATGGCTCAGCCAAGCGTAGCGCGTGAACCGTCCATGGAAGAGATTCTGGCGTCGATCCGCCAGATCATCGAGAGCAATGAGCCGGGTGCCGGTCGGGCACTTTCGGCTTCGCTGCCGCCGGTTTACGGCAACGATGACGAGCGCGACTCTGACATCCATCTGACGGTCGACCAGGCATACGCGGGCGTCGAGTTCCCCGAAACCGTGCCGCAGCCTGACCCGCGCTTCGTCGCTGCGAATTCCGCGGGATCGGCGCCGGTTCCTGACGCACCGGCACGCGCAATGTCGCTTGCCGATGTTGCCGCACGTGTCCGCGCTGCTTCCGAGCGAAACGCCGCGCAGCTTCGCGAAGTGCCGCCGGCATTCCGCCAGCCTGAAGTGCGGGCCGAGGCGCCTGTGCATATGTTCGAGCCGCCCCAGGCTGCCGTCGAAACGAACCGTCCTGTTGAGGCTGTTATCGAACCGGCGCCATTGCCGCAGATCGTGGAGGCGCCTGCTGAAGTGCCGGCCCCGGTCGTTTCCCCGCAGCCGGCATTCGCCGAAGCTGTCGAGCCGACGCCGGCCGTTTCTATTGCAGCTCCGATGTCGGAACGCCTGCTTCCCAGCATCGTCGAAGAGACGCAGCAGTCGCTGCTTTCACAGGATGCCGGTTTGCAGATCGCCCGTTCGTTTGAAGAGCTTGCAGCCGCTATCGATGGCGCAGAGCGCCGTTCGCTTGATGAGATCGCCGAGGACATGCTGCGTCCCATGCTGCGCGACTGGCTGGACGACAATCTGCCGACCTTGGTCGAACGCCTCGTGCGCGAAGAAATCGAGCGGGTGGCGCGCGGTCCCCGCCGCTGAGCGGACCAGTCTTTCTCTGAAGAGCCGCTCCGGTAACCGGGGCGGCTTTTTTATTGACTTGCCCGCAACCATCCTATTTACAACCCGCATCATAGAACCTCTCCAGATCTGGTCCCCAAATGCTCGATAAGACCTACGATTCCGCCGCCGTTGAACCCAAAATCGCTGCGAAATGGGATGAAGCGGACGCTTTCCGCGCGGGCGCGAATGCCAAGCCGGGCGCTGATACCTTCACGATCGTCATCCCCCCGCCGAACGTTACCGGTTCGCTGCACATGGGCCATGCGCTGAACAATACGCTGCAGGACATCATGGTCCGTTTCGAGCGCATGCGCGGCAAGGACGTGCTGTGGCAGCCTGGCATGGACCACGCCGGCATCGCCACGCAGATGGTCGTCGAGCGCAAGCTGATGGAGCAGCAGCTTCCCAGCCGCCGCGAAATGGGCCGCGAAGCTTTCATCGAAAAGGTTTGGGAGTGGAAGAACGAGTCGGGCGGTCTGATCTTCAATCAGTTGAAGCGCCTTGGCGCCTCGTGTGACTGGTCCCGCGAACGCTTCACCATGGACGAGGGCCTCTCAGAGGCTGTTTTGGAAGTCTTCGTCACGCTCTACAAGCAGGGTCTGATCTACAAGGACAAGCGTCTCGTCAACTGGGATCCGAAGCTGCTGACGGCCATCTCCGATCTCGAGGTCGAGCAGGTCGAGGTGAAGGGAAACCTCTGGCACCTGCGCTATCCGCTTGAACCCGGCGTCACCTACGAGCATCCGGTCGCCTTCAACGAAGACGGTCAGCCGACCGAATGGGAAACCCGCGACTATCTGGTTGTCGCCACAACGCGTCCTGAAACGATGCTCGGCGACACCGGTGTTGCCGTCAATCCCGAGGATGAGCGCTACAAGGGCATCATCGGCAAGCACGTCATCCTGCCGATCGTTGGCCGCAGGATACCGATCGTCGCCGACGCTTATGCAGATCCGACGACCGGCACGGGCGCGGTCAAGCTCACGCCCGCCCACGACTTCAATGACTTCGACGTCGGCAAGCGTGCGGGGCTGCGCGCCATCAATATCCTGAACATCGATGGCACCATCACGATCAAGGAAAACGAGGACTTCCTGGAAGGCCTCGACAATCCGGCGGCGCTGCACGGTGCGTGGGATCGACTGGAAGGTCAGGATCGCTTTACGGCGCGCAAGTTCATCGTCGAGATCTTCGAGGAAGCGGGCCTGCTGGACAAGATCGAGCCGCACAAGCACATGGTCCCTCATGGCGACCGTGGCGGCGTGCCGATCGAGCCGCGGCTGACCGAGCAGTGGTATGTCGACGCCCAAACGCTGGCGGAGCCTGCGATCGCCTCCGTCCGCGATGGCCGCACCAACTTCGTGCCGAAGAACTGGGACAAGACCTACTACGAGTGGATGGAAAACATTCAGCCGTGGTGCATCTCCCGCCAGCTCTGGTGGGGACATCAGATCCCGGCGTGGTATGGTCCCGACGGACAGGTCTTCGTCGAGAAGACCGAAGAAGAAGCCTTGCAGGCCGCGATCCAGCACTATCTCTCGCACGAAGGTCCGATGAAGGCCTACGTCGAGGACCTGCTTGAAAACTTCAAGCCCGGCGAAATCCTGACGCGCGACGAAGATGTGCTCGACACTTGGTTCTCGTCGGCGCTTTGGCCATTCTCGACGCTCGGCTGGCCCGAGCAGACGCCGGAACTGGCGCGTTACTACCCGACCAACGTCCTTGTCACCGGCTTCGACATCATCTTCTTCTGGGTCGCCCGCATGATGATGATGGGCCTTCACTTCATGAAGGATGAGGACGGCGTTCCGGTCGAGCCTTTCAACACCGTCTACGTTCACGCGCTGGTTCGCGACAAGAACGGTCAGAAGATGTCGAAGTCGAAGGGCAACGTCATCGATCCGCTGGAACTGATCGACGAGTACGGCGCCGACGCGCTGCGCTTCACGCTGGCGATCATGGCCGCCCAGGGGCGCGACGTGAAGCTCGATCCGGCCCGCATCGCCGGATACCGCAACTTCGGCACCAAACTCTGGAACGCCACCCGCTTTGCCGAGATGAACGGCGCCAAGAGCGATCCGCACTTCGTTCCCGAGGCGGCGGAGCTGACGATCAACCGCTGGATACTAACGGAACTGGCCCGCACAGAGCGCGATGTGACAGAAGCGCTGGAGGCCTACCGCTTCAATGATGCGGCTGGCGCGCTCTATCGCTTCGTCTGGAACCAGGTTTGTGACTGGTACCTTGAACTGCTGAAGCCGGTTTTCAGCGGCACGGACGAAGGCGCCAAGAAGGAAGCACAGGCGTGCAGCGCTTACATTCTCGAAGAGATCTACAAGCTGCTGCATCCCTTCATGCCGTTCATGACCGAGGAGCTTTGGGCCCACACGGCGGGCGAGGGTGTCGAGCGTGACAACTTGATCTGCCAAACCGAGTGGCCGGCGCCGTCCTACGCGGATGATGCGGCAGCCGACGATATCAACTGGTTGATCGACCTAGTGTCCGGTCTCCGTTCTGTTCGCGCGGAAATGAACGTGCCGCCTTCGGCGATTGCGCCACTGGTGGTTGTCAACGCCAACAGTCTGACCCGCGAACGCCTGGCTCGACACGACGCTGCGATCAAGCGGCTGGCCCGCGTCGATGGCATCTCGCTCACCCACGAAGCACCGAAGGGTGCTGCACAGATCATCGTTGGCGAAGCGACGGTCTGCCTGCCTCTCGGTACGCTGATCGATCTCGGCGCCGAGAAGGCGCGGTTGGAGAAGGCAATCGCCAAGGCCGACGGAGAGATGGCACGCATCAACGGCAAGCTCTCGAATGAGAAGTTTGTGGCCAATGCCAATCCCGAAGTCGTTGCCGCCGAGCGCGATCGTCTGGAGGAGTTGCAGGGCCAGGTGGCCAGCCTGCGGACTGCACTCTCACGTGTAGCTGAGGCATCGTAAAGTCAACGCACGGTAGTATGAAATTCTAAGGCGCCCGATACAGAATCGGGCGCCTTTTTGTTTCGCTGGACTGGTTCTGCATGTCACCTGGTGGGGATCAGGGGCTCAAAGCGCCATTTTTGCTTGATTTTGTGCGTTTTCCACGGTCCGCCGGCGAAAAATCTGAGTGTTGTTTGCAGGTTACAGATATGCCCCAGCGTGGAACGTTTGTCCGCCGATTGTGTGCAATTTTGAACATTGGTAGATTTTTTTTCTAAATGATCAAATATTTGACGTGCCCGTCAATTGATTACGTAAATGATCCATTAGCTCACTTTCCAATCGCGTCCGATCACGAAGTTGCCATCTTCGGCAATCGCTTGCACAGTCTGCCATCAAAAATTGCCTCAGTGGGGGAGACACATTGGCATCGCGTATGGCTTCAGCAAGCGTTCTGTCGCTTGCTCTATTTTCAACTCTGGTTCAGCCGTCCTTCGCGGGCGGACTGGATCGTGGTGGCTACAATATCGATCAATTGTTCGATGCGTCGCAGTTCTCGATTCAGTCGGGCGTGATCTATATCATGCCGCAGCGCAAGCTGAAGGATGCGAAGGATACCAACCCGGCGGACGGATCAGGCAGTAATGGGTTCGGTGCCGGATCGACCACTGCTGATGATACCGAGAACTTTGCCATTCCGTACGGCGGGATCAAGGGCGGTTATGGCGACGTCGATTGCTTGCTCGACTATTCGGAACCGTTTGGAGCGCACACCAATCCAGGTGCAAATTGGGTCGGCGCCCAGAACAATATCGAAACAGAAATAAAGACACGCAACTACGCTGCGACCTGTTCGTATAAATTTGATGTCGGTCCGGGCCAGCTGCGGGTCATCGGCGGCACCTTCTATCAGGAAGTTGAAGGTTTCAAGGAGCGCTACGTCGTCAATCCCGCTTTGCTGGGTGGCACTGGTACAGGTATCGGTCGACTAGATCTGGAGGATCAGGGCTGGGGCTGGCGCGCAGGCGTAGCATACGAAATTCCGGAATATGCGCTTCGCGCCAGCTTGGTCTATAACAGCCGCGTCAAATACGACAACCTGACTGGTACGGTTGATCTGACACAGGTCACCGGAGCGGTAGCACCATACAACACGGCGCCTTATGGCACGGTAACGAATGTGTTTGGGGCCGCCGAGGCGCCGGATTCGCTCGAACTGAAGCTGCAAAGCGGTATCGCGCCTGACTGGCTAGCCTTTGGCTCGGTCAAGTGGACAAACTGGAGCGTGCTTCAGTCGATCGCGTTGTGCCCGACCTCGACCAGAAGCATCAAGTGCACGCCCGGAGGCGCAACCGAGCTCACCTCGCTCGACCTCCTCTATCGCGACGGATGGACAGTCACAGGCGGTGTTGGTCATAAATTCAATGATCAGTGGAGCGGTGCGGTAAGCCTGACGTGGGATCGCGGGACCAGTCATGGTTACGGCGCGCAAACCGACAGCTGGACTGTCGGCGTCGGAGCGGCCTACAGCCCCACGGAGAACATCGAGTGGCGGTTCGCCGGTGCGCTTGGTATCCTCACCAGCGGCTCGTCGGGCGCCATCACCCAGAACGGGATCACCTATGGTGATGACGTGTCTTACTCCTTCGGCAACGATTTGATTGCTGCTGTCTCGACCAGCATCAAGGTCAAGTTCTGAACCTCGAAGATGACCTCAAGATCAGCCCGGCAAATCGCCGGGCTTTTTCTTTGTGTATGGACTGTTAAGCATGGTGTTTCCGCGTCTCATTTTGTGACGATTCAGCAACAGTTTTTTACCACCATTCGCGTAAGATGCGCTTCGGGGCAAATTGTCCATTTCCCGCCACAAACGAGGCGCAGCGGTAAGCTCGGGCGAGGGAATGACAGGCATAAGGTGCGCGTAAAGAGTAAGATGGGTCGGTTTTCATTCAGTGCAGGCAAGGCAGGCGGGAAGTGCGGTAAAGTTGATGCCGCCGCTGTCGCATTGCTTTTGCGGCAGGACAATCCGGCCAAAAAACTTCGCTCGTGCGCACCGCGTTCCAGTCTTTCCTCCTATCCATTTTCCGGGATGTTGCCGGCGCCGGAATCGGCTTCCGGTAACAACGACTCAGGTTTTGTCACAATTGGTGACTACCTATGTTTTGAAGGCGGCAGGTCGCACAGCGACGCCACGAAAATGAGCTTGTTGGCATCGCAAGAATGCCGCGCCGGGGAACGGACGGATGAGGGCGATGCGCAGAAAATTGCGGCTCCAGCAATGGAGCAGGGCTGGATGCGACGCGGGCAAAGGGGTCTTCGAACCCGCCGCGGGATCGCTCGCCGGGAGGAATACGTCCGTGGCTCGACGAGCCTGCGGAATGGAAGCGAAAGAAACCGAGTGACATGCTGACGTTTGAGTTCAGATCTCTCAGAGTGGTGCTTGCGGGGCTTTCCGTCGCCTGTTTCGCGGCGGTGGCCTGTCCGGCGAGTGCATTCGACATCAAGTCGGGTGTCACGAAAGAATCCGGTCCCTTCGATCTCTTCAAGTTCGGCTTCAAGGCCTATAAGAATGGTCAGAAGGAAGAGGCGGTAGAAGCGTACAAATACGCCGCCGAAAAAGGACATACCGGCTCGCGCTGGGCGCTCGCCAACATGTATGCCGACGGCGATGGTGTGGCGCAGAACGATTTCGAGGCCTTCAAGATCTACAGCGAAATCGCGCAGCAGGGCGTCGAACCCGGTTCCGAGGACACAGGCTTCTTCGTCAACGCCTTGCTCTCGCTCGCCGGCTACTACAAGCACGGTATTCCGGGAAGCCCCGTCAAGACGGATCTGAGCCAGGCGCGTCAGCTCTATTTCCAGGTCGCCTCGACGTTCGGCGTGCCTGAGGCGCAGTTCCAGCTCGCGCAGATGATGCTTGCGGGCGAGGGCGGCAGCACCAGCACCCAGCAGGCCAAGAAATGGCTCAACCAGGCGCGCAAGAGCGGTCACCCCGGCGCCATGTCGGTCTTCGGCAACATTCTCTTCCAGGAAGGCCAGACCGCCAATGGCCTCGCCCTGATGACGGCGGCGCTCGATCGCTGCAAGCCCAAGGATTGCGGCTGGATGGAATCGCTGCAGGAGCAGGCCTTCTCGGTGGCAACCGAAAGCGATCGCCGTACAGCCATCTCGTTGTCGCACAAGATCGCGACAACGACAGAATAGCTCAGCGCGCGTACAGCGCTGCTGAAAGATAGCTTAATCAGCGAAATCGAAATAAGCGGCGACGGGCACGTGATCCGAGGGTTTCTCCCAGGCGCGTACGTGCTTCTCGATAGCCGTCGACGTCATCCGGTCCGCCGCTTCGGGCGACAGCATCAGATGGTCGATGCGGATGCCGTTGTTCTTCTGCCAGGCGCCAGCCTGATAATCCCAGAAAGTATAGGCGGGAACAGCGTCCGTGGTCGCGCGCACGGCGTCGACCAGACCGAGGCCTTGGAATTTGCGGAACGCTTCCCGCGTCTGGGGCAGGAACAAGGCGTCGTTCTCCCACACTTTCGGGTCGAAGCAGTCGTGCGGCTCGGGGATGACGTTATAGTCGCCAGCGAAAATCAGGATCTCTTCATAGGCGAGGCGTTCGCTGGCAAATTTGTGCAACCGCTCCATCCACGCCAGCTTGTAGGTGTATTTCTCGGTCTCTACAGGATTGCCGTTCGGCAGATACAGGCAGCAGACGCGTGCCACGCGGTTGCCGGGAAGCGAGAATACGGCCTCGATAAAGCGCGATTGCTCATCCAGCGGATCGCCGGGAAGACCCCGGCTCACTTCGTCGGGCTTTGATTTGGAAAGAATGGCGACGCCGTTGAAGCCTTTCTGGCCGTGCGTCTCGACGTGGTAGCCCAGGGCCTCGATCTCAAGCCTCGGAAATCCTTCGTCGATCGTCTTTATCTCCTGCAGGCAAACGATATCGGGATTAGAATCCCGCAGCCACTGCGTGAGATTGTCGATGCGCGCCTTGACGCCGTTGATGTTCCAGGTCGCGATCTTCATGGGGTGTCCTGTTCAGCGTTGAGGCTTTCTTCTATCGCGCTCCTTGGACAAACCACAACATGATAAACCGGCCGGAAGGCGTTCTTCGGCCGGTTCGATGTGGATAGAGCAATGGATCAGATGGAGAAGCTGGTCCCGCAGCCGCAGCTGGCGACAGCATTCGGGTTCTTGATCTGGAAGGATTGGCCAAGCAGGTTGTCGACGAAATCGATCTCCGATCCCGCCATATAGACGAGCGAAAGGCTGTCGATCAGCACCTTGGCGTTGTTTCTTTCGACGATGATATCGTCGTCCTGGACGTTGTCGGCCAGATCGAACTTGTAGGAAAAGCCCGAACAACCGCCGCCTTCGACAGAAACCCGCAATGCGCTCTTGCCGGGCTCTGTGCCGACGATCGCTGCGATTCGTTTTGCCGCCGCTTCGGAAAGCGTTACACTTGCATCAGTCATATCTGCTCCTGCCGGGGTCAAGATCCGGAGAGAATAGCGTTTCAGCCAACGTTCAAATGGCTGTTTTCAAAGGCACTTGCGCTTTATATCACGAAAGTGCCGCTTCCGGCAAAGCGGCGAAGAAAGGGCCTCTTTGCCGTTTATGCTCTCTATAGGTATGAAGGGCGGAAAGCGGCGTCAATGGGCGGGTGCTGCAAGATGACGAGTGACGGTGAAGAATGACGATCGACAGGGGTGCTTTAGGTTTCGGCGGTAGCGACAGGGCAGTCTTTGCGGCCGACCCATGGAAGACGCGCGGGCGACTTTATCCGGAGAGTTCGAGCCCCACCCGATCCGACTTCCAGCGCGACCGCGACCGCATCGTCCACACGACGGCTTTTCGCCGCCTGAAGCACAAGACACAGGTCTTCATTGCCCAGGATGGCGATCACTACAGGACCCGTCTTACACACACGATTGAAGTCGCGCAGATCGCGCGTGCATTGGCGCGGGCGCTGAAACTGGACGAGGATCTGGCCGAGGGCGTGGCGCTCGTCCACGACTTCGGCCACACGCCATTTGGCCACACTGGCGAGGATGCCTTGCACGAGGTGCTGTTGCCGTACGGAGGCTTCGATCACAACGCGCAGTCGTTGCGGATCGTCACCAAGCTCGAGCGCCGCTACGCCGATTTCGACGGCATCAATCTGACTTGGGAAAGCCTCGAAGGGCTCGTCAAGCACAATGGTCCGCTCCTGACCAAGGATGGTGTGGGAACGCGCGGGCCGGTGCCGCAGCCGATCCTGGACTATTGCGAGATCCACGATCTCGAGCTCGCTACCTTTGCCAGCCTCGAGGCGCAGGCCGCCGCGATTGCCGACGATATTGCCTATAACACCCACGACATCGACGATGGTCTGCGCTCCGGCTATCTGACGTTCGAGATGCTGGAAGAGATTCCCTTCCTCGCAGGCCTCATGGCCGAGGTGAGGGACCGCTATCCCAATCTGGAGCCCAATCGATTCACGCACGAGATCATGCGCCGCCAGATCACCCGCATGGTCGAGGATGTGATCTCGGTCGCCCAGCAGCGCCTTGTCGAAGTGAACCCGCAGAGCGCCGACGATGTCCGCCAGGCAAGCCAGGTGATCGCGACATTCTCGGTCGGGATGGCTGAAACGGACAAACAGATCAAGGCGATGCTGTTCAAGCGCATCTACCGGCACCCGGAGATCATGCGCATTCGCGCCGGTGCGGCGCAGATCGTGACCGACCTCTTCGGTGCCTACATGGCCAATCCCAAGGAGATGCAGAGCCACTACTGGGTCGATCACATCGCCGGTCTTGCGGAAGCGCCGAAGGCGCGCCATGTCGGCGACTATCTGGCGGGGATGACAGATACTTATGCCATCAGTGCCCACAGGCGATTGTTTGACCATACTCCGGATTTGCGATAGGCAGCGGTCGCCCGGCAAAAGTCGGGCAAATGCCTTGTGGCTCAGCCTATGCATGGAAGAGTGCGATGAACCTTTTTACCGATTTCGAAGCCAGGATTAAAACCGCCCTTGAACAGATCGATCTGGTCAAGGAAAAGCGATCCGAGCTGGATTTCGGCCGTATCACCGTCGAGCCGCCTCGCGACGCGAGCCACGGCGACGTCGCAACCAATGCCGCGATGGTCCTGGCAAAGCCGCTGGGCAGCAATCCGCGCGCTCTGGCGGAAATCATCACCGCCAAGTTGAAGGAAGACGCCGACGTCGCCGACGTTTCGGTTGCAGGCCCTGGTTTCATCAACATCAAGCTTGCCGTCGGCTACTGGCAGCGGCTGCTGGCGTCGATGATCGAGGCAGGTACCGATTATGGCCGTTCGACGCTCGGCGCCGGGAGGAGCGTCAACGTCGAATACGTCTCCGCCAACCCGACAGGGCCGATGCATGTGGGCCATTGCCGTGGCGCCGTTGTCGGCGACGCGCTGGCAAATCTGCTCTCCTTCGCCGGCTTTGACGTCGTGAAGGAGTATTACATCAACGACGCGGGCTCGCAGATCGACGTGCTGGCGCGGTCGGTCTTCCTGCGGTATCGCGAAGCACTTGGCGAGAAGATCGGCGAGATCCCGTCTGGCCTCTATCCGGGCGACTATCTGGTGCCGGTCGGCGAGTCACTGGCGCGTGACTACGGCGTAAAGCTGCACAACATGCCCGAAGATCAATGGATGCCGATCGTCAAGGATCGCACGATCGACGCGATGATGGTGATGATCCGTGAAGATCTGGCGGCGCTCAATGTCCACCATGACGTCTTCTTCTCCGAACGCACGCTGCACGCCCACGGCGCAGCCGCGATTCGTACCGCGATCAACGACCTGACGTTCAAGGGGCATGTCTACAAGGGCACGCTGCCGCCGCCGAAGGGCCAGCTGCCGGAGGATTGGGAAGATCGCGAGCAGACACTGTTCCGTTCGACGGAGGTGGGGGATGACATGGATCGCCCGCTCATCAAGTCGGACGGTTCCTATACGTACTTCGCGGCGGACGTTGCTTATTTCAAGAACAAGTTCGACCGTGGCTTCAACGAGATGATCTACGTTCTCGGCGCCGACCATGGCGGCTACGTCAAGCGCCTGGAAGCGGTTGCTCGGGGCGTCTCGGAAGGCAAGGCCAAGCTCACGGTGTTGCTGTGCCAGCTGGTCAAGCTGTTCCGCGATGGAGAGCCTGTAAAGATGTCGAAGCGCTCTGGCGACTTCGTGACACTGCGCGACGTGGTGGAAGAAGTCGGTCGCGATTCGGTGCGCTTCATGATGCTGTACCGGAAGAGTTCCGAGCCGTTAGACTTCGATTTCGCCAAAGTAACGGAGCAGTCGAAAGATAATCCGGTCTTTTACGTACAGTATGCGCATGCTCGCTGCATGTCGGTCTTCCGGCAGGCGAAGGAGGCATTTCCTGATCTCGACACGTCTCCGGAAGTGCTGGCAAAAGCCGTGTCCGGTATCTCTGATCCCGCGGAATTGCAGCTGGTTGCGAAGATTGCGGAGTTCCCGAGATTGGTCGAGTCCGCGGCCCAGTCGCAGGAGCCGCATCGCGTCGTATTCTACCTCTATGATCTCGCCAGTTCTTTCCATGCGCATTGGAACAAAGGCAAGGATCAGGTAGACTTACGATTTATTAACGATAAGAGCCGAGAATCGAGTATAGCCAGACTTGGACTGGTGTACGCCGTTGCGTCGGTTTTGAAGTCGGGACTTGCAATCGCAGGGACCGCTGCGCCGGAAGAGATGCGGTAGCGTCACCATTTACCCACAATGCGCTGGCACGAAACCTTTGCATTTGCGAGTGGATGAGTATGGCAGATAAACAGCGGGCGTATGACACGCGTAAGAATACGGACCTCTTTGCCGACGACGATCCCTTGGCAGAACTTGCCCGTATCGTCGGCTTCGAGCCTCGAGTGGCGGCCAATACTGTCGCCGACGAGCCTAGGTTGGAGCCTGCCTTCAACCTAGAGGACGAATTGCTGCGCGAATTCGAGCGTTATGACGCTCCCCATGCGCCCGCGGTAATCGATACCCCTGCTGAGGTCGAATTCGCAGAGGTTGTGTCCCATGTTGAGCCAGCGTTCGAAGTCCCGGTTGCGTCCGAGGAAGTGGAACACGCGGTTTATGCGCAGCCTGAGGCGCGCTCCGTTCTTTCGTCCGCCGATTGGACGTCGGGCGTGCCGCGGGCCGAACCCATTTCCGGTGGTGCTCGGGATCTGATCGAAGAGCTGGAACTGTCGATTGGCGCTGCGCCTTCGCCGGTTCAGCCCGCCAAGGCTCCGCAGTGGTCAGCTGCCAGCATTCGCTTGCCGCTTGCCAACTTCCATCCGGCACGCCGCGAAGAGCAGGCCGCTCCGGTCGCCGTGCCTGTAGCTCCGCCGGCGCCTGTTGCGGCTGCTGAGCCGGTCGCTGTTTCTCCGGCCGCCGAATTCGAAATCCCGGCCGCTGCAGGCTTTCCTGCCGAGATCGATCGCCACGAAGCCTTTGAGGCTCACGAAGTCATTGAGGCTGTTGTCGAAGCACCGGTTGAAGAACCGGTCGTGGATCATGCCGCTTTCGATCTGGCTGCCGCCGCTCGTGACGGCGAAGTTCAGGCGGACGCCGCTCTGACGGAAGCGGAACCGGTCGAAGTCGATGACATCGTCTTCGATATCGATGATCTCCTTGCGGATGTATCTCACTATCCGGTTCCCGAGCGCCAGGTTGCGGCTGAGCAGCAGCAAGCCGTTGCTCCCGCCTTTGTGCCGCCGCCGGCCGCCATCACGCTGCCGACGCCGCCTGCTCGGATGCCTGAGCTAGAAGTCGTTGCTGCCAAGGCTGAACCAGAAGCGGAAGATCCTTTTGCCGGTCATGACTTCGAGCTCGACCTCGAAGGTATCGAACTCGAACTGGCCGACCTCGATTTCGTCGAGCCTGTTGTCGCACGCGAAGTCGAGCAGCCTAAGCCGCAACCCGTTGCGCCGATAGCTGCATTCGAGCCGCGACCGGCACCGATTCCGACGCCTGCTGTCGCGATGCCGGCGCCCGCCTATCAGGCGCCAGCGGCCTATCAGGCACCCGCGCCAGCCTATCAGGCGCCTGCGCCCGCTTATCGCGCACCTGCGCCCGCTCCGGTCACGCCGGTTGCCCCCGCCTTCTCTTCCGACGCGGCCGATGAACTGCCGTTCGATCCTTCGATGATCGCCGATGCCGAGTATCATCCGGAAACCGTCGAAGAGATGCACGTTCCGGCACTGCCGCCTGTCGAAAAACATGAGCCGGTGGCCACTACTTCCGATTTCGATTTTGACGTCGATGCCGAAATCGCCAACCTGCTCGCTCCTGCAAAGCACGCCGAAATGCCGGTGAAAGCGGCTGCGCCGGAATGGCGTCCCCGCGCCAATGTTTCGGTTGCGCCTGCAGCCGCACCGGCCTCCGGTCAGCCGGCTCAAATGCAGGGCTTCGACGAATTCGAGCGGGCGCTGGAAGAAGACTTCCGCCGCAGCGTCAACGAGCCGGTGCAGCAGCGTCGCGAGAATATCTCCGAGGTTCAGATCCAGTCGGCAAGTGACGCCGAGGATATGACCCGTGCACGCTCCATGAAGCGCATGCTGGCGGCCGCTGCCGTCATCGTCGTCTTCGGTGGTGCTGCCTATGCCGGCTATTCGTTCCTGGCACGCGATGGCGCCCTCGGCATTTCTTCCGGCGAACCGCGCGTTATTGCGGCGGACAAGGAACCGGTAAAGGTCGTGCCTGAGAACCCGGGCGGCAAGACCGTTCCGAACCAGGACAAGGCAGTCTACGACAGCGTTGGCGGTGCGGCGGCGGAAGCCCCGAAGCAGAAGGCGCTCGTCTCCAGCGATGAACAGCCGGTCGATGTGGTCCAGCGTACGCTGACACCAGAAACGTTGCCTGAAGACAATGACAGCGACACGGCTCTGCCGCCGATGGCGACGCCAGTCGGCGAAACGCAGGATCCACGCTTGCTGCCGACGCATGACGCGACGGATACCGCGGCTGTCGACGACTCAGATGCCGACAAGGCGCCTGCTGTTTCCGCGCGCAAGGTCCGCACAATGATCGTCAAGCCTGACGGTACGCTTGTTGCCCGCGATGAGCCTGCTCCTGCGCCGACGGAACCGGCTCTGCCGAAGCCAACGACAGTGCAGACGCAGAAGATTCCGGCAGGCAATTCCGCCAGCGGTACGGCTGCAGACTTCCCTGCATCGAGCCAGCTCGCATCGGCTGACATTCGCTCGACGCCGGTAGAGAAGACCACGCCGTCCGCGGCGCAGGCGCCTTCTGAAAACGTATTGGCAAAGGCTGCCGCTGCCACGCCTGAGAACGTTGACCCACCGGTCCGCGCCGTCACGAGCAAGCCGGCTACCGACACGGCACCGGTTCCGGCAGCACGTCCCGTCGCTGCCGCAGCGGCACCGGCAGCTCCTGTTGCCGCTGCTCCTGTAGCCGAGGCCGCTCCCGCTGCTGAGAAGCCAAAGGATGTCGCCGCGGTTTCTCCTGCGGCAACCCAACCGAAGCCGGCCGCAACAGCGTCTGGCGCCTACGGTGTGCAGATCGCGTCGCTTCCTTCCGAGGAAGAGGCAAAGAAGTCCTATGCCAGCCTGTCGAAGAAGTTCGCGAGCGTGCTTAGCGGTCGCAGCTACGAAATCCGCAAGGCTGAGATTGCAGGCAAGGGCACATTCTATCGCGTTCGCATCCCGGCAAGCTCGAAGGACGAAGCCGCAGCGATCTGCGAAAAGTATCGTGCCGCAGGCGGCTCCTGCCTGATCTCGAAGTAACGTTCGAAGAGACCCAGTAAAAAGCGGCGGGCAATTGTCCGCCGCTTTTTTTGTGAATGACGGTTGACGCTGCTCGCAATTCCTGCGGGCAGCTTTATGATTCGGGTATGACCGAATCAAAAGCAATGATCCTGGGCTGCAGCGGCCTTTCCCTCACTCAAGATGAGAAGGCCTTCTACAAGGCCGAGCGCCCCTGGGGCTTCATCCTCTTCGGACGGAATATCTCCGAACCGAACCAGATCAGCGACCTTGTCGCCGAAATGCGGGATAGCGTCGGCTGGCACGCGCCGGTCCTGATCGATCAGGAAGGTGGCCGCGTGCAGCGCATCCGTCCGCCGATCCTGCAGCATTATCCTTCCGGGCAGCAGCTCGGCGATCTCTATCGCAAGGACAAGGAAAAGGGGAAGCGCGCCGCCTGGTTGATGTCGCGCCTGCATGCCTTTGATCTTTCGAAATTCGGCATCAATGTCGATTGCTTGCCTGTCCTCGACGTTCCCGTCGAAGGCAGCAGCAACGTCATCGGCAACCGTGCCTATGGTGACGATCCGACAACTGTGACCGAGATGGGTATGGCGGCAGCCAACGGCATGAAGGCCGGCGGGTTGTTGCCGGTGATGAAGCATATGCCGGGCCATGGTCGCGGTTTTGCAGACTCCCACCACGAATTGCCGGTCGTTGACGTTTCGCGTGACGAGCTCGAAGCACACGACTTTCCGCCCTTCATCGCCATGAAGGACGAGCTGATGGCGATGACCTGCCACGTCGTCTTCGCCGCGATCGACGCCGACAATCCGGCGACGACCTCTAAGAAAGTCATCGACGGCGTCATTCGCGAGCGCATCGGTTTCAACGGGCTGTTGCTTTCCGATGATACGTCGATGAACGCGCTTGCCGGCACGATCGGCGAGCGAGCGGCGAATATCATTGCAGGCGGATGCGATATCGTGCTGCATTGCAACGGTCACATGGACGAGATGCAGCAGGTGGTCGCAAACGTGCCGCCGCTGCAAGGCAAGCCGCTGGCGCGTGCCCAGGCGGTGGAGAAAGGGTTCCCGATAGCGGAAGCTGCCGATGAAGCTGCTATCCGAGCCGAATTCGATGCCATGTTTGCGACAGTCTGATCGCGAAAGGAGCAGGGCGGGGTGAACGCGACAAAGGGGCCTGAACGGCCGAGCGCAGCGGCAACGCCGATGGACAAGCTGTGGCAGGACAACGGCGCCGAGCGTGCGTCCAACGATCCCGCGCTGCTGATCGACGTCGCCGGCTTCGAAGGTCCGCTAGACCTCCTGCTTTATCTGGCCCGCAACCAGAAAGTCGATCTGTCGCGCATCTCGGTCCTGGCGCTCGCCGAACAGTACCTGCAGTTCATCGAGAGCGCCCGGCGCATCCGCATCGAACTGGCTGCGGATTACCTGGTCATGGCGGCGTGGCTGGCTTACCTGAAGTCCCGCTTGCTGATCCCGCAGCAAGTGAAGGACGAGGGGCCCTCCGGCGAGGAGATGGCCGCAGCGCTCGCCTTTCGCCTCAAGCGTTTGGAAGCGATGCGAGAGGCCGCAAGCGGTCTCATCAACCGCAATCGCCTTGGCCGTGACTTCTTCGCGCGCGGGGCGCCGGAGCATATTCCGGATCGCCAGCAGTCCGCTTACGACGCGAGCCTCTATGACCTTCTGACGGCCTATGCGTCGTTGCGTCAGCGACAGGCCGTGACACAGGTTACGATCGCACGCCGCAACGTCTGGTCACTGACCGACGCCCGTGAGTTGCTGACCCGCCTGATTGGCGAAGTCGTCGATTGGACCGCACTGGAACAGCACCTGCTGCGATACATGGTGTCGCCGGAAGACAGGGTAACAGCCATCGCCAGCGCCTTCGCGGCCTCGCTCGAACTCGTACGCGAAGGCAAGCTCGAAATCCGCCAGGAGGGCGCTTTCGAGCCGATCTACATGCGACGCGGACCGAAACATGCGACACTGCAGGTCGTTGAACAGGAGCGACCGGCTTGACCGATCTGGAAGACCAGGAAATCGAGAGTGAAGACAGCCGTGGCTCGGAAAGCGATGACCGCGCCTACGCGGAAGCTGAGCGCATAGCCGAGGCATTGGTTTTTGCTTCGGCGCAGCCGGTCTCGGAGGGTTTCATCGCCGACCGCCTGCCGCGCGCCCTGAATGTTCGCAGCATCATGCTGAAGCTCAAGGAGCAATATGCGCACCGCGGCGTCAATCTTGTGCAGGTGGACGATGCCTGGGCCTTTCGCACGGCAGCGGATCTGTCCTTCGTCATTCGTCGCGACGACAATGAGGTCAAGAAGCTCTCGCGTGCAGCGCTGGAAGTGCTTGCGATTATTGGATATCACCAGCCGGTGACGCGCGCTGAAATCGAAGATATCAGAGGCGTTCAGACGTCGCGAGGCACGCTTGACGTTCTGATGGAGGCGGGCTGGGTTCGCTTCCGTGGTCGGCGACGTACGCCGGGCAGGCCGGTCACGCTCGGCACGACGCGGGAGTTTCTCGATCACTTCGGTCTTGAGGAACTGCGCGATCTTCCCGGTCTCGAAGAGTTGAAGGGGGCCGGGCTGCTTTCAGGCCGCATCCCCGCGAACTTTAATATACCGTCTCCTTCCATGAGTGATGAACTGACTGAAGATGAAGATCCGATTACGCAGCTGGATCTTGAGGAGCTCGGCCTCCTGGCACCCGGGGGCTCATCTGAGGAATAGTTCGGTCCGTCTTTGTTTTGCCACGCATGGCGAAAACAATGCTTATCAAAACTTTTCGAATGACAGATGGCTTGTCACCAAGGGCGATCCCGTGACATTAAGCGTCATCCTAGGGGAATTTTGATGTTGGTTTTGGTGTTGGAAATTCTTACATCAACAGACATCGCAACAGGGAGTTAGAGTAATGGGTTCTTTTAGCATGTGGCACTGGCTGATCGTTCTGGTCATCGTGCTGTTGTTGTTCGGTCGTGGCAAGATTCCCGAACTGATGGGCGATGTTGCCAAGGGCATCAAGAGCTTCAAGAAGGGCATGAACGACGACGAGACGCCGGAAACGACTGGCAAGACAGTCGATCACAAGGCCGACGAAACGAAGTAATCACGTCCGGGCAAACGCCGCCCCCGCGTTTCCCGCCCAGGAGCCTTGAATGTTCGATATTGGCTGGACCGAGCTGCTTGTCATCGCGGTCGTACTGATTGTGGTGGTTGGTCCCAAGGATCTGCCGCCGATGCTTCGTGCGTTCGGCAAAATGACGCAGAAAGCCCGAAAGGTCGCCGGTGAGTTTCGCGCCCAGTTCGACGAAGCGCTGCGCGAAGCCGATCTCGATGACGTGCGAAAGACGCTGAGCGACGCTCAGAAGCTCAACCCCGTCAACAGCCTGCGCGAAGCCATGAACCCGCTTCGGCAGATGGGCAACGAGATCAAGGCCGACCTGCAGAAGGCAACGACGGTCGACAACAAGACCGAAGTGCCTCCGAGCGTGATGGCCACTCCGGAGCCGGCGATGAGTCTGCCGGAAACGCCGCCAGTCATGCCAGCACCGACGCCGCAGCCCGCTGCCTCGGCCGAGATGCCCAGCGTTGCTGAAGCAGCAAAGCCGAAGGCTGTTCGCAAGCCGCGCGCCAAGGTCGCGGACAAGGCGGATGCCGTTGCTGCCATCGCGGTCGCACCCGTCGCAGTCGCGCCTGCTGAAAAGCCCAAGCGGGCACCGGCGAAGGCTGCTGCGGCCAAACCTGCCGCGGCAAAGACTGCTACCGCGAAGAAGCCTGCGGTGGTCGCCGCTGATACCACAGCCGCTCCGAAGAAGACGGCAACAAGGAAAAAGAAGGGTGATGCATGAGCGGTGATATCGAAGACAAGCCGCAGCCGTTGATCGAACACCTGATGGAGCTGCGGACGCGGCTGATCTGGTCGATCGGCGCGTTCTTCGTTGCGTTCATCATCTGCTTCATCTTTGCCAAGCACCTCTTCAATGCTCTGGTCTTTCCCTACAAGTGGGCTGTGATCTGGGCGCATCTCGATGTGTCCAAAGCCCAGCTGATCTATACGGCGCCGCAGGAGTTCTTCTTCACCCAGGTGAAGGTAGCCATGTTCGGCGGCCTCGTGATCGCATTCCCGATCATCGCCGCGCAGATCTACAAGTTCGTGGCGCCTGGCCTCTACAAGAACGAACGCGCGGCGTTTCTGCCGTTTCTGATCGCGTCGCCGCTGCTGTTCCTGATGGGCGCGTCGCTCGTCTATTTCTTCTTCACGCCGATGGTTATGTGGTTCTTCCTGACCATGCAGCAGGCGCCTGGGGAAGGTGATGTTGCAATTTCGCTGCTGCCGAAGGTCTCCGAGTATCTTAGCCTCATCATGACGCTGGTCTTCTCGTTCGGCCTGGTGTTCCAGCTGCCGGTCATCACGACGCTGCTGGCTCGCGTCGGGCTGCTGACCTCGGAATGGCTTCGCGAGAAGCGTAAGTTTGCGATCGTGCTCGCCTTTGTCGTGGCCGCGGTGCTGACGCCGCCGGATCCGATGTCCCAGATCGGCCTTGCACTGCCGACCATCATTCTCTACGAGATTTCCATCTACGCGGCGCGACTCGTGGAACGCCAGCGTGCCCGCGAGGCGGTCGAAGAGTCTGACGGATCTGCGGACGTTGCCAAGACGGACAACGTCTGAGCGATCACCGAACACTCTCAATGAGCGCTTCCGAACATCCGGTCGAAGCCCGGTCAGGCTTTGGCCGGGTTATCCCTTTTGCAACGACCTGGAACGACGATGCTCGATATCAAATGGATCCGTGAGAATCCCGAAGCGCTCGACGCAGCACTGGCCAAGCGTGGGGCAGAGCCACTTGCGCAAAGCCTGATCGCACTTGACGAGAAGCGCCGCTCCGCGGTCCAGAAGGTGCAGGACATGCAGTCCCGCCGCAATGCCGCCTCCAAGGAGATCGGCGCGGCCATGGCGCAGAAGAACAACGAGCTCGCGGAAAAGCTGAAGGCTGAAGTCGCCGACCTCAAGGTCCTGCTTCCGGCAGCCGAAGAGGATGACCGCCGCTTCTCCGACGAGTTGAACGACGCCCTGTCGCGTATTCCGAACGTCCCGCATGACGATGTGCCAGTCGGCAAGGACGAGCACGACAACGTGGTTGCCCGCGTCACCGGCGAGAAGCCGCGTTGGAACCATCCTGCCAAGGAGCACTTCGAAATAGGCGAAGAGCTCGGCTACATGGATTTCGAGCGCGCCACCAAACTGTCCGGATCGCGCTTCACGGTCCTGACCGGACCGCTCGCTCGCCTGGAGCGCGCGCTTGGTTTGTTCATGATCGACCTGCACACCCGCGAGCACGGCTATACGGAAGTCAGTTCGCCGTTGCTGGTGCGCGCCGAAGCCCTGTTCGGTACCGGCAACCTGCCGAAGTTTGAAGAAGACCTCTTCAAGACGACCGACGATCGCTACATGATCCCGACGGCAGAGGTGACGCTGACCAATCTGGTGCGCGAGGAAATTCTCGACCAGGAGAAACTGCCGCTTCGCTTCACGGCATTGACGCCGTCGTTCCGCTCGGAAGCGGGTTCGGCAGGGCGCGATACGCGCGGGATGCTGCGTCAGCATCAGTTCTGGAAGTGCGAGCTCGTTTCGATCACCGACGCGGAGAGCTCGATTGCCGAACATGAGCGTATGACGGCCTGCGCCGAAGAGGTGCTGAAGCGCCTCGGCCTGCATTTCCGGACGCTGACACTCTGCACCGGCGACATGGGCTTCGGATCGCGCAAGACCTACGATCTAGAGGTCTGGCTGCCGGGACAGAACACCTATCGCGAAATCTCCTCCTGCTCGGTCTGTGGTGATTTCCAGGCACGCCGAATGAATGCTCGCTACCGTGGCAAGGAAGACAAGGCGACGAAGTTTGTCCACACGCTGAACGGTTCCGGCACTGCCGTTGGGCGCTGCCTGATCGCCGTGCTCGAAAACTACCTGAACGAGGACGGTTCGGTGACTGTTCCTGACGTTCTGGTGCCCTACATGGGTGGTCTTACGAAGATCGAACGGGCGGCCTGAGTTCATGCGCATTCTGCTCACCAACGACGACGGCATTCACGCAGAAGGCCTTGCGGCGCTGGAGCGGATTGCGCGAACACTCTCCGACGACGTCTGGATCGTTGCGCCCGAAACGGATCAGAGCGGGCTTGCGCATTCGCTGAGCCTCTCTGAGCCTTTGCGCTTGCGCAAGATCTCGGACAAGCATTTCGCACTGCGCGGCACGCCGACCGATTGTGTCATCATGGGCATCAAGCAGGTCATGGATATCAAGCCGGACCTCGTGCTCTCCGGCGTCAACTCCGGCTCGAACGTTG
The DNA here is from genome assembly GCF_030382195.1 of Rhizobium sp. S96. Taxonomy (NCBI): domain Bacteria; kingdom Pseudomonadati; phylum Pseudomonadota; class Alphaproteobacteria; order Hyphomicrobiales; family Rhizobiaceae; genus Rhizobium; species Rhizobium sp. S96. The sequence continues at coordinate 53,361 of NZ_JAUDRY010000015.1, forward strand.
CCGACGACGTGACTTATTCGGGCACCATCGCGGGTGCGATCGAGGGCACGATGCAGGGCGTCCGTTCCTTCGCGCTCAGCCAGGCCTATATGCACGCCGATGGGGTACGCACGGTTCCGTGGGACGTCTGTGAAGCGCATGCGCCCGCCTTGCTCGATCGGCTGATATCGCTCGAGCTCCCAGAGGGAACGTTCCTCAATCTTAATTTTCCGAATTGCCAGCCTGAACAGGTCGAGGGTGTCGAGGTGACCGCACAGGGCAAGCTCGCCTTCAACCTGCAGGTGGACGCCCGCGCCGATGGCCGCGGTTTTCCCTACTACTGGCTGAAGTTCGGTGAGCGTGCCGGCGCCTTTGAAGAGGGAACGGATATTCACGCTCTCAAGCATCGCAAGATTTCGGTAACGCCTTTGAAACTGGATCTGACTGATTATTCCGTACAGGACCGCGTGGCGCGGGCGCTTTCGGGTACGGAGTAAATCGCTTTGACGGCACGTCTGGTGGAGAAGGAAGGCTTTGCGGCGCTCGTTTTGAGGCTGCGGGCAGAAGGCGTGTCCGATATCGACCTGCTGACCGCTGTCGAGCAAACGCCGCGTTCGTTGTTCGTGCCGCCGCAGTTTGCGGAGCAGGCCTATTCCAGCCGCACCATCCCGATTGAATGCGGCTCCTTCGTCGAAGGTATCGATCTCGCTGTCCGAACCCTGCATTCGCTGCGGGTCAAGCCTGGCCAGCGTGTTCTGGAAGTGGGAACCGGCAGCGGCTTCATGACAGCCGTTATCGCGCGATTGGCTGAGCGGGTGCTGACGATAGACCGCTACAAGACATTGACGACCAACGCGCAGAAGCGGATTGAATCACTTGGAATCCGCAATGTCATCGTCCGCCAGGCCGACGGAAGCGCAGGCTTGCCGGGCGAGGGGACTTTCGACCGCATTCTCGTTACGGCAGCCTTCAATTCGATGCCGCGCTTCTATGCCGACCAGCTGGTCTCGGGCGGTTCCATGATCGCGCCGCTGATTATTTCCGAGACCGAATGTCGCCTTGTGCGGTTGACGAAGACCGGCAGTCGTTTCGAGCGCGAAGAGCTTTTCAACTCTCCCTATCTGCCGATCGTGCCGCGCATCGCATCCCAGCTCTGAGCTGGCGGCGCGTCCTATGGTTAGCAATTTCTCAAAAAATTCGCACTGATTCCGGCGCTTTAACCGGGTGGTAATACTAACGCGCTTTAATCATACCCACAAATGGTTGCGTTATTCAGTGTGGGTCGAGTCATGCGTTTCAGTCTTTCGCCTAAGTTCGGGAAGTCTGCCGGTAATGTTCTGATGGCGGCTTTTCTGGCGAGTGCCGCAACGGGATGTAGTTCCGATGTGACACGTTTCGGCGGTCTGTTCTCTTCGTCCGGTCAGGACCAGATGACGACCAATTCCATACCGCGCAGAAATATGAGCGGCCTCCAGGGTGATCCGGTTCCGCGTGCCGACCTTCAGGGTGGCGCGATGCAGCCCGACTATTCCACGCAAAACCAGGCGATGAACCAGCCATACCCGGCCGCGCAGCCCGCTTACGGCTCCAGCGCTCGCATGGCGTCCGCTCCGGTCTCCGTCCAGCGGTCCGAATTGTCGGCGCCGGGTGCCGTCGCTCCTGCCCACGAAAAGCAGGTTGCTCTCGCTCAGCCTTTCCCCGCTGCCGTCGCTCCGAAGAGGTCGGCGCCGGTAATCGTTCCGCCGAAGGCCGACACGGATTCGATCGTTACCGGCACCACGCCGAAGGTTTCCGGTTGGTCGGCGACCAACGCACCATCCGTCACTCTTCGCCCCGGCGAGAACGTCGCGACGCTGGCAAGGCGCTACGGCGTGCCGGAAAAGGAAATCCTGCGCGCCAACGGCCTGAAGACTGCATCTGCCGCAAAGCCCGGCCAGATCATTCTCATTCCGACCTACAATGGCGGCGCCGCGAAGGCCGCTGCTCAGGCGGCAGATCTCTCCAAGGGCGGTCAGGCGCCGCAGCCTGGCAAGTCGCAGGAGCAGAACGTCGCGGTCATGCCGGGCGCCAATTCCGCTCGTGACAAGTCGGTCGCGAGCGCCGATCCGACCGGCAAAATGACTGCCGGCAAGGGCCCGAAGGGCGCCGGTGGCACCTACGTCGTCAAGCCCGGTGACTCCCTTGCCAAGATTGCCAAGGCGACGGGCAGCAGCATCGATGAACTCAAGGCCGCCAACAACCTCGGCGCCGGTTCGATCCGCATCGGTCAGGAACTCAGCATTCCGAACGGGGCGGGTTCTCCCGATGCGATGAAGACCGCATCGATCCCGGCCAAGGCTGAGCCGAAGCCGGTCGCACAGCCGGCGTCGGCTACGACCACCGCCGCAGCCCAGCCTGCAACATACAAGGCGCCTGTTGCGACGGAAACCGTCGATGATGCCGCCAAGAAGGAAGTTGCATCCGCAGCCCCCGAGGCAACAGGCATCGGCAAGTATCGCTGGCCGGTTCGTGGTGCCGTGATCGCCGCCTACGGCGCCAACGTCAACGGCAGCCGCAACGACGGTATCGACATCTCGGTACCGCAGGGAACGCCGATCAAGGCCGCTGAAAATGGTGTCGTGATCTACGCAGGCAATGGCCTGAAGGAACTCGGCAACACCGTCCTGGTTCGCCACGACGACGGTACCGTCACGGTTTACGGCAACGCCGACACCCTGAGCGTGACCCGCGGCCAGAAGATCCAGCGCGGCCAGACGGTCGCGGTCTCGGGAATGAGCGGCAATGTCAAGCAGCCGCAGGTTCACTTCGAAGTCCGCAAGGACGCAACGCCGGTGAACCCGATCACTTTCCTCGAATAGGTAGTTCGTATCGAGGACCAAGCAAAAGCCCGGCCGAAAGCCGGGCTTTTGTCGTTTCGGCAGTGGTGTCGCTATCCCGCTCGATCAAGCGCGATGCGCATCCGACCGGCGAGATCCTGGACGTATTGCCACGCGACACGGCCCGAGCGCGCACCACGCGTCGTCGCCCATTCGAGCGCCTCGGCGTGCATCTTTTCCCGGTCGAGCGTGAGCTTGAAATGATCGGCATAGCCGTCGATCATCGTCAGGTAGTCTTCCTGGCTGCACTTGTGGAAGCCAAGCCAGAGACCGAAACGGTCGGAAAGCGAGACCTTTTCTTCGACGGCTTCGGACGGATTGATGGCCGTCGACTGCTCGTTCTCCATCATGTTGCGTGGCAGAAGGTGGCGGCGGTTCGACGTCGCGTAAAAGAGCACGTTTTCCGGCCGGCCCTCGATGCCACCGTCAAGCGCTGCCTTCAGCGACTTGTAGGCGGTGTCGTCGTGATCGAACGAAAGATCGTCGCAGAAAACGATGACGCGATGTGGCGTGTTTTTCAGCAGGTCGAGAAGCGTCGGCAAGCTGGCGATATCCTCGCGGTGAACCTCTACGAGCTTCAGCGATACACCGCTTTCCCGCCGGACGTCCTCATGCACGGCCTTCACCAGCGAGGATTTGCCCATCCCGCGCGCGCCCCAGAGGAGGACATTGTTGGCCGGAAAGCCGTCGGCGAAGCGCACGGTGTTCTCGTGGAGGATGTCACGTACTCGATCGACACCCCGGATGAGCTTGAGGGCGACGCGATTGGGGCGCGCAACCGGCTGCAGATGCGAGCGGGCAGGCGACCAGACGAAGCAGTCCGCCGCATCCCAGTCGTTGACGGCGGGCGCCGGACCTGCCAGCCGTTCGACCGCATCGGCAAGACGGCGGAGTTCGGTGAGAATGACAGTGTTGACGTCTTCGGCCATAGCTTGTCCTCCTTGGGGCCTTGCGGCTGTGAGCCGTTCGCTTTTCGCAGCGGGGTAGCATGGCCTTTTGCGAGCGGAAAGGTTATTAGGCAACGGAATCGGTACGGTTTTCGGCTGTTTCTGTTGCATTCGCAAAGGCCGTAATTATAGTCCGGCCACCCGGCAAAATGGCGAAGTTCCGCCTCCGGAAAAGTTTTGAGGAGTTTAGCATGTTCGTCACCCCGGCATTCGCCCAGGCTGCAACCGACACCGCGGCATCGCCGTTCGGTTCGGGTTTTGAAATGATCATCCTGTTCGTGCCGCTGATGGTTGTCTGGTATTTCCTGCTGATCCGTCCGCAGCGGGCACAGGCAAAGAAGCGCGAAGAGACACTGAAGGCAATCCGTCGCGGCGACCAGGTCGTCACCGGTGGCGGCCTCGTCGGCAAGGTCACCAAGGTTGTCGACGACAAGGAAGTCGAAGTTGAAATCGCTGACGGCGTCCGCGTTCGCATCGTTCGCAGCGGCATCTCTGAAGTTCGCGTCAAGGGCGAACCCGTGAAGGCCGACGCAGCGTAACGAAGGCAACCCCCGCGAACCGGGTTGGCCGGGTCGGAAATCGTCGAGAGAAAATGCTTCATTTTTCCCGCTGGAAGACCATTCTGATCTGGTTCGTGGTGCTGGTGGCCGTGTTGATCGCGGCCCCCAATCTTTTGTCGGACAGGCAGCTTGAGCGCCTGCCGTCCTGGGTACCTCACGATCGCGTCGCACTCGGCGGCGATCTGCAGGGCGGAACGCATGTTCTCTTCGCAATCGAGAAGGCCGACATCGTTCGCGAACGCCTCGAGAGCACAGTCGCGGATGTGCGTGCGAAGCTGCGCCAGGGCAATATCCGCTACACCGGCCTGACGGGCAACGATCAGACGGTGACGGTGAAAATCACCGATCCGGCGCAAATTCAGGCCGCCGTTGACACGCTGAAGAGCCTAGTGGTGAGCACCAAGGCTGGCCTTTTCGGAGGCTCCACGCAAAATCTCGACTTGCAGCAGGCCGAAGGCGGCCAGTTGACGCTGCAGATCTCCGACGCAGCGATCATCAGCGGGATGGCCGCGGCTCAAGCGCAGTCGCTGGAAGTCGTTCGTCGACGCGTTGCCGATATGGGCAGCGAGAATTTCACCGTTCAGCCGGAGGGCTCCGATCGTATCGATGTGGAAGCGCTCGGTGCGGTCGATCCGGAGCGGCTGAAGAATATTCTCAACGAACCAGCCAAGCTTTCTGTCCGGATGATCGACGAGAGCATGACAGGACAGGAAGCGCTGGCTGGACGCTGGCCAGCGACATCGGAAATACTCTACTCGCTGGATGATCCTCCAGTTCCCTACCTCGTCGACAGAGCGGACTTTATCACCAGCAAGAACATCGTTGACGTTCAGTCGAAGGTAGACGCTCAGACGCAGGCCGTTTCGATCACCTACAAGCTGGATGCCGAAGGAACCGAGCGGCTCGCGCAGAGAACGCGACAGAACATCGGCCGCCACCTTGCGATCATTTTCGATGACCAGGTGATGGCCGCTCCCCTGATCAACGCTCCCATCCTCGATGGCGCAGGGGCGATCCCCGTCAGCTTTACGGAAGAGGGTGGACGTGACCTCGCGCTGATGCTGCGCGCGGGTGCCCTGCCTGCAACGCTGACAACCGTCGAGGAACGCACTGTCAGCCCCGCGCTCGGTTCGGAATCGGCACGCGCCGGCCTCGTTGCTGGCATCGTCGCCGCAATCCTCGTCATCGGTCTGATGTTCGGCTTCTATCGCGGGTTGGGCCTCATCGCCGCGCTCTCGCTTCTGCTCAATCTGATCGTCATCCTCGCGGTACTCAGCCTTATCGGCGCAACACTGACCCTGCCGGGCATTGCCGGGATCGTGCTGATCATGGGCATGGCCGTGGATGCGAACGTCCTCATCTACGAGCGCATTCGCGAGGAAGCCAAATCTGGCCGCCCGTTCTTCCAAGCCATTGAGCATGGATATTCCAAGGCGATCATGACGATCCTCGATGCCAACGTCACGATCTTCATCGCGGCCGTCATCCTGTATTTCCTCGGCAATCACGCGGTCCGCGGCTTTGCCATTACGCTCGCGGCTGGAATTTTGACAACCGTATTCACGGCCGTAACCCTGACGCGGTGGATCGTCGTCACCTGGCTGCACAGACGTCACCCGAAGCATCTGCCCAAGGATGTGCGAACGGGTATCTTCGACCGCGCCAATATCCGTTTCATGGGCATTCGCCGCTACACGTTCACCGCCTCGGCAGCGTTGTCGATCGCCGCGATGATCGGATTTGCGACCGTCGGCATGCATCTCGGCATCGATTTTGCCGGAGGGTCGATCGTCGAGGTCAAGGCAAAGCAGGGTGCAGCCGATCCTGACGACATCCGCGACCGCCTTGGGGATCTGAACCTCGGTGACATTTCTGTCCGTCGGCTCGGCGATCCCGCGAGCGCGTTGATCCAGCTTGAGTCCCAGGGCGGCGGCGAGAATGCCGAGCAATCGGCGATCACGCTTGTGCGCGATGAACTCGGCGACGATTACGATTTCCGTCGGGTCGAGGTGGTCGGTCCGGCAATTTCGGGAGAGCTGACGAAGGCGGCCACGCTTGGCGTTCTGGCATCACTTGCGGTCATTCTGATTTACATATGGATGCGGTTCGAATGGCAGTTTGCTGTCGGGGCGATTATCGCGACATTGCACGACATCATCCTTGTGCTCGGCCTGTTCGTGTTGACCGGCATGGATTTCAATCTGACCAGCGTTGCCGCATTGCTGACCATCATCGGCTATTCGTTGAACGACACCGTCGTCGTCTATGATCGCCTGCGCGAGAATCTTCAGCGTTACCGCAAGATGCCGTTGCCGATCCTGATCGATGCAACGATCAATCAGACGCTGTCGCGCACTGTCTTGACGGCCGCGACGACGATGCTTGCGCTACTGGCGCTTTCACTTTTCGGCGGAGAAGTGATCCGCTCCTTTGCCTTCGTCATGCTCATCGGCGTTGCCATGGGCACTTTTTCCTCCATTTACATCGCAGCGCCGGTACTGATTGTTTTCAAACTTCGTCCGGACGCGTTCGACAACGACCAAGACAGGAATGCAGCGGAGCCGGGCACCAAGACCGGCAATCCGGCAATATGAGACCATGGCAAGAGGCATAGAAATACGCGAGGCGCATTTCCCCGGGCGCGCGCCGATTGATACATATGGCAATGGGGGCTTCCGCTTTGCGGACATGTCGCACCGCGGCTCGATCCTCTGCCTGCCTTCGGGAATCTACGGCTGGGACATGGACGCGACGAAACCGCTTTCCGTGGAGAGTTTCGAGCGCGTGCTTGCCGAGGCAGCCGAGATCGAATTTCTGCTGCTCGGCACAGGAACAGACATGCGCCCGATCCCGGCCGATCTGAAGGTTGCGCTCAAGGCCGCAGGCATCTCCTCCGACTCGATGAACACGGGGGCTGCTGTGCGCACCTTCAACATCATGCTCATGGAATCGCGCGCAGTGGCTGCCGCGTTGATCGCAGTCTGAACATGGCCGACCAATCAATGACGAACCAGGATATCTGCCTGGCGATGCTGCGTGACAACGATCGCGACCGTTATCTGGCCTGCCTGCTATCACCGGAAGACAAGCGCGGCGCGCTGGCAGCGCTCTACGCCTTCAACGCTGAACTCGCCCGCATCCGCGACCTCGTGCACGAGCCGCTTCCCGGCGAAGTCCGCATGCAATACTGGCGCGATCTGCTGGCGGGCAGCGCCCACGGTTCGACCGAGGCCAATCCGGTGGCATCGGCACTGTTGACGGCGATCGACACACATCGGCTGCCGCGCCAGACACTTACCGACATGATCGACGCACGCATCTTCGATCTTTACGACGACCCGATGGAAACGCGGACCTCGCTCGAGGGCTATGCCGGTGAAACGGCATCCGCGCTAATTCAGCTGGCAAGCCTGGTGCTGTCGCCGGAAGAGGCTGCGAAGTCCGCCGAAGCCGCCGGACATGCTGGCGTTGCCCAGGCCATCGCCGGGCTTCTGCTGTTGATGCCGTTGCATCGCCACCGGGGCCAGCTTTACATCCCTCTGGAAATCCTTGCCGCAACCGGCCTTGATCGTGATGCGTTCCTTGCGGGGGAAGACAAGCAGCGCATTTCGGCTGCGATCCAAGCCTTTGCCGGTCTCGGCAGGGACCATCTCGCCAAGGCGCGTGATGTCGCGATAGCGCCTGCCGTCTTCCCGGCATTTCTGCCCGCGGCGCTGGCCAGCAACGTTCTCGCCAGTGCCCAGAAGGCCGGCGTAGGGTTGTTCGAGCGGTCGCTTCAGCAGTCCCAATGGCGCCGCCAGATCAGCATGACACTCGCTCTTGTGCGCAAGAAAGTCTGATGGGTTCAAACTCGCGCAAGGCTCGTGCATTATGGATAGTGCTGCTGCCATGTTTTGAACGGAGAACGGCGTGAGCATAATCGTCTGGTGCGCCATATTCGCCATCGTCATCGCCATTGCTGTCGTCTCCACGCGCATGGCGTCGCGGAACCAGGAAGATGGCCTGCACGATACCGGGCTCGCGATCATCGAGTTCAATCGCGCCTTTCCGAATGAGGCGATTCGCCAGCTGCAGGCGACTGCCGATGGGCAGGCCGTATTTGTCCGTCTTCACGACAACAAGGCGGGCTTCATGCGCAACATGCAGCGGCATTATTCCTGCCATGTCATCGAACCCGGAAGAGTGCGTGTGCTGAGCTCGGAAACGGGCAGAGGCTTGAGCATCCAGTTTCTGGATGCGCCCCATCACAACGCCACCTTCGAGTTTGCCTCTCCAAGAGAGGCGTCCGAAGTGTCGCTCTGGCTGCTTGGCAACTATGTCGCCGATCCCGACAAGGAGTTGCCGGCAACCAATCCATCGGCTGCCAATCGCCACTAGCCCGCGCCGGCCGACGCCGGCCCATCGCGTGGTCAAGCGCTGCACTGCGTTGTTTTTTTAGCATTGCCTCATGTTGGAAATGGGCGCAAGATTTTGCCTCATCCGGTGAATGTTTGAAACCGTTTCACAACGCGATGGAGGCGCATGATGGTGCTTGCAATCAATGATATCGCCCCGGATTTCGAAGCTCAGACAACGCAAGGAAAGATCAGTTTTCACAACTGGATCGGCAATTCCTGGGCTGTGCTGTTTTCCCATCCGAAGGATTTTACCCCCGTCTGCACGACCGAGCTCGGCTACATGGCGAAGATCAAGCCGGAATTTGACAGGCGCGGCGTGAAGATCATCGGCCTTTCCGTTGATCCGTTGGAACGACATGTGGGCTGGCTGAAGGACATCGAGGAGACGCAAGGCGTCAGACCGAACTACCCGATGATTGCTGATGTCGATTTCGCGGTCTCGAAGCGCTACAACATGCTGCCGGCGCTGGTGTCGGGTGATCCGACAACGCGTACCGCGGCCGACAATCAGACTGTCCGCAATGTTTTCGTGATCGGGCCCGACAAGAAGATCAAGCTGATCCTGGTCTACCCGATGACGACAGGCCGGAATTTCGATGAAGTGCTGCGTGTCATCGATTCCCTGCAGCTGACGGCAAAGCACAAGGTTGCAACGCCCGTGAACTGGAAAGAAGGCGACGACGTCTTCATTGCCGGGTCAGTCTCGGACGACGACGCGAAAAAACAGTATCCGCAGGGCTGGACGTCACCGAAGCCCTATATCCGCATCGTGCCGCAGCCGCACGGTTAGCCTTCGCGAGATAGTGGCGGACAACAAGTGCCCGCCAACCCTCCTGTCAGGCCGTTTCCGCCAAGGGCGCGGCCTGACCGAGCCAGGTTGCGCAATCGGCGAGCGCCCGCTTGGCGATCAGCTGACGCTTCATGATCGTCTTGTCCTTGCCACGGAAGCGCTTCACGCCTTCCGGCTTGACGATCGAACCCGGTTGCAGTTCCGGGAAAAGACCGAAATTGATGTTCATCGGCTGGAACGAACGCTTTCCGGGCTCTTCATCGGTGACGATATGGCCGCCGGTGATGTGGCCGAGGAGCGAACCAAGCGCAGTTGTCGCCGGTGGCAGCGAGACGGCTTCGCCTTTGCGCTCTGCCGCTGCAAAACGACCGGCCAGCAACCCGACGCTCGCGCTTTCGACATAGCCTTCGCAGCCAGTGATCTGGCCGGCAAAGCGCAGGCCGGGCCGCGACTTCAGGGTCAGCGACGAATCGAGCAGCGTCGGCGAATTGATGTAAGTGTTGCGGTGCAGGCCACCGAGGCGCGCGAACTCGGCGTTCTCGAGGCCGGGAATCATCCGGAAGATCTCGGCCTGCGCGCCGTATTTCAGCTTCGTCTGGAAGCCAACCATGTTGTAGAGCGTGCCGAGCGCATTGTCCTGTCGCAGCTGGACGACCGCATAGGCCTTCACTGTCGGATTATGCGAATTGGTGAGGCCCATCGGCTTCATCGGGCCGTGGCGCAACGTCTCGCGGCCGCGCTCCGCCATGACTTCGATCGGCAGGCAGCCGTCGAAATATGGCGTGCCTTCCCATTCCTTGAAGCCCACGGTGTCGCCGGCGATCAGCGCATCCACGAAGGCATTGTACTGCTCTTCGTTCAAGGGGCAGTTGATGTAATCCTTGCCGGTGCCGCCCGGGCCGACCTTGTCGTAGCGCGACTGATACCAGCAGATATCCATGTCGATGCTCTCGCGATACACGATCGGCGCGATGGCATCGAAGAAGGCAAGTGCATCAGCGCCGGTCTCGGACTGTATGGCCTGCGCAAGGGAAGGGGCCGTCAGTGGTCCTGTCGCGACGATCGCTAGGCCCCACTCCTTCGGCGGCAGACCGGTGATTTCCTCCCGAACGACGGTGATCAGCGGATTGTTGTGGATCGCCTTGGTCACCGCGTCGGAAAACCCGTCGCGATCGACGGCGAGCGCTCCGCCAGCCGGAACCTGATGGCGGTCGGCACACGCCATGATCAGCGATCCGGCCATCCGCATCTCGGCATGGATCACGCCAACCGCGTTGCTGGTCGCGTCATCGGAGCGGAACGAGTTCGAGCAGACAAGCTCTGCAAGGCCGTCCGACTTGTGGGCGTCGGTGCCGCGCACACCGCGCATTTCGTGCAGGACGACGGGAACGCCCGCGCTGGCGATCTGCCATGCGGCTTCCGAGCCGGCGAGCCCGCCGCCGATGACATGGATGGGGGAAGAAGTAGAGGTCGTGTTCATGGCGGCTGATTATCACGCCGGCCGGGGACATGGAACCGAAAGAATCAACGACTGGGTACATCTTCAGGCATTCGTCGGGTTCGCGGCGTTCTCCCAGGGCGTCGACGACAAGGAAAAGGAACCGGCCTTCATCTGGCCGCGCGGCGAACGGCGCGCGATGCTCTTGACCGCCACAAACCCGGCGCGGCAAATTCCCTCAACAAGAATGGAAGTCTCTAGCGAGCGGAGGACATCATGAACCAGTACGTTACCGATATCGATGAAGCATTGAAGCGGCTGCTCGATCTACGACGGACGGTCGTGCCCGAAGTGGGCGTTCAAGATCAGGCGATGGAGAAGCTTGCGTCGATACAGGCAAGTCTCTCAAATCTTGTGAAGGCGCGAGATCAGGAAGTGCAACTCGGCAGCGGCAAGTCGATACTGGACGCTGTTAGCCAGAGCTGATCCAACGATAGGTCGGCGACCGTGGGCCCGCTTAATATAGACGATCAATCGGGAAGCGGATCGCGCAGGGGCATTGGGAGTGGTGTCCCGATTGGCCGGGGGGGTGTCCCGCGCGATCCTAGATGAGTCATACCAGAGGCGCGTGAAAATAAAAGAACCAATGGGTACCCAAAATATTGATTAGGCAGTCTTGCCTCAATCTTTAGACCTCGATCGCTAGCTTGATGCTTCTTGCACAATGCGACCTCCGCAATCACAGTGCATCGCTACGGCTGCTCGCGTGTACCCGGAGCCGCCTCACGCTGATCGGCATCCTCGAGATCCGCCGCGACAATAAAGCTGTCGGTGTGCTGCCTGACGGCCTCACGAATGGCATCAAGTCGTGGGAGATCGTCGCCTTCCAGCTGGTCGGCTGAGTGGCTGATCTCGTGTTCAGCCTGCAGCCAATGGTCTGTGTGCCGGCCTTCGGGCCTGCCTTCGCGCTCCCAGATTGAATAGGCGCGTTCTCTTATAGCTTTTTCGCGATCGTTCGTTGGAGCCTCCGGCTTCGTTCCGCGGCTGACAGATGAAAGCCCGGCGCTAGGGGAGCACCGGGCTTTGAAGTCGGCTGGCACTTAGGGCGGTTGCCAGCCATGCGCGCAACGTGTTTGGGGCGTGCGTTGCAGACATAAAACGCGGCTTTCAGAAAAAGGTTCCGGGCACCGGCAAGGAAGTCGTTTTTCTCTATGGGGCAGCAGATTGCTTCGGCTCACAAGGGGCTCGTCCAGAGGTTTGGGGCTCCGGCCAACGCGATCCGCCAAAAGAGCGCCAAGGCGCGTTCCATGGGGATATCGCACGTGAAAAAGCCCGCCCTGGGCCCGAGCCAGGACGGGCTCCTACCGATCCGACCCCATCGGACCACGGCTGCCTTCTTACCGCTATCTAGACGTTAGCGCTTTGGAATATACGTGCAATTCCAACCTTGGCCGATGGTTAGTCGGTAAGGTTACCTCGGCAGCGGTACTACAGGGAAAATCCGTATCCTGGAAAAGGAAAGCCCGGTGCGGAGGGACCGACACCGGGCTGACATTTCCAGCGAGCGGCCCTCGTGACCGCCTGCCGAAGCAACGCCACGGGAGCAACGCCGCTGCCTCATTAATGGCTGGCATCGCCGATTGTTCCAAGGTGGCTTTGCACTTTGCGTTGAGTAAGCACCATCGAGCCAGAGTCGAATGTATAGGACATGGATACATCCAAAAGCAGGCGGTTTTTCACAATTAGTATAGGATCCAGGCAGCTATCATCGCCTCGTCGCATCGATATACTTCGTCGGCTTAGTGAGCGTTGTGTATGCGTGCGAGGGGTACCATGTGCGACTTGAGTTCGGAGCGATGGGATGTGGCGATCGTTGGGGCGGGCATGGGCGGATCTGCTTTGGCCTATTCCCTTGCCCTTTCCGGATTTAGCGTTCTGATCATTGAAAAGGGCGAAGCGGAACTCGACAAAGACGCCTCGGACGACGAGAGCTTCGATCCCGAGACGCGGATGCTCGCGGGCCTTTGGCCTCACCCCGTTGAAGCAACAGTCGATGCTTCCAACGTTAGATTCTTTCCCGCCTTGGGGTGCGGCCCGGGCGGCTCCACGATTCTATACGGTGGCACGCTCGAGCGCTTTCAGCGCGATGACTTCAGGAGAGCTGACGATCGCGGCAATCCAACACCTTCCTGGCCGATCTCTTACGACGACCTGACGCCATTTTACCGGCTTGCGGAAGAATGCCTCAAGGCACGCGGCGGTCGGGATCCCTTGCAGTCGGACGCCGAGGAACTTCAGAATACCGTTTCGCTGAATGCAACCGACCGTCATTTCTTCGCATCGCTGCGTTCCAACGGCATGAACCCATATGAGCTCCGTACCGCCGGCGACAGCGATTCCCGTGGCGGTAAGATGAATGCATACGATGCCTTTCTCGATCCTGCCATCAGATCAGGCGGGGTGCATCTGCTTGCAAGGTGTGTTGCCAAGCGCATCGGGGCCGGTCCGAATGAGGTGACGGGCCTTCTGTGTCAGCAGGATGGGCGGGAATTCGAGGTAAAGGCGACGATCTATGTCCTCGCAGCCGGCGCGCTGTCGACACCTGTTCTGATGCTCGGTTCCGCGAGCCCGCTTTGGCCAAATGGAATTGCCAATTCATCGGGTTTGGTGGGACGCAATTTGATGTTCCACATCTCCGACTTTATCGCCGTCTGGCCACGCCGTGGAGGCAGGGTTTCGTCGCCGGCGAAATCGATCGGCTTTCGTGACTTCTATTGGCACCAAGGCGAAAAGTTGGGCCAGATACAATCGACGGGGCTTACCGCTGGCCGTTCGAACATTCTGCAGTATCTGAAGGAGCGGTTTGATACGGGCCGCTTGCGATTGCCCCGATCGCTGAGGCCGCTCTTGCATATTCCTGCTTTCCTGGGCTCCTTGTTTTTTGGGCGCGCTACGATCTTCGCCTCGATCATGGAAGACCGCCCCTATTGGGAGAACCAAGTCTTGCCCGGCTCACCGACGACCGGCGAGATCCGCTTTCGCTACACGTCGCGTGATGAGTTGAAGGGCCGAATAGCGCGGTTTCGAAAACTCTATCGTCGCGCTTTTTCCGGTCATCGGATGTTCTTGCTCAGCACAGGGCAAAACCTGAACTACGGTCATGCTTGCGGCACGTGCCGGTTCGGCGACAATCCTGAGTCATCCGTCTTGAATGCGAACAATCAGGCCCACGATCTTGCAAATCTATTTGTCGTCGATGGTTCGTTCTTTCCCAGTAGCGGGGGAACCAATCCGAGCCTGACCATCGCGGCGAATGCGCTGCGCGTCGGTCAGTATATCGCGCAGCGCTTATCCACAGTGGGCATCAACGAGGATTTAGATGTTGATCGCTCAGCCATGCCTGCGACCGTACAATAGCTGATCGAGATCAGCGCGGCGCAAGAGCGCGCAGCGCGATCGAAGTCGATCAAGGCAATCAATAGGCCAGAAACGCAAAACGGCGCCATCATGGCGCCGTTTTGGAAGCTTCACGCACTCGCTATTAACGGAATGCGCGGGAAGCGATGTTGCGGATTTCGTAGCGATTGACACCGATGTCGGACAGCGTCTGGTTCGACAGGCTGGCAAGTTCGGTAAGCGTACGGCGGTAGCTGATCCAGCTCTTTGCAATGCGAATAGGGTTCATGGTCGTTTCCTCAGAATGACAATCGCGGGCGGCGTCATTGCCGCTCGAACGTGGTTGACGCTTATATAGGCTTCTGCAGTCATATTGTGCAGTGCAAATATTAGTCGCCTGCCATGCAATTGTGCATATGATGCACACCCAATGAGCAGTCGTCATTTTTTGAGCAAGCGCAAGGCACGGGAGTTGGCCGCAACCGGAGCGGTATCCAGCTGACGGACAAAAGAAAACACCCGCGGCCTGAGGCAGCGGGTGTTTCAATAAGGCGATCTGCTTAGGAGGAAGCCGATCGTTATGTATTAACGGGTTGCTTCGCGAGCAACGCGATGAATGTCGGAGCGGTCGATGCCGAGGTCGTGCAGCTCACGGTTGGTCATGCGGCCGAGTTCGCTGACGGTCTGACGATACTTGCGCCAGTTGTTGAAAGAGCGTGTGAAGTTCATTCTAAGTCCCCTTTCCGAGGGTTTCGTCTGCCAGCTGCCGCCCATCGGCGCTGACTTCCAATTCGATGACTGCAATGTATGTTGCATTGCGAAGAGCTAACAGAGACAAGATTTCAGAGCACCTATGCAGCGGCTGCATTTCTCGAAGGGTGGATTGGGCTGATTTGGCTGGATTTGACTAACGGATAGGCAGAAACCCCGATTTTTTGAGGAGTCGGCTTGGTCCCCCGCCAATCGATCTCCCGCCACCAGAGCAGCTCCGTAGTCTTTGCCGACCCGCGCGATCGCGGCAGAGCAAACGAAAACGCCCACCGGGGGAGGATCCGGTGGGCGTCGTGTAGGTGACTGACGACTGGGAGGAGGAGTGTCATCAGTCTATCGGAGTGCGCTGGGAGGAGGAGTGCGCGGCTCCGAATCTCGTTACGAAGATAACTTCGCAGGCTTTCCGGAGAACCGGGCCGGGGCGCCACCCCAAGCTTGTGATCATTTAAATAGTATGACTTATCCGATTTTTGCAGTGCAATATCGACATGGTGGGCATGCCGTTCGTGCATAGCTACTTCGATGCGTCCCATTTTCGGTGTCAGGCGTTATCGCGAGATTAAGATAAGGCCCCAAACTCATGTCATGGGGAATTTGTCGCCGCCCGTTTCCTCCGCGGCCAATCAATGTCTATAAGGTTGCATATTGGGGCGCAGCGTTGCGCATATTGCGGAGTGAGGCATGTACCGCGGCCGTCTGGAAAGAGACTTAGCAACGTGGGTCGGCAAGGGGTTGTTGACCGATGAGACAGCGGATTCGCTGCTCAAGGAATACGACACACGCCCCGCCAGCTTCAGTCTCGGCAATGTGCTGATGATTCTGGCGGCGATACTGCTGGCGGCTGCCATTCTGCTCGTCATTGCATCCAACTGGGAGCAGATCCCGCGTCTGGTGCGCGTCGGCGTGATACTAGCCTTGATCTGGGCTGTGCACCTGGGAGCCGCGGCCATCCTGGCGCGCGGAGCTGTTGCCGCAGCCGGCGGATTGCTTGTTATCGGGACCCTGAGTTTCGGCGGTGCGATCTCGCTGGTCGGACAAATGTATCATTTGTCGGGGGACGAGCAGGCCGTCATGTATCTGTGGTTTGCGATCGCCGCTGTGTCAGCTGTGCTTTTCAGATCTGCGGTTGTTGCGGCGGTCGCGGGTTTCCTGTCGTGGGCGAGCTTCGCCGTTTATCTCAACGCCTACGACATGCGGTGGATGAGCTTCCATCCGTGGGTGGCGCCGCTGATGGCGGTCGTGGTCATCGCTCTGGTGCGTTATACAGGCGCCGATCGCGCCCGCCACCTTGCTTATCTTTTGCTCGTGGGGTGGCTCGCCTGGCTCTATACGCTGGATTCGGACATCCGGCTTGCCTGTGCCTATGCCATCGTCGGCATGCTGGTCTTCATTCTCGTCGGGCTGCCTTTCTCGCCACTATCCCGTCTTGTTAAAACGGCGGGTGCTGCGCCGGCCTTCTACGCATTTCTTGTCGCGGTCATCGGATTGTTCTTCCTGCATGTGGAGATCGATCAGGGCGGGCGGTTGATTGTACTGGGCGTCCTCACCCTGGCGTCAGCGATCCTGGCCATCGGGCTGCAGGGGCGTGACAACGGCGCCGTTCGCTATCTTGCCTACACGGTGTTTGCGATAGAGCTGCTTTATTTGGGGTCGGTGACGGTTGGCTCGATTCTGGGGACGTCGGGCCTCTTCCTGTGCTCGGGGTTGTTCGTCGCCGCGGTTGCGTGGGTGGTCATTCGCCTGGAGCGCAGATTTGCGATCAAGACCGGGGAGGTCGGCCAATGAGCATCTTTACAGCAGGCGTTCCCTCGGCACGCCGCTATTGGGTAGCGGCAATCGCTGTTGCTGCCATTCAGACGGCAGTGCTTGGTTACATCATCGAAGGTCGGGCCGCGATCCTGCGAAACGGAGCAGAGGTGCTGTTGAAAACAGCGCCCGTCGATCCGCGCGATTTCCTTCGCGGTGACTATGTGGTGCTGAACTATGACATTTCCTCGGTACCCTCTCAGTCGATCGTCGGCGGAGTGCCCGCCGAACCCGGCGAACGCACACTCTGGGTACGCCTGAAGCAGGGCGACGGCGGTTTCTGGAGTGTTGCCGAATCGGCGTTCCAGCCTCTTCCGCAACAGGACGGAAGTGTCGTCCTGCATACCAGGCCGTTCTACAGCTATGGCTCGTCAACCGGCGACAGCATCCATGTCGAATATGGCATCGAGCGCTATTATGTGCCGGAGGGCGCGGGCAGGGCGTTGGAGCAGGCCCGGCAGGATGGCGACGTTTCGATCGCCGTGCGCGTTTCGTCCGACGGTACGCCGCAGATTCGCAGCCTGCTTGTCGATGGCAAACCGGCCTACGACGAGCCTCTCTACTGACTTCGCGCCGTACCGTGCGAAAAAGGGCATGTGAACATTGGAAATCCCTGTCATTTGCCCTTCATTTTTCCTTTGCCTCCTCCAAATCGGGTGATATAGAGACGCCGCGCTCCGGAAGGCCTCATGTGCAGGCATATGCATGCGGTTTTTGAGAACGCGGGTATGGTGAAATTGGTAGACACGCCAGATTTAGGTTCTGGTGCCGCAAGGCGTGGGAGTTCAAGTCTCTCTACCCGCACCAAAAGTTTGCAGGCGGGGGGACCTCTAGAAGTGTCCCTCATTACCCGGCAGCAAGCGCCGTTCCGCCCTGGGCTGAACGAACAAGAATTGAGAACAAGCCACGCTCGGCAACTTGCCGGCGTCGTGCTCACCGAAACAAACGGCGTCTGGGCACGGCCGCCACGAATTGAAGGTAGGAAGACATGCAGGTTATCGAAACGCTCGCTGAAGGGCTGAAGCGCGAAATCAAGGTCGTAATCCCGGCCAAGGACATGGAAACCAAGATGAACGAGCGTCTTGCCGACGTGAAGGACAAGGTCCGGATCAACGGCTTCCGTCCGGGCAAGGTTCCGGCCGCTCACCTGAAGAAGGTTTACGGCAAGTCCATCATGGCCGACCTCGTCAACGAGATCGTCCGCGAACAGCCGACCTCCATTCTCGCTGAGCGCGGCGAAAAGTCTGCTACGCAGCCTGAAATCGCGATGACGGAAGACAAGGACGAAGCAGAACTGATCCTTGCCGCTCAAAAGGATTTCGAGTTCACGCTCTCCTATGAAGTTCTGCCGCCGATCGAACTGAAGTCCGTCAAGGGCGTCAAGATCACCCGCGAAGTCGTTGATATCTCCGACGAGGAAGTCAACGAGCAGGTTCTCAAGGTTGCCGAAAGCGCCCGTTCTTACGAAACCAAGAAGGGTAAGGCTGCCGACGGCGACCGCATCACCATGGACTACGTCGGCAAGGTCGACGGCGTTGCCTTCGAAGGCGGCACCGATCAAGGCGCCGAACTCGTTCTCGGTTCTGGCCGTTTCATCCCCGGCTTCGAAGACCAGCTCGTCGGCACCAAGGCTGGCGACGAAAAGACCATCACCGTCACGTTCCCGGCTGACTACCCGGCCAAGAACCTTGCTGGCGCCGAAGCCACGTTCGACGTTACCGTCAAGGACGTTGCTGCTCCTGCAGACGTTGAAATCAACGACGAACTGGCCAAGAAGCTCGGCCTGGAATCGGCTGATCGCCTGAAGGAAATCGTTCGCGGCCAGATCGAGTCGCAGTACGGCTCGCTGACCCGTCAGAAGGTCAAGCGCCAGATCCTCGACCAGCTCGACGAAATGTACAAGTTCGAGACCCCGACGTCGCTCGTCGACGCCGAGTACAACGGCATCTGGAACCAGGTCGCCAACGACCTCGCACAGTCCGGCAAGACCTTCGAAGACGAAGACACGACGGAAGAGCAGGCTCGCGAAGAGTACAAGAAGCTCGCTGAGCGCCGCGTCCGCCTCGGCCTTGTTCTCTCCGAAATCGGCGAAAAGGCCGGCGTCGAAGTAAGCGAAGACGAAATGCAGCGCGCCATTTACGAGCAGCTGCGTCAGTATCCGGGCCAGGAAAAGCAGATCCTCGAGTTTTTCCGCAGCCAGCCGGGCGCCGCTGCTTCGATCCGCGCACCGATTTTCGAAGAGAAGGTCATCGACCATCTGCTGACCGAAATCGACGTCACCGACAAGAAGGTAACCAAGGAAGAGCTGCTCGCTGAAGAAGAAGGCGAAGGCTCGGAAAAGGATGCCAAGAAGGCCGCTCCGAAGAAGAAGGCTGCTGCCAAGGCAGAAGCTGCCGAAGGCGAAGAAGCCGCTCCGAAGAAGAAGGCCGCTCCGAAGAAGAAGGCTTCCGAGGAAGGCGCCGAGTAATCATCGGTACCAATTAGACATGAAACCCCGCCTCGTGCGGGGTTTTTTGTTTTCCGGTTCCTGAGGAGAGGCGTCGTAATCCGGACGTCATACGTCAATGGGAGAGGACGTGCGCTGCATAGTTGCAATCTTTATCGATCGCGCTCAGATTGAGTGCATGAAGAGGAGGGCGGGCAATGGCATCAGGTGCGGATCTCAGGCAGGCGGTAGAAGAAATCTTCAAGGCGCGCGTTGATGGTGACATCGACCGATTGATGTCACTGGTGGATGACAATTGCGAATTCCGCGTTGTCGGCAACCAGCACCTGTCGCCGATGACCGATGCGGTCAGGGGCGTCGATGCCATCCGGGCTGCGATAGAACAGCTGGCGGCGAATTGGGATATGGCCGGGATCGAGATCGAATCCATCCATGTCGACGGCAATGTGGCATTCGTTCACCGCCGAGGTCAGATGCGCGCCGGCCCCGTGGCGTTCGATACCGAAATCATGGACAAGATGACATTCGAGAACGGAAAGGTGCGGGAATGCGTCGAATTCATCGATACGCTTCAGACGGCTGCCGTGCTTAACCTTGTCCAGCTAAGCACAGCTCAGCAATAGAAGGACAGCATCGAGAGCTTGTCACCGTGTGGGGACGCGCTGGGGGTGAGTCCTAAAGCGCGCCACTGGATTGATGGGCGTGGGTCAGTTCCGCCACTTTCTTGATATGCGAAACAGCGGCTAGGCCGCCCGCGGTCTTGGTGAAGAGCTCCAGCGTTTCGTCCTCGTGGTCACCGACCGGTGTCAAAGCCTGGTCCATGTAGCTCCTCGTTTTCTTGTCGCGGGCGATGAAGAAGGCGCTGATCGCCAGCCGCGCGATCGTGCCGCCGAACGAGAGGTGCTTGGCGATGGTCTGCGCAACGAAACGCGGCCAGAAGACGAGGGCGCTTTCGCGAGGCAGACCGGGACGTCGCTCGGAAGGGTGCTTCAATCTCAGCAGCCCGCTCTGCAGCGGATGTACGTTTTCCAGCGGAACGGTCGTGGCGAAAGACACGAGGACTTTCACAAGGCTGGCCAGCGGCACACCGGTCGCAACGGCACGCCGCAGCAGCGTCTTCATATGCTCAGGTGAGTAGTAGAGCGACCATGCTTCCTGGTAGATGCTTTCCCATTCCTGCTTGGTCATCTTCGGGTGTGCCGTACACACATGCTCGACATCATAGATGTTGAGGTCGGCGTCCATCTCGACGCCCTTTCTCCAGAGCGTCTGGTGGTCTTCGGAGCCGGGCAGTGGTGTAAGGACGAAGAACTCGATGACATCAAGCGGCAGTTCGTGCTGGATGATGGCAATATCGCGCCGGATCGATTCCGGTGTGTCGGACGGAAAACCAAGAATATAGCCGGCGAGCGTCATGATACCCTGCGCCTTCCAGGCCAGCAGCATCTTGCGATACTCGGTGATCTTGTTCTGGTTCTTCTTGGCGACGGTCAGATTGTCGGGATTGACGTTTTCCAACCCGATGAAGACGCGGGTAACGCCGGCGCGTTTCGACTTTTCGATGAAATTGGGGATCTTGTGGCACAGCGTATCGACCTGGATCATCAGGCCCAGCGGAATGCCGTCCTTCTCCCGAAGCTGGATCAACCGGTCGAAGATGGCTTCCCAATCGCGGTTGCGCGCGAAGTTGTCGTCGGTGATGAAGAACTTATGGATGCCTTGCGCCCAATTCATCCGCACCAGCTTCTCGACATCGTCGGCCGTACGAAAGCGGGACTTGCGTCCCTGCACGTTGATGATCGTGCAGAAGGAGCATTGATAGGGACAGCCGCGGCCAGCATCGAAACTCGTGCTGAGGCCCAGCGTCTGCGCCACATTGGCCTTCGGCAGAAACGGCACCGCCGCACCTTCGATGCTCGGCAGATCATTCATGAAATTGTAGAGCGGCTCCAATGCGCCCTTGGCAGCATCCTGAAGGACCTTGTCAAGGCGCCCCTCTGCCTCTCCCGCGAACATGGAGATGCCCATTTCACGGCAGGCTTCTAGGCCGACAGCGGTGCCGTCCAGCATTGCGAGACAGCCCGAGACGTGGAACCCGCCCATCGATACCGGTATGCCGGCGTCGCGGAAGGGGCGGGCGATATCGAGCGCTCGCGGATATTGGTTCGACTGAACGCCGATCAGGCCCACCATGCCGAAGTTGTCATTGGCCTTCAGTTGCTTGAGAAGTGCCGCGGTATTGACCCGCGTATTGGTCTCGTCGACCACCGTGATGTCGATCGTGACATTCGGTCCGAGCACCTTTCGCTCAGCGCAATCCGCGGCAATGCCGTAAAGGGCGGCGAGCGAGTTCGAAGGGATCATTGCCCGCCACCAGCGGATCACGTAGCCATCGTCGTCGTAGTGCGACGGCTTGATGAGGATGAGCTGGAATTTCCGTTCAGCATTCTCAGACGAATCTTGCACGGCTACTCGCTGGTAAGAGAGAACCCCAGTCACCGACGCTAGCAGACACGGCATAGAATACAAGCCACGCTTTGTCGCGCAGCCCGAACGAAGAAGGCGCACCCGTTCTGGATGCGCCTAAGCCGTTGTTAGGATGTATGTATTCACGAAAGCGGGAGGCGCCAGGGCGATTCGAGCCAGGCGCATTACAGCTCGGATTTGATATCGCCCATGCGGTTCCAGGCATCGAGTCCGGCAATCTTGTAGGCCTCTGCCAGCGTCGGGTAGTTGAAGGTATTCTCGACGAAATACTCGACCGTGCCCTTCAGATTGAGCACCGCCTGACCGATGTGAACCAGTTCGGTTGCGCCTTCGCCGACGATATGAACGCCGAGCAAGCGCCGCGTCTTCAGCGAGAAGATCAGCTTCAGCAGGCCCGTATCGAGACCCATGATGTGGCCGCGCGAGGTTTCGCGGAAGCGTGCAATGCCACATTCATATGGAATGCCGCGCTCCTTCATTTCCTCTTCGGTGAGGCCGCAGGTCGAAATTTCCGGCACGGCGTAGATGCCGTACGGGAAGTATTTCGGCGGCTCCTTGGCGACCGCGCCAATCGCAACGCGCGCCGCGATGCGGCCCTGTTCCATCGAGGTCGAAGCGAGGCTCGGGAAGCCGACGACGTCACCAGCCGCAAAGATGTTCGGCACCGAGGTCTGGAAGGTTTCCGGGTTGACCTTGAGTCGGCCGCGGCTGTCCGCCTCGAGGCCTGCTGCTGCAAGATTGAGTGTATCGGTCGCGCCCATGCGGCCGGCAGCGAAAAGAACCATGTCTGTCACCAGTCGGCGACCGTTGTCCAGCTGCAGCTCGACCTTCCCATTGTCGAGCTTCGTCACTTTTTCGGCCTTGGTGCCGAGCAGGATCTTCATGTTCCGGTCGCGCAGCTGATAAGTGAAGTCTTCAACGATCTCTTTGTCGATGAAGTCGAGCATTGTCGACTTCGGATCAACGAGCGTGACGGCGGTGTCGAGCGCGCTGAAGATCGTCGCATACTCGATGCCGATGACGCCGGCGCCGATCACGACCATCGATCGCGGCAGCTCTTCGATGTCGAGCAGTTCGTCGCTATCGAGCACCGTCTTGTTATCGAAGGGGATGTAGTCGGGCCGGAACGGCTTGGTGCCGACCGCAAGCAGGATGCTTGCGCCCGTGACCTTGACCACTTCTCCATCGTCCTTGACGATTTCGAGTGTCGAGGGATCGACGAAGCTCGCCTTGCCGCGCATGTGCTGGACACGGTTGCGGGCGAACTGGTGTTCCAGAACCTCGACTTCGTGGTCGAGCGTGATCAGGAGGCGACGCCGCAGATCGTCGGCGCTGATCTCATCCTTGACGCGATAGGCCTTGCCGTAAAAGCCACGTTCGCGCCAACCCGATAGATTGAGCGCCGTTTCGCGCAGTGTCTTGGAAGGGATCGTACCCGTGTGAACGGAGACACCACCGACGCGCTTGCCCTGCTCGATGACCAGCACCTTCTTGCCGAGTTTGGCAGCCTGGATTGCGCCGCGGCGACCTGCAGGGCCGCTACCTACAACAACGAGATCGAACTGGAACATGAAGTGGTCCTGATTGGGAGGCTAGAATCATTTTGCGACGCAATATGTCGCGTGTCCACGGGTAGCTGGTCAATGTTACAGATTGTTTTACGAGCATTGCTCAGGAATAAGAGACCCAAACTTGGGTTTCTGCGGCTGGTGGCGTTCGATCCGCCGCCCGATGACCTCAGATCAGCCGCAGTCCCTTGAGGCTTGCATGACCTTCCTTGCCGATGATGATGTGGTCGTGAACGGCGATCCCGAGCGGCTTTGCAGTATCGATGATCATCTTGGTCATGTCGATATCGGCGCGCGACGGCGTCGGATCGCCGGACGGGTGATTGTGCACGAGAATGAGCGCGGTGGAGGAGAGCTCCAGCGCGCGCTTTACCACCTCTCTCGGATAAACCGGCGTGTGGTCGACCGTTCCAAGTCCCTGGACCTCGTCGGCAATCAGGGCGTTGCGCTTGTCGAGAAAGAGAATGCGGAACTGTTCGCGGGTTTCATGCGCCATGGCCGCGTGGCAATATTGAATGACGGACGACCATGACGACAGAACCTGCTTGCCGCGCAGCTCGCCTTTCAGCGTCCTGTGGGCGACCGTCGAGATAAGCTTCAGGTCGAGCGCTACGGCCTCGCCGATCCCCTTTATCTCCTGCAGGAGCGTAATCGGCGCGCCGAATACCCCTGCCAGTGAGCCGAAGCGATCAAGCAAAGCTTTGGCGATCGGTTTCGTATCCCGACGTGGGATCAGGCGAAAGAGCAGCAGTTCCAGCAGTTCATAGTCGGCGAGCGCCGTATCGCCATGTTCGCGAAAGCGGCTCCGCAGCCGCTCGCGATGTCCATGGTAGTGTTCTACCGCACTCGCGGGCGCCGCTTGATGGGATGATGCTGGGGCCCTGGCCGGATGCTGTTCGGCGAAGAACAGGCGTTCGTCCGGGGCCTCGCTGATCGCGAAGGCCTTTTCGTCATCACTTTGTGAAACGGGATCCTTCGCCATCAACCACTCATCGGCTCAAGGGAGGCAACCCAGGGCGATCAAGGCCGCCGGGAGACAGGGTGAAGATCTCGCAGCCCGTGGCCGTGACGCCGACCGCATGCTCGTACTGAGCCGATAGCGAGCGGTCTCTTGTTACCGCGGTCCAGCCGTCGGCCAGGACCTTCACGTGCGGGCGTCCGAGATTGATCATCGGCTCGATCGTGAAAATCATGCCCTCGCGCAGTTCCGGGCCTTCGTTGGCGCGACCGTAGTGCAGAATGTTCGGAGAGTCGTGGAAGAGCGCACCGAGGCCATGGCCGCAGAAGTCGCGCACGACCGAGCAACGCTCCGCTTCCGCATAGGTCTGGATTGCTTCACCGATGGCGCCGGTGCGCGCGCCGGGACGGACAGCGGCAATCCCGCGTAGCAGCGATTCATACGTGACTTCCAGCAGCCGTTCGGCAGCTCGCTTGATCGTGCCGACCGGATACATGCGGCTGGAGTCGCCATGCCAGCCATCGACCACGTAAGTCACGTCGATGTTGACGATATCACCCTCGCGCAGCGGCTTGTTGTCAGGGATGCCGTGACAGACGACGTGATTGATCGACGTGCAGGTGGACTTGGTATAGCCGCGGTAATTCAATGTCGCGGGATAGGCGCCGTTGTCCATGCCGAACTCGAAGACGAACCGGTCGATCGCGTCGGTCGGCAGGCCGGGCTTCACGATCGCTTCCAATTCATCAAGGCAGCGCGCAGTCACCTGACATGCCTTTCGCATCCCCTCGAATGCCTCGGGGCCGTATAGCCTGATGGCGCCCGTGTTTTTCGCGGGCGCGGAGGAGGCTTCGATATAGTTCACCATTGCAGGGCCTTAGCAGAAATTGTCTCAGTCGTTCATAATGCAGCTATGCCGGGTTCGTCCATCGCCATCAATGGAAGGACCATGATTTCTGTCCGCTGCCGATAGGTTCAGGCCCGATCGGCGCCCCTTGGATCAGGAGCGCGACGAGAACAGGGAGGCAAGGGTTGATGACGGCTTGCTCTGCATGCTGGTGACGACCACCAGCTGGCGGATGTCCCCACGCTTGAAGGCAGCGAGGAAGCGCCTGTAATCCTTGAAGGAAACGCAGCCGTTGGAATCACCGCGGGCGCCGAGCATGTAGGTGTGCGCAAGCAGACCAACACGATTGTAGACATTGCCTGCGCCGCCGACCGGGTTGAGGCGGATCGCCTCGACACCGTGGAACAGGCTTTCGCGCATGGTGAGCTGATAGGTATGCGGCGGCGTCGGCCCTCGGTTCTTTTCATGCACGAAGCGGGGATTGTCGCGCATCTTTCCGAGACCTGAGTGCGCTTCAAGGCGCTCGCCGCTCGGAAGGTAGACCGTGTTGGCAGAGATGTCATAGACGGCTACGCCATTGCGGGCGACAGCGTTGGACCGCTTCGGCACCATCGGGATCTGGCCCTCGTCGTCGCCGACGTCCGGCCGTGCATAGGCGAGGACGGGTTCGGCTGGGCGAGAGGCGTGGTCCGCAGCAGGCGCGCGCTTTAGCCCATCCGGGCGGGCCATCGGCAGCGGTATCGATGCATCGCGATCACTGAGGACCAGATCGAACGGCTGCGTAGCATTATCCTGTGCGGCGCCTTTCATCTCGGTGTCGGGCGCGACGCTCGCGACCTCGATGTCCGCAGTCTTGGTGGGTCCGCTGTTCGGTGCGGTCGTCGCGCGTGGTGCGCTGGCAAGCGCAAGAAGCGCCGGGCCTTCAATCGCCGCGACCTCTTCCTTTGACGGAATGACGATGCGATCGTTCGATGCCACCATCTTGGTCGCGGCTGGTGCGACTGGCAAACTGTCGTCCTTGGTCTTTTGCTGAGCAGGTGCTGCAGACGCGACAACTGTTGCTGCGTGCGGCGGCGCGGCTTCCGCGACGGCGACGGGAGCGGAAGTACCAATGAACGCCGTCATCAGCGCCGAGGGGGCCAGAACGCGACCGTTCTTGGACGGGCTGGGCGCCTTCTCGGCAGTCAGCATGCCCAGGCGCGAAAATTTCGTAACGTGGACCAGGCGCTCTTTCGCCGGTGCGACGGCGGCGACCTTGGGTGCGAGCGTTATGTCCGTGAGCGATCTGACCGGTGTCGACGGCGCAGCCACATGCATCGCCGCGATCGTTGTCACGATCCAGGCAGAAGCTGCAAAGCTAGCACCAACAAGAGTTGCACCCGAGAGAAAGTTGAATGAGCGGCGTAAACGAGAAATGGACTTACCTATGGGCCTGGTATTGGCAAACACATCGACCGCAAACGCCATGACACTCGTCTTTCACAACTCGTTACTAGGCCGGCGGTACTGACAGGTGAATACTTCTTCGCCGGGGCCGGTAACGGAGCAACGGGGCCAAAATGCGGCCCGGCATCATTTCCGGCTGATTTCTAGGATGACGAATTATGGTAACCAATTTCTTTACGTGAGCGATTTATCTGTTCGATTAGAAGGCGCGCAGATACGATTTTTGGGGTCGTGTCTCGACGCTTCAGCCTCCCGATTCAAGCCAATTCGCCTCTATCCTTTTGTGTTAAATTGAATATTAGTGAAATGTGTTATTGGCACCAAAGTCTGCTATAAAAGCGCAACGACAACCCGCCTTTGGGAGAAGCCGATGTCTTCGACGGATGGTGTGGCCGGCAGCGATATCTCGCCGGCATTATTGGTTGATGCCATGTTCGCAACGCGCAAGACGTCGGCGATCAAGGCGGCGATCGAGATCGATCTCGTCACAATTCTGGGCGACGGCGGAACCGCCAGGCAGGTGGCCGAGAAGGCGCGGTGTGCCGAGCGCGGCGTGCGGATACTCTGCGATTTCCTCGTCGTATCGGGATTTTTGACGAAGAGCGGCGAGACCTATGCGCCGACCCCATCGAGCAAGGTCTTCCTCAACAGTCATTCGCCAGCCTACATGGGCGCCGCGATCGATTTTCTGGCCGCTCCGCAGATGCTGTCGCTTCTGCTCGACGACCCCGCAGCCTATGTTCGCAACGGTGGTTCCGTTGGCTTGGCGAACGTATCGGCCGGCAATCCCGTGTGGGTGAAGTTTGCCCGCGCCATGGGGGCGTTTACGGGCACGAGTGCGATGGCCCTGGCGTCGGACGTTGCGACGTGGCCGAAGCCGCCGGCCAAGGTGTTGGACATTGCAGCCGGTCCCGGTGCGTTCGGCATAGAGATTGCCAAGGTAGCGCCAGCGGCGAGGGTGGTTGCCATTGATTGGAAGCCGGTCCTTGCCGTGACCGAGGAGAATGCGACGAAGGCGGGTGTCGCCGCACGCTTCAGCTTCCAGCCCGGCAGCGCTTTCGATCTCGATTGGGGACGTGACTACGATCTCATCCTGCTTCCCAATTTCCTGCACCACTTCGATTTCGATGCATGTGTCACGCTTTTGAAGAAGGCGCGGGCAAGCCTGGCGCCGGCGGGACGGGTCGCAATTGTCGAGTTCGTTCCGAACGACGATCGCGTCTCACCAGAGTTTCCGGCTGCGTTTGCGCTGGTGATGCTGGCCTCGACACCGAAGGGCGATGCCTACACGGAGCGGGAGTTTGGTGAGATGGCGAAGGCAGCCGGCTTCGGCAGTGTGACCACGAAACCGCTGCCGCCGACGCCAGCGAGCCTTATCTTCCTGCAGTGATCGGGCGTTACCGAATCCTGTGAGCTCACGCTCGTTCGGTCACGTAGCTTCCCGGTGCCTCTTCGATCGCGTTGAGCGCAGCCCCTCCGGGCTTTCGTGCCGGGACGCGTTTGTCGTCCTTTGCCTCGATCCAGGCCTGCCAGTGCGGCCACCAGGAGCCGGGGGCCTCGTCCGCTGTATCGAGCCAGGTTTCGTATTCGTGTTTGGCAGGGCCACCGGTCCAGTATTGATACTTCTTCTTGTCCGGCGGGTTGACGACACCGGCGATGTGCCCGGACCCAGCGAGAACGAAATCGACCTTGCCGCCGAAAAACTGGCTGCCGAGGAAAACCGACTTGGCGGGCGCGATATGATCCTCCCGCGTGGCAAGATTGTAGATTGGAATCTTCACGTCCTTCAGCGACAGTTTCTGGCCGCCGAGAACCATTTCGTCTTTTGTCAGCGCGTTTTTGAGGTAGCAATTGCGCAGATAGAAGGCGTGGTTTGCCGCTGCCATGCGCGTGGAGTCGGCATTCCAGAACAACAGATCGAAGGGCATCGGTTCCTGACCCTTCAGGTAATTGTTGACGAAGTAGGGCCAGATCAGTTCGGAGGCGCGCAGCATGTTGAAAGCCGTCGCCATTTTCGATCCGTCGAGATAGCCCACCTTCTCCATTTGCGCCTCGAGCGACGCAAGCTGCTCCTCGTCTACGAAGACCTTGAGGTCGCCGGCATGGGTGAAGTCCACCTGCGTCGTGAAGAGCGTGGCCGTCTTGATGCGCTTGTTCTTTTCCTTTGCATGCAGCGCAAGGGTGGCCGCAAGCAACGTTCCGCCGACGCAATAGCCAATGGCATTCACATCCTTTTCACCCGTCGCCTTCTCAACCGTCCCCAGCGCGAAGTCGATGCCTTCGCGGGCATAGGCGGTCCAATCCTTTTCAGCGTGGCGTGTATCGGGATTGACCCAGGAGATGACGAAGACCGTGTGTCCCTGGTCCACGCACCATTTCACGAAGGATTTCTGCGGGTTGAGGTCGAGGATGTAGAACTTGTTGATCCACGGTGGGCAGATGAGGAGAGGGCGCTTCAGCACCGTCTCCGTCGTCGCCTCGTACTGGATGATCTGGCAGATCTCGTTTTGTGCGATGACCTTGCCCGGCGTCAGCGCCATGTCCCGTCCGACCGCAAACTTGCTCATGTCGGTCTGGCGCAGTTTCAGATCGCCGTGCCCGGCCACGATGTCTTCCGTCAGCATCTTCATGCCGCGAACAAGGTTGTCGCCGCTGGTTGCGATCGTTTCGCGATAGAGCTGAGGATTGGTGGCGACGAAGTTTGTCGGCGAAAGTGCCGCGGTGATCTGCTTCACATAGAAGCCGGCCTTGTGGCGCGTATGCTCGTCGAGGCCCTCGGTCTCGCTCACGAGCTTTTCAGCCCAGTCGGCGGTGATGAAATAGACCTGCTTCAGGAA
The DNA here is from genome assembly GCF_030382195.1 of Rhizobium sp. S96. Classification (NCBI taxonomy): domain Bacteria; kingdom Pseudomonadati; phylum Pseudomonadota; class Alphaproteobacteria; order Hyphomicrobiales; family Rhizobiaceae; genus Rhizobium; species Rhizobium sp. S96. The sequence goes on from NZ_JAUDRY010000015.1 coordinate 82,910, forward strand.
TTCGAAGAAGGGATTCTTCTGCCAATCCTCGTCCGCGAACCGCTTGTCCTTGCGCTCCGGCTCCGAAACCGGCGATTCGCCCTGCATGCGCTGCATCGACCGCATCCAGACGCCGAAGTAGCTGCTCATGAGCTGGGTTTGCGCCTCAAACGCCCGGCGTGGGTCCGAGATCCAGTATTCGGTGACCTTGGAAAGCGTCTTGACCATATCGGCCATCGGCTCGGCAACATTCTGGCTGATTTCGCCCCGCTCGCGAGGCGCAAGCCAGGCGGAGGCCGCTTTGCCGAGATTTTCCAAGGCGCGCGCCAGGTTCATCGCCATCGCCTCCGGATCCTTCATGAGGTAAGGATCGAGGTCTTTCGCATCAAAGCTCGGGGCTTTCGCCTTCTCGTCGCTCTCGTGCTTGCTGTCGGTCACGCATATCCTCCGGCGGCAGCATGTCTCTACATATCGAGTTGTACATCTGGAAAGATCAAGAAAACAAGTTCCGCTGAGATGCGCTCATGCTATTGCTTTGTGGGTGCGACGAATCTAACAGTCGAAGCAGCTTAGGATCTGGAACCTCTGGCATGACCAAGAACGGCATTCGCATTATCGCAAACGTTACCCGCATCGCGCTGATTGGCGCCGCCGCGGCGATGACGCTTGCGGGATGCATGCGAACGCCTGAGGAGAAGGCGGCGTTCGCAGCCAAGCAGGCAGCGCCGACGGCGGTCGTCATGAATCCGACAAAGGGTGCGGCGCCGACTGAAAGCGGCCTGGCGCACACGCCCGATGGTTATCCATCCTTCGGTGCACCGCTGACGGCGGCGAACGTTCAGATGAGCGACGAGGAAGCCGCGGGCCTTCAGCACAAGCTGTCGGCACTGGCGTCCCAGCGTAAGGCTGGAACGATCTCCGAGGCAGAGTATCAGCGTCGCGTGGCCGAATATCGCAAGCTCGCAGCCGAACACGGCGCCGACACGCTTTCCGAAATCAACAATTAAGGCCTTGCCTTCGCGGTGATTTGGAAGCAAAGCCTTCCGCGAGTAGCGGAAGATGAAATTTTCCTGATAATGCGCAGTCTGCGCGGAATTCCCTCAAAGAATCGCCGCGCGCTCAAAGTCTGATCAATACGGCGCTCGCGATTGTGAAGTTCGTATCGCAAGCGACCGGAGTTAGGACGAACTTCGATTGGCGGTCATGGTGGCCGCATTTCCGTGGGGAAAGAAATGGAAGAGTTTCACAAAGTCCGGCGTTTGCCGCCTTATGTTTTCGAACAGGTCAACCGTTTGAAAGCAAGCGCGCGAGCGGGCGGGGCCGATATCATTGATCTCGGCATGGGAAACCCTGACCTGCCGACACCCAAGGCAATCGTCGACAAGCTGTGCGAAGTGGTCCAGGACCCGCGCACTCATCGCTACTCCTCGTCCAAGGGCATTCCCGGCCTGCGCCGCGCCCAGGCCGCCTACTACGCCCGCCGCTTCGGCGTGAAGCTCAATCCGGATACGCAGGTGGTCGCCACCCTGGGCTCCAAGGAAGGCTTCGCCAACATGGCGCAGGCGATCACAGCACCTGGCGATGTCATCCTCTGCCCGAACCCGACCTATCCGATCCACGCCTTCGGCTTCCTGATGGCTGGCGGCGTGATCCGCTCCATGTCGGTAGAGCCGGACGAGAGCTTCTTCCCGCCGCTGGAACGCGCCGTGAAGCATTCGATCCCGAAGCCGCTGGCGCTGATCCTCAACTACCCCTCGAACCCGACGGCATTCGTCGCGACGCTCGATTTCTACAAGGACGTCATCGCCTTCGCGAAGAAGCACGACATCATCGTGCTCTCAGACCTTGCCTATTCGGAAATCTACTTCGACGACAACAATCCGCCGCCGTCGGTTCTCGAAGTGCCGGGCGCCATCGATGTCTGCGTCGAATTCACCTCGATGTCGAAGACCTTCTCCATGCCTGGCTGGCGCATGGGCTTTGCCGTTGGCAACGAACGCCTGATCGCGGCGCTGACGCGCGTGAAGTCTTATCTCGATTACGGCGCCTTCACGCCGATCCAGGTTGCAGCCACCCACGCGCTGAACGGCGATGGCTCCGACATTGCCGAAGTACGCAACGTCTACAAGCGCCGCCGCGACGTGATGGTGGACAGCTTCGGCAAGGCAGGCTTCGAAGTGCCGCCACCGGCCGCGACGATGTTCGCCTGGGCGAAGATCCCGGAAAAGTTCCGCCATCTCGGGTCGCTGGAGTTCTCCAAGCTTCTGGTCGAGAAGGCTGACGTGGCTGTCGCGCCTGGTATCGGCTTCGGCGAGCAGGGCGACGATTACGTTCGTCTGGCGCTCGTCGAAAACGAGCACCGCATTCGCCAGGCGGCCCGTAACATCAAGAAGTTCATGTCCACGGCGGACCAGACGATGCACAATGTCGTCTCGCTGAACGCTCACCGCTGATATAGTAATCCCTCACGGCAGCCGCTTCTGGCGGCTGCCCTTCATGACACATTTCAGGATCGATCCATGGCAGATGCCCTCAAAATCGGCATTGCGGGCTTGGGTACCGTTGGTGCTTCGCTTGTCCGTATCATTCAGCAGCGCAGCAACGAGCTTGCCGCTACGTGCGGCCGGCCGATCCTGATTACGGGCGTTTCGGCCCGTGACAAGACCAAGGACCGCGGCATCAATGTCGGCGGCATCGAATGGTTCGATCGTCCGGAAGATCTGGCAGCCAAGGGTGATATCGACGTGTTCGTCGAACTGATCGGCGGCGCGGAAGGTTCGGCCCGGGTGGCCGTTCAGACGGCACTTGAACGAGGTCGCCATGTGGTGACCGCCAACAAGGCTTTGCTTGCCTATCACGGCGTGGGCCTGGCGACCATCGCGGAAGAAAAGGGCGTGCTCCTCAACTTCGAAGCGGCCGTTGCCGGAGGTATTCCGGTCATCAAGGCGCTGCGGGAGTCGCTGACGGGCAATACCATTTCGCGCGTTTACGGCATCATGAACGGCACCTGCAACTACATCCTCACCAAGATGGAGAAGGAAGGTCTTTCGTTTGCGGATTGCTTGAAGGAAGCGCAGCGCCTCGGCTATGCCGAAGCCGATCCGGCTTTCGACATCGAAGGCAACGACACGGCCCACAAGCTGTCGATCCTGACGACGCTCGCCTTCGGCAACCAGATTGCCGCCGATGATATCTACCTCGAGGGGATCACCAATATCTCCATCGAAGACATTCATGCAGCCGCCGATCTCGGTTACCGCATCAAGCTGCTGGGCGTGGCCCAGCGGACCGATACCGGTATCGAGCAGCGCGTGCATCCGACCATGGTGCCGGTCGACAGTGTCATCGCGCAGGTCGATGGCGTTACCAACGCCGTGGCGATCGAATCCGACGTCCTCGGCGAATTGCTGATGGTCGGCCCGGGTGCCGGCGGCAATGCCACGGCGTCGTCGGTCCTCGGCGATATCGCCGATATCGCCAAGAGCCGCCCGGGTGCGCAGAGGGTTCCGGTCCTCGGTCATCCGGCCAAGGCGCTCGAGCCCTATCGCAAGGCGCAGATCCAGAGCCATGAAGGCGGCTACTTCATCCGCCTGACCGTCCTCGACCGCACCGGCGTCTTCGCCAGTGTTGCCACGCACATGGCCGAAAACCACATCTCGCTCGAATCGATCGTGCAGCGCTCGAAGCAGCATCTCGCCCCCTCGCACCACCAGACCATCATCATGGTCACCCATGCGACGACCGAGGACTCGGTGCGCAAGGCGGTCAACGCGATCAAGGAAGAGGGCTTCCACGTCGGCGAACCACAGGTCATCCGTATCGAGCGCCCGAAAGAGAACTAGGTCGCTGACATAGAATTGCCGCCAAAGGCAACGATGAACACCGCAACGACGAAGACGCTGGCACGCAACTGTTGCCGGCGTCTTCGTTCCAATGTTCTGTGGGCAGACGTATATTCAGGTCGACACGCCTGCAATTAGCCAGACAATGCGCACAGAGGCGACTAGATCGCCATAAGCGGGTTGTTTATCGGCAGACATGATCAAGAACAGAAACGACATCGACGGATTGCGGGCCTTTGCCGTCGGCTTCGTGGTTCTCTATCACTGCGGTTTCTCGAAGTATGTCCCCGGCGGATTCGTCGGTGTGGACATGTTTTTTGTGATTTCCGGCTTTCTGATCACCGGAATAGTCTACTCCGCCATTGAACGCGGTGAGTTCAGCATCGTTGAATTCTATAATCGCCGCGTACGACGCATATTTCCAGCCCTTGTCCCCGTCTATCTCGCAGTAATGGCGTGGGCGTTCATCACCAAGATGCCCTCGGGTGCCCACGAAGTGGCGAGCAATGTCATTTCGTCACTCCTTTTCATCTCAAACTGGTTCTTCTATACCAAGGCCGGCTATTTCGACGATGCGGCAGCGTCGAATTACGTCCTTCATACTTGGTCGCTTTCCGTGGAAGAGCAATTCTACATCTTTCTGCCACTTGCCTTGCTCATGCTTTCGCGTGTCAGGCGCATGTGTATTGTTGGCTTGCTGGCGGCCATATCTGTTGCTAGCCTCGCCGCGGCGCAATGGATGGTCTCGGTAGACCAATCTGCGGCTTTCTATCTCCTGCAATACCGTGCTTGGGAGTTGCTCGCGGGGGCGCTTCTGGCGATCGGGCGGTTCCAGCGGCCATCAGATACGAGGATTGCCAACGCTTTGGCGTTGTTTGCGACGGCGCTGATTGCTGCAAGCGCTTTCGGACTTTCCGAGGCCATTCCGTTTCCCGGATTGGCGGCGTTGCCGGTGTGCATCGGGACGCTTCTGCTTGTCTACACCGGGGCAGGTGGTGGAACGGTCGTGTCACGCATGCTGGGCGCTCCAGCCATCAGATTCGTCGGCCTGGTCTCCTATTCCTTCTACCTCTGGCATTGGCCGGTTTGGCTCGCCGGGTCGGAGCTGTTTGATCCGAACGGCGTCCTTGAAAAGCTCATGCTGATAGCGATCAGCTTCGTGTTGGCGGTGTTGTCGTGGCGATACGTCGAATCGCCCTTTAGGAGAACGCCTTACGGGATAAGCAGTCTTCGTGCTGTAAGCTACGGCGTGATTTGCCTGTCTGCGATGTCCGTCGCCGCAGTGTCCTTACCGCTTCTTTCGCAGGCGGTCTGGCAGGTCCCGCCGAGTGTCGAGACGCTGGATGGCTTTCGGTATTCCGGCAACGCCACCGATTATCGAAGCGGCACATGTTTCCTGTCGTCCGCGAGCGACAATCCCGAGAAGTTCCAATCCGACAAATGTCTCGCCATCTCGGATGTGAAGCCGGACTATCTGCTAATCGGTGACAGTCATGCCGCCCATCTCTACGCGGGGCTGGTTGCCACAAGAAGCATCAATGTCTTGCAGGCCTCCGCCTCGGGCTGCAAACCCGTGATCGGTTCGACGGGCGCGGAGCGCTGCACGAAGTTGATGTCTTTTGTGATGAACGATTTTCTGCCGAAGCACCGCGTGGATACCATCATGCTCTCGGCACGGTGGAAGCAGTCAGATCTTCCGGGCTTGCTGCAGACAGTTGAATGGTTGAAGCATTACTCTGATCGCATTCTCGTCTTTGGTCCGATTGTGGAGTATGAGGAGCCGTTACCCAAGGTCCTGGCGAAATCATTGTATTACGGCGATCCTGATCTCGTTGCGGAGTATCGCGTAGATGACCAACAAGATACGGATCGCATCATGAGCGCGGAGTTGGGAAGGGCTGGGGTTGAATACATCTCTGTCTACAAGGCGCTTTGTCCCGACAAGAACTGTACCGTCTGGGACGCCGCCCACCTGCCGATCCAATTTGACTACGGACACCTGACGGGCGCCGGTTCACGCTTGCTGATCAACAGGGTCGAAACGGCTCTGCTCGAGCCGCGCAAAACCATGCGGGGAACGCGTGACGGAAATCGATAGACTATCTAGCTGGGCGTTGAATCCCTTCGCCCCCACGCCCACCAATCTAGTTTGAGATAAATGACTTTAGAACCTGCCGATCCTGTACAGCGAGCGTTTCTGGGTGTGGAGAAATCGGTTCTCGACAACCGCTGGATAGCGCGGCTGGATCAGGCCGGCCAGAACCGCGCGCTTGCGATGTCGCAGATGCATGGTCTCCCGGATCTGATTGCGCGCGTTCTTGCCGGGCGTGGAGTAAGCGTCGAGGAGGCTGTTGAGTTTCTGGACCCGACGCTCCGCAATCTGATGCCCGATCCCTATACGTTGACGGATTGCGAGACCGCTGCCAAGCGTCTGGTCGAGGCGATCCGTGGCCGGCAGCAGGTTGCGATTTTCGGCGATTACGATGTTGATGGTGCATCGTCCTCTGCCTTGATGTACCGGTTCCTGACGCATTTCGGCGTGAAGGCCGAGATCTATATTCCCGACCGCATCTTTGAAGGCTATGGACCCAACCCCGCCGCGATCGATCAACTGATCGACAACGGCGCCCGCCTCATCGTCACCGTCGACTGCGGCTCGACAAGCCACGATGCGCTGGCCGCTGCCGCCAGGCGGCATGTCGACGTCGTGGTCGTTGATCACCACCAGGTGACACACGAGCTGCCGCCCTGTCATGCCCTGGTCAATCCGAACCGGGAGGACGATCTGTCCGGGCAGGGGCACCTCTGCGCAGCCGGCGTCGTGTTCCTGGTCCTCGTTGCCACATTGCGCTTGTTGCGCGAAGCCGGCGATCAGCGCGCACGATCCATCGATCTGTTGCAGTGGCTGGATATCGTGGCGCTCGCCACCGTGTGCGACGTTGTTCCTTTGAAGGGGCTGAACCGCGCCTATGTCGTGAAGGGTCTGATCGCGGCGCGTCATCAAGGGAATGCGGGGCTCTCCGCGCTGTTTCGGAAGGCCGGGCTCGCCGGACCGGTAACACCGTATCATTTCGGCTTCCTGATCGGCCCTCGCATCAACGCGGGCGGGCGGATCGGCGATGCCGCCCTTGGTAGCCGGCTGCTGACACTGGACGATGCGGGCGAGGCGGAGGTGATTGCCCAGAAGCTCGATGAGCTCAACCGTGACCGGCAGGTCATGGAAACGGCGATGCTGCAGGAAGCCGAAGCCGAGGCGCTGGCGGAGTATGGTGACGGCGAGGGCGCTTCCGTGATCGTGACCGCGCGCGAGAAGTGGCATCCCGGCATTGTCGGCCTAATTGCCGCGCGGCTCAAGGAGCGGTTCAAGCGACCGGCCTTCGCGATCGCCTTCGATCCATCGGGCAGGGGCACCGGTTCCGGCCGGTCGATCAACGGCTTCGACATGGGTAAGATGGTGCGCGCGGCCGTTGACGAAGGCTTGCTCGTCAAGGGAGGCGGCCACGCCATGGCGGCCGGCCTGACGGTCGAGCGTGACAAGCTGGGTCGGCTGCGAAGCTTCTTCTCCGAGCGTGCCGAAAAGACCGTAGCGGCGCTGGTCGCCAACGAAACACTGAAGATCGACGGTGCCATCGGCGCAAGCGGCGCAACGATCGACCTGATCGATCGTCTTGAAACGGCAGGTCCGTATGGTTCCGGTCATGCGCAGCCGGTCTTCGCCATTCCAGCCCACCGGCTTCGTGATGCCCGCCTGGTAGGAGAAAAGCACGTCAAGGTGACCTTGGAGGCGATGGACGGCGCCCGCCTCGACGGCATCGCCTTCCGTGCGGCTGACACGCAACTCGGCAACCTGCTCCTGAATTCCAGAGGCGGAAGCCTGCACGTCGCGGGCTCGCTTGGCGCCGATCACTATCAAGGCTCGCGCCGTATCCAGCTGCGCGTCTTCGACGCCGCCTTGGCGCGGTAACGTGCTCCCGCCATTATGTGGCCTGCCCATCCCGTTCCACGGCGCGGTGTGATCCGCGCGAGATACTAACCCATCGCCTTGCCCATCAAGTGAAGGGACGCCGAGAGGCTAGCGATTGTCCAAAGACTGGCGGCCGGTAGACGCTGCGACTCTGTCGCAGGCGATCATCTTCACCCGCTGAGTTTTCGGCCTGCCACACTGCACGCAGATGCGTATTCCGGTACCAAGTTCGGCGCGAAAAATGTGGAGACCGGACTTGGTCGCCGTCTCGCCAAGGCTTTCCTTCATCAATGTCGACTTCCCGCCTTAAGTCATGGAGGCTTTTCGCAGATTAAATCGCAGGGTAGCCACCGCGGAGGGCGTGGCAAGATCAATTTTTGATTTAATTGACAAATGTCAAAAAGCAATCTCAGATTGATTTGAAGTGGAGCATTGGAACCTCGTCGACCGCCGCATCTGGACTTGGAATTAGATCATGACCACCTTCGCCAGGCTAGGCTAGCTTGGCTGCCTTGTGGTAGGCACTATCCCTCAGCCTAGTGTTGGAGCCATTGCATGAAAGGCCTTCGCATCTATGCCAGCCCGGATGGCGAGTCACATTTCGATGAAATCGAACTGCCGACGACGAAGAGGGCGGTACACTCCGAAGCCGCCCCGTTCGACGTCACCGGCAGCTATACGGCCTCCCACGTACGGATCACCCATATCCCGGCTGGGATGGGCGAGGTCGCGTGGCATAGTGTGCCGGAGCCGGTGCTGACGGTGAGACTTGATGGCTCGGCAGAGTACGAGACGAGCGACGGTGAGGTGCGGTACGTTCCGGCGGGCAGTTTCGTGCTAGTTGAGGATACCCACGGCAAAGGCCATTTGTCGCGCCATTCCCCGGAAGCGCAGACGGTCATCTGGATTTCGCTCCCCAACGGTCTTGAACTGCCGCCAGAATAGCTGGTCAACTCGGCGGACAGCGGCGTAACAGGAACGACCTTGCTGCCGGAAAGTCGTCAACTACGACCGGCCGCTTTATGACTGTTGGATAAACGTCGGATAGGGCAGGGCTTGTCCTGCAGACGAAACTTTCGCTTAGCCGCGAGCGATTTGCGTAAACATGTCGCATGGTAGCAATAAGCTATATCAGCAGACAGATTTCCCGACATCCGTATAGGGGAAAGCGGCAAAAAATCAGCGAACCCGGAAAGTCGAATTTCTGTCCTTGCACAGATAAGTATTTGATTCTAAAGAGAAAACGATGGCACGCCCTAGGGGAGTCGAACCCCTCTTCCCAGAATGAAAATCTGGTGTCCTAACCGATAGACGAAGGGCGCTTCCTTCGTGGTGGCGCCCTTATAGTCAGGCACTTTGAGTCACGCAAGCGGCAAAAGAGGAAAAAATGGCGATAGGGCGTATTTTTCTTTTCCTGTGGATGAATGCCGCCATCCGCAGTTGCCGAAAAATCGGGAATAGAGGCCTATGCTATTGATTTAAAATGATATTTATCAGCTTGCGAATGGAGGGCTTGCCGCACACGAACGATGCGGCAGGCCGGTTAAGTTGTCGGCAGCTCAGGCGCGAACCTCGAAAACCATGTTGAACGGCGTCTCGGTGGCGCGGTGGAAGTGTTTGAAGCCGGCGTCAAGGGCTACCTTGCGCAACTTCATTTCTCCCGCCTGCGCGCCGAGTGCCAATCCGACATCCTGCGACATCGAGGCCGGCGTGCAGATCATGGTCGATGCGCCGTAGTAGACGCGGCCGACCGGGTTGAGATTGTCCTTGAGACGATCATGCGCGAACGGTTCGACAATCATCCAGGTTCCATCAGGAGAGAGCGATTCCTTGACGTGCTTGCCGGCGCCGACAGGGTCGCCCATGTCGTGCAGGCAGTCGAACATGGCAATCAGGTCGTAGCGCTGGGCGGGGAAGCTTGCCGCGGATGCCTGCTCGAAGGTGACACGATCGTCAACACCGGCCTCCTTGGCGGCGGCCCTTGCCCGTTCGATGGACGGCATGTGATAGTCGAAGCCATAGAACTTGGAGGCGGGATAGGCCTGGGCCATCAGAATGGTCGATGCCCCGTGGCCGCAGCCGATGTCGGCCACCTTGGCGCCTGCCTTCAGTCGTGCCTCGACTCCCTTGAGCGAAGGTATCCATTCGGCAACGAGATTGTTGTTGTAGCCGGTGCGGAAGAAGCGTTCGGTTCCGCGGAACAGGCAGTTGCTGTGTTCGTGCCAGCCGACGCCTTTGCCGGTTCGAAATGCTTCCGCGATCCGGGGTTCGTCCGTCCACATCGCCTGTACGACCTGGAAGGCGCCCGCGAAGAAGGCGGGGCTGTCTTCTTCCGCAAAGACCATCGCCTGTTCGGGCGTAAGGCAGAAGCGGTCAGTCTTTTCGTCATAGGTCAGATAATCGGCGGCCGCGAGAGCGGAGAGCCATTCGCGAAGGTAGCGCTCCTTGATCGCGGTCTTCTTGGAAAGCTCCGTCGATGTCACGGGTTCACCATCGGCCATCGCCTTGAACAGACCCACTTCATCGCCGAGCACCACCAAGGCACCGGATACGGCAGCACCGACGTCGCCGATCAATCGGCCAACGAGGGATTCCACTTTTTGCATGTCGGGTTGGCGCATGTCATCCTCCATCAGAAATGCAGGGAAGAACCAGCGCCGGCATTCTACCACTCGCTGCTATCCTCGCGCAAACAGAACGGATGGCGCCGCACTGCCCCCCGCAGGCGCCTCGGTCGGAGCCCGACAATTTATCGTAGCGGTTGCGAAAATGCCGCGTTGACAAGAAAAATACCGGGAATGATAGTCGATTTGCCTATCCGAGGCGTTGGAGGAATGACCATGATCAAGCATTTGACAATTCTTGCTTCCGTTTCCCTGCTGGGCGCTCTTGCGTTCGCAACGCCATCCTCGGCGCTGAGCATGAAAGAGTGCAGCGCAAAGTATAAAGCGGCGCAGGCCGATGGCTCCGCCAAGGACACAAAGTGGAACGACTTCCGCAAGGCACAGTGTGGCCCCGATGCGACCGCCGAGCCTGACGTCTCCATGGCGACCGGCGAAGAACCCGCAAAGCCGACGATGAAAGCTCCGACAGGCGTGAAGTTCCCGACCGCGGTCGATTCCAAATATTCCAGCGAGACACCCGGAAAGGCGCGCATGCACACCTGCGTCGATTCCTATCACGCCAACAAGGACGCCAACACGCTCAACGGCCTGAAGTGGATCCAGAAGGGTGGCGGCTTCTACAGCCTCTGCAATGCGAAGCTGAAGGGCTAGCACCGGATTTCGAAAGAAGAGCCTGCCGATCCGCGAGGGCTTAGACATTGCGAGGCTGGAACATTGTCATGATGTTCCGGCCTCGTTTGTCATTGAGATGCCGCAGCATGTGCATGGCAATAAAAAAACCGCCGGGCTTGCCCGGCGGTTTTCGCTATCGGTCTTGTCGAGCGCCCTAGTGCAGGATCTGGCTGAGGAACAGCTTCGTGCGCTCGTGCTGCGGATTGTCGAAGAACTCGGCCGGCGAATTCTGTTCGACGATCTGCCCCTGGTCCATGAAGATGACGCGGTTGGCGACCTGACGCGCAAAGCCCATTTCATGGGTAACGCACAGCATCGTCATGCCTTCTTCGGCGAGACCGACCATCGTATCCAGAACTTCCTTGATCATTTCAGGATCGAGCGCCGATGTGGGCTCATCGAACAGCATGATCTTCGGGTTCATGCAGAGCGAGCGGGCAATTGCCACGCGCTGCTGCTGGCCTCCCGACAGCTGGCCCGGATATTTGTTCGCCTGTTCCGGAATCTTGACGCGCTTGAGGAAGTGCATGGCGATCTCTTCCGCCTGCTTCTTCGGCATCTTGCGCACCCAGATCGGCGCCAGCGTGCAGTTCTCGAGAATAGTCAGGTGCGGAAAGAGGTTGAAGTGCTGGAACACCATGCCGACTTCGCGTCGTACTTCGTCGATCTTCTTGAGATCGTTGGTGAGCTCGACGCCATCGACGACGATCTGGCCCTTCTGGTGTTCCTCGAGACGATTGATGCAGCGGATCATCGTGGACTTGCCCGAACCCGAAGGGCCAGCAATGACGATGCGTTCGCCGCGCATGACCTTGAGGTTGATATCGCGCAGAACGTGAAAATCACCGTACCACTTGTTCATGTTGACGATGTCGATTGCTACATCGGTCGTCGACACCGTCATCTTTTTCTGTTGGGCTTCAGCCATGTTTCTTTCCCTCATTCTTATCGTTTGTGGCCGGTATCAAGATAGCGCTCCATGAAACCTGAATAGCGCGACATGCCGAAGCAGAATAGCCAGAAAACGAAGCCTGCAAAGATCAGGCCGGTTCTGGCGGTTACAGCGGTTGCCCAGTTGGCATCGGTGAAGTTGAGCTTCACGATGCCGAGCAGGTCGAACATCCCGATGATTGTTACCAGCGACGTATCCTTGAACATGCCGATGAACGTGTTGACGATGCCGGGGATAACCAGCTTGATCGCCTGCGGCAGAATGATCAGCCGCGTCTTCTGCCAGTATCCGAGGCCGAGTGAATCCGCGCCTTCGAACTGTCCCTTCGGAATGGCCTGCAGACCACCTCGGATCACCTCGGCCATATAGGCGGATGCGAAAATCGCGACGCCGATCAGCGCTCGCAGCAGCTTGTCGATCGTCCAGCCGGTCGGCAGGAAGAGCGGCAGCATCACGCTCGCCATGAAGAGGACGGTGATCAGCGGGATGCCGCGGATGACCTCGATGAAGACCACGCACACCATTCTGATAACAGGCATGTGCGATCGCCGGCCGAGCGCCAGGATGATGCCGAAGGGCAGGGACACCGCGATGCCCACAAAGGAGAGCACCAGCGTCACCATCAGGCCGCCCCAGAGGGAGGTTTCCACCACCTCGAGGCCCAGGCCGCCATAGAGCAGCCAGAAGGACAGGATGGGGAGCGCCACGAAGAGAAGGAGGGCGTTCAATCCCTTCCTGGGTATCTTGGGAATGAGCATGGGAACGAGCAGCAGCACGAAGAGAATGCCGACGATCGTCGGGCGCCAGCGCTGATCCAGCGGATAGCGGCCGAAGATGAACTGGTCGAACTTCGCGTTGACGAATGCCCAGCAAGCGCCGCTCCAACCGTCCGGCTGGATGCCGCCCTGCACGGTGGTCGCGCAGAATGTGCGATCCGAGCCCTGCCAGACTGCCTGGATGAACAGCCAGTTGATCATGTGCGGCAATGCCCAGGCGAGAACGGCAAGGGCTGCGACGGTGAGGACGACATCCTTCGGCGTTGCGAGCAGGTTCTTCCGAACCCAGGCTGCTGCGCCCCTTTCCCCGCGTGGTGCCGGTTCCGGTGCAAGGATCGCTTTTCTGACGTAAGAGGTGTTCGATACCGACATCTTATCTCTCCACCAATGCCATCTTGGCGTTGAACCAGTTCATGAAGATGGACGTCAGGATACTGAGCGTGAGGTAGACGATCGCCCATATCAGGACGACTTCGATGGCCTGACCTGTCTGGTTGAGGATGGTGCCGCCGACGGCGACGAGATCGGAGAAGCCGATGGCGATGGCGAGCGACGAGTTCTTCGTCAGGTTGAGATACTGGCTCGTCAGAGGTGGGATGATGATGCGCAGTGCCTGGGGCACGACGATCAGCCGGGTCGTGCTCGAGGGATGTAACCCAAGAGCGCCCGCCGCCTCGGACTGCCCTTTCGCCACGCCGCGGATGCCCGCCCGCACGATCTCGGCAATGAAGGCTGCCGTATAGAACGACAAGGCGAGAAACAGCGACATGAACTCCGGGCCGACCACGGAGCCACCGGTGAGGTTGAACTTGCCCGCAATCGGAACATCGAAGGTTAGCGGCATCCCGCTGACAAGGAAAGCCAAGGCCGGCAGGCCGACAACAAGGGCGATAGACACCCAAATGGTGTGAAACTGCTTGCCCGTTGCTTCCTGTCGCTTGTGTGCCCACCGTGCGGTGACAACGCTGGCGACAATGCCAACGAGCAGCGCCGCGCCCACGAACCACATCCCTGTATCGAAGAGCGGCTTCGGAAAGGCCAGTCCGCGGTTGTTCAGGAACATGTTGAGCGGCAGGTGCAACGATTCGCGCGGCTGCGGCAGCACCGCTAGAACGCCCTGGTACCAGAAGAAGATGACCAGCAGCGGCGGAATGTTGCGAAACACCTCAACATAGACCGTGCACAACTTGGCGATCAGCCAGTTATGCGACAGGCGCCCGATGCCAACGACGAAGCCAATGATCGTGGCGGTGATGATGCCGGCGACCGCAACGAGGATCGTATTGAGCAGACCGACGATGATCGCCCGGCCATAGGTCGAATCGCTGGAGTAAGAGATCAGCGATTGGCCGATTTCAAAACCGGCGCGTCCGCGCAGGAAGCCGAAACCGGAAGCCGTGTTGCTTCGGGCGAGATTCTGCGCGGTGTTGTGAGCAATCCACCAAACGACGCCGACGAGGACGACAATGGTTAGGACCTGAAAGAATATGCCCCGAAACTTGGGGTCATACATGACCGACCGGAAACTCCAGCCGGTGCTTGGCAAAGGTGTCGTGTGCACAGCCTCTTGCGTCATGCCGAGCCAATTCCCCTATGAGCCCTTTTTGGGCTTTTCTTTGTGGTGGAAAGGCGACGCGAGCCGCCTTCCCACGCTTTCAGACCGGTTGTCGCTTAGCGAACCGGAGGAGCGTACTGGATGCCGCCCTTGTTCCACAGAGCGTTCAGGCCGCGCTGGATCTTCAGCGGGCTGCCCTGGCCAACGTTGCGTTCGAAGACTTCGCCGTAGTTTCCGACGCCCTTAATGATGTTGTAGGCCCAGTCGTTGGTGAGGCCGAGATCGGTCCCGATCTTGGTATCGGCTTCCGTGCCGAGGAAGCGCTTGATGTCAGGGTTCGGAGAGTTCTTCATCTCGTCGACATTCGCCTGGGTGATGCCGAATTCTTCGGCATTGATCAGTGCGTAGGCCGTCCAGGATACGATGTCGAACCACTGGTCGTCGCCCTGGCGAACGGCCGGGCCGAGCGGCTCCTTGGAGATGATCTCGGGAAGAATCATGTGCTCATCGGGATTCTTCAGCGTCAGGCGCAGCGAATAAAGACCCGACTGATCGGTCGTGTAGACGTCGCAACGACCTGCGTCATAGGCGGCGTTGACCTCAGGCAGGTTTTCGAAAACGACAGGATTGTACTGGAGGTTGTTCGCCTTGAAGTAGTCGGCGAGGTTGAGTTCGGTCGTGGTGCCCGACTGAACGCAGATCGCTGCACCCGACAGCTCCAGAGCGGACTTCACGTTCAGGCTCTTGCGAACCATGAAGCCCTGGCCGTCGTAATAGGTGACCGGGCGGAAGTTGAAGCCGAGAGCGGTGTCGCGGTTGATCGTCCAGGTCGTGTTACGGGAGAGGACGTCGATTTCGCCAGACTGCAGCGCGGTGAAGCGCTCCTTGGCGTTGGTCGGCGTGTACTTGACCTTTGTAGGATCCCCGAAAACTGCAGAGGCGACGGCCTTGCAGAAGTCGACGTCGAAGCCGGCCCAATTGCCGGATGCGTCTGGTTGCGCGAAGCCGAGAAGGCCGGTGTTGACGCCGCACTGGACGAATCCCTTTGCCTTGACATCTTCGAGTGTGGTTGCCGAAGCTGCCGAAGCGCCAAGTGCGAAAACCGCTGCGCCAATCGCGGCCGACAGAAGCTTAATCTTCATTTTTCCCAACCTTTTCCGTTATCTTATCTTTTCTTGTGGGAGCGCCGGCTGAAGCGCGCAGACCCCCCAAGCGACCCGACACCCTCCCGGCGCGAGTGGGTCTATCACAGTCGCAAATGTCACTATGGTCAAGTGTCGCGCTGCAAGATTGCGTGATAATTCGGCAATTCGCTAATTGAGGTGCGTAAAATAAGCAAATGACTAGGAAATGAGCACCGGTTGACGAAAAAAACTGCTTGAATTTGCTGATATATCTGGCGATTCCGCCCTGGCGTGATGTCGTTCAGTGTTTTCGATGGGTTGACCGCACGCAAAGGCGGGTCCAAAAGTTTCGGAAATTGCATTTCCTGCCAAAGGCTATTTCCGCATGAAAGATAGAGACGGTCTGCTTCAGAACGCAGGCATCAACACCCGCCTTTCCCACCTGGGCAACGATCCCGCAGATTACCATGGTTTCGTCAATCCGCCGGTTGTGCACGCCTCGACCGTGCTTTTCCCGACCGCCAAGGCAATGGAGACGCGCGCCCAGAAATACACCTACGGCACGCGCGGCACACCGACCACGGACGCGCTCTGCGAAGCTATCGACGCGCTTGAAGGATCGGCCGGAACGATCCTCGTTCCCTCGGGTCTCGCGGCTGTCACCGTTCCTTTCCTGGCGTTTCTCTCCGCAGGTGATCATGCGCTGGTCGTTGACTCCGTCTACGGCCCGACGCGTCACTTCTGTGACACGATGCTGAAGCGCCTTGGTGTGGATATCGAATATTACGATCCCATGATCGGTGCGGGTATCGAAGCCCTGATCAAGCCGAATACGAAGCTTGTTCATACCGAGGCTCCTGGTTCCAACACCTTTGAAATGCAGGACATTTCGGCAATTTCGGCAGTCGCGCACAAGCATGGCGCCGTGGTGGCGATGGACAACACCTGGGCAACCCCGGTGTATTTCCGTCCGCTCGACCATGGTGTCGATATTTCGATCCACGCAGCGACCAAATACCCGTCCGGCCATTCCGATATTCTGATGGGGACCGTTTCGGCCAATGCCAAGCACTGGGAGCAGTTGCACGAGGCGAACATTACGCTGGGCATCTGCGGCGCGCCCGACGACGCCTATCAGATCCTGCGTGGCCTGCGCACCATGGGCGTTCGCCTTGAGCGTCACTATGAAAGTGCCTTGACGATCGCCAAGTGGCTTGAAGGCCGCGATGACGTTGCCTCGGTGCTTCACCCGGCGCTGCCGAGCTTCCCGGGGCACGATCTGTGGAAGCGCGATTTCAAGGGCGCGAGCGGCATCTTCTCCTTCGTGCTGAAGGCCGATGCGGCCAGCAGCTTCAAGCCCAAGGCGCATGCCTTCCTTGATGCACTGCAGATCTTCGGCCTCGGCTGGTCCTGGGGTGGTTTCGAGAGCCTTGCGGTTCACGTGAACCTCAACGACCGCCGGATTGCCAAGGGGCCGGCCGAAGGGCCGGTCATCCGGTTGCAGATCGGACTGGAAGACGTTGCCGATATCAAGGCCGATATCGAGCGCGGCTTTGCGGCGGCAAGTGCCGTCTGATCAGTTGATGGCCTGGTAGCCGTAAATCCAGTCAAGATCCGCCGCGAGACTTTGCGGCGGTTTCAGCGACAGGAAGACATCGCGAGCCATGCGAATAGGCCCCCGGGCATGATAAGCGAATTGGTTGAAGGCGCCGCGTTGCCGCAGATGATTGATGCGCGGCACCCGATGGGCTTGGAAAAGCGGTAAGGCCTCGCTGGGGGAGCGTGTGGCGAGGAAAGCGGCAAGTTCGCAGGCATCCTCGATCGCCATTGCCGCGCCTTGCGCCGCAAAGGGCATCATGGCATGCGCTGCGTCGCCGATCAGGACAGTATCGCGACCATTATGCCAGTTGCCGCCTGTCGCCTCATAAAGTGGCCAGTACGTAATGTCGCTAGCTGTTTCGAATAGGGAAACAAGCTTGCTGTCCCAGCGCGAGAATTGGCGCATCAGCTGCCGCCGTTGCGTGTCTGACGGCTCGCTCAGCCATTCGTGCGGGGCAGCATGTCCGGCAGCGATCGCCACCATGTTGAAGCTGTCCGTCTCCCGAAGCGGATAGCAGACCAAGTGGGCCGACGGCCCGAGAAACGCCGTTACGCTGTTGCGGTCGAGAAATGCAGGGGCTTTCGCCGCGGGCAGGGTGAAGCGATAGGCAATGTTGCCAGAAAATCGGGATGCTGGACTGCCGGCAATAAGATCTCGTGTCTTCGACCAGACGCCGTCCGCGCCGACCGTCACATCCGCTTTGCGCGCGCCAGCGAACATGTCGCCAGCCGCGATATGGGAACCGAGATGCAGGCTACAGCGTGGGTTGCTCCGAACCGCATCAAGCAAAGCGTTTTGCAGCGTCGCGCGATGCAGTACCCCGTAGGGTGCGTGCCAGCGCGCACGGGCAAACTGACCGGAAGGGACTGACGCGAGTTCGCGCAGCGACTTTCCCGATACCAGCCGGATCGACTGCGGTTCGAACCAGACCGTTGTAAGCTGTTCGAGAACGCCGAGCCTGTCGAGAAGCCGCGATGCGTTAGGCGAAAGCTGGAGACCCGCGCCGACGGTTGTCAGCGCAGGTGCCTGTTCGAAAATCTCGGAACTAATGCCGTGGTTCGCCAATGCGAGCGCAGCTGTCAGCCCGGCAATACCGGCACCGACGATAGCGACATGTTCGACCGGCATCAGGGATCCGATCTCTCCGCAGTGGTGTTAGGCGACCTGGAAATGGAAAACGCAGCCGGCAGGATTCGTCTGGGTTGCCTTCAGCGAGCTGTTGAAACGGTACAGCGTCGAGCAGTAGGAACAGACCTTCTCGTCTTCGTCGCCCATGTCGATGAAGATGTGCGGGTGATCGAAGGGAACAGACGCGCCGGTGCACATGAATTCCTTGACGCCGACTTCGATAACGCGGTGTCCGCCGTCGTTCTGGAAGTGAGGAATATTGTGACCGGCCATGGTGATCTCCGAATGCCTTTGAAATGTGCGCGGACCTTATAGTCCTTCATCGCAAATGTGTAGAGCCAAAGAGACGCACTGCCGATTTTTGGTCGGGGCAGGGGTTCCCGTTCGCAGATCGATAAAATATGGTCCCGTCAAAAATAGGACTGCCCCGATGAACTTGAATACGCCTGCCTTTTCCAGCTTTACACACGATGGCCTGAACCTAGCCTACTTCGATGAAGGCGATCCGAACGGAGCGCCCGTTCTGTTGATCCACGGCTTTGCTTCGACCGCGAGCGTGAACTGGGTTCATCCAGGCTGGGTGAAAACCCTGGGCGATGCGGGCTATCGGGTGATCGCAATGGACAATCGCGGCCACGGAGCAAGCGACAAGCCGCATGACGCCGAGGCCTACAGGCCCTGGCATATGGCGGGCGATTCTATCGCGCTTCTCGATCACCTCGGCATTCCCGAAGCCAATATCATGGGCTATTCGATGGGCGCGCGCATCTCGGTGTTTGCAGCGCTGGCGCGTCCCGATCGCGTTCGCTCTCTGGTTCTCGGTGGTCTCGGGATCGGCATGACGGATGGCGTGGGCGACTGGGATCCGATCGCCGACGCGCTGTTGGCGCCCGCGCTGGATGGTGTCAGCCATGCCCGCGGCCGGATGTTTCGCGCCTTTGCCGAGCAGACAAAGAGCGACCGCCAGGCGCTGGCGGCCTGTATCCGCGGTTCACGCGATCTTGTGCCGCGAGAGGATATGGGAAAAATCGACGCGCCGACGCTGATCGGCGTCGGAACCAAGGACGACATTGCCGGATCTCCGCAGGAACTTGCATCCCTGATGCCGAATGCCGAAGCGCTTGATATTCCCGGGCGCGATCACATGCTGGCAGTGGGTGATAAAGTGTTCAAGCAGGCCGTTCTCGGCTTCTATGGAAAGGTCGCCGGTCGGTGACATTCTGCGGTCGGCCGATCGGGTAAGGCGAATGTGGGAAACCATTCTCGCATAAGCCATTTATGTCAGCGGCTTTTTGCCTTATATACTGCCGTTCATACGGAATACGAGGAGACCTTCCATGGTCGCAAAGACAGACATTCGTCCTCTTGAGACGGCAAGCTCGCTCAAGGTGATGGATCCGATCTGGGACAGCCTGCGCGAGGAAGCGCGAGCAGCAGCGGAAAGCGATCCGGTGCTGGCGGCGTTTCTCTATTCGACGGTTCTCAACTACCGATCACTGGAAGAGTGCGTGATCTACCGCATCTGCGAACGCCTCGATCATCCCGATATGCAGGCGATCCTGCTGCGCCAGACCTTTGACCAGATGCTGGAAGACTGGCCGGAATGGGGCACGATCCTGCGCGTCGACATCCAGGCCATCTACGACCGCGACCCGGCATGCCTCCGGTTCATGGAAGCCGTGCTCTACTTCAAGGGATTCCATGCGCTGCAGACCCATCGGCTGGCGCACTGGCTGCTTAATCGCGGTCGCCGGGATCTCGCGCTCTATCTCCAGAGCCGGTCGTCGAGCGTATTCCAGACAGATATCAACCCGGCTGCCCGTATCGGTCGCGGCATTTTCCTTGATCACGCGACGGGCCTCGTCGTCGGCGAAACCGCTGTGATCGGCGACAACGTGTCGATCCTGCACGGCGTGACGCTTGGCGGCACGGGCAAGGAGGGGGCTGACCGCCATCCGAAAATCGGCAGCGGCGTCCTCATCGGCGCAGGCGCCAAGATACTCGGCAACATCGAGATCGGCTACTGCTCGCGCATCGCCGCAGGTTCGGTGGTTCTGAAGGCGGTTCCTCCAAAAACGACCGTCGCGGGCGTGCCGGCGAAGGTGGTAGGAGAGGCCGGGTGTTCCGAGCCGTCGCGGGTAATGGATCAGGTTATCGGCGCCGACATCTGACGTTGCCGGCGCAGCAACAACACATGAAAATGGCCTGAACTTCGGCGGGGAAAGCAATCAAGCATCGCTTCCCGTGCCTTTACAGGCCCGTCTTTCCCGTGCAAGAAGCGGCCACCGAGACCGCTCAGGAGATGCAGTGTGAAGCCCGAAGAAATCAAGAAACTCGACGCCTATTTCAAACGCACGTTCAACCCGCAGATGATCGTCAAGGCACGTCCTCGCAAGAACGATTCCGCTGAAGTCTACATGGGCGAAGAATTTCTGGGCGTCGTTTACATCGATGACGAAGACGGCGACCGCTCCTACAATTTCTCGATGGCGATCCTCGACGTCGATCTTTGATCTGGCATTCGACGAACGTCTTCGTTGCCATTCAGCAAGTCGCACGCGATGCGGCTTGCAAATCGGCGGATAGCCGCCCCGACGTTTCGGCGCGCCTGCCGCCAATTTTCCCGAAATAGCTGAAATATATCGATTCAGTCGCCCGACGGTGGATTGAAATGGCCGTGGAGTCTGGACCACCAGCGCCGCTGCCCCATCTTCCGCCCGGAGCATGTGCTCAAGCGCCAGCAAGGGGACATTGAGAATGGGTATTTTCGACAAGATCAAGCAGGCGATTTTTGGGGAGGCCCAGGCGGCTCCGGTCACGCCGGCCGCAGCACCGAGGGTCGAGCCGGTACAGGCGCCGGCTTCTCCTTCCGCTGCTCCGTCACCGGTACCGACGACTTCCGCGCCCGCCCAATCGGCGCCGGCTGCCGCAGTGGATATCGTACCGCTGCTCGATGCCGCTGTTAAAAAAAGCGGTCAGAAGCTTGATTGGCGCCGTTCTATCGTCGACCTGATGAAGGCGGTGGGAATGGACGCAAGCCTTGCCGAGCGAAAGGAGCTTGCCTCCGAACTCGGCTACACCGGCGACACACACGACACGGCCACCATGAACATGTTCCTGCACAAGGCACTGATGAAGCGCCTCGCGGAAAACGGCGGCAAGGTTCCAGCCGACCTGCTGGACTGACCGATCCGGCGCCGTGGCATTATTTTGAGCAAAGCTCCTGGTTGCGGCGACCTGATATATTTTAGCAAAATCAAAGAATGATGGACGTCGCTCGGCGGCGTCCTGATCTCCTTAGATTGGGTATGCAATTATCGGTTGTTTTGCATCGCACAAGACTACTTGACTCTGTGTGCGGTGCAGCTAACGTCAGCTATGCCTACAGGGAGGATAAAGCATGTTGACCTTCGATGATGCCAACGGGAAGAGCAAGGAAGCCATGGACACGATACTGAAAAGCTATTCGGACACGACCAAGGGATTTCAGGCGATAACGTCGGAAGCCACAGAGTACTCGAAGAAATCTTTCCAGGATGCGATTAGCCATTTCGAAGCGCTCGCGGGAACCCGCAGCTTCGAAGCCGCTCTGGAACTCCAGACCAAATACGCGAAGTCGGCCTATGAGAACTTCGTTGCGGAAGCAACCAAGCTGGGCGAAATGTACTCCGATCTCGCCAAGAGCGCCTACAAGAGCTACGAGGCGCCGGTTGCTGCGGCTGTCGCTAAAGCCAGCAAGGCCGCGACTGCGGTTACCAGCAACGCGGCATAGTCCGCCGTAAAAACCAAAATACCCCTTGAAAAACGAAGACCGGCTACGCACTTGCGGCCGGTCTTTTCGTTTTTCACGAAACCTCGAACGATTGGCCCCGTAGTTTTTGTGTCTTTGCACAAACTCCGGGTGAATTGTGATTGCAGTGTGAAACGAGGGGCTTAAAATCGCTCTACGATGAACTAAGTTAGTAGTCAGATTTTCGGCGGGTAAAGCAGTCTCCCGATGCACCGTCGAACTGATCGAGGAATGAATGAACATGATCGTAAAGCCGATCCGGATGCAAAATGATAGCGAAAGGAACGGGGACAACGGAAATCGCGGAACCTCGGTCATCACACGCACGAAACCGAAGACCAAGAAACCCAATCTGTACCGCGTATTGCTTTTGAATGATGACTACACGCCGATGGAGTTCGTCATCCATATCCTGGAGCGTTTTTTTCAGAAGGATCGTGAAAGTGCCACCCGCATCATGCTTCATGTCCATAACCACGGCGTCGGCGAGTGCGGAATATTTACATACGAGGTAGCGGAGACCAAGGTAAGCCAGGTGATGGACTTTGCCCGGCAGCACCAGCATCCGTTGCAATGCGTCATGGAAAAGAAGTGAGGATCTGAACGTGCCAACATTTTCGCCTAGTCTTGAGAAGGCGCTCCATCAGGCACTGACCTTTGCCAACGAGCGGCATCACGAGTATGCGACGCTCGAGCATCTGTTGCTTGCGCTGATTGACGATGCCGATGCGGCAGCGGTCATGGGTGCCTGCAATGTGGACCTCGACGCGCTGCGCAAGACGCTTATTGAATATGTCGATAACGAACTTTCAAACCTGGTAACCGGTTATGACGAGGACTCGAAGCCGACATCCGGCTTCCAGCGCGTCATCCAGCGTGCCGTCATCCACGTCCAGTCGTCCGGCCGCGAAGAAGTGACCGGGGCGAACGTGCTTGTCGCGATCTTCGCCGAGCGTGAAAGCCACGCGGCATTCTTCCTGCAAGAGCAGGAGATGACCCGCTATGATGCCGTCAACTATATCTCCCACGGCATCGGCAAGCGCGCTGGGTCGTCCGAGTCGCGTGCGCCACGTGGCTCAGACGAGGGTGAATCCGAGAACAAGCCTGCATCTCGCGGAAGCGGCGAGCAGGAAGAAGGCGGCGCCAAGAAGCAGCAGGACGCCCTGAAGGCCTATTGCGTGAACCTCAACGAGAAGGCCAAGGGCGGCAAGATCGACCCGCTGATCGGCCGTCACGCCGAGGTCAATCGCACCATTCAGGTCCTGTGCCGCCGTTCCAAGAACAACCCGCTCTACGTCGGTGATCCGGGTGTGGGCAAGACCGCAATCGCCGAAGGCCTCGCCAAGCGCATCGTCGAAGGCAAGGTCCCGGAAGCCTTGGCTGACGCCACCATCTTCTCGCTCGACATGGGTACGCTGCTTGCGGGCACGCGTTACCGTGGCGACTTCGAAGAGCGCCTGAAGCAGGTCGTGAAGGAACTGGAAGAATATCCAGGTGCCGTGCTGTTCATCGACGAAATCCATACCGTTATCGGTGCGGGTGCGACGTCTGGCGGAGCTATGGATGCTTCGAACCTTCTGAAGCCGGCGCTGTCGTCCGGGGCGATCCGTTGCATCGGTTCGACCACGTACAAGGAATATCGCCAGTTCTTCGAGAAGGACCGCGCGCTGGTTCGTCGTTTCCAGAAGATCGACGTCAACGAGCCGTCGATCGACGATGCTATCGAAATCATGAAGGGCCTGAAGCCCTATTTCGAAGAGTATCACCACCTCCGGTATTCGAACGAAGCGATCAAGACGGCCGTCGAGCTTTCGGCGCGCTATATCTCCGACCGCAAGCTGCCGGACAAGGCGATCGACGTCATTGACGAAACCGGTGCGGCCCAGATGCTGCTGCCGCCGTCCAAGCGTCGCAAGCTGATCACGGAAAAGGAAATCGAAGCCACCGTGGCGACGATGGCCCGTATTCCGCCGAAGACCGTGTCGAAGGACGACGAGGCCGTTCTTGCCAACCTCGAGCAGGAATTGCGGTCTGTCGTTTACGGCCAGGACACGGCAATCGAAGCGCTCTCGACCTCCATCAAGCTGGCGCGTGCCGGCCTGCGTGAGCCGAACAAGCCGATCGGTTCCTATGTTTTCTCCGGCCCGACCGGCGTCGGCAAGACCGAAGTGGCAAAGCAGCTGGCGGCATCGCTCGGCGTGGAACTGCTGCGCTTCGACATGTCGGAATATATGGAGCGGCACACCGTATCCCGGTTGCTCGGTGCACCTCCCGGCTATGTCGGCTTCGACCAGGGTGGTCTGCTGACCGATGGTGTCGATCAGCATCCGCATTGCGTGGTGCTGCTCGACGAAATCGAAAAGGCCCATCCAGACATCTACAACATCCTGTTGCAGGTGATGGACCACGGCACGCTGACCGACCATAACGGCAAGAAGATCGACTTCCGCAACGTCATCCTTATCATGACGACCAATGCGGGTGCGTCCGAGATGGCCAAGGCTGCTTTCGGCTTTGGTTCTTCCAAGCGCACGGGCGAGGACGAAGAGGCGCTGAACCGCATCTTCACACCGGAATTCCGCAACCGTCTCGACGCGGTCATTCCGTTCGCGCCGCTGCCGACTGTCGTGATTCACAAGGTCGTGCAGAAGTTCATCATGCAGCTCGAAGCGCAGCTTTCCGAGCGGAACGTTACCTTCGACCTGCACGAAGACGCGATCGCATGGCTGGCTGAAAAGGGTTACGACGAAAAGATGGGCGCTCGCCCGCTTGCTCGCGTGATCCAGGACGTCATCAAGAAGCCGTTGGCCAACGAAATCCTCTTCGGCAAGCTGAAGAAGGGCGGCGTCGTCAACGTCACGGTCGGCATCAAGGAAGACGGCAAGCAAGGTATCCTCCTTGAGTCGGTATCGGACAGCGCGCCGATCAAGCCCAAGCCGGAAGCCGAGGTTGTGCATCCGGAAACGGACCACGAGGATGATGGTGAGCTGAAGACAAAGTCCCGCGCCAAGAAGGCGACGGCGACCGTCAAGAAAGCCAAGGCTGCTGTCGCGGCCGAACCCGAGACGAAGAGCCCGCCCAAGAAGGGCAGTGCGGTTCCCCGGGTTCCGAAGAAGTAAGGAAAAAGGCGGCTCTTGAGCCGCCTTTTATTTTGACGTCAACCGCGATCCGTCAGCTTGGCGCGGAAAACCTGCGATCAAAGCTCAGCCTTGATCTTTTCCGCATTGGCCGCGAGTACGGCGTTGTCTTCCATCTTGCCCGAATGCGGCTTCAATGCAACGCCCTCGTGGCGTGGAATCACGTGGAAATGCAGATGGAAGACCGTCTGCCCGGCGGCCGGTTCGTTGAACTGGCAGACGAAGACGCCATCGGCGTCGAAGGCTTCCTTGATCGCGTTCGCAACCTTCTGGACCACCGGAATCGTTTGAGCGAGGGTCGCCGGATCGGCGTCGAGCAGATTGCGCGAGGCCGCCTTTGGGACGACGAGGACATGGCCCGGCGCCTGTGGCATCACGTCCATGAAGGCAACGGTGTGCTCGTCTTCGTAGATCCGGTGAGAGGGGATTTCACCGCGCAGGATCTTGGCGAAAATGTTGGTGCTGTCATAGGCGGCGCTTGGCATTCGATATCTCCTCGTTGCGGCATCTGGTTCGCGTAGCGCGGTCAAGGCGAGGGCGTCAATCCTCCTGAAGCCGCTCGCCTTTGCGAAAGGGGCTGTGCTCGGTCAGAATGTCGTTCATGTGCTCGACATCGTCCCGCTCGCGCTCGAGATAGTCGGCGATCGCGCGGCGCAGGCCGGCATGGGCGACATAGTGCGCGGAATGGGTTGTCACCGGTAGGTAACCACGCGCCAGCTTGTGCTCGCCCTGCGCGCCGGCCTCCACCCGCTTCAAGCCCTTCGCCAGGGCAAAGTCGATCGCCTGATGGTAGCAGACCTCGAAATGCAGGAAGGGATGGTCCTCGATGCAGCCCCAGTGGCGGCCATAGAGCGTATCGCCGCCGATAAAGTTGATCGCGCCGGCGACATAGCGCCCGTTGTGCCTGGCCATGATCAGCAGGATGTCCTCGGGCATGCGTTCGCCAATCAGCGAGTAGAACTTCCGCGTCAGATAAGGACGGCCCCACTTGCGGCTTCCGGTATCCATGTAGAAGGCGAAGAACTGATCCCAGATGCGTTCCGTCAGATCCTGGCCTGTCAGCCAGTCGATGCTGATGCCGTTTTCCAACGCTGCCCGCCGCTCTCTGCGCAACGCCTTGCGTTTGCGTGACGCGAGCGTTTCGAGGAACTCCTCGTGGTTGGCATAGCCGTCGTTGATGAAGTGAAATTGCTGGTCGGTCCGATGGAGATAGCCATCACCCTCGAAGATGCTGACTTCGTCTTCCGGCAGGAAGGTCACATGCGCCGTTGAAACACCAAGCCGCCGGACAACCTCCTTCAGGCTCTCCGCCATTGCGTCCTGGATCGGACGACGGTCCAATCCCTCCGCCACAAGCAGGCGCGGACCGGTCGCGGGCGTGAAGGGAATGGAGCATTGGAGCTTCGGGTAGTAGCGGCCGCCGGCGCGTTCGAAGGCATCCGCCCACCCATGGTCGAAGACGTATTCACCTTGGCTGTGGTTTTTCAGGTAGCCGGGCAGGGCGCCGACGAGTTCCCCGCGGTCGGTTTCCAGCAGCATATGATGCCCGAGCCAGCCGGTCTGCGCGGTGGCGGATCCGGATTCTTCCAGCGAGGACAGGAAGGCGTGTGAAATGAATGGATTATAAGCAATCGCCTTGCCCGTATTGGAGGCCCCGGAAAGCCGTGACCAGCTCTCAGGGGAAATGTCGGCAAAGGACCGCTCGATGCGGATTGAAAGATCGTCTGTCATGGAGCAAATGCGAGACCGTTTGGGGGGGAATAGGGCTCCCGAACAGTCTGCGCATGATCTTGTCCAAAAAGCGAGCGTCAAACCGACGCGCGCGGATCGAAACCTTCGAAGGTCATCTGGTCGGCGTTCTCGAAGGTATGCTTGCGCGCCTTCTCGTCGTGGACCGTCCATGTGATGACGACGATGCCTTTTTCCCGCTGCTTCGTTATGAAGGGATTGGGGAGATCGGCGAAAAAGTAGGAGATGAAATCGAGGCCGAGGCTCATGGCTTTCTCGTGAACCTCGAACTCCTCGGGATTGTTGCCGCCGGCCGTAAGGCCCAGCGGATAGGGGGCGTTGAGCGCCTTCAGTTCGCGAAGCAGCCAATGGTCGAAGCTCATCAGCGCAACCTTGCCTTCGTATCCTTCGAGCACTTCCAGCACCGCCTCGACAAAGCCCTCGTCGTCTGCTTCTCTGCCCTTGAGCTCGATCACCAGCGGAACCTGACCTTTGACAAGGTCCAGGAGCTGCTTCAGCGTCGGGATCTTGTCGCTCGTGCCGCCGACGGAGAGCAGTCCGAGTTCCTTTGACGTACGATCGCGCACGTCGCCCTTCAGATTGCACAGGCGCTCCAGATCTTCGTCATGGAACACGACCGGCACACCGTCGGACGCATAGTGCAGATCGCATTCGATGGCGAAACCGGCTTCGACGGCACGCGAGAATGCCGAGAGCGTATTCTCCCAGACGGCCTTGTTCATGTCGTGGTAGCCGCGATGGGCGACAGGCTGTTCTTTTAGCCAGGCAGCAGAGGTCATTGTCCGATTTCCATGATCGCATCGATTTCGACGGCGGCATTCATTGGCAGCGCCGCCATGCCGACGGCTGCGCGGGCGTGCTTGCCAGCTTCACCGAGAACGGCAGCGATCAGGTTCGATGCGCCGTTGATGACCAGATGTTCCTCGACGAAATCGGGCGTGGCGGCGACGAAGCCGTTGAGCTTGATCACGCGCTTGATGCGTCCGAGATCGCCGCCGAGCGCCGCATTGGCCTGTGCCAGGATATTGATCGCGCACAGCTCAGCTGCGCGTTGGCCGGTCGGCACGTCAACATTCTTGCCGAGGTGACCAGTGACCGCGATCTTGCCGCCTTCGAGCGGCAGCTGGCCCGATATATAGAGAAGGCCACCGCTGATGACATAGGGAACATAGTTGGCGGCGGGTGCGGCGGCTTCCGGCAGGGATATCCCCATCTCTTTGAGCCTTGCAGCGATTTGATTGGACATTTTCCTCTCCGCTTTTGTTGTCAATAGTTCTAGAATTATGCATCAAGGCCGTAATCTATTTTGTGACATCTTCGAGCCTCGATTTGGCCGAAAGCGTACTTATAACATCGCAGGCGAGTCCAACAGGAGATTATCGATGGTCCGAGCGAGTCTTGCCGCACTCTTCCTAGCAGGCGTTTCGGCGAACGCCTTCGCAGCGGCACCTGCAACCAGTGCGGCGATTGCCACGGGTCTGGTTGCCCATCGGGCCGTTTATGATCTTGAACTGAAGGATGCATCCGAGCGCTCCGGCATATCGGGCATGTCCGGACGAATGGTCTATGAGTTCCAGGGCAATTACTGCACGGGCTTTACCACCAGCTTTCGATTCGTGACGCAGATCGACACGGGCGATGCCGTCCGCGTCAGCGACCAGCAGACCAAGACGTTCGAAAACCTGAAGGATCGGAAATTCACCTTCGACACGAAGTCCTTCACCGACGACCAGCTCGACAAGGAGGTCAATGGCGCCGCTGAAGACCAAGCTGAAGGTGTGAAGGTTGACCTGAAGCAGCCGGCGAGCAAGGAGCTCCAACTGGCGGCAAGCCGCTTCCCGACGGAGCACATGCTCGATGTGATCCAGAACGCCAAGGCTGGAAACCGCCTTTTCGAGGCGCGCGTCTTCGACGGTTCGGATGATGGTGACAAGGCCCTCGTCACGACGACCGTGGTCGGAAAGCCTGTCACCCCGGCTACTGACGAAGCCGATTCCGGCAATGCCGGCGTCTTTTCCAAGACGGCCTTCTGGCCGGTGACGATTTCCTATTTCAACGAGAACACCAAGACGGATGCGCTGCCCGTCTACCGCATGTCCTTCAAGCTCTATGAAAACGGCATCACCCGCGACCTCACCATGGACTACGGTGACTTCGTACTGTCGGGCAAGCTATCCAAGCTTGAGCTGATCGACGCCAAGACAGCTGCCTGTAAGTAGTTACGGATATTGGCTGATCGGGCGATATTGGTAGGACCGCCCGATATATCCAAAGCGACTCTCCGTGTGCTAGAAAGCAGCTTACGATTCAGTGTCGACGGCGGGTGGAGTGAGGATCTTGGCGGCAGGTTTCAGGGTTTCGACGAGTGTCTTGTTGCGGCTGGCAGCTGGAATAATGGCGGCTGGCTTCGCCAGTCCGGTCCTCGCTGCTGATTGCGGCAGCACGCCGTCGGCGGGCATCGACTGGGGTGACTGCAACAAGAAGAACCTGATGCTGGAGGGCAGCGACTTCCAGGGTGCCAACCTTGCTGATGCGGATCTTAGTCTGACCAATCTCAGCAGGACAAATCTCGTTTCCGCGAATCTGGAGAAGGCGACTCTTGTCCGCGCTTGGTTTACCAATGCGCAAGCAGGCAAGGCCAATTTCGCCAAGATCGAGGCCTATCGTTCCGGCTTCGAGAACGTTGCAGCCGAGGGAGCATCTTTCGCCGGCGCCGAGTTGCAGCGTGCCAATTTCAATGGCGCCAAACTGACCGACGTGAATTTCGAAAAGGCTGAGCTTGGACGTGCCAGCTTCAGGAACGCGACCCTGACAGGGGCGAAGTTTGGGCTTGCGAACCTCTCACGTGCGGACCTTGGAGGAGCGACGATCGAGGGGCCGGTTTCGTTTGACCGCGCCTTCATGTTCCTGACGCGAATCGAAGGACTGGACCTGTCCGCCGCAACCGGTCTGGAGCAGGCGCAGATTGACCTGGCCTGCGGAGACGCAAAAACCAAGCTGCCGGCCGGTATGACGCCCCCCGACAGCTGGCCCTGCGCGTCCGATTGAAACGGAAATGCTTCACCGGCTGGCCGATCTCCCGAGATTGAAGCGGCGACGCTCGACCCGGCGCAGATTTTTGACTCAAAGTCTTGCATTTCTGTCGAAGGGAGGGTAAGGCCACCCGCATTCCACACGTAAGGCATGGGATTGTCCGGGAGAAATCCGGATGGTTCCGCCCGGTGGCATCCTCGAAGAGGGTGCTGTTAGCCTTGCGGAGGTTCAACCGGAAAAGGATAACAAGGCATGGCATTGCCCGATTTTTCTATGCGCCAGCTCCTCGAAGCAGGCGTCCACTTCGGCCACCAGACTCACCGCTGGAACCCGAAGATGAAGCCGTACATTTTCGGCGATCGTAACAACATCCACATCATCGACTTGGCTCAGACCGTTCCGCTTCTGTCGCGCGCTCTGCAGGTTGTCTCCGACACCGTGGCCCGTGGCGGCCGCGTTCTGTTCGTTGGCACCAAGCGCCAGGCTTCCGAGCTCATCGCTGACTCGGCCAAGCGTTCCGCTCAGTACTACGTCAACTCGCGTTGGCTCGGCGGCATGATGACCAACTGGAAGACGATCTCCAACTCGATCCAGCGCCTGCGCAAACTCGACGAGATCCTGTCTTCGGAACAGTCTGGCTACTCCAAGAAGGAGCGCCTGAACCTCGAGCGCGAGCGCGAAAAGCTTGACAAGGCTCTCGGTGGTATCAAGGACATGGGCGGCACGCCGGACCTGATGTTCATCATCGACACCAACAAGGAAAAGATCGCGATCGACGAAGCCAAGCGCCTCGGCATCCCGGTTGTCGCAATCATCGACTCGAACTGCGACCCGGACCTGATCGACTATCCGATCCCCGGTAACGACGACGCCTCGCGCGCCATCGCTCTGTACTGCGACCTGATCGCTCGTGCAGCTATCGACGGTATCGCTCGTCAGCAGAGCTCGTCGGGCCGTGACCTCGGTGCATCGATCGAAGCTCCGGTTGAGCCGGCGCTCGACGAAACCGGCGCCTGATAAAAGAAGCAGGTGGGCCGAAAGCCCGCCATGCTTTCCAGAGATTGGGAAAGGCCGCTCGCGACTCTCAGAAGTTCGGCGGCCTTGACCGTTTCAGGCGAGGGCGGTTTGCCTGCCCATCGCCCTATGAGTTTCGTGATGACGCGTCTTTCATCACGCTGTCACACATACAGGTACATTTCGTGCCTCAATCCGGTGCCGTGCCGCCTTTGCGGCCCACCGTTTGAACCGACAAGAGGAAGCTTATGACCGAGATTACGGCTGCACTGGTGAAGGAACTGCGCGAAAAGTCTGGCGCAGGCATGATGGACTGCAAAAAGGCGCTGCTGGAAAACAACGGCGACATCGAAGCATCGATCGACTGGCTCCGCGCCAAGGGTATCTCGAAGGCCGACAAGAAGGCTGGTCGCGCTGCTGCTGAAGGCCTGGTTGCCATCGCTGGCGCCGGCCACAAGGCTGTTGTCGTCGAGCTCAACTCGGAAACCGACTTCGTTGCCCGTAACGATGCCTTCCAGGATCTGGTTCGCGGCATCGCCAACGTTGCCCTGACGACCGACGGTTCGGTTGAAGCCATCTCGGCTGCGACCTACCCGGCATCAGGCAAGCCGGTTGCCGACACGATCAAGGACGCAATCGCCACCATCGGCGAAAACATGACGCTCCGTCGCGCTGCCAAGCTCGAAGTCGAGCACGGCGTTGTCGCGACCTACATCCACAACGCTGCCGGCGACGGCATCGGTAAGCTCGGCGTTCTGGTTGCCCTGAAGTCGGAAGGCGACAAGGCTGTCCTGACGTCGATCGGCCGCCAGGTTGCCATGCACATCGCTGCGACCAACCCGCTCGCGATCCGCGCTGAAGAAGTCGACGCTGCCGTTGCAGAACGCGAACGCAACGTCTTCATCGAACAGGCTCGCGAATCCGGCAAGCCGGAAGCCATCATCGAAAAGATGGTCGATGGCCGCATGCGCAAGTTCTTCGAAGAAGTTGCTCTGCTGTCGCAGGCTTTCGTCATCAACCCCGACCTGACCGTCGGTGCTGCTGTTGAAGCCGCTGCAAAGGAAGCTGGCGCCAAGATCGAAGTCGTCGGCATGGCCCGCCTTCTCCTCGGCGAAGGCGTCGAGAAAGAAGAGAGCGACTTCGCTGCTGAAGTTGCTGCGGTCGCCAAGGGCTGATCGACCTATATATGTGAAAACAGAAGGGCATCGCGTGACAACGCGATGCCCTTCGTGTATCCGGCACTCAGCGGTCATAAACGAGGAGCCAAGATGTCATTAGAGCCTGTCTACAAACGCGTTCTACTCAAGGCTTCCGGCGAAGCCCTCATGGGCAGCCAGGGATTTGGTATCGATGTAGCAGTTGCCGATCGCATCGCGGCTGATATCGCCGAAGCGCGGCAGATGGGTGTGGAAGTCGGCGTCGTTGTCGGCGGCGGCAACATCTTCCGCGGCGTTGCAGTTGCCTCCAAGGGCGGCGATCGCGTCACCGGCGACCACATGGGCATGCTGGCCACCGTCATCAATGCGCTGGCGCTAGCGACCTCGCTGCGCAAGCTCAACGTTGATACGGTCGTTCTTTCGGCCATCGCCATGCCGGAGATCTGCGAGAGCTTCTCGCAGCGCGCGACGCTATATCACCTGTCGCTTGGCCGCGTCGTGATCTTCGCCGGCGGCACCGGCAATCCCTTCTTCACCACCGACTCGGCCGCGGCACTCCGCGCCGCCGAAATGGGTGCCGAAGCCATCTTCAAGGGAACGCAGGTCGATGGTATCTATTCGGCTGATCCGAAGAAGGTACCTGACGCGACGCGCTTCGACCAGCTGACCCATAAGGAGGTCCTCGACAAGGGACTTGCCGTCATGGACGTTGCAGCGGTTGCCCTGGCACGCGAAAATGCCATTCCGATCATCGTCTTCTCGATCCACGAGAAGGGTGGTTTTGCTGAAATTCTCCGGGGCGGTGGTTTGAAGACCGTCGTTACCGACAACTGACAGAGTAGCGGCATTCATTTGTCGCGGCTTCTACCAAGACGGGAGCACTGAAATGAGCCAAGGCATAGACATCAACGACATCAAGCGTCGCATGGATGGCGCGATCAATGCGTTCAAGAGCGATATCGCATCGCTGCGCACCGGCCGCGCGTCGGCCAACATTCTCGATCCAGTCACAGTCGAAGCCTATGGTTCGCGCGTGCCGCTGAACCAGGTGGCAAACGTGACTGTTCCGGAGCCTCGCATGCTCGGCATTTCCGTCTGGGACAAGTCGATGGTCAACGCCGTGGATCGCGCGATCCGCGAAGCCAACCTCGGTCTCAACCCGATCGTTGACGGCCAGAATCTTCGCATTCCGCTGCCTGAACTCAACGAAGAACGCCGCAAGTCGCTGGTCAAGGTTGCCCATGACTACGCCGAAAAGAGCAAGGTTGCGATTCGCCATGTACGCCGCGACGGCATGGATGGCCTTAAGAAAGCCGAAAAAGACGGTGTGATTGGCCAGGACGAAAGCCGGGCGCAGTCAGATCGTGTGCAGAAGATGACGGACGAGACGATTTCTGAGATCGATCGCTTGCTTGGCGAGAAGGAAAAGGAAATCATGCAGGTTTAGGGCGCTTTGCGCCTTAGCCTTGGCCGAGAAGAACCGGACGGAAAATGTCGGAACGAACGTTTTTGACTGTGCCAGAACATGTTGCCATCATCATGGATGGCAACGGCCGATGGGCCAAACAGCGTGGATTGCCACGTACCATGGGACATCGCAAAGGCGTTGACGCAGTGCGGGAAGTCGTCCGCGCGGCGGGTGACGTTGGCATCCGGTATCTTACGCTGTTTGCCTTCTCTTCGGAAAACTGGCGCCGTCCGGAAACGGAGGTCTCCGATCTTCTTGGTCTGCTGAAGGCTTTCATCCGGCGCGATCTGGCGGAATTGCATCGCCAGAACGTTCGGGTGAAGGTGATCGGTGATCGCTACAGCCTGCAGAACGACATTCTTGACTTGCTGGTTGATGCCGAAGAGACAACGCGCAACAACACAGCGCTTACACTCGTGATCGCGTTCAATTACGGCTCGCGCGACGAGATTGCGCGGGCTGTCGCGGGTCTTGCGAGAGATGTCGAGGCGGGGCGCCTGCGCGCCCTAGACATCACGCCGGCGTTGATCAGCGCCCGGTTGGATACGACCGGCATCCCCGATCCCGACCTGATCATCCGCACGAGCGGAGAGGAACGTCTGTCCAATTTTCTCCTGTGGCAGGCTGCTTATTCAGAATTCATTTTCGTTCCGGAATATTGGCCGGATTTTAGTCGTGAATTATTTTATTCAGCTCTGGAGACCTTCGCGTCGCGCGATCGCCGCTTTGGCGGACTGGTCGCCCAGGCGGCAGTAGGGACCTGATGCAGCAGGAATTGAAGCTTCGAATCGTCTCGGGATTGATTCTCGCCATCATCGTTCTCTGCGCCACATGGTACGGCGGGCTCGCCTTCAGCATCCTGTCGGCTCTGATCGCTCTGCTGGTCTACTACGAGTGGTCAACCATCACGAAGCTGCAATCTGAACATCCTGTCGCCAACACGGTTGGCTGGATCGGTCAGGCGGCGATTGCCGTTGCAGTGGTGGCAGGAACTTCAGCCTATGCGCTGGTTCTGCTCGGGCTTTTTCTCCTGATTGCGATTGGCCTGGTCGTAATGCAAGGCGCATCGCGCTGGTTTCCGGCAGGAATGTTCTATGCCGGCTTGATCGGCATCTCGCTTGCTGCAATTCGCGGGGCCGACAGCATGGGCCTCTATGCGATGCTGTTCGTGTTTGCGGTGGTCTGGGCGACCGATATTCTCGCCTATTTCGTCGGTCGCGCCCTTGGTGGCCCAAAACTCGCGCCGAAAATATCGCCAGGCAAAACATGGTCCGGGGCGGTCGGTGGGGCAGTGTCCGCAATCGTTATCGGCAGTCTGGTTGCCTATTACTTCGTCCCCGACAGTGTTTTTATCGCTGCGCCGATTGCATTTATCCTGTCGGTCTGCAGCCAGACAGGCGATCTATTCGAGTCTTTCATCAAGCGCCGGTTTGGCGTGAAGGATTCCAGCCGTCTCATTCCTGGTCATGGCGGCGTCATGGACCGTGTCGATGGGCTCATTTTCGCCTGTTTTGCCGCGTTCTTGCTTGGGGGACTTTTTTCGCTGATAAAGGGCGGAGAAATAACGTCGCTCGGCTCGGCCCTGTTCGGCGTATAATGTCTGTAAAGGCTGGCGGAAAAAACTGATGGCAGGCTTGACCGAAATATTTGCGTTCCTGACGGGATATATCGTTCCGTTCGTTCTCGTGCTGTCGCTGCTCGTCTTCGTTCACGAGATGGGCCACTATCTCGTCGGCCGCTGGAGCGGTATTCGGGTCCTCGCTTTTTCCGTTGGCTTCGGGCCCGAGATCCTGGGCTTTAGTGACCGACACGGGACGCGCTGGAAGATCTCTCTCATTCCGCTCGGAGGTTACGTCCGCTTCTTTGGCGACGAGGACGCTTCGAGCAAGCCCGATGAAGACAGGCTTGCCGCCATGTCGGCAGAGGAGCGGAGCCGGTCGTTTGCCGGAGCCAAGCTCTGGAAGCGGGCCGCAACCGTGGCCGCCGGACCGATCGCCAACTTCATCCTCGCGATCGCGATCTTCACCGTGCTGTTTTCGATCTACGGCCGTTCGGTCGCGGATCCCGTCGTGGCCGAGGTCAAGCCGGGAAGCGCCGCCGCTGAGGCCGGTATCGTGCCCGGCGATCTCCTGATTGCCATCGATGGCAGCAAGGTTGAAACCTTCGACGACGTGCGCCGCTATGTGAGCATTCGTCCGCAACAGAAGATCACTGTCACGATCGAGCGCAATGGCGAGAAGCTGGATGTCCCGATGGTGCCCACGCGTACCGACATGACGGACCAGTTCGGCAACAAGATCGAGATCGGTCTGATCGGTATCGTGACCAACCAGCAGGTCGGTCACTTCCGAGTGCAGACCTATTCGCCGCTGGAGGCCCTCAAGGAAGGGACGGTTCAGACCTGGCATATCGTCACCGGGACTTTCAAATACATTGGCAATCTGGTTTCCGGCTATATGAAGCCCGATCAGCTCGGTGGACCGATCCGTGTCGCGCAGGCTTCGGGCCAGATGGCGACGCTGGGCGTTGCAGCCGTGCTTCAGCTCGCCGCCGTTTTGTCCGTTTCCATCGGATTACTGAACCTAATGCCGGTTCCGGTACTTGATGGCGGGCACCTGATGTTTTATGCGATTGAAGCGGTGAGGGGAAAACCGTTGGGATCGTCGGCTCAGGACATTGCGTTCCGCATTGGTCTGGCCATGGTCTTGGGCCTGATGGTTTTTGCTACCTGGAACGATATTAGCGCGCTTATTGGCTGATTGCACGACGAGGGAAAATTACCGTTTATTTACGATGTTTCAAAGCTGTAGTGGCGAATGCGTCACGGTTTGAAATGAAGTAAACAGAAATTAACTTGCTCCCTTGCTTGTATATCAAAAGCGGGTAAAACGACACACGTGGCCGGAATCGGGGGACGCCTGAAGCCGGGGACGAGAAAAAAGGTAATGGGTGAAATGAAGGCTGGTTCAAGATTTTTGAACGCAGTATCGGCGGTTGCGCTGTCTGCTGGTGTTGTTGCTTCGGGAGCAGGTGCAACGGTTTTCGTCTCGGCTTCGACGGCTGAGGCTGCGGTAATCCAGCGTATCGATGTCCGCGGTGCGAGCCGCGTCGGCGCCGAGGCTGTACGTTCCAACCTGACGATTGCGCCCGGCAAGAGCTTCTCGAATACCGACATCGATGACTCGGTCAAGCAGCTCTATGACACCGGCTATTTCTCGGACGTCAAAATTTCTGTTTCTGGCGGAACTCTCGTTGTGACGGTTGAGGAAGCCAAGCTGATTAACCAGGTCGTCTTCAACGGCAACCGCAAGATCAAGGACGACAAGCTCGCATTGGTCGTCAAGACGCACGCTGCCGGCCCATACAGCGACGCGCAGATTCAGGCTGATATTCAGGCTATCAAGGACGCTTACGCAGCCACCGGCCGCAGCGAAGTTGAAGTCACGACACAGGTCGTTCCGCTCGGCGAAGGTCGTGTCAATCTCGCCTTCGTCGTAAACGAAGGTGATCGCACGAAGATCGATTCGATCAACTTTGTCGGCAACAACGCATACAGCTCTGGCCGTCTGGCTTCGGTTATCAACACGAAGCGCTCCAACTTCCTTTCCTTCCTGACCCGCAAGGACGTCTACAGCGAAGACAAGCTGCACGCCGACGAAGAAGCGTTGCGTCAGTTCTACTACAACCGCGGTTATGCGGACTTCCGTATCGTGTCGTCCGATGCAGCCTTTGATGAAGCGACCAACAAGTACACGCTGACGTTCAATATCGAGGAGGGTCCTCGCTATAACTTCGGTGCTGTCTCCGTTCAGTCGACCGTTCAGGGCATCGACGGCGCGCAGCTCCAGGGTCTGGTGCGCACGCGTGAAGGCGAAGTTTACAGTGCCAAGGAAGTTCAGAAGTCGATGGAAGCGATTTCTGACCAGGTCGCGTCCGCAGGTTATCCGTTCGCTCGCGTTACGCCGCGCGGCAACCGTGACCTGAACAACAACACGATCGGCGTCGAATACCTGGTTGACCAGGGTGAGAAGGCCTACGTCGAGCGTATCGAAATCCGCGGCAACAGCCGCACGCGCGACTTCGTTATTCGTCGCGAATTCGACATGAGCGAAGGCGACGCCTTCAATCAGCAGATGATCACCAAGGCAAAGCGTCGCCTTGAGGCTCTCGGCTACTTCTCGTCGGTCAATATCACGACCCAGCCGGGCAGCTCGCCGGACCGTGTCGTGGTCGTTGTTGACGTGCAGGACCAGGCAACCGGTTCGTTTGGTATCGGTGCAGGTTATGCGGCTGGTGGCGACGGACTGATGCTCGAAGCTTCGGTCGAAGAAAAGAACTTCCTCGGACGTGGCCAGTACATCAAGGTTACGGCAGGTGGCGGTCAGGAGGGTTCGCGGACCTACGGCCTGAACTTCACCGAGCCCTATTTCCTCGGCTATCGTCTGGCTGTCGGCTTCGACCTCAACCACAGCGAGACGTCGAGCAACGACAACTACGACTACGAAGAAAACAACGTCGTTCTGCGTGCGACCGCGCCGATCACCGAAGATCTGGCGACGACGTTCCGCTACAACTACAAGCAGATGAAGTACGACAATTCTAATAATCTGAGCGACCTGTCGGCGCCTTATCAGAACCTTGTCGAAAATGGTCCCTGGGTAAAGTCGTCGGTCTCGCAGACGCTGACCTACAACACCCTCGACGATATGATTCTGCCGCGCGAGGGTATCTACGCCTCCGCGACCCACGAAATCGCCGGTCTTGGTGGCGATTCGCAATTCTACAAGATCTACGGCAAGGCTCGTTACTACCACCTGCTGGCCGACGACGCTGATATCATCGGCTCGGTTGCCGGATCCGCTGGTTATGTCATCGGCTTCAACAAGAATCTGAACGTATTCGATCAGTTCACCCTGACGAATGGTGATATTCGTGGCTTCGAGAACAAGGGTATCGGCCCGCGCATCGCTGGCAGCAACGATGACCCGCTCGGCGGCACGACCTACTTCACGGTCTCTGCTGAAGCAACGTTCCCGCTTCCGGCCGTTCCGCGTGACTTCGGTCTGCGTGGTGCTGTCTTCGCTGACGCGGGTACGCTGTTCGGCAACGACGTCGACCCACGCGGCGATAGCGTCAACGGCGAAGATGCGTCTCTGCGCGCTTCCGTCGGTGTCGGTCTGGTGTGGAATTCGCCGTTCGGTGCCCTGCGCGTCGACTACGCCCTTCCTGTTCTCAAGGAAGACTACGACAAGGTTCAGCACTTCAAGTTTGGCATAAACAACCAATTCTGATATCGGCAGTCCGGAACCGTAAATTCGAATCCGTTCTGGAGATTTGCCGATGGAGCAAACTGGATTTTTTCTGCCCCATGATGGCGTGAAGCTCTCGGAGCTGGCGCAGTTTCTTGGGGCAGAGCTTGCTGACCTCAAGCAGGCAGATGTCGTTATCCGTTCCGTGGCGCCCGTGAGCCGCGCGAAGACGGGTGATATTTGTTATATAATATCGAAGCGCAGCAGGGACGAGCTCGCAACTTGCGAGGCGTCTGCAGTGATTTGCTCTGCTGGGCTGCAATCGATCATACCGTCGCACATCCCGGTCCTCCTGTCGAAGAACGCACATGCTGCCTTCGCCATGGCGGGCGGTTTTCTGTACCCGACGGCGCTGCAGCCGTTGACGCTTAGGTCAGACGATGCGGGCGTTTCCGACCGAGCCGCGGTAGATCCGACGGCAAAGTTGGAGGCGAACGTCGCGATCGAGCCTTTTGCTGCGATCGGCGCACATGTCGAAATCGGTGAAGGCACGCGTATTGGCGCGGGCGCCGTGATCGGCCCTGGTGTCAAGATTGGCCGCAACTGCTCGATTGCAGCAGGCGCGAGCGTTCTCTGTGCTCTGGTCGGAAACCATGTGATTATCCACAATGGAGCCCGCATCGGACAAGATGGCTTCGGCTATGCGCCTGGTCCGCGTGGAATGATCAAGATCGTCCAGGTCGGTCGCGTGATCCTGCAGGACAACGTTGAGGTCGGCGCCAACACCACGATCGACCGTGGCACCATGGATGATACGGTTATCGGTGAAGGAACGAAGATCGATAACCTGGTCCAGATCGGGCACAATGTCCGCATCGGTCGTCACTGCGCTATCGTCTCGCAGGTGGGTATCGCCGGCAGCGCCGTTATCGGCGACGGCGTACAGGTCGGTGGTCATAGCGGAATCAAGGGCCATATAACGATTGGCGACGGCGTACAGATTGCAGCGATGAGCGGCGTTGTCGCGGATATCCCCGCAGGGGAAAGATACGGCGGCATCCCTGCACGACCGATACAGGATTTTCTGCGCGAAGTCGCGGCGGTCATGATGCGGACGACTGGTGCCAAGAAAACGGGAGAAAAAGAATGACCGAAGAAGTCAAGAAGTCGCTTTCTTCAGCCGACATACTGGAAATCATGAAGCTGTTGCCTCATCGGTATCCGTTCCTGTTGGTCGATCGTATCGTCGATATCGACGGGGATGATGCCGCTGTCGGTATCAAGAACGTGACTGCGAACGAACCGCACTTCACAGGTCATTTTCCTGACTCGCCGATTATGCCTGGCGTCCTGATCGTAGAAGGCATGGCGCAGACCGCAGGCGCGATTTGCGCGAAGAAGGAAGGCGAAGGCGGCAATCTCGTCTATTTCATGACGATCGATAACGCGCGTTTCCGTAAGCCCGTCGTACCGGGCGATCGCCTCGAGTATCATGTGAAAAAGCAGAAGCAGCGCGGCAACATCTGGAAATTCCACTGTGATGCGAAGGTCGATGGAGCGCTCGTCGCCGAGGCCGATATCGGCGCTATGATCATTCGCAAGGATCAGGCATGAGCACGATTGCAGCAAGCGCCACAATTCATCCGATGGCCGTTGTGGAAAGCGGCGCCATCATCGGTGAGAACGCGAAAATTGGTCCTTTCTGCCACGTCGGTCCACACGTGGTACTGGGCGACAATGTCGAGTTGCTGGCGCATGCCGTCGTGACCGGTCGCACGACCATCGGCAAAGGAACGCGCATCTTCCCGATGGCAGTGATCGGCGGTGATCCGCAGAGCGTCCATCACGGCGGTGAAGAGACGACTCTGACGGTTGGTGACAATTGCACCATCCGCGAAGGCGTCACCATGAACACCGGAACGGCTGATTTCGGCGGAAAGACGATCGTCGGCAACAACAATCTCTTCCTCGCGAACTCGCATGTGGCGCACGATTGCCGCGTCGGCGACAACGTCATCATGTCGAACAACGTGATGCTGGCTGGC
This sequence comes from Rhizobium sp. S96, assembly GCF_030382195.1. NCBI lineage: Bacteria > Pseudomonadati > Pseudomonadota > Alphaproteobacteria > Hyphomicrobiales > Rhizobiaceae > Rhizobium > Rhizobium sp. S96. The sequence goes on from NZ_JAUDRY010000015.1 coordinate 123,768, forward strand.
CACGTGACCATCGAGGACCGCGTCATTCTGGGTGGCGGTTGCGCCGTTCACCAATTCACGCGCGTTGGCCGGCAGGCGTTCGTCGGCGGTCTTTCCGCCGTGAGCTACGACGTCATTCCCTATGGCATGCTGAACGGAAACCCCGGCCTGCTGGGCGGTCTTAACGTTGTCGGCATGACGCGTGCAGGGATCGATCGCGCGACAATCCACACCGTTCGCCGCGCCTACAAGGCGATCTTTGAAGGCACGGGGTCCATCCGCGACAATGCGGCTGCGATACGGCACGAGTACACCGATTGCGAGCAGGCCATTCAGATCCTCGATTTCATCGCGGCTGAAAGCGATCGCGCGCTGTCCTCTCCGACCAGGGGACAGAAAGGCTGATCCTTGTCTCTCGCTGGTGATACGCCCAAAGGCCGCTTGGCAATCATTGCAGGAAGCGGCCTCCTGCCGTCACATGTCGCCGAAGCCGCGCGCGAGGCGGGCGAAAACCCCTTCATCATCGCACTCAAGGGCGAGGTTGATCGCTCCTGGGATGGTTTTGACCATGCAGTGATCGGCGTCGGCGACTTCGCCGGCGTTATACGGGCGCTCGAGAGCAATGGCGTTGATCGCGTCGTCATGTCCGGCGGCGTCAAACGCCGACCGGAATGGCGCGAGGTACGGCCCACATTCAAGACCTTGATGAAAGTGCCCGCAACAATCCGTACGCTGCTGTCTGGTGGCGACGATACGGTGCTGCGCATGGTGATCAAGCTCATCGAGGTGGACGGTCGGCGCGTGGTCGGAGCGCATGAGATCGCGCCCGATCTCCTGGCCTCGGTCGGACCGATCGGAGCCGCTGGCTTCAGCGCCGACGATGCCAGGGACATCGCCAAGGCTATCGAAGCGGCGGAGGCACTCGGGCGGCTTGATGTCGGGCAGGGTGCGGTCGCCGTCGGCGGGCGCATCGTAGCGCTTGAAGGCGTCGAGGGCACGGATGCCATGCTCGAGCGGGTCGCTGAATTGCGCGCCGCCGGACGTATTTCCGCGCGCCGCCGCGGTGTGCTGGTCAAGCTTTGCAAGCCGCAGCAGGATATCCGCGCCGATCTGCCGTCGATCGGAATTTCCACGGTTTCCAATCTCCGCAAGGCCGGCCTCGCCGGTGTCGCCGTCGAAGCCGGACGCTCGCTGATCCTCGATCGCAAGGCCGTCATGAAGGCGGCAGACGAAGCCGGTATCTTCGTCGTCGGTCTGGATCGGGGATTGCCGAATTGGGGACTGTCATGAGCGCGCGTCCGCTGAAGGTTGCCGTCGTCGCCGGCGAGGTCTCCGGTGACCTGCTTGGCGCCGATCTGATCGCAGCCTTGAAGCGGCAGCATGATGGCCCTGTCGAACTTCTCGGCGTAGGCGGCGAGGGGCTCGAGGCCGAGGGGCTGAAATCGCTCTTCGACTATTCCGAGTTGTCGATCATGGGCATCACCCAGGTTCTCTCCAAACTGCCGACACTGGTAAAACGAATCCGCCAGACGGCCGCTGCCATCATCGCGGCGAATCCGGATGTGCTGCTGATCATCGACAGCCCGGATTTCACCCACCGCGTTGCCAAGCGTGTTCGCGCCGCGCGTCCTGACATGCCGATCGTCAATTACGTGTGCCCGAGCGTCTGGGCCTGGAAGGAATACCGGGCGCAACGCATGCTTGCCTATGTCGATCACGTCCTAGCTGTGCTGCCATTCGAGCCTGAGGCAATGCGCGTGCTCGGCGGACCGCCGACCACCTATGTCGGTCATCGTCTGGCCGTCGATGCGGATCTGCTTGAAACACGCCGGCTTCGCGCGCAATCGCCTGTGAAGGCACCCGCCGATGTCAGGACGATCATGCTGCTACCGGGCTCGCGTGGATCGGAGATCACCAAGCTCCTGCCGTACTTCGGCGACGCCATCGCCGAATTTGTCGAGCGCAACGGCGAGACGCGCTTCATATTGCCTACCGTGCCGCGCCGTGAAGCGATGGTGCGCGAGATCGTCAAGGACTGGAAGATCCAGCCGGAAATCCTGGTGGGAGCGCCCGCCAAATGGAAGGCCTTCGCGGAGGCTGACGCCGCCATGGCCGCGTCAGGTACTGTGATTCTGGAGCTTGGGCTTTCCGGTGTCCCCACGGTTTCTGTCTACAAGACGGACTGGATCATCAGCCTGATGACGGGGCGTATCAAGACTTGGACGGGCGCCATCCCGAACCTGATTGCTGACTATGCCGTCGTACCTGAATACCTAAATAATGTGGTTCGCGGCGCAAGCATTGCGCGCTGGATGGAGAAGCTGTCGGTCGACACCCTTCCGCGGCGCGCGATGATGGAGGGATACGATCTCGTCTGGCAAAGAATGCAGACGCAAAAGCCGCCCGGCGAGCACGCGGCGGAGATCGTTCTCGATGTCATTCAAAAGAAAAGGCCCGGTCATTTCTGACCGGGCTTTTTTGTGCCCGGATGGGCCGATTAGCGCTTGGAAACCGGCTGGTAGTCGCGCTTCGGCTCGCCGATGTAGAGCTGACGCGGACGACCGATGCGCTGCTGCGGATCCTCGATCATTTCGTTCCACTGTGCGATCCAGCCGACGGTGCGGGCGAGAGCGAAGAGAACGGTGAACATGGTCGTGGGGAAGCCCAGCGCCTTGAGCGTGATGCCCGAGTAGAAGTCGATGTTCGGGTAGAGCTTCTTCTCGATGAAGTATTCATCGGTCAGTGCAATGCGCTCCAGTTCCATCGCCACGTCGAGCAACGGATCGTCCTTGATACCGAGTTCGCCGAGCACTTCATGTGTCGTCTTCTGCATGATCTTGGCGCGCGGATCGTAGTTCTTGTAGACGCGGTGGCCGAAGCCCATCAGGCGGAACGGATCGTTCTTGTCCTTGGCGCGGGCAATGTACTCGGGAATACGGTCAACCGAGCCGATTTCCTGCAGCATGTTGAGGGCCGCTTCGTTGGCGCCGCCGTGAGCAGGGCCCCAGAGGCAGGCGATGCCGGCCGCGATGCAGGCGAACGGGTTTGCACCCGAGGAGCCGGCGAGACGAACGGTCGAGGTCGAAGCGTTCTGCTCGTGGTCCGCGTGCAGGATGAAGATGCGGTCCATGGCGCGGGCAAGCACCGGATTGACCACATATTCCTCGCAGGGAACGGCGAAGCACATGCGCAGGAAGTTCGACGCATAGTCGAGATCGTTCTTCGGATAAACGAAGGGCTGGCCGATGTGGTACTTGTAGGCCATGGCCGCGATGGTCGGCATCTTGGCGATCATGCGCAGCGAGGCAACCATGCGCTGGTGCGGATCGGTGATGTCGGTCGAGTCGTGGTAGAAGGCCGACAGGGCGCCGACACAGCCGCACATGACAGCCATCGGATGCGCGTCACGGCGGAAGCCGGTGAAGAAGCGCGACATCTGCTCGTGCACCATCGTGTGATGCGTGACGCGATAGTCGAAGTCCTTCTTCTGCGCGGCGGTCGGCAGTTCGCCGTAGAGCAGCAGGTAGCAGACTTCGAGGAAGTCACCGTGCTCGGCCAATTGCTCGATCGGATAGCCGCGATGGAGCAGCACGCCCTCGTCGCCATCGATGTAGGTGATTTTCGATTCACAGGATGCGGTCGAGGTAAAACCAGGATCGTACGTGAAGGAAGCGGTGTTTTTGTAGAGGGCGCCGATATCGATGACGTCAGGGCCGATCGTGCCGCTTTTAACGGCAAGGTTGACCGACTTGTCACCGATTTTCAGTGTTGCGCTTTGATCCGTCATTCTGATCCTCCAAACTGGCGGGTGGCGCCATAAAAGCGCCATAGGGTTAAGCGTCGTCTGCGATAGCTATATGATCGCGGGGTTAATGCCAAGTTCTCTTGACGCCATTTTGTGCATCGCAGTATCAACTTTTAAGCACTACAGCGATGCCCGTCACGCATAGCAGAAGCCAATGATAATCCTTGTCTTTTCCGATCATTGATCAGCCTCTTATTTTAAATCGATTATTGTTGCGCTCGCGCTCAAGAGCTTGCATTCTGGTTGCAATGGCGGCTTATTTCGAGGCGCAATTGCATGTCGGAGTTGAAAACGATCGAGGCAATGCCGACTGCTCAGAGCGCAGATACATCTGCGCGCCTGCCGATCAAGGGGGCAGCCGACCTTCGTGCCAAATCGACGCAGCTCCAGCTTACCCAATCCCTGAGACCCTGGCGGTCGCGGGTTGCAGGTCGAGCCTCCGGATACTGGCCGCATGTTCGCGTTGCGATGTCGCAGGAAGCCGAACATGGCTGGTACTTCCTGATGTCGCCGGTTCTTTTCGGCAGCGGCGCGATTGCCTGGTTTCAGTTCGACGCCGATCCTCCGCTCTTGCGGCTTTGTGCCTGGCTGGCAGTCTTCGCGGTGATTGCCTTGGCACTAGGGCCTGCGCGGCCGATCGCGCGCAAGGCGGCGCTTGCGGTCCTGCTTGTCGTGTGCGGCATGCTGTCGAGCCAGGTCGAGACATGGCAGGCAGGGACAGTAATGCTCGATACGCCAGTGACGACCACGGTCACCGGCCGCGTCGAGCGCAGGGAAGGGGACGGAGAAGGTCGGTGGCGCTATATCGTTGCTGTTGCTGGTACCCGCGAACCGACACTTGGCCGACCTCCAGAACGTGTTTCGCTCGTGGCGCGCGGCGCCTCCACGCCGTTTGAAATCGGGCAGTGGGTGACCGGACGTGCTCGCCTGACCCCGCCGTCAGGCCCAGCCCTGCCGGGCCTGGATGACTTTTCGTTCGGAGCCTATTTCGACGGCGTCGGCGCGAACGGTTTCTTCTATGGCGCACCAACAGCGACCGTGGCACCCGAGACCGGCGATAAGCGGCAATTTCTGGCGGAGGGGATCGAATATCTATACGGCCTCAGAAGCACGATCGGAGACCGCATTCGATCCATTCTCCCCGGTGACACCGGCGCCTTTGCAGCCTCGCTTGTCACCGACGAGAGACGTGCGATCTCCCGCGAGACGACGGCCGCCCTAAGACAATCTGGACTCGCTCATATTGTCGCGATTTCAGGGCTCAACATGGCCCTCTCCGCCGGCATCTTCTTTGTTGGTTTTCGAATGGCGCTCAGTCTCCTGCCATCGGTGGCCCAAGCCTACCCGACGAAGAAGATCGCCGCCGCCGGCGCTCTCGTGGCGTTGACCGCCTACTACATGATTTCCGGCTTTGCCGTGTCGGCTGAGCGGGCATACATCATGATGATGATCATGCTGGTTGCGGTCCTGTTCGATCGACCGTCGATAAGCCTTCGCAACGTCGCCTTGTCAGCGCTGGTGATCGTGATGCTGTCGCCGTCGGAGGTCCTGGGTCCCAGCTTCCAGATGTCCTTTGCGGCGACGCTGGCGCTGGTCGCCGGCTATTCCATCTGGACCGGGCGAAGGCCGACCGACAACGCCTTTCTCAAGCTGCCATGGGTCATGCCGGTGGTCGCCGTCGCACGCTTCTTCGGCGGCATCGTGCTCACCTCCATGATCGGCGGTTTTTCGACGGCGTTGTTTTCGATTGAGCATTTCCATCGGCTGAGCTCATACGGCTTGCCGGCAAATCTCATGGCGATGCCAGTCATATCCTTCGTTGTCATGCCCATGGGCATGCTTGCGATGTTGCTGACGCCCTTCGGTCTCGATGTGCTGCCGTGGAAGATCGCCGGCCTCGGGCTCGATGTCGTCATCGGGATCGCCAAGCTCGTGTCGTCCTGGGGTGGCAATGTCGATATCGGGCGCCTGCCGTCCTGGTATTTCCCGGTAGCGGTTCTCGGATTTCTGGTCCTGACTTTGCTGCGAACGCGTTTGCGCTATCTGGGCGCCGCCATCGTCGGTATCGCGACATTCACGGTGGCGTTGCTGCCTTCATTGCCCGCACCTGATGTCGTTGTTGCGGAAGACGGATCCCTGGTGGCAATTCTGCGCGGAACCCGCATGGCCTCCAACCGGGAGCGCCCGCCCGACTTCATATTCGGCCAGTGGCAGCGAGCCCTCGCCGCCGAAGAGCATCAGCCTCCGGCGTTCATCAAGGCCACACTTCCCAAGAAGACGAAGGAGCGCAACGACCGGTCATACGCTCTGTCGTTTGACGAACGGCGATCCGCGCTCCGCACGATGCGCAACGCCGCAGCGAACGGCTCGGCAAACAGTTTCGTCTGCGTTAAAGGCGCCTGGTGTATCGCCACCCTCGACAACGGCTATATCGTCAACGTCATCGAGGATTTGGCCTATCTCGGGCCGGCTTGCGACGCCGCCGATATCGTCATTACCCCGGCCCGCATTCGTCTGCGCGAATGTCGGTCGGGCGCAATGCTTATTACCGGCCAAACTTTGCGTAGAAGTGGCGCGGTCGAAATACGCATCGATCAGCAGGGCGCGCCCGTCCTGACAACGACGTATGATGGCCTATCACGCCCATGGCGCATACATCGCGCCTATGACTGGCGCAGCGGCACCTTTGACGTCGCCGTTAGTGATAACGGCGAATAAGCCCCACGAGCTTTCCCTGGACCTTCACGCGATCGGGTCCGAAGATGCGCGTCTCGTAGGCGGGATTGGCAGCTTCGAGCGCAATCGATGCGCCCTTGCGGCGGAACCTTTTCAGCGTCGCTTCTTCGTCGTCGACCAGTGCCACGACGATATCGCCCGGATTGGCCGTATTGCCATTGCGGATGATGACCGTATCGCCGTCAAAAATTCCGGCTTCGATCATCGAGTCGCCCTTGACCTCCAGCGCATAGTGTTCGCCTGAGCCGAGCATGTCGGCGGGGACGACGATGTCATGCGTGTTATTCTGGATTGCCGAAATCGGCACACCCGCCGCGATCCGGCCCATGACAGGCACGGAAACGGAATTGCCGTTGTCGGTACTTGGTGCCGGCTTGGCCGGTGCCGGAGGCGTGACCAGCTGAGGCTTGCCAAGGCTCCCTTCGATGACGCTCGGCGAGAAGCCGCGTCGTTGAAGGCTCGGATTGTAGGCCTCCGGAAGCTTGATCACCTCGAGCGCGCGTGCCCTGTTCGGCAGCCGGCGAATGAAGCCGCGCTCCTCGAGCGCCGTAATGAGCCGGTGAATGCCGGATTTGGACGCAAGGTCGAGCGCATCCTTCATTTCATCAAAAGACGGGGGCACGCCTGACTCCTTCATTCGCTCGTGAATGAAGAGGAGAAGTTCCTGTTGCTTGCGCGTGAGCATCGAAGTCGGACCCCAGGGTTGTGAAACAAAGCCAGAACAGACACTATATGTTCCATATGTGTTCCGCAAGTGGCTAAATTTTCGTAAAACTTGGCTCTGAATTGTCCGGTTTTTACACTTCATTCGATCTATGAGGCGGTAGCCTCTTGCATTGTCTCGCTTAGCAGCGCACATCATTCGCGATTTCGGGAGAGGATCTGCCATGAGTGAAGCTCATCCGCTGGACCACGTGGTGCTGCCCGTCGCCAATATCGACCTTGCCAGGGAGCGTCTCGGCAAGCTTGGGTTCACCGTCGCGGCGGATGCGCGCCACCCGTTCGGAACCGAAAACGCCTGCATCTTCTTCGCCGACAAAACATACCTCGAGCCGCTCGGCATCGCGAGCGCCGATGCGTATGAAACGTCGGTCAAAAAGGGCAACGTCTTCACTGCGCGCGATCGTGCTTTTCGCTTCCGCTGCGGCGATGACGGTCTCTCGGCAGTGGTCTTCGGCACCGCCGATGCCGATCGAGATCACGCCCGCTTCCACGCCGACAGGATAAGCGGCGGCGAAATGCTGCAGTTTGCTCGGCCGATGAAGATGCCGGATGGTTCCGAGACGACCGCAGCCTTTCGGCTTGCCTTTGCCGCCGATCTTCGCGCCCCTGATTTCTTTCTGTTCACCTGCCAGCGGATCAATCCTCTGCCAACGGACCGCAAGGCGCTTGAGACACATGTCAACGGCGTGACCGGTATCGCCGAGATCGTGCTGGCGGCACCGGATCCGAAGGCGTTCGCCACATTCCTGCGTTTTGCCTCCGGCGTGGCGTCGGTGCGGGAGGAGGCGTTTGGTATCAGCCTTGCCACTCCGAACGTGCGCATCAGCATTTTGTCGGCGGATGGGTTGAATGCCTATTTCGATCTCGTCGCGCCCAGCGCGGATCGCGGTCTGCGTGGGGTCGGCATTGTCTACAAGGTTGCTGATCTCGCCGTGACAGAAGCACATTTGGCTGCTAACGGGATCACTTACACGCGTAAGAACAATCGAATTCTGGTGAAGGCTGCGTCCGGGCAGGGCGCGCTCTTCGCCTTCGAGGAGAAACGATGAGCCAGACAAATTCCGAAGTAGCCGTCGGCCAGGGTACCAGCCAGGTGGTGTTTTCGAACGCCGGCAAGCTCTCGCTGATCGCCGGCCCCTGCCAGATGGAGAGCCGTGATCATGCGTTCATGATTGCCGGCGTGCTGAAGGAACTCTGCGACAAGCTCGGCATCGGTCTCGTCTACAAGTCGTCTTTCGACAAGGCGAACCGCACGTCGCTGTCCGCCCAGCGCGGCATCGGCCTGGAAACGGCGCTTGAGGTCTTTTCCGATCTCAAGAAGGAATATGGCTTCCCTGTCCTGACCGACATTCACACCGAAGAACAGTGCGCCGAAGTCGCCACCGTCGTCGATATCTTGCAGATTCCGGCCTTCCTCAGCCGCCAGACCGATCTTCTGGTCGCCGCCGCCAAGACGGGTCGCACGATCAATGTGAAGAAGGGGCAGTTCCTCGCACCCTGGGACATGAAGAACGTCCTCAACAAGTTGAATTCGAGCGGCAATCCGAACATCCTGCTGTGCGAGCGTGGCGCGTCTTTCGGTTACAACACGCTGGTCTCCGACATGCGCTCGCTGCCGATCATGGCGGCGATGGGCGCCCCTGTGGTTTTCGATGCCACGCATTCGGTCCAGCAACCCGGCGGGCAGGGTGGTTCCAGCGGTGGCCAGCGCGAGTTTGTCGAGACGCTGGCGCGCGCGGCCGTTGCCGTCGGTGTCGCCGGTGTGTTCGTCGAGACGCACGAAGATCCTGACAACGCGCCGTCGGACGGTCCGAACATGGTCTATCTCAAGGATATGCCGAGGCTTCTCGAAAAGCTCCTGGCCTTCGACGCGATCGCGAAAGGCTGACGTTCAAAAGACTGACATGTTCGTGTAATAGGCCACGCACGAACATCGCTGCGAAGCATGCGCAAAGCGCCATTGTAATTTGCGCATCTTCGATTAAGACGGATTTCAAACGATTTATCCACTCTCAAGCAGGAAAAGCCGATGACCGCAATTACCGACATTATCGCCCGCGAGATTCTCGACAGCCGTGGTAATCCCACGGTCGAAGTCGATGTCTATCTGGAAGATGGCAGCATGGGCCGCGCGGCGGTTCCGTCGGGCGCGTCGACCGGCGCGCATGAGGCCGTCGAACTTCGCGATGGTGGCAAGCGTTACCTCGGCAAGGGTGTTGAAAAGGCCGTCGAAGCCGCCAACACGGAAATCTTCGACGCCATCGGCGGCATCGACGCTGAAAACCAGATCCAGATCGACAACATCATGATCGAGCTGGACGGCACGCCGAACAAGTCGCGCCTCGGCGCCAACGCCATCCTCGGCGTTTCGCTCGCTGTTGCCAAGGCTGCCGCAGAAGCTGCTGGCCTGCCGCTCTATCGCTACGTTGGTGGCGCTTCCGCTCACCTGCTGCCGGTTCCGATGATGAACATCATCAACGGCGGCGCGCATGCCGACAACCCGATCGACTTCCAGGAATTCATGATCCTGCCGGTTGGCGCTGATTCCATCCGCGAAGCCGTTCGCATGGGCTCGGAAGTCTTCCACACGCTGCGCAAGGAACTGGCCGCCCAGGGCCACAACACCAACGTCGGCGACGAAGGCGGTTTCGCACCGGGCCTGAAGAGCGCACCTGAAGCCCTCGACTTCATCATGAAGTCGATCGAGAAAGCCGGCTACAAGCCTGGCGAAGACATCCATCTCGGCCTCGACTGCGCCTCGACCGAATTCTTCAAGGACGGCAAGTACGTTCTCGAAGGCGAAGGCCGCACGCTGGAGCCGGGCGCCATGGCTGAATACCTCGCGCAGCTCGCTGCCCAGTACCCGATCATCTCGATCGAGGACGGCATGGCTGAAGACGACTGGGATGGCTGGAAGGCTCTGACGGATCTGGCCGGCAAGAAGGTTCAGCTGGTCGGCGACGATCTCTTCGTCACCAATTCGGCTCGCCTGCGCGACGGCATCAAGATGGGCGTCGCCAACTCGATCCTCGTCAAGGTCAACCAGATCGGCTCGCTGACGGAAACGCTCGACGCCGTCAACACCGCGCACAAAGCAGCCTACACCGCCGTCATGTCGCACCGTTCGGGCGAAACCGAAGATTCGACGATCGCCGATCTCGCTGTCGCGACGAACTGCGGTCAGATCAAGACCGGCTCGCTGTCGCGCTCGGATCGTCTCGCCAAGTACAACCAGCTGATCCGCATCGAAGAAGGCCTTGGCCCGCAGGCACAGTACGCCGGCCGTTCGATCCTTCGCGGCTAAGCCATCTGATTTCAAGCATTTGGAACCCGCGCCTCACTCGGCGCGGGTTTTTTGTTGCGCTGCGTTCATAGTCAACGGACGGTTAATCTCTGGCCGGTAGTCTCGTTCGCAAGGGTAATGCGTTTCGAGATGCGTGTATGTGGACCAAGCACCATAAGAAGAAAAAGATCGGCCGTTTCGTCATTCCGGCGATGACTGTCGCGTTTCTCTCCTATTTCGGCTATCATTGCATCCATGGCGATTACGGCCTGCGCGCAACGGAGGTGTTTGAGCGCACGCGCATCGCCCGGGAGAGGGAGCTGGCAACCCTGAAAGACAAGCGCGAGCATCTCGAGAGGCAGGTTGCGCTGCTGAGTGATGGCTCGATGGACAAGGATATGCTGGACGAAAAAGCGCGTCTTCAGCTCAATTTTTCTCGTGCCGACGAGATCGTCATATTCAATCATTATTCGAATTAACCGAAAACAAGTTAATCGAAATAAGCATATATTTATCAGTAGTTTAACGCCGAATACGAGCCATGCATTTATGGCATTGCTGTGGCGAAATTTCTTCCCTATGGTACGCGCCACCTAAGAACCGATAAACCCATAGGGAGGGTTGAATGGCGCCGCGAAAAAACGCGACCGTTTCCAGCCGCAAGACCAGCGCGAAACCAGCAGCTAAGGCATCGAATGGCGGCCCCGTCGCCGATTTCGATCGCGACGAGGAGCTGAAGGCCTATCGCGAGATGCTGCTTATCCGCCGCTTCGAAGAGAAGGCCGGCCAGCTTTACGGCATGGGTTTCATCGGCGGTTTCTGTCACCTCTATATCGGCCAGGAAGCTGTCGTCGTCGGCATGCAGATGGCGCAGAAGGAAGGCGACCAGGTCATCACCGCTTACCGCGACCACGGTCACATGCTGGCAACCGGCATGAGCGCCCGCGGCGTCATGGCCGAGCTGACCGGCCGCATCGACGGCTACTCCCGTGGTAAGGGCGGCTCGATGCACATGTTCTCCAAGGAGAAGCATTTCTACGGCGGTCACGGCATCGTCGGCGCCCAGGTGTCGCTCGGTACCGGTCTCGCCTTCGCCAACCGCTACCGTGGCAATGACAGCGTCTCGATCGCCTATTTCGGCGATGGCGCTGCCAACCAGGGCCAGGTCTACGAGAGCTTCAACATGGCTGCTCTCTGGAAGCTCCCGATCATCTACATCATCGAGAACAACCGCTACGCCATGGGTACGTCCACGGCCCGCGCCACGGCGCAGTCGAACTACTCGCTGCGCGGCTCCGGCTTCGGCATTCCGGGCGTTCAGGTCGACGGCATGGATGTTCGCGCCGTCAAGGCTGCGGCCGACGAGGCGCTCGAGCATTGCCGTTCCGGCAAGGGTCCGATCATTCTCGAAATGCTGACCTATCGCTATCGTGGTCACTCCATGTCCGACCCGGCCAAGTATCGCTCCAAGGAAGAAGTGCAGAAGATGCGCTCCGAGCAGGACCCGATCGAGCAGGTCAAGGCACGCCTCATCGAAAAGGGCTGGGCCTCAGAGGACGATCTCAAGGCGGTCGACAAGGACGTTCGCGACATCGTCGCCGATAGCGCCGACTTCGCCCAAGCCGCACCGGAGCCGGATGCATCCGAGCTCTACACCGACATTCTGCTGTAATCGGGGAGGGTAGACCCATGCCAATCGATATTCTCATGCCCGCCCTCTCTCCGACGATGGAAGAAGGCACGCTGTCCAAGTGGCTGAAGCAGGAAGGTGACAAGGTCACCTCCGGCGACATCATTGCCGAAATCGAAACCGACAAGGCGACGATGGAAGTCGAAGCCGTCGACGAAGGCGTCATCGGCAAGCTTCTGGTTCCGGCTGGAACCGAAGGCGTCAAGGTGAACGCCAAGATCGCTGTTCTCCTGCAGGACGGCGAATCCGCATCCGACATCTCGGCTGCACCTGCTGCTGCCGCACCGGCCGCCACTGAGGCACCCAAGGCTGCTGAAGCGCCTGCTGCTGCCGCAGCTCCGGTTCCGGCTGAGCCGAAGGCTCAGGTTCCGAACGATCCTGAAATCCCCGCCGGCACCGAAATGGTCTCCATGACCGTGCGCGAAGCGCTCCGCGACGCCATGGCCGAGGAAATGCGCGCCGACGACAACGTCTTTGTCATGGGCGAGGAAGTGGCCGAATACCAGGGCGCCTACAAGGTGACCCAGGGTCTGCTGCAGGAATTCGGCGCCCGCCGCGTCATCGACACCCCGATCACCGAGCACGGCTTTGCCGGCGTCGGCGTCGGTGCTGCGATGTCCGGCCTGAAGCCGATCGTCGAGTTCATGACCTTCAACTTCGCCATGCAGGCGATCGACCAGATCATCAACTCCGCCGCCAAGACGCTCTACATGTCCGGCGGCCAGATGGGCGCTCCAATCGTGTTCCGCGGCCCGAACGGTGCCGCTGCCCGCGTCGGCGCCCAGCACAGCCAGGACTACTCGGCCTGGTACAGCCAGATCCCGGGCCTCAAGGTCGTCATGCCCTACACGGCATCCGACGCCAAGGGCCTGCTCAAGGCCGCGATCCGCGATCCGAACCCCGTCGTCTTCCTTGAAAACGAAATCCTCTACGGTCAGCACTTCGACGTGCCGAAGATGGACAACTTCGTTCTCCCGATCGGCAAGGCCCGCATCCACCGTCCGGGCAAGGACGTCACGATCGTCTCCTTCGGTATCGGCATGACCTATGCCACCAAGGCTGTCGCCGAACTCGAAAAGATCGGCATCGACGTCGAACTGATCGACCTGCGCACGCTGCGTCCGATGGACCTGCCAACCGTGATCGAATCGGTCAAGAAGACCGGCCGTCTCGTCACCGTCGAGGAAGGCTACCCGCAGAACTCGGTCGGTACCGAAATCGCCACCCGCGTCATGCAGCAGGCCTTCGATTATCTCGATGCGCCGGTTCTGACGATCGCCGGCAAGGACGTTCCGATGCCTTACGCCGCCAACCTCGAAAAGCTCGCGCTGCCAAGCGTCGACGAAGTCGTCCAGGCCGTGAAAGCCGTCTGCTACAAGTAACAAGGGAAGGGTATTTCGATGCCTATCAACATCACGATGCCTGCCCTGTCTCCGACCATGGAAGAGGGCAACCTCGCCAAGTGGCTGGTCAAGGAAGGCGATACGGTTAAGTCTGGCGATGTCATCGCCGAGATCGAAACCGACAAGGCGACGATGGAAGTCGAAGCGGTCGACGAAGGTGTCGTCGCCAAGCTCGTCGTTCCCGCCGGCACCGAAGGCGTCAAGGTCAATGCCTTGATCGCCGTTCTGGCTGCCGATGGCGAAGATGTCGCCGCCGCAGCAAGCGGCGCTGGCTCTGCTGCTCCGGCACCGAAGGCTGCTGAAGCGCCGAAGGCCGAGGCAAAGGCCGAAGCCGCTCCGGCTCCGGCCGCTGCTCCTGCTCCTGCACCAGCAGCAGCGCCCGCCGCTGCTTCCACGGGCAACCGCACCTTCTCCTCGCCGCTCGCGCGTCGTCTGGCGAAGGAAGCCGGTATCGATCTCGCAGCTGTCGCAGGCTCCGGCCCGCATGGCCGCGTCGTCAAGAGTGACGTCGAAGCTGCCGTCGCCGGTGGCGGCGCCAAGGCTGCGCCTGCGCCTGCCGCTGCTCCGCAGGCTGCCGCATCGGCTCCTGCCGCCGCACCGAAGGGCGCTTCCGACGAGACCGTTCTCAAGCTGTTCGAGCCGGGTTCCTACGAACTCGTGCCGCATGACGGCATGCGCAAGGTCATCGCCAAGCGTCTGGTCGAATCCAAGCAGACCGTGCCGCACTTCTACGTCACCGTCGATTGCGAGCTCGATGCGCTGCTGGCGCTGCGCGCCCAGCTCAACGACGCCGCTCCCCGCAAGGAGGGCGCGCCGGCCTACAAGCTGTCGGTCAACGACATGGTCATCAAGGCCATGGCGCTTGCACTGCGCGACGTTCCGGATGCCAACGTTTCCTGGACCGAAGCCAACATGGTCAAGCACAAGCACGCCGATGTCGGCGTTGCTGTCTCGATCCCCGGCGGCCTGATCACCCCGATCATCCGCAAGGCCGAGGAAAAGACCCTGTCGGCGATCTCCAACGAGATGCGCGACCTCGGCAAGCGTGCCAAGGACCGCAAGCTGAAGCCTGAGGAATACCAGGGCGGCACCTCGTCTGTCTCCAACATGGGCATGATGGGCGTCAAGCACTTCGCAGCCGTCATCAACCCGCCGCACGCAACGATCCTCGCGGTCGGCGCGGGCGAGCAGCGCCCCGTCGTCAAGAATGGCCAATTGGCTGTCGCAACCGTGATGACCGTCACGCTGTCGACCGACCATCGCTGCGTCGATGGCGCATTGGGCGCGGAGCTGTTGCAGGCGTTCAAGGGCTACATCGAAAACCCGATGGGCATGCTTGTCTGATCAAACGGCGGAGGCGGAAATGACGAAGACCGTTCTTTGCTATGGTGATAGCCTGACCTGGGGTTATGACGCCGCGTCCGTCGGTCGTCACGAGTACAAGGATCGTTGGCCGAGTGCGCTTCAGGCTGCACTCGGCAACGAGGTCAGGATCATCGCCGAGGGATTGAACGGCCGTACCACCGCCTTCGACGACCATCTGGCCGATTGCGACCGCAACGGCGCCCGCGTCCTGCCGACGATCCTGCAGACGCATGCGCCGCTCGATCTCGTTATTCTGCTCCTCGGCACCAACGACATGAAGAATGTCGTGGCCGGATCGGCCTTCGCCGCCTGCCAGGGCATCGCCCGGCTGGTGCGGTTGATCCGTAACCACGCCTGGCCGTTCGATTTCGACGTGCCGGATATCCTGATCGTCGCACCACCGAGGATCTGCGAAACGGCAAACGTTCCCTTCGCGGCCTCCTTCGTCGGTGGCATCGAGGAATCGGCGATGCTGGCAACGCTCTATCGTGATCTCGCCGATGAGCTCGGCTGCGGCTTCTTCGACGGCAATTCGGTCGCCGAGACGACGCCGCTCGACGGCATCCATCTCGACGCCGACAATACCCGCGCTCTCGGGCGCGGCATGGAATCGACCGTGCGGATGATGTTGGGGCTTTGACCGTGGCGTCTTTCGTGACGCTGCGTCCCGCCACACGGGATGACGCGGCCGAACTGGCGATCCTCTCGGACATTGCCTCGCATGGTTTCGCGTCCTGGCTTTGGCTGGGTGAACTGGGCGGCACCGGCAGCGATACGCCAATGGAGCTTGGCCGGCTGAAGATGCGTCAGGACGAAGGCTACGGCACATGGCGCCACGCGGTGCTGGCCGAAGCATACGGAGAGACGGCGGGCGCGGCGATCGGCTACGCGCTGGGCGAGGACGTTGAGAACATGGAGGTCGACCGCGTGGCGCTGCAGCCGGTGATCGACCTGCAGAAGATGGTTGTTGGCAGCTGGTTCATTGCAACGCTCGGCGTCTACAGCCATCTGCGCGGCATCGGGATCGGCCGAGAAATACTGAAAGGTCAGATCGACAGGGCAGGGATGCTGCCGGTCAGCCTGATTACCGCAAGTGACAATGAAGCGGCTCTGTCGCTTTACAAGAAGAATGGATTTTCGGAAGCGGCGCGCCAAAACGCAATGTCTCTTTTCGAAAGCAGCAGGAAACACGAGTGGGTGCTTCTCACCCGCGACGCCCGATAACAAAGGCAGGAAAACATGGCTGAGAATTACGACGTCATCATCATCGGCTCCGGCCCCGGCGGCTATGTCGCCGCCGTGCGCGCAAGCCAGCTTGGCCTCAAGACCGCGATCGTCGAACGCGAGCATCTGGGCGGCATCTGCCTGAACTGGGGCTGCATTCCCACTAAGGCGCTGCTGCGCTCGGCCGAGGTTCTCGACCACGCCAACCACGCCAAGGATTACGGCCTCGTGCTCGAAGGCAAGATGTCGGCCGACGTCAAGGCCGTCGTCGCCCGCTCGCGCGGCGTCTCGGCCCGCCTCAACGGCGGTGTCGGTTTCCTGATGAAGAAGAACAAGGTCGACGTGATCTGGGGCGAAGCCAAGATCACCAAGCCCGGCGAGATCGTCGTCGGCAAGTCCTCCAAGCCTGTCGTCGAGCCGCAGAACCCGGTTCCGAAGAACATCAAGGGCGAGGGCACCTATAACGCCAAGCACATCATCATCGCCACGGGCGCCCGCCCGCGCGCGCTGCCGGGCATTGAGCCCGATGGCAAGCTGATCTGGACCTATTTCGAGGCGATGAAGCCGGCAGCTCTGCCGAAGTCGCTGATCGTCATGGGTTCCGGCGCCATCGGCATCGAGTTTGCAAGCTTCTACCGCTCGATGGGCGTCGACGTCACCGTCGTCGAGGTCATGCCGACGATCATGCCGGTCGAGGACGTCGAAGTCACCGCGATCGCCCGCAAGCAGCTTGAAAAGCGCGGCATGAAGATCATCACCAGCGCCAAGATCACCAAGGTCGAAAAGGCCTCTGACAGCATCACCGCTCACGTCGAGACGGCTGACGGCAAGGTTCAGCAGATCGTTGCCGATCGCATGATCTCGGCCGTCGGCGTCCAGGGCAACATCGAAAACCTCGGCCTCGAAGCCGTCGGCGTCAAGACCGACCGTGGCTGCGTCGTGATCGACGGCTACGGCAAGACCAACATATCAGGCATCTATGCCATCGGCGACGTCGCCGGCCCGCCGATGCTCGCCCACAAGGCCGAGCATGAGGGCGTCGTCTGCGTCGAGAAGATCGCCGGCCTGCCGAACGTTCACGCCACCGACAAGGGCAAGGTCCCCGGCTGCACCTACTGCCACCCGCAGGTCGCCTCCGTCGGCTTGACGGAAGCCAAGGCCAAGGAAGCCGGCCGCGACATCCGCGTCGGCCGCTTCTCCTTTGCCGCCAACGGCAAGGCGATCGCGCTCGGCGAAGACCAGGGTCTCTGCAAGGTGATCTTCGACAAGAAGACCGGCGAACTGCTCGGCGCCCACATGGTCGGTGCCGAAGTCACCGAACTCATCCAGGGCTTCGTCGTTGCCATGAACCTGGAAACGACCGAAGAAGAACTGATGCACACCATCTTCCCGCATCCGACGGTTTCCGAAACCATGAAGGAAGCGGTTTTGGATGCTTATGGTCGTGTCCTGAACGCTTGATAATTTTCTTCGCTGCTCTCTATGAGGGATTGGATTCCATCCGGTCCCGGACTGGAAAAAGCGAAAGGAAATCATCATGTCTATGGGTACGCAGGCACTCGTCATCTTCCTCCTGATCGGTCTGGTCGCGGGATTCCTCGCCAGCCTGATCGTTGGCGGAGGCGGATTGATACGGTGCCTGCTCAGCGGCATCATCGGCGCGTTCGTCGGAGGCTTCCTCTTCAACGCGCTGGGGATCAACCTGGGCATAGACAGCGCCATCGTGGTGCAGATCATTCACGCCACTGTCGGCGCCATCATCGTGGTGTTGATCGCAAGGGCGATAGCTTGAGGGGATAGGACTGCATGGAAGGTGTGGGCTGGATTACGGCGATCATCGTCGGCGGCTTGGCGGGCTGGCTCGCGGGCATTTTGATGGGCATACGCTTCGGCGTTTTGATGAACATCGTCATTGGCATCGTCGGTGCTGTCATCGGCAGCGCGATATTTGCCCGCGCCGGCATCTATGTCGCCAGCGGTTGGCAGGGTTACCTTGTGACGGGTTTCATCGGCTCTTGTATCTTGCTATTTCTGGCAAAACTCGTCAGACGCTGACGAAAGAGGCCGTTTCGGCGGTTTGAAGGCAGGTTATTGATGGTAACTATTCTCGACAGGATCAATCCAAGCGCTGAAAAGCGCGTGCGGCACCCGGAAAAGGCGCATCGCCCGGACACGGAAGTCATGCGCAAGCCGGACTGGATCCGCGTCAAGGCGCCGACCTCCAAGGGCTACGCCGAAACCCGCTCGATCGTGAAGGAGCACAAGCTCGTCACCGTCTGCGAGGAGGCCGGCTGCCCAAATATCGGCGAGTGCTGGGATAAGAAGCACGCCACCTTCATGATCATGGGCGAGATCTGTACGCGCGCCTGTTCCTTCTGCAACGTCGCGACCGGCAAGCCGAACGCGCTTGATATGGCCGAGCCTGAGAGCGTGGCGAAGGCCGTCAAGGAGATGGGCCTCAGCCACGTCGTCATCACCTCCGTCGACCGCGACGATCTGGAAGACGGCGGCGCCGAGCACTTCGAGAAGGTGATCTGGGCGATCCGCGCTGCGTCTCCGACGACCACGATCGAAATCCTGACGCCTGACTTCCTGAAGAAGCCGGGTGCGCTGGAGCGCGTCGTCGCCGCCAAGCCCGACGTCTTCAACCACAACATGGAGACCGTTCCGGGCAACTATCTCACTGTCCGCCCCGGCGCCCGCTACTTCCACTCCGTTCGCCTGCTTCAGCGGGTGAAGGAACTGGATCCGACCATGTTCACCAAGTCGGGCATCATGGTCGGCCTCGGCGAGGAGCGCAACGAAGTGCTGCAGCTGATGGACGACCTGCGCGTCGCCGACGTCGACTTCCTCACGATCGGCCAGTACCTGCAGCCGACCCGCAAGCACCACGCGGTCATGAGCTACGTCACGCCCGAGGAATTCAAGTCCTACGAGACGGTCGCCTACACCAAGGGCTTCCTGATGGTCGCCTCCAGCCCGCTGACCCGCTCCTCGCACCACGCCGGCGACGACTTCGCTCGCCTGCGCGCGGCCCGCGAGAAAAAATTGCTGGTGGCTGCGGAATAATCAGCGAACGCTTGCATTTTCTAAAAGCCGCGGCGATCTTCCCGCGGCTTTTTGTTTGCAGGAGCGACGAGGATGCCGGCTTACATCAACGACATCGGCAAAGCCGCCGGATTGCTGCGACAATCCGAGCGTATCATGATCATCGGTTGTTCTGGCGGCGGCAAGAGCACCTTGTCGCGAAAGCTCAGTCGCGGGCTCGATCTGCCATACTTCTCCATGGACAAGGAGTTCTTCTGGCTCCCCGGTTGGATCAAGCGCTCCAAGGACGAAGAGCGCCGCTTGATCAGCGATGTCGTTGGCACCGAACGCTGGCTCATGGACGGTACCGGCCCATCCACCTTCGACCTCCGTGTCCCGCGCACCCAACTGGTCATCTGGGTGCGCATGCCCCGTTGGCTCTGCCTGTGGGGGATCTGCAAGCGCGCATTCTTTCATTTCGGCAAGACGCGGCCGGACATGGCTTCAGGATGCCTGGAGCGCGTGCCGGACAGGGAGTTTTTGACCTACATCTGGACGTTCGAGAAGCGGTTTGTGCCGCTGGTGATTGCCGGGCTCGACAGGCACGGCCCGGATGTCCCGGTTTTTCAGCTGAAAAGCCGGCGAGACGTGAACCATCTTCTTGATCTTCTCGGCGCTCCCGCTTAACTGCCGCTCATGCCTCAGTTCGAAACGCATCGTCCCGTCCCGCACTCCGCTGAACAGATGTTCGACCTCGTCGCCGATGTCGAGCGCTATCCGGAATTTCTGCCGCTCTGCGAAGGGCTTGTCGTACGGAGCCGCAAGGAACGCGACGGCAAGATCCTGCTGATTGCCGACATGACCGTCGGCTACAAGGCGATCCGTGAGACCTTCACGACCCAAGTGCTGCTGAACAAGGCGGAGCGGGTCATCGATGTCAAATACATCGACGGGCCGTTCAAGTACCTCGACAACCGCTGGCGCTTCGAGGATACCGCGAGCGGCTCGAACGTCCATTTCTTCATCGACTACGAATTCAAGAGCCGTATCCTCGGTGCCCTGATGGGCTCGATGTTCGATCGAGCCTTCCGCATGTTCTCGGAAGCCTTCGAGACGCGGGCCGGCAAGATCTACAGCTGAGCGAGCTGGCGGATCATCTCGAGCGCTGTCCTGACGGTTGCGAGCCGAACCTGATCGCGTCCGATATCGCCGTAGAGCATCCTTTGATGAACAAGCCCTGATGTGCGGGACTTGGCGGCGAGGTGAACAAGCCCGACAGGCTTTTCAGCCGAACCACCACCTGGTCCCGCCACACCCGTCACCGCGACCGCGATATCAGCGCGGGAGCGGAAGAGGGCGCCGTGCACCATCTGCCGGGCAGTTTCCTCCGAGACCGCGCCGTAGCGGGCAAGCGTCGTCTCCTGCACGCCAAGCATCTCCATCTTGGCGGTGTTCGTATAGGTGACGAAACCACGATCCACCACGGCCGACGAGCCCGGTATTTCGGTCAGTGCGCCGGCGATCAGGCCGCCGGTGCAGGACTCGGCCGTGGAAATCATCTGGCCGACCGAGGTGAACGCGCGAACGATCGCCTCGGCTTGCGACATGATGTCGGAGGAAAAGAGGCTCATGGTTCCTTGCCCTGATAGACGACAGTGGCAGTGGCAATCGCTGCAATGCCTTCGCGCCGACCGACGAAGCCGATAGTCTCGTTCGTGGTCGCCTTGACCGAGCAGCGGTCTATGGAAATGCCGAGAAATTCCGACAGATTGGCACGCATTGCATCGCGATGCGGGCCGACGCGCGGCGCTTCGGCGATGAGTGATACGTCGGCGTTCATGATCGTACCGCCGCGTTCGCGAACGATCTTGGCCGCATGTTCGATGAAGATGCGCGATGGCGCACCCTTCCATTGGGGATCCGATGGTGGGAAGTGGTCGCCGATATCGCCGGCGCCGCAAGTGGCCAGCAGCGCGTCGGTCAGCGCATGCAGCGCAACGTCGGCGTCGGAGTGTCCCTTCAGCCTCTGGTCGTGCGGAATGAAGACGCCGCACAGCGTCACGCCATCGCCGGCTTCCAGCTGGTGGACGTCGTAGCCGTTGCCGGTACGCACGTCGGGAAGCTGTTGCCTGGAAAGTCTCTGGTCGGCCATATCGATGTCCCGCCTTACTGTCAGTTTCACATTATCCGGTGATCCGTCGACGATCTTGACCTCGATACCGGCCCATTCGGCAATGGAGGCATCGTCGGTGAAATCGGTGCGCTCCGCGCCAGCTGCCTTCTCATGCGCCGACAGAATGGTCTCGAAGGCGAAGGACTGAGGCGTTTGGGCCGCGTAAAGCTGAGCCCGCGGCACCGTCTCGATGACATCGCCGGATGGGCCGGCACGTTTCAGCGTGTCCGCAACCGGCGTGGCTGGCAGAACAGCGGTGGCGCCCCCCGACAAAGCGTCCGCGACCCGATCGAGCAGCGCATGGTCGAAGAATGGCCGTACGGCATCGTGGATCAGGACATGTGTGATGTCGCTGCTAGCCTGGAGTTCACGCAGACCCGCCAGAACCGATTGCTGTCGCGTCGCTCCGCCGTGAACGATCGTGACCTTTGCCGCGGAGGGGACCGTCGAAAGTGCAGCAGCAACGAGCGCCTTGTCGTCAGGGTGAATCACCACGACGATGCGCTTCGCCCGGTCCCAGGTCTGGAATACATCGAGCGTATGGGCGATGACTGGCTTGCCGCCGATGGGGCGATATTGCTTCGGCCCTTCTTCGGGTGCCCCGGCGCGTTCTCCGCGTCCGGCAGCGACGATGACAACCCCAGCCGATATCGGTTGCTTTTGATGCATTTGCGGCATAAATCCCCAAAAAGCAGAATTTGTACTGGTGCTCTAACGGCTTGGCGCACCGAATTCCAGCATTTGCCCGAAAAATATCAATTCGGACACTGCCCCCTTGGCAAGCCCTTCAAACATGTCTAAAAATAGTGCACCCACCTGGCGTGCCTGAAAGATAATCAATTGACTGATATGGACCTCGCATCACCTTTGCGTATCGGAAATGTTGCCGTGCGCAATCGCGTCGTGCTGGCGCCGATGTCCGGAGTGACGGATATGCCGTTCCGGCAGCTAGCGTGGCGCTACGGTGCCGGCCTCGTGGTGACCGAAATGGTGGCGAGCCGGGAGCTTGTCAACAACACCTCCGAATCCTGGGCGCGACTGGAGGCCGCGGGCTTTCAGCCGCACATGGTGCAGCTCGCGGGACGCGAAGCGCATTGGATGGCGGAGGCCGCAAAGATCGCGGCGGATCATGGCGCCGATATCATCGACATCAACATGGGCTGCCCCGCCAAAAAGGTCATCGGCGGCTATTCCGGCTCTGCGCTGATGCGCGATCCGGACCACGCGCTGGGTCTCATCGAGGCAACGGTCAAGGCGGTCGATGTTCCTGTCACACTGAAGATGCGGCTTGGCTGGGACGAAAATTCGATCAACGCGCCTGACATAGCAAAGCGCGCCGAGGACGCTGGCGTGCAGTTGGTGACGATCCACGGTCGTACGCGCATGCAGTTTTACGAAGGGCATGCAGACTGGGACGCGATTCGTGCGGTTCGTGACGTGCTCCGCATTCCGCTCGTTGCCAATGGCGACGTGGAAACAAGCGAGGACGCGCAGGAAATTCTTCGCCGGTCGGGTGCGGATGCGGTGATGATCGGACGAGGCTGCCAGGGGCGACCGTGGCACGCGGGCGTGCTGGCCGGCGCGCAAGAGCCGCAGTCCTGGGAGATTCCCGACATCGCGGTCGAGCATTACAGGATGATGCTGGAGTTTTATGGCGAGGCAGTTGCCGTGCGCCATGCGCGCAAGCATCTCGGCTGGTACCTCGAGCGCTTCGCACCCGCCATAACGGCAACCGAGAAGGCAGCGATCATGACAGCGCGAGATCCCCGCGACGTTTCGCAACGGTTCCGCGATGCGCTGATGGCCGCAACATCGAAAACCGAAAATCGGGAGGCCGCATGACAAACGATACGCCGGTAGCTGCCGACCACGCGGGCAGCGCGGTTGCCATGGCTGTGCTGAATGCCATCCAGAACCCTGTCGTCATGGTCAACGAGGCAGGCCTCGTCGCCTTTGCCAACTGGGAGGCTGAGGCGTTCTTCGGCGCCAGCGCCGCGCATCTGGCGCGCTACAAGATCTCGACGTTTATTCCTTTCGGAAGCCCGCTCCTTGCCCTGATCGATCAGGTGCGGGAACGGCGTGCTCCGATCAACGAGTATCGCGTCGATCTGAGTTCGCCGCGACTTGGGCAGGACAAGCTGGTCGATATCTACGTGGCGCCTGTCATCAGCGAGCCGGGATCGGTTGTGATCGTCTTCCAGGAACGCTCGATGGCCGACAAGATCGATCGGCAGTTGACGCACCGCGCAGCCGCCCGCTCGGTTACAGGCCTAGCGTCGATGCTGGCGCATGAAATCAAGAATCCGCTCTCGGGTATTCGCGGGGCGGCCCAGCTTCTGGAGCAGTCGGCGGTCGATGACGACCGTGCCTTGACGCGTCTTATCTGCGACGAGACGGATCGCATCGTCTCCCTGGTCGACCGCATGGAAGTGTTTTCCGACGAGCGTCCCGTTGATCGCGTCCCGGTGAATATCCATTCGGTGCTTGACCACGTGAAGGCTGTGGCCAAGGCAGGCTTCGCGCGTCATCTCAAGATTACTGAAAGCTACGACCCCTCGCTGCCATCGGTTTATGCGAACCGCGATCAGCTCGTTCAGGTATTCCTCAACCTCGTCAAGAACGCTGCTGAAGCCATCGGTGACCGGCCGGACGGCGAAATCGTTCTGACGACGGCCTATCGCCCCGGTATCCGCCTGTCGGTTGCCGGTACGCGCGAAAAGATCTCGCTGCCGCTCGAATTCTGCGTTCAGGACAATGGACCCGGCGTGCCGGCCGATTTGCTGCCGCACCTCTTCGATCCGTTTATCACCACCAAGACGAATGGAAGCGGGCTTGGCTTGGCGCTTGTCGCCAAGATCATTGGTGACCACGGCGGCATTATCGAGTGCGACAGCCAGAACTACAAGACGACCTTCCGTGTCCTCATGCCCGCATCCAAGGATGCGTCGCTTGAGGATGCAACGACCATGAACCCCACAGGACCTTCTCGATGACAGCAACGATCCTCGTCGCAGATGATGATGCGGCAATTCGTACCGTGCTTAATCAGGCCTTGAGCCGCGCCGGCTATGACGTGCGTATCACCTCCAACGCCGCAACGCTGTGGCGCTGGGTATCGGCGGGTGAGGGCGATCTGGTGGTGACCGACGTGGTCATGCCCGACGAAAATGCCTTCGATCTGCTGCCGCGCATCAAGAAGGCGCGCCCTGATCTCCCGGTCTTGGTGATGAGCGCGCAGAACACCTTCATGACGGCGATCAAGGCGTCGGAGAAGGGGGCTTATGACTACCTGCCGAAGCCCTTTGATCTGACCGAACTGATCGGCATCATCGGTCGTGCTCTTGCCGAGCCGAAGCGCAAGCCTGCCAAGCTCGACGAGGACATGCAGGACGGGATGCCGCTGGTCGGTCGCTCTGCGGCGATGCAGGAAATCTACCGCGTGCTCGCGCGCCTCATGCAAACCGACCTGACGCTGATGATCACCGGCGAGTCCGGTACCGGCAAGGAACTGGTTGCTCGGGCACTCCACGATTACGGCAAACGCCGCAACGGTCCTTTCGTCGCCATCAACATGGCTGCCATTCCTCGCGATCTGATCGAATCCGAACTCTTCGGCCACGAGAAGGGCGCTTTCACCGGCGCGCAGACGCGCTCGACCGGACGTTTCGAGCAGGCGGAAGGTGGTACGCTGTTCCTGGACGAAATCGGCGACATGCCGATGGACGCCCAGACGCGCCTCCTGCGCGTCCTGCAACAGGGCGAATATACGACCGTGGGCGGCCGCACGCCGATCCGCACGGATGTCCGCATCGTCGCCGCGACCAACAAGGATCTGAAACAGGCTATCAACCAGGGCCTTTTCCGCGAAGACCTTTACTACCGCCTCAACGTCGTGCCGCTGCGCCTGCCGCCGCTGCGCGACCGCGCAGAAGACATCCCGGATCTCGTCCGCCACTTCATCCAGCAGGCGGAAAAGGAAGGTCTCGGCACCAAGCGCTTCGATCAGGAAGCGCTGGAACTGATGAAGGCCTACGCCTGGCCGGGGAACGTGCGTGAGCTGGAGAACCTGATCCGGCGTCTGATGGCGCTTTATCCACAGGATGTAATCACCCGCGAAATCATCGAGGCTGAGCTCCGTTCGGACGTTCCAGACAGCCCGATCGAGAAGGGGCCGATCCGCAACGGCGACATCACGATCGCCCAGGCGGTCGAAGAGAATATGCGGACGTATTTCGCAACTTTTGGCGAAAATCTGCCGCCTCCGGGCCTCTACGACCGGGTTTTGACGGAAATGGAATACCCCCTGATTCTGGCTGCGTTGACCGCCACGCGCGGCAACCAGATCAAGGCGGCCGATCTGCTTGGTCTTAACCGCAATACCTTGCGAAAGAAGATCAGAGAGCTCGGCGTTTCGGTCTACAGAAGCTCCCGCACAGCTTGACAATGTGACCGACTGCGTTGCATTTTCGCCACAATGCGTTGCTTATAAGTCACGCAAGGGGTTGGTGTTCTCGCGGTTGGTCTGGCGTCCGAGAACCTTGGGTCAGCGTTGAGCTGAGCCGAGGGGGAACGCAGTTCTCGATCCTGGTCCGTGGGATGCGGCAGATGAAATTCTGCCGCAAGGAGAAATAAGCGAATGAAGCAGGATGCGGTGCCGCCGGCGGCGGAAGACGAGTCGATCACGACCGTTACCGATCGCCGTGCGCTGTTTGCTCTGCCCGGTCTCGTGCTTGCCGGGGGCGCACTGCTTTGCGCAACGATGACGCTGTTTGTGTTGCTCGGGCTGACGCCGATTGCGCCGACGTCCCAGGTCGTTATCACCTCCGTGGTCGTGAATTCGTTCTTCGTCCTCGGGCTCATGGCCCTGATCGGGCGCGAGGTGTTGCGCCTTGTCAAGGCGCGTAAGCGCGGTCGTGCTGCCGCGCGGCTTCACATTCGCATTGTCGTGCTGTTTTCGCTCGTCGCGATCACGCCGGCAATTCTCGTCGCCATCTTCGCCAGTATCACGTTGAATGCCGGCCTCGACCGCTGGTTCGCCTTGCGGACGCAGTCGATCGTCAGTTCTTCCCGAAATATCGGGCAAGCCTACATGATGGAAAACGCGAGCTACCTCCAGGGGCAGACCGTTTCCATGGCAAACGATCTCGAGCGCAACCGCCAGCGGTACAGCCTCGATCGCACCGGTTTTGCAGATTTGATGACGCGGCAGGCGCGCGGACGCGGCCTTCTCGGCGCGTTTCTCGTGCGGGCGGACGGCTCCGTTCTCGCGCAGGCGGATATCAAGACCGAAAAGCCGCTGCCGGCCATACCCAAGGACGCGCTGAACAAGGCCGCTGCCGGTCAGCCCACGCTGATACCGCCCGGCGTGACCAATCTCGTGGGCGCCATCATCAAGCTTGAAGCAATCGATGGGGCCTACCTTTACACCGTGCGAGCGGTTGATCCGAAAGT
This sequence comes from Rhizobium sp. S96, assembly GCF_030382195.1. Lineage (NCBI taxonomy): Bacteria > Pseudomonadati > Pseudomonadota > Alphaproteobacteria > Hyphomicrobiales > Rhizobiaceae > Rhizobium > Rhizobium sp. S96. The sequence goes on from NZ_JAUDRY010000015.1 coordinate 150,627, forward strand.
CATGACCGCAATGCGCATGATGGAGGAGAACGCCACCGAATATCAGTCGATGGAGTCGGGGCGGTTCTCGCTGCAAATCGCCTTTGCGGTTCTCTACATCGGCTTCGCCCTGATCGTGCTGCTTGCCGCCATCTGGACCGCGATCGCGGTGGCCGACCGTATCGTCCGCCCGATCCGGCTGCTGATCACCGCCGCCGACAATGTCGCGTCCGGCAACATGGATATCGTCGTTCCCGTGCATGCGGTGGATGGCGACGTTGCCAATCTTTCGCGCACCTTCAACAAGATGATCTCGGAAATTCGCACGCAGCGTGACGAGATTCTGGAAGCGAAGGACGAGGTAGACGATCGTCGCCGCTTCATCGAAGCCGTTCTCTCGGGTGTCACGGCCGCGGTTATCGGTGTCGAACACGATCGTAGTATAACGATCGTCAACAGTTCCGCTGAAGCGTTGATGGCGCTGCCCGCGGCCGAGATGCTCGGCAAGCTGGTCTCTGAAATCGCGCCCGAGGTTGACCAGGTCCTGACGGAGGCGGCAACCCGCTATCGCGGCGATTTCCGCAAGCAGATCGCGTTGGTTCGTGGCGGAACGGTCAGGACCCTCAGCGTTCAGGTGACCCGTGAGGAAGTCCGCGACGCGAGCGAATCCTATGTCATCACGCTGGACGACATCACCGATCTGGTGATCGCGCAGCGCTCGACAGCATGGGGCGACGTGGCGCGACGCATCGCCCACGAAATCAAGAACCCCCTGACGCCGATCCAGTTGTCCGCCGAGCGCATACAGCGCCGCTACGGCAAGCAGATCGACCAGGCCGATCGTGGCGTCTTTGACCAGTGCACCGAAACCATCATCCGTCAGGTCGGTGACATCGGGCGCATGGTCGACGAGTTCTCGTCCTTCGCGCGTATGCCGAAGCCGATCAAGGAGCCGAGCGACCTGCGCAAGATCCTCCACGATGCGGTCTTCCTGCGCGAAATGGGCAACAGCCACGTCGCCTTCCTGCAGGAACTGGGAGACACGCCGCTGGAAGGTCAATTCGACAGTCGCATGCTTGGTCAGGCGTTCGGAAACCTGATCAAGAATGCGGTGGAAGCAATCGAAACGGTGCCGCTCGAAGAACGAGACGAGCGCAAAGTGCTGGTGCGAGCATCGCTTGATGCCGCACGCGACCGCTTTACCGTCGATGTGATCGACAACGGACGAGGGCTGCCGGTGGAAAATCGCCACAGCATCCTGGAGCCCTACATGACGATGCGAGAAAAGGGTACGGGCCTCGGCCTCGCCATCGTGAAGAAGATTATTGAGGAACATGGCGGGCAGCTCGAGCTACACGATGCGCCCGCCGATTTTGACCGAGGGCGAGGGGCGATGATCCGCGTGCATCTGCCACGCGTGGAAACAACACCCGCCGCTCCGGCCGCAAATGACAAGGAAAGCGCATATGGCCTCTGATATTCTGGTCGTCGACGATGAGCACGACATTCGCGAGATTGTCTCCGGCATTCTGTCCGACGAAGGACACGAGACACGCACGGCGCACGATAGCGATAGCGCGCTCGCGGCAATTTCCGATCGCGCGCCGAGGCTGATCTTCCTCGATATCTGGATGCAGGGCAGCAAGCTCGACGGCCTTTCCTTGCTGGACGAGATCAAGACCCGCCATCCGGATATTCCGGTGGTCATGATCTCTGGCCACGGCAACATCGAGACGGCGGTTTCGGCGATCAAGCGCGGTGCATTCGATTTCATCGAAAAGCCGTTCAAGGCCGATCGGCTTATCCTGATTGCCGAGCGCGCGCTGGAGAACTCTAAGCTCAAGCGCGAAGTGTCCGAGCTCAAGCGCAAGGCCGGCGACCCCGTCGAGCTGATCGGCACGTCTGTCGCGGTCTCGCAGCTGCGCCAGAATATCGAGAAGGTGTCGCCGACCAATAGCCGCATCATGATTTTCGGCTCCTCCGGTTCCGGCAAGGAGCTCGTCGCGCGCATGATCCACAAGCGGTCTTCGCGCGCTAATGGCCCCTTCGTCGCGATCAACGCTGCAAACATCACGCCTGACCGCATGGAGATCGCGCTCTTTGGAACGGAAGGTGGACCGGGGCAGGCGCGCAAGATCGGTGCGCTCGAAGAAGCCCACCGCGGCATCCTCTATCTCGATGAAGTCGGCGAAATGCCGCGCGAGACGCAGAACAAAATCCTCCGCGTCCTCGTCGACCAACAGTTCGAGCGGGTTGGTGGCTCAAAGCGCGTGAAGGTCGATGTCCGCATCGTTTCGTCCACCGCCTATAATCTGGAAAGCCGTATCGCCGAAGGCTGGTTCCGTGAAGATCTGTATCACCGGCTTGCCGTGGTGCCGGTCAAGGTTCCGGCTCTGGCAGAGCGTCGCGAGGACATCCCGTTTCTGGTCGACCAGCTCATGCGACAGATTTCCGAGCAGGCAGGCATCCGACCACGGCGGATCGGCGATGACGCCATGGCAGTGCTTCAGGCGCACGACTGGCCGGGCAACATTCGCCAGCTTCGCAACAACATCGAGCGACTGATGATCCTCGCGCGTTCGGACGGTCCGGATGCGCCGATCACGGCTGAGATGCTGCCGACCGATCTAGGCGACATGCTGCCGAAGGTGTCGGCGAAAAACGACTACCACATCATGACGCTGCCGCTTCGCGAAGCGCGCGAAATGTTCGAGAAGGACTATCTGATTGCGCAGATCAACCGCTTCGGCGGCAACATCTCGCGCACCGCCGAGTTCGTCGGCATGGAGCGTTCGGCTCTTCATCGCAAGCTGAAGTCGCTGGGCGTCTGATACTCCGGGACGGCGCCATGCGCGCCGTCCGTCTTTTGTCTCTCCTCCCGGCGACAACGCGCTCGCTGAACGAGCTGCGCATTGCCTAGCCCGTCAGCGTTAACGCGCTGACCACGTGATTCGTGAGACGTTGCGCCGCAACCGTATGCGCAATCGACTGTTCTGCTTGCAGATCACCCGCGGTGCCGCGTGCCGGTACCGCGCGTTTCTCGCCGAAGCCACGCTGCTCTAGCTCGCGTTCACAGAAAGCGCAGGCCCTCAATTGGCTCGACGGCGCCCGATTGGATTGAGGCTCGAAGAGCGTGGATTTTGGGCCGAGATGTTGGCCGAACGGGAGGCCTTCATCACCGCCGCGACGAGTATCTGCTTCCCGCTGGTTTCCATCGACGGGCAGGCAATCGCCAACGGACATCCCGGCAGTGTCTCCCATAAAATTCGGGAGGTCTTTTTCGACATTGCGGAAAAGATTGCGATTTGATACCAAGACTTTCTGGGCAGAGGGGATGAGGGTTGTCGGCTGCCTACTGGCGAGGTTGATTAGTATTTCACCGGCGAAACCGAGCCGGCAATAAAGAAAGAAGCGGCGCGATGGCGGAACGTTCTCAGAATTTGCAGGACTTATTTCTCAATACTGTTCGCAAGCAAAAGATTTCACTGACAATTTTTCTTATCAACGGTGTAAAGCTGACAGGCGTTGTTACGTCTTTCGACAATTTCTGCGTTCTGCTTCGCCGTGACGGTCACTCGCAGCTCGTGTATAAGCACGCAATCTCGACGATCATGCCCGGCCAGCCGATGCAGATGTTCGAGAGCGAAGAAGCCGCATCCTAACAGGACAAGCCGTTATCTCGACACGCGATACCAAGAATGATTCGATCATCCCGGAAGCAGCAAAGCACCGGGATGACATGCGCGCGACTGTCATCGTGCCCGTCCTCAAGAAGGGGCGCGGCGGACGCAGTGCTTCCGACGGCCAGCAGGCTGTCACACGCACGCCGGAAAGCCGCCTTGAAGAGGCGATCGGACTCGCGCAGGCGATCGACCTCGATGTGGTGAACGGCGTCATCGTACCGGTCAACGATCCGCGTCCGGCGACGTTGATGGGTACGGGCAAGCTCGAAGAAATCAAGGCGTCCCTCGACGAGAATGACTCCGGTCTTGTCATCGTCGATCATCCGCTGACGCCGGTTCAGCAGCGCAATCTCGAGAAGGAATGGAACGCCAAGGTCATCGACCGTACCGGCCTCATTCTCGAAATTTTCGGCCGGCGTGCTTCCACCAAGGAAGGTACGCTGCAGGTCGACCTCGCACACCTCAATTACCAGAAGGGCCGGCTGGTTCGCAGCTGGACCCACTTGGAACGCCAGCGCGGTGGTGGCGGCTTCATGGGTGGTCCGGGTGAAACCCAGATCGAAGCCGACCGACGCATGCTGCAGGACCGCATCATCAAGCTCGAGCGGGAGCTTGAGCAGGTGGTGCGCACGCGCCAGCTCCATCGCGCCAAGCGCAAGAAGGTGCCGCATCCGATCGTCGCCCTGGTCGGTTATACCAATGCCGGCAAGTCGACGCTGTTCAACCGCATTACCGGAGCCGGCGTGCTGGCCGAGGACATGCTGTTCGCGACGCTCGATCCGACGCTGCGCCGGATGAAGCTACCGCATGGCCGCACGGTGATTCTCTCCGACACGGTCGGGTTCATTTCGGACCTGCCGACGCATCTCGTGGCAGCCTTCCGCGCGACGCTGGAAGAAGTGTTGGAGGCCGACCTGGTTCTGCACGTTCGTGACATGTCCGATGTCGACAACCAGGCGCAGAGCGCCGACGTGTTGCGTATCCTCAAGGATCTCGGCATCGACGAGGCCGAGGGCGAAAAGCGCATCATCGAGGTCTGGAACAAGATCGATCGTCTCGAGCCGGAAGTGCACGAAGCCATCGTGCAGAAGGCGGAGGGGGTTGCAAATGTCGTTGCTGTTTCCGCTGTCACGGGCGAGGGCATCGATCGCCTGATGAACGAGATCAGCCGCAGGCTTTCCGGTGTGTTGACCGAAACCACGGTCACGTTACCCGTCGACAAGCTTGCTCTGCTGCCGTGGCTCTACGATCACGCTATCATTGACGGTCGCGAGGACATGGAAGACGGCTCGATCACACTCGACGTCCGCCTGTCGGAAACGGAAGCCGCCGAACTAGAGCGTCGCCTGGGCAATGGTCCCAAGGCGCGGCGCGAAGACTGGGAATAGCGACTAGCCGAGCTGACGCTCGATAGCCTTGGCCGCCTGCCAGATCTCTTCCATCCGTTCCAGTGTGGCCGCCTCCAGTGTCTCACCCTCTGCATGAAGAGTCGTTTCGATGTGGCTGAATCGGCGCCGGAACTTTGTATTGGTTCCGCGCAGCGCCTGTTCCGGATCGGCGTTAACGTGCCGCCCGATATTGGCAACGGCGAAGATGAGATCGCCAAGCTCGTCGCTGACCTTTTTCTGATCGCCTTCCTTCAGGGCCACCCGAAGCTCGCCGATCTCTTCCTCGATCTTGTCGAGAATAGGCTCGGGCGCGGACCAGTCGAAGCCGACCTTGGCGGCGCGTTCCTGCAGCTTCAGCGCCTCGGTGAGGGCCGGAAAGCTCCGTTGAACGGAGCCGAGAAAACCAGCCTTGAAATCCTCGGGGATGCCGCGGCTTGCACGCCGTTCGGCACGCTCGCGTTTCTCTGCCTGCTTGATCTCGTCCCATTGCTTCTTCACCGTATCGGGCGTGTCGGCGTCGGAGCGTGCAAAGACATGCGGATGGCGACGGATCATCTTGGCGGTGATTGCCTGCACCACATCCCCGAACGAAAACTCTCCGGCTTCCTCGGCCATGCGTGCGTGGAACACCACCTGCAGAAGCAGGTCGCCGAGCTCGTCGCACAGGTCGCCCATGTCACTACGCTCGATCGCATCGGAGACCTCGTAGGCCTCCTCGATCGTATAGGGCTTGATCGTCTCGAACGTCTGCACGATGTCCCAGGGACATCCGGTATCCGGGTTGCGCAAGGCAGCCATGATCTCGATCAGGCGTGAAATATCCTTTGAAGCTTCCATGGTCACTCAGTTCAGTGGGATATCGTTGTCGCTCTTGGACGACTGGTAGGTGGTGGAGAGGCTGTCGTAGCGCGCTTTGATCCTGGCGGTCTGTGCCTTGAGCGCTGCCTTTACGGCATCGTTCTCCGTTGCCACCAGATCGGCGATGGCAAAGCTGTTCCAGAAGGCATTGCTGCGTCTGTACCCGCCCGGTTCAAGGCCGAAAACCTCCTTCAGGATTTTGAGGTCATGCGGAATCGCGAATGCGTCGCGCGAATCTTCGTGGCTGAAGAAGTAGTAGAAATTATCGAATCCAGCCCAGGTGATTGCCGACATGCACATCGTGCAGGGCTCGTGCGTGGACAGGAAGATCAGATCCTTCGTCGCAGGCTTCTCGCCCAGTTCATAGAACCGTTTCAATGTATGAACTTCGCCGTGCCAGAGCGGGTTCTCCAGCTCGTTGTTCGTTTCGGCAATGACGAGCGAGAGATCCGACTTGCGCAGGATGGCGGCACCGAAAACCTTGTTTCCGAGCGAGACGCCGCGTTCCGTCAGTGGCAGGATATCCTGCTCCATGACATCGAGAAGGCGGGCGGCTATCGTATTGTCAGGCATGGTTTTCTCCTTGATGCTTGTACTTTATCGTTAGCCACGCTGCGGGCAAATGCCCATTTTCGCGGTAAACCTGATTTGTCACAGGCTTTCTGGTGCGCTGCGGTACGTGCAGATGTGATCGCAGCGCCTCACCGGTGACTTTTGCTCAAATCATTGACAAGCCGAGTAAAAGAATACGCGCCTGCGCGGGCTTTCGGATTCCTGTTTCTTCATTTGGCTGGTCGGACAGTGCATATTCCGGCAACTTCGAAATGGATTGATGATGCTTTCCAAGAGTGAACAACTGTCGGTGTTTCCTGCCTTCTTTCGCGTGGAAGGCAAGGTTGCGGCCGTATTCGGCAATGGCGACGAAGCCTTCGCCAAGGTGCGCCTGCTTCTGAACACCCAGGCGCGCATCGTTGCCTATGCCGACAAACCAGACGCTGCCTACCATGCCTATCTGATTGCAAACCGCATCGAGACAGTGCGTGTAAGTTTCGCCGTCGATCAGGTGCGCGGAGCCGCCCTGATTTTTGCCGCGACTGGCGATGGCGCCGAGGATCGTGCGATCGTTGACGCGGCGCGCGCCGAGCGCATCCCGGCCAACGCTGTCGATCAACCCGACTATTGCGACTTCTTCACGCCGGCGCTGGTCAATCGTGCACCGGTCGCCGTGGCAATCGGCACCGAAGGTGCTGGTCCAGTACTGGCGCAGATGATCCGTGCACAAGTCGATCAGTTGCTCGCGCCGTCGCTCGGCCGCCTCGCGCGGCTTGCGATCGGCTACAGAACAACGGTCGAGCGTCTGGTGCCAAAGGGGGCAGCGCGCCGGCTCTTCTGGCGCCGATTCTTTTCCGGCGCTGTTGCGGACGCGGTGGCCAACGAGAATCTGCCGCAGGCAAAGCGGGTGGCCAATGGTCTGCTGCAGTCGCTGGACAAGGTGCAGGGCCATGTCTGGTTGGTGGGAGCCGGCCCCGGTGCCGCGGATCTGCTGACGCTGCGTGCGCAGCGTGTGATGATGGAGGCGGATGTCATCGTCTACGATGCACTCGTGCCGCAGGAAATCGTCGACATGGGACGGCGGGATGCCGAGCGCCTTTCCGTCGGCAAGCGCAAGGGATGCCACTCTAAGTCCCAGGAAGAAATTAACGATCTGCTGGTCCATCTCGGACGGGAAGGCAAGCGCGTCGTCCGCCTGAAGTCGGGGGATCCGCTCGTCTATGGCCGTGCGGGAGAGGAAATGGCGGCGCTGCGTGTGGCCGGTATTTCCTACGAGGTCGTGCCGGGCATTACCTCGGCATTCGCTGCCGCTGCCGATTTCGAGCTGCCGCTGACGCTGCGTGGCGTCGCATCGTCGCTGGTCTTTACGACAGGTCATGATCTCACAGGCGACGTGCTGCCCGATTGGGCCAGCCTGGCAGTCTCTGGTGCGACCATTGCTGTCTACATGGGACGTACTGTCGCGGCCTCGGTCGCTGAGCGCCTGATGCAGGCCGGCCTTCCGGCGGAAACCACGGTCGCCGTCATCGAGAACGCAAGCCGCCCCGATCGTCGGTTGCTGCATGGTATCCTGCGCGATCTCCCCGATCTGCAGCATCGCGACGAATTGACGGGTCCGGTCATGGTAATTATCGGCGATGCGGTCGCAGGCGCCAATTTCGAACTGTCCGAACCGCTGGTGCGTGAGCGTGCCCGGGTCGAGGAATTTGCAAGGAGCTGATTATGGTAGACAAGGTTCTGACCGCCAACCGATTGACGGATGGCATTGCCGTCTGGCTGAACGCCAACGGCCAATGGGTAACCTCGCTCCAGGATGCGCTCGTTGCCCGCCATGCCGAAGCCGTGGCGGCGCTGGAGGCGATTGGCAAAAAATCCTATGCCGACAACGAGGTCGTGGACGTCGCAGTCGTCGAGGTGCAGGAAACCAATGGCGTTCTCTGGCCACTTCGCCTTCGCGAGCGTATTCGCGCGCAGGGCCCGACCATGGAATATGCGCCGGGCTACAAGCCCGCCGATCCTGAATTCATCGCAGTCTGAGGAAGCAGATGTACCGTTACGACGAATTTGACCACGCCTTTGTCGCCGAGCGCGTCGCGCAGTTCCGCGACCAGGTTCAGCGCCGCCTGTCCGGCGAACTGGCCGAGGACGCGTTCAAGCCGCTGCGCCTGATGAACGGCGTCTATCTGCAGCTTCACGCCTATATGCTGCGTATTGCCATTCCCTACGGCACGCTGAACTCCAAGCAGATGCGCAAGCTGGCGCATGTCGCGCGCACCTATGACCGCGGCTATGGCCACTTCACCACCCGCCAGAACCTGCAGTTCAACTGGCCGAAGCTGTCAGATATGCCCGACGTGCTGGCAGAGCTTGCCACCGTCGAGATGCATGCGATCCAGACATCGGGCAACTGCATCAGAAACGTCACCGCCGACCACTTCGCCGGTGCCGCCGCTGATGAGGTCGCCGATCCGCGCCCATACGCCGAAATTCTGCGCCAGTGGTCGTCCGTTCATCCGGAATTCTCCTTCCTTCCGCGCAAGTTCAAGATCGCCGTCACTGGCGCCGAGCGCGACCGCGCCGCGATCCAGGTCCATGACATCGGCCTGCACCTGAAGAAGAACGACAAGGGCGAGATCGGCTTTGCTGTCTATGTCGGCGGCGGCCAAGGCCGTACGCCGATGATCGCCAAGCTCATCAAGGACTTCCTGCCGGAAGAGGACCTGCTGTCCTACACGACCGCCGTCATGCGCGTGTATAACCTGCACGGCCGCCGCGACAACAAGTACAAGGCCCGCATCAAGATCCTCGTGCATGAAACCGGTGCCGAGGAACTGGCGCGTCAGGTCGAGGTCGAATTCGCTGCGCTCAAGGACACCGAACTGAAGCTGCCGGAAGCCGATGTTGCCGCGATCACCGCTTACTTCGCGCCGCCGGCTCTGCCTCAGCGTGCTGAGGGCTGGGAAAACCTCGCCCGCTGGAAGAAGGCCGACCCGGCGTTCGCCCGTTGGGTGCAGCAAAACGTGCAGCCGCACAAGAACCCCGACTACGGCATGGTGACCATCTCGCTGAAGCCGATCGGCGGCATTCCGGGTGACGCTTCCGACAGCCAGATGGACGCGGTCGCTGATATCGCCGAGGAATACGCATTCGACGAGATCCGTGTCAGCCACGAGCAGAACCTAATCCTGCCGCATGTGGCGCTGGCCGACCTCGAAGCCGTCTATCGCGGCTTGGTCGCCATCGGTCTTGCCGAAGCCAATGCCGGCCTGATCACCGATATCATTGCCTGTCCCGGCTTGGACTACTGCGCGCTCGCCAATGCGCGCTCCATCCCTGTCGCGCAGGAAATCTCCCGCCGTTTCGGCAATCCCGAGCGCCAGGCCGAGATCGGCGAGCTGAAGATCAAGATCTCCGGCTGCATCAACGCCTGCGGCCATCACCATGTCGGCCATATCGGCCTTCTGGGAGTGGAGAAGAAGGGCGCCGAGCTCTATCAGATCACGCTCGGTGGTTCGGGTGACGAGCACACCTCGATCGGCGAAATCATCGGCCGCGGCTTTGAGCCGGAGAAGGTGACGGATGCGATCGAGAAGATCGTCGACACCTATCTCGGCCTGCGCAAGGATCCGTCAGAGATCTTCCTCGATGCCTATCGCCGCGTCGGTCCGCAGCCATTCAAGGATGCGCTCTACGGTTCGGCGGCGGAAGCGGCATAAGGAGAAAACGATGACCAAGATCTGGAGAGAAACGGGCTTCGTCGAAAACGATCCGTGGGTAATCGAAACCGAGGAGGTCAAGGCAGGCGAGGGGCAGAAGCCTCTTCTCAGCCTGGACGAGCTGATCGCCAAGGCGGACGAAAGCAATGAGGTCGGCTTCGGCGTTCTGATCAAGCCCGCCGACGACGTCCGCAAGCTAGAACCCTATCTGTACCGGCTGGAACTGGTGGCGGTTGCTTTTCCGGCGTTCAACGACGGCCGCGCCTTCAGCCATGCCTCGCTTTTGCGCGAGCGCCTCGGCTATACCAACGAACTGCGTGCCGTCGGCGACGTGTTGATTGACCAGGTGCCGCACATGCTGCGCTGTGGCATCGACAGCTTCGCGGTGACCAACGAGACTGCGATAAAGCGTCTCAGCGAGAAGCGCCTGCCGGAGATTCCGCATTATTATCAGCCGACTGCGCGTGACGCGGCGCCGGGCAAGAGCTATAGTTGGCGCCGTCAGGCGAAGCCGGCGGCATAAAGCCGGCTCGCCGTTCAGAATTGACGGACGGTGCAATGAAGACTTTCGAAATAGCGGTGATCGGCGGCGGTCTTGCGGGCATGATCGCCGCATTCTCCCTGGCGCGGGGCGGGCGCAACGTGGCTCTCGTCGCGCCGCCGGCACCAAGGGAAGACCGGCGCACCACCGCTTTGATGGACCAATCCATCCGCTTCCTCGACCGACTGACTCTCTGGGAAAAGCTGAAACCATCCGCCGCGCCGCTTGCGACGATGCGGATCATCGACGGGACGAATCGCCTACTTCGGGCTCCGGTCACGACTTTTCGTGCGGCCGAGGTCGGCCTCGACGCTTTCGGCTACAATTTTCCAAACAAGGCCCTGATGGATGTGCTGGAAGGCGCTGTCGCCACCGAGGGCAACATCACGCGGTTCACCGCCTTCGCTGAAGCGATCGAAGCGACTGCCGATTCCGTCGTGATCACCTTGGCTGATGGCGAAGTGCTGACGGCTGATTTCGCTGTTGGTGCTGATGGTCGCAAGTCGAAGCTGCGCGAAACGGTCGGCATCGATGTGCGCAACTGGTCTTATCCGCAAGCGGCCATGGTCCTGAACTTCGGTCATTCGCTGCGGCACGAGAACATCTCGACCGAATTTCATACAGAAAGCGGCCCGTTTACGCAGGTCCCGCTGCCCGGCAATCGCTCAAGCCTTGTCTGGGTGCAGAACCCCTCGGATGCGGATGCTCGCAATGAACTCTCGCTGGTGGAGTTGAGCAATGTCGTCGAGGAGCGAATGCAGTCGTTGCTTGGCAAGGTGACCGTCGAGGAGGGGGGTCAGATCTGGCCGCTTTCCGGGATGATGGCGCACCGTTCGGGCAAAGGTCGCGTGGCGTTGATCGGGGAGGCGGCCCATGTCTTCCCACCGATCGGCGCGCAGGGCCTGAATCTCAGCCTGCGCGATGTCATCGTCTTGACTGATATTCTCTGCACGCGTCCCGAACTGCCGATTGCCGCCGATGCCGGCAACCAGTTCGATCGCAAGCGTCGCATGGATATCATGACGCGCACCACCAGCGTCGACCTGCTCAACCGGTCTTTGTTGTCGGATTTCCTTCCGGTTCAGGTGTTGCGCGCGGCGGGCCTTCATATCCTTTCGGCGTTTCCACCCTTGCGCAACCTCGTGATGCGCGAAGGGATCGAGCCCGGTCGCGGGCTTCGCGATATCCCGGCAGCGATCCAGGAAAAGCTAGGCCGGAAGAAAGCCTGACTTTATCGCGATCAGGAAGACGGAAACGGTCACCACCGACAGCGTCGTGGTGATCAAGATCGTCGCCGATGCGCGTTCCTGCCAGACGCCATATTGCTGGCCGATGACGAAGACATTCGTAGCGGTCGGCAACGCCGCGAGCAGCACCGCGGCGTAGACCCAAACCGGATCGAAGCCGCCGACTGCCTTCAGCGCAAGGAAAACGACGAGCGGATGAATAATCAGCTTGGCGGGAACGATATAGCCGATTTCCGCCGGTATGCGCCGGAGCGGGCGCAAAGCGAGGGTGACACCCATGGCAAACAGCGCGCACGGCGCGGCCGCCTGGGCGAGGTAGTCGACAAAGCGCTGGAAGGCGAGCGGCTGGGCGACGCCAGAGGCCGCTGCGACGAACCCGAGGGCCGTGGACAGGATAAACGGGTGGAACGCGACCTTGCACGCGATATCGATGATCAGTTGTCGCCGTGAACGCTGGTCATCGCCGGCCGCCGCCATCAGCGCCGGCGCCACGACGAAATGGAGTGCGTTTTCCAGGCAGACGATGAGGGCGACCGGTACGGCCGCACCTTCTCCCAGCGCCAGCAACGCCAACCCCGGTCCCATGTATCCGATGTTGCCATAAGCGCCGGCAAACGACTGGATCGTGCAGTCCGCGAGCGAGTTGCCGCGCACCCATCGGCCGATCGCAAAGAGCGCGATGAAGATGGAGTACGTGGCGGCCAGATCCGTTGCGATGAAATCGATCCGGGTGAGATCCTCGAAGGGCGTTCTCGAGACCAGCTTGAAGAAGAGCGCGGGCAGGGCGGCGTAGATGATGAAGGTATTCAACCAGCCAAGTGCCTCTGCCGGCTGCTTTGTTACCTTTGCCGTGACGTAACCGATAAGGATCAGGCCGAAGAAGGGCAGGAGAAGACTGACGATATCGGCCAATTTCTATTCCGGGACAAGCGCGCCAAACCTCGGTCCATCCGGCGCGTATTGAATCAAAGGGTTATCTCGGGGTGGCAGGATACATGGCGCTTGTCTGGTCCGAAATGGCGGAATCGCCCGAAAGGGTACGCTCTCCTGCAGGCAGGCGGCCAGCTCAAGCCGCCTTGTCGGCTAGCATTGCGACAAGCACGTCGGTTTGCGAGACGATGCCGACGATTTTCCCGTCGTCGCCGGTTACCGGCAGGTAGTGCAAGCCATCGCCAGCCAGCCGCACGACCGCATCGGATAGCGAAGTCTCCGGTGAGACGGTGCGCACGGGGGCTGTCATGATATCCCTGACGATGCCTGATGGTGCCCTGCCGTTCGCCATCGACAGGCGAACTCTCTGCCGGAAGCCGATGGCCGGCGTCCCGTTCTTCCAGCTTGTCTTGTCTAGGATATCGGTCTGCGTGACGATGCCGACGACCCGCGCGGTGTCGTCGGTCACCGGGAGCGCTTTGATATGGTGGAGCTGCAGGAGCTCGAGTGCGTGTCTGAGCGAGTCATCAGGCGACACGGCGATCACGTCGCGGGACATCACGTCGCCGCATGTCGTCGTTCCGCCGCGCCGGGCATAGGACCTCAACTCCGTCCGCCGCAGGATATCGGCCAAGTCCTCGCGGTCGATGTCGATGATCTCATCATATTCCTTCAGGACTTGGTCGAGATCTTCGGCTCTGAAGCCGATACGCTCGATGGGCGGCTGGTCTGTCGTCTTGTGGTCCGCCGATTGACGCTTCAATGAATGCGGGTAGGGCCTGCCCGTCATGTTGTTGAAGGCGACGGCGAGCACCAGAAGCAAGATCGAATTTCCGGCCACTGGCCAGATGACGTAGCCGTAGCCGAGTTCGCGGATTGCTGGACCGCCAAGGATCGCTGTCAACGCGATGGCTCCACTCGGCGGATGAAGGCACCGGAAGGCCATCATCAGTGCGATCGCGAGCCCGACTGCGATTGCCGAAGCCACGATCAGGTTCGAAAACAGGAGGCCGACCGTGACGCCGGTGAGAGCTGCGATGATGTTCCCGCCAATCAGTGACCACGGCTGGGCCAAGGGACTGGAGGGTACCGCGAAAAGCAGAACGGCAGACGCGCCCATCGGCGCGATCAGGACGGGCAGATGCGAACCGACTCCGACAGCCGCCGCCGCCAGAGCGCCCGTCGCCAGAATGCCGAGGGTTGCTCCAAGCCCGGAACGGAGACGCTCCGTGACGCTGATAGTGGACGCGACGGGAATAAGCGATCTGAGGATTGAGTGCATACTGAAGGCCGTAAATGGAGACAGAAGAAAGGAGTCAGGCCGTCGTTGACGGCAGATCAGGAAGAGCAAGAAGGTTTCGAAGAGGAACGGATGGTCGCGTAAGATCCGCGAGCGTGTATCCGTCCAGCACGTCAAGAAAGGCGGCAGCAGCGGCTGCGAGCGCCCGCTTGAGAACGCAGGCAGGCTGGATGGCGCAAACCCTTCCTGCTCCTTCTTCCAGACAGGGAACGATGGCGAAGTCCGGCTCCGAGGCGCGCACGATGTCGCCAATGCCGATCTTGCTGGCGTCGCGCGCAAGCCGCATGCCGCCCTGTCGCCCGCGCACCGTCTCGATGAATCCCTTGAGGCCGAGTTCATGCGTGATCTTCATCAGATGTGCCTTGGAAATATCGTAGGCGTCGGCGATCTCTGAGATCGTCGAGAGGCGCTCGCCGTTGAGCGCAAGGTACATCATCAGCCGCAGGGCATAGTCTGAATAGACGGTCAGGCGCATATTGGTCTCGTCGAGTGGCCGGCTTGGTCCCTCTTATAAGATATCTGGTGAATGATTCAATTGCCGGGCGGGGCCCCAGCTCCCGCCCGGCAATCGTTCAGGCTGCTGCGAGATCGTCAGCTGGCCCGAAGAATTCGAAATGGATCCGCTCGGCAGGTACCCCCGCCTTCGACAGTCCATTGACGAGAACCGCCAGGAAAGGTTTCGGTCCGCAGAGGTAGTAGTCGGCCTCGTGGATGGGGGTATTCTCGGCGAGCCAGTCGACCGTGATGAAGCCGTCATGGTCGAAATGGACGCCGCGCTGGTCGCGTTCGTGCGGCGCGCCGTAAAATGTCGTGGTCTTCATATGCGGGCGCCCGTTGGTCAGACTGCGGACATGCGCGCCCATGGCATGAACGCGGCCGTCCTGCGCTCCATGGATATAGTGAACGGGCTGCGCGACGCCGTTATCGACAATCGTTTCGAGCATGCTGACCATCGGCGTGAAGCCGACGCCGCCACTCAGAAGCACGATCGGCCGCTCCGGGCGTTCCGGCAGATGGAAGTCGCCGGCCGGAGGCGAGACTTCGATGACGTCGCCTTCGTTGACGCGGTCGTGAAGGTGCGTCGAGACCGCGCCGTTCGCCTCGCGCTTCACCGAGATCCGATACTCGGTGCCATTGGGGGATGACGAAATGCTGTAGTTGCGCCTGAGCGCGGGCCGGCCGGGCACATCGATCTTGAAGGTCAGGTACTGGCCGGGCCGATGGCCAACGACGGGTCCGCCATCGGCAGGCTTCAGCACGAAGGAGGTGATGATGTCGCTCTCCCGGTGCTTGGCCGTGATCACGAACGTCCGCCAACCGTTCCAGCCGCCTTCCGACGAGTTCAGGTGATCGTAGATCTGCCTTTCACGGCCGATCAGGATATCGGCGAGGAACCAATAGGCTTCGCCCCATGCCGCGAGAATGTCGTCGGTCGCCGCATCGCCGAGCACATCCTTGATTGCGCCCAGCAGCGCGGTTGCGACGTGAGGGTAATGTTCCGGCAGGATGTGCAGGCCGACATGCTTCTGCGCGATACGTTCGACCGCCGGCCCAAGGACAGCCAGATTGTCGATGTTCTGAGCGTAGGCAAGGATCGCTTGAGCCAACGCCTTCGTCTGGCGCCCGTCTTCCCCCTGGTTGGACTGGTTGAACAGTTCGCGCACGGCGGGATCCTGGAAGAGCCGCTTATACATGGCCGCGGTAATGGTCGTGCCGTGCGCTGCAAGCGCGGGGACGGTTGCCCGTACGATCGACTTGGTCTTTTCGCTCAATGTGTCCGACATGATGATCTCCATTCTGGCTGTATTGGTCGGTGGCCAACGTCTATGTCCATAAAGATACATCTACAATATATGTTTTAACCTAAAGCGTTTGTTGCGCCGTTCTGTCGCACTGATCGATGGAGTGATGATGACGGTGGCCCGACGATGCTCCGGTGCCGATGGGAATGGCCGTCCGAAGACGGTGCTGGCTAGCCGATTTTCATCAGGATCGGGAAAGTCTGTTGAAACCAGATAGCGGCGTCGCTGACAAATCCGAACATGAAGGCGAGCCCGGTGAGGACCAGGAAGATGCCCATGACCTTTTCCACTGTCCCCAGATGGCGGCGAAAACGCGCGAGAAAGCCCATGAAGGCGCCGGAAAAGCCGGCCGCGATCCAGAACGGAATGGCGAGCCCGAGGGAATAGACCGCTAGTAGCCCCGCGCCGGATCCCACGGTCTCGCGCGATGCCGCCACGCCGAGGATTGCGCCGAGCACTGGTCCGATACAGGGCGTCCAGCCAAAGGCAAAAGCCAGACCCATCACATAGGCGCCTGTCAGCGTCGCAGGCTTGCCGCTACCCTGGAAGCGAGCTTCGCGGGCCAGCAGCCTGATCCGGAACAGGCCGAGGAAGTTCAGGCCCATGATGATGATGATGAGGCCGCCGATCTTTGCCAGCAGGTCGAGATGCTGGCGAAGCGCCATGCCGATGCTGGATGCCCCGGCGCCGAGCGCGACGAAGACCGTGGCAAAGCCAAGCGTGAAAAACAGCGCTGAGAACAGCACGCCGCGCCGCACATCGGGCGAGACCACCACTGCGCCGCCGCCGCGGAACTGTTCGACGGAGATGCCGGCCATGTAGCAGAGGTAGGGCGGCACCAGAGGCAGGACGCACGGCGACAGGAATGACAGCGCACCGGCAATCAAAGCGCTCAACAAGGAAATATCGGCAATCGACACGCAGTCTCTCCGGCGGCAGGCAATAACGCCGGAAGTCCTACCGCAGCCGACCCCATCTCGCCAATCACCTTTTCGCGCGGATACTGGCGATCCGGGAAACGGCCAGCTGGCGGACGTTAATTTTCTGGAAATTCGGAAAGCCTAATCTCGGACCATGCGAATAAGCACGATTACGAACTGGGCCTATGGCGTCACAGTGGTCCTGACGGTTCTGTCGGGCGGTGCGTTCATGCTGTCTGCCTACAGCGCAACGCGGGAACGGACGGCTGTCGAGGAGCATCTCGCGCTTGATTCGCTCGGCGAGGAGCTGGCGCTTGGCGCCGAAGAGAGAACGGATGAAGCCCGTCTCTATGTGATGCGAGGCGACACCCGTCACCTTGAAGCATTCCAGGGCCGCGAGGGCGAGGAGCGGCGGCGCGAAGCGGCAATCAAAGACATACGCGAATGGGGTGCAGCACCTGCGGAGCATGCCGCTCTCGACGCCGTGGAGCAGGATGCCGACGCCTTGGACAAGATCGAGGCTGCCGCCATATCCGCTTACCAGGGCGGCGATCAGGCCGGTGCGCGACAGACCTTATTCGGCCCGGAGCACGATCGGCTTCAAACCTCGTTGCTCGGCAACGTGACCCGCTTTCGCGAGTTGACCAACGCGCGCACGCAAACCGCGATGAAAGACGCTCAGTCGACGAGCGATTGGTGGGGCCTTGTGGCCAAGGCGCTGCTGGCGGTCACCGCGGCCCTCTTTCTCAGTGTGCTCTATTTCATCCTGAGGCGGCGGGTCGCCATGCCGCTCATGCGCATGACCGGCATCGTCAGCCGATTGGCGAAGCAGGACTACGACGTCGAAGTACCCCTTGATCGCCGACGCGATGAGATCGGCGAGATGAATGAAGCGATCCATGTGTTTCGCGTAAACGGCCTCGAGCGCGATCGGCTGGATGCCGAACGCCGGCAGGATCAGCTGACCAAGGATCTGATCCTGCAGATGTTGCACCGATTGCAGGCCTGCCAGACGCAAGGCGAACTTGCCGAGGTCGTGGCGCTCTTCGCGCCACAGATCTTCCCCGATCTGGCGGGCCGCCTCTACATCATGAACGAAAGCCGGCTGGCGCTGACATCCGTGGCCGCGTGGCTGGATCCGCAGCGCTCCGAGCCCGCATTTCCGGCGAGCGCCTGCTGGGGGCTGCGTCGCGGTCGCCCACATGTCAGCGCGGGCGCTCACAGCGACATCAGCTGTCAGCATCTGGATGAAGCCGAAACGGCCGGGCTCTGCGTGCCGTTGACGGCGCAGGGCGACGTCATCGGACTTCTCTACTTCGAGGAGCGGCCTCCGGCCGAGTTGGCCGCCGAGGCCTCGCGTCTCTATCTCGAGTTGATTGCCGAGAACGTGGGTCTCGCCATGGCAAACCTGCAGATGCGCGACAGGTTGACGAACCTGTCGACCCGCGATGCGCTCACCGGATTGTTCAATCGTCGCTCGCTGGATGAGGATTTGAACCGTCATGCGCGGACCGAGGCCAACGAGCAGTTGGCCTGCATGATGATCGACATCGATCACTTCAAACGCTTCAATGACGAATTCGGTCATGACGCGGGCGATGAAGTCATGCGCTATGTCGCCCGAATCCTTGTTGATACGGTTGGCGACCTCGGACGCGCCTATCGATTTGGCGGCGAGGAGTTCACGATATTGCTGCCGGGAGCCAGCGACGCGGAGGCGCTTTTGCTGGCTGAGCGCGTGCGGGAAACCATTCGCAGTGCTCCGCTGTCGCACCGCGGCCGGATCCTTGGCTCCGTTTCCGTGTCGATCGGTCTTGCAGCGGCAAAGGGTAAGGGGCCGGTGGGGTCGCTTTTGACGCGCGCCGATGCGGCTCTGCTGGAGGCCAAGTCACTCGGACGAAACATGACCGTGGTGGGTGCCGCGCCCAACGAAGGCGACAAGATGCGCGGCTCAGTCTGATACGCGTTATCTTCGGGGCGCGGACCCAAGGCGAACAAGCACTTCATCCGGTATCGCGTAGCGCTGGATGACGTCGCGGCTGTTGCGCAATCCGCAGATCTCTCGCTGAACGAAGAGCGCCCAGACGGCATCGCATGCCTTGCCTACGAGGATGGAGCGCTCTGCATCGTCTTGCCGCGTGCCGTCCCATGCCTTCAGATCCGCCAGCGCTGACTCGGCCTTTCGGCCGTGGCGGCCTAGAGAATCCGCCCGTTCGGACATCAGCTCATATTCAAGGACGTTGAAGCCGCTTTCAACCGAGAAGGGCTGTCTCAACGATTGCGGCGGGCGAAAGGTCATCACGATCATCCTTGAGCGGGCTTCCAAAAACTATTGGTATCGGCGGTTCGAGTAAAGCCGGGAAGAGGCGGGTGGGGAACGGCGGCTGTCGCGACGAGGAAACAAATTCGGCGTCCCGGTGTTATCGAAGATCACAGGAGAGAGATCAATGGTAACCCGTTTCGACAGTTCCGGCGCCCACGACGATTGCTGTGCGGCGGGGCATAGCGCGTCATCCACAAAGGCATCGGTCACTGCAGCGCTCGCGGCCGACGCCTCGCTTGTGAGCGAGGAAATAGAAGTCCGCGTTCTTGGCCCGGTCGTTGTTCTCGAAGGATACGTCGCGATTCGAAGCGACAGGGAGAAGGCGGTCCGCGTGGCCGAAGCGATCGTCGGCCTTGGCAATGTGCAGGACCGGATGCTCTGCCGCAATATCGTGCAGTAGGTTGGTGGTCGGGTCTTGTTAATGTGGCGTTAAGCTTGCCGGTGCAACTGTCTCCGCCTGCTGGGTGGCGCTGAACGGCGCTTAGCTCGATTGGAGACACAATGAATAGACTAATCCATTCTGCAGTCGCTGTGGCCTTGGCCGTTGGCAGCATTGCAGCATCGACCGGGAGCGCGATGGCGCAGTGGCGTGATAATCGGCCGCCGCCGCCCAGACACTACCACCACCATGATAACGGTTCGGCTATTGCCGGGGGTCTGGCTGCAGGCGTGATTGGCGGTATCATCGGCGGTGCCATCGTCAATAGTGGCGGTCCCCGCTATATCGATCCGCCACCGCCGCCACCCCCGCCGCCGCCACGTTGCTGGTTTGAGGACCGTCGTGTACCGAACGCCTACGATGGTGGCTGGCACATGGAGAGCATGCGGATCTGCCAGTAAGATCAACTACTTGTGCATAAAAGAAAATGCCGGAACGAAATGACGTTCCGGCATTTTCTGTTTTCAGGCTCAGCCTTGTTGCCCGAGCTTAGGTCGGCATCAAGGCTTGGTTGTATCAGTCGACGGTGCGGGCTGCGTCGTCGTGGCTGGCGGTGTCGCCGGCATCACGGGCTTGGGAGCAGGCTCGCTAATCGGTGGTGGTGTCGTGGAGGCCGTCGTCTCGGGGTCGGTCCTGGATCCACCGCCCCATTGCGACCAGGCAAAGCCTGCAACCGCGATGATGGCGATGATCGCAACCCAGGTGCCCCAACCGCCGCCTGAACTACGGCTGCGAATCGGCGGGGTTCGAAGATCTGATTCTCTGTCGTTCGGGTCGTAAGTCATATGCTTCCTCCGTGCCTTTACTAGGCAAGGAACTCAAAGAGACGCGCTTTGTTCCCAAAACAGGCCAGAGTTCCGTCAATGGTTACGGAAGTCGCTGGGCGTTGGGCAAGACCAAGCGTGAGCGCCATGCTGGGAGAAGTGCTGGAAACGTTGCGAACGATCCTCACCAGACGCGAAATCAAGACTGTGTCTAAGTCTCTGAAACACGTGGTGAGAGCGTCGGGGTTCGAACCCGAGACCTACTGATTAAAAGTCAGTTGCTCTACCGGCTGAGCTACGCTCTCCCTCGGTCCGAGGCTCAAATGCCGCCCCGGCTGGAAGTGCGCGGAACATATGCAGACGACCCATTGCGGTCAACCAAAAAATCTACGTTTCCTGTGCATTAGGCACAATTCTTGCGGCGGGTTGGCAAATGAAGGCCCGCGCCGAAGCGCGGGCCGTTCATACAAGCATCAATGTTTGCCCTTGTTGCCTTGCTGGCCGGGCTTCATCTGCTGCTCATGCTTCTTGCTCTGATCGTCGCGGGAACCGGACGACGACATGTTGCGCTCACTTCCGGAGCTTCCTGCACTCTTGTGGCTCTGTTGGCCGGATTTGACGTGCTGATCGTGGGTTCCACCTTGGTTTGCCATTTCGGTCTCCTTGGGTTTGAAAACGTGAGGCCCCGTCGACCCCACGGTCCTAAACCCCGCGGCCAAAGCGCGGTTCCGCAATTTAATATTTCGTGATGGTCGCATTCAGACATGCACGCGGGCGATTGCGGGGGACGCGGCGGCCCCGCTGACATCCAATGGCGAATAATGCGCGGAGCGCCAGATTGTTCCAGAGAAATGCCGAAATAAATCAATGCCTTCGATGCTTCACAAACACGTGTGCTGCGCTAGCTATCTCGTTATCGAAGGAGATTGCCATGACTGAAGTGCATGAACAGAAACCATCCCAGACACGCAAGGTTCTGCGTGGCCGTCCTTATAGCCTTTCAGAGTTCGCCCGGAAGTATCGGCTTGATGAGGAGGAGGCCGAGCGCCTCTTTCAGAAGTTCGGGCCTTCCGCCATGGAGCTTGATTTGCTGATGGCAGCCAAGCGCCGTCCACCGGTGTCGCTGGCAGCGCTCGGCGTATAGCGAAGCATCTGCGCCGCCTTTTTCAAGGCGGGGGGTGAGGAGCGCCGTTCTCTTGTCTTTCTGGATCGAGAGGACGGCCTCTTTGTAGATGGATTGCGTCGTGCGCAACCGGTCGAAACCGGACTCTGATTACCAAGATTTCATTTCCCTTTCCGACCTCGCCGTGCCAATGCGGTGCTGGTGCTAATCGCCCGTTCAGCTTCACGTTGTTATTCGGTAGCTCGCGGCCGCATTGGCCGAATACTGATCGAGGCCCGAATGAACGACATTGCAATCACCAGCCAAACGAAAACCAGTGCCGGCGGCGCGGATCTCGCAGCCGCTCTTGCCGCGTCCGAGCGGCAACAGAAGGGGCGCTGGTTGAGACGCTTACTGGTGCTTCTTCTCGTGGTGCTTGCCATCGGCACCGGCGTCTATGCCTACTCCAGTCGTGGGACCAGCCAGCTGACCTATATCACGCAGCCGGCAAAGCGCGGCGACTTGACCGTGCTCGTCACGGCGACGGGCTCCGTGCAGCCGACAGAGCAGGTAGACATTTCCAGCGAACTCTCAGGGACGGTTCGCGACGTCAACGTTGACTACAACAGCGAGGTCAAGGCGGGCGAGGTTCTGGCGGTGCTCGACACCAATAAGCTCGAGGCAGATGTGAAGAGCACGCGTGCCAAGCTCGATTCGGCAAAAGCCAACGTCGTCAAGGCGACAGCCGATCTCCAATCCGCCCAGAGTTCCTACGAGCGCTATCGCAATCTGGTGCAGAGCAATGTGACGACCCAGCAGAGCCTGGAAGACGCGCGCTACAAATATGATTCTGCCGTGGCAGCGAAGGAAATCAACGAAGCAGCCGTGTTGTCCGCGGAAGCCGACCTGCAGCTCGCCGAAGTGAACCTGGCGAAGGCCAAGATCGTTTCGCCGATCGACGGCGTGATCCTCACCCGGTCGGTCGACCCAGGAGCGACGGTTGCCGCTTCGCTTTCGGCACCGGTCCTGTTCGTCATCGCCGGCGATCTGCGCAAGATGGAGCTTCAAGTCGATGTCGACGAGGCCGATGTCGGCCAGGTCGCGGTTGGCCAGAAGGCGACATTTACGGTCGACGCCTATCCTGATCGCACGTTTCCCGCTGAGATCAAGCAGATACGCTTTGCGTCCGAGACCACCAACAACGTGGTGACCTACAAGGCGATCCTCTCGGTCGACAATGCCGATCTGCTGTTGCGCCCCGGCATGACGGCGACTGCCGACGCCACCGTCGAAGCGGTCAAGGACACGCTCATGGTTCCGAATGCGGCACTTCGCTACGCGCCGCCCGCTGCCGACTCGCCGCGCCGCGGTGGTCTGTTCGGATTGCTCCGGGCACCCCGCATGGGGCCGCGCACGGGCAATCAGGGCGGTGAGGCGCTGACCGGGGCAAAGCGCAGGGTCTGGGTGCTGAAGGCAGGCAAGCCGGCGCCGGTGGTCATTCAGGTCGGATCGTCAGACGGACAGTTCACGCAGGTCGTCTCCGGTGATCTGAAAGAAAACGACGCCCTAGTCGTCGATTCCACCGACCAATCGAAGTAGGCGGACGCGCGATGACCACGCCGCCACTCATCGAATTCCGGCAAGTATCCAAGATCTACGGTCAAGGAGAGGCGGCCATCCGCGCACTCGACCGCGTCGATCTCTCGATATCGGAGCGCGAATTCGTTGCTATCATGGGGCCGTCGGGCTCAGGCAAATCCACCGCCATGAACATACTCGGCTGTCTCGATGTTCCGAGCGCCGGCGACTATCTGTTTCAGGGGATTCCGACGCGGGGATTTAGTCGCAGCCAGTTGACCCTGCTGCGCCGGCATATGCTCGGATTCGTCTTTCAGGGGTTCAATCTCCTGCCCAGGACATCGGCCGTGGAGAACGTCGAGTTGCCGCTGATCTATCGCGGCATGCCGGGCGCCGAGCGGCATCGCCGCGCGAAAGAAGCGCTGGCGCTGGTCGGCCTGTCCGGGCGCGAGCATCACAAGACTCAGGAGTTGTCGGGCGGCCAGCAGCAACGCGTGGCCATCGCCCGTGCCATCGTCACGCAGCCGTCATTGCTCCTTGCGGACGAACCGACCGGCAACCTCGACACCAAGACCAGCATCGAGATCATGGACCTGATGACGCGCCTGAACCGCGAGCAGGGCATCACCATTGTCATGGTCACTCACGAGCCTGACATCGCCGCCTACGCGCAGCGTCTGCTGCGATTCGTCGATGGCAAGCTAGAGGCGGAGACCACCAAAAGCGGGGAGGCGGCGCATGTTCTTTGAAACGTTGAAGCTTGCTCTGCGGGCGATCAGCCGCAACATGCTGCGTTCATTTCTGACCGTGCTGGGCGTGGTCATCGGTGTTGCAGCCGTCATAGCGCTCGTCACCATCGGCAACGGCACGACTGCCCAGGTTACGTCGGAACTGTCGCGGCTGGGCACCAACATGCTGTTTGCGCGTCCCGGCCAGTTCGGCCCGGGCAGGGCCAGTTCCGAGGCCAGGCGCTTCACCGTCGCGGATGTGGACGCCATTCGTGACCAGGTCGGTGGTCTGCGGGCGGTGGCGCCGCTCAACCAGACGACAGCGACTGTGATCTATGGTGGCCAGAGCCATTCGACCACTGTCATGGGGACCACGAACGACTACCTCGTGGCTCAGGATTGGGATATGGCCGTTGGCCGCACGTTCGAAGCCGCCGAGGAGCGTGGCCGCGCGCGCTGCATCCTTGGCGAGACGGTGCGTTCGCAACTGTTCGGCGCCGCCGACCCGACTGGCCAGCAGATCCGTGTCGGCAAGGTGTCGTGCGGCGTGATCGGCGTTCTCGCAAAGCGCGGCCAGTCCGGCATGGGCAACGATCAGGACGATGTCGTCGTCATGCCGGTCAAGGTGTACCAGCGCCGGATCGGCGGCAGGGCCAACGCCAATGTGTCGATGATTGTGATCTCCGCCCGCGACGGCGTCTCGACCTCCAAGGTTCAATCCGAAACCGAAAACCTGCTGCGCGAACGCCGCAAGATCATTCCTGGTCGCGAGGACGATTTCAACGTCAACGACATGACGCAGATCGCGGAAGCGATGACCGGCACGACGACGCTTCTGACCAGTCTCCTCGGGGCGGTTGCCGCCATCAGCCTTCTGGTGGGAGGCATCGGCATCATGAACATCATGCTGGTATCGGTCACCGAGCGCACCAGGGAGATCGGCATCAGGCTGGCGATCGGCGCGCTGGAAGGGCAGGTGCTGCTGCAGTTCCTCGTGGAGGCTGTCGCCCTGTCCATCTTTGGCGGAATGACAGGCATTCTGCTCGGCCTGGGGCTGGGCTTCGGCGCTGTGACGCTTCTCAAAGTGCCGTTTGTCGTCAGCCCGGTGATGATCGGCGTCGCCTTTGCGTTCTCCGCGGCGATCGGCATGATCTTCGGCTACTTCCCCGCACGGCGGGCTGCTCAACTCAATCCGATCGAAGCGCTTCGGCACGAATGACCGCCGGCGCACGGCGCTCCAACGGCTTTGATATATCAAGGCAACCTGCCATTGCATTCATGCGATGTCTGCTTATGATATATCAGAGCAAAACATGGGAATGCGATGCAGAACTCACAGAGCCATCTGGCCTATCTGGCGCTGGAGCATGCGATCGTAACGTTGGCGTTGCAGCCCGGCGCGCTCGTAACCGAAAAGCAGCTCATCGATCTTGCTGGCCACGGTCGCACGCCAGTACGTGAAGCAATCCAGAAGCTGGCATGGCAGCGCCTCATCTTCGTCAGGCCGCGGGTGGGTCTGCAGATCGCTGAGATAAAGCCCCGGGACCATAGCCATGTCATGCAGGTGCGCCGCGAGTTGGAGCCGATTGCCGCAGCGCTCGTTGCCGAACATGCCACGGACGCGCAGCGAAACCAGCTCGTTGAATGCGCCCGCGCGATGGCGGATTGCGCGATCAGCGGCGACCTAGCCGCATTCTTCTCGGCCGACAAGGCGTTCGACGAAATCCTCGAGGAGGCATGTCCTAACGCGTTCATCACCTCGGCGCTGGCGCCAGTACAGACGCATTCACGCCGGCTGTGGTACTCGACGGCAAGTCCTGATCGGATGGACCGATCGATCTCGCTCCATGTCGCCGTTATCCGCGCGATCCAGCAAGGCAATGCGGCCGAGGCCGCCAAGGTCATGACCGTGCTGATCGATTATCTCGGCCACAAATAAAAACGGCCCCGTTTCCGGAGCCGTTATCTTCGAAGGATGTCAGCGCCTTAGCCGACGAAAGCGCGCTCGATGACGAATTCAGCGGGTTTGCTGTTTGCGCCCTCGTTGAGGCCGGCTCTTTCCAAGAGTTCCTTGGTGTCCTTCAGCATTGCGGAAGAGCCGCAAATCATGCCGCGGTCGATCGACGGATCGAGCGGGGGGACGCCAAGATCTGTGAAGAGCTTGCCGGATTCGATCAGATCCGTGATGCGGCCGCGATACTCGAAGTCTTCGCGCGTGACGGTCGCGTAGTGACGCAGCTTGTCGCCGACGACTTCCTTGAGAAGTTCATCGTTCTGGATTTCATGCACGAGGTCGAAACCGTACTTCAGTTCCGCAATGTTGCGGGTCGTGTGGGTGAGGATGACTTCCTCGTACTTTTCGTAGGTTTCGGGATCGCGGATCAGGCTGGCGAAGGGTGCAATGCCGGTGCCGGTCGAGAACATGTAGAGCCTGCGGCCCGGCGTCAGTGCGTCGAGCACGAGCGTGCCGGTTGGCTTCTTGCGCATCAGCACCTGATCGCCGGGCTTGATGGCCTGAAGGTGCGAGGTCAGCGGGCCGTCCTGAACCTTGATCGAGAAGAATTCGAGTTCTTCCGACCAGGCAGGGCTCGCGATCGAGTAGGCGCGGAAGATCGGCTTGCCTTCGACCATCAACCCGATCATCGCAAATTCGCCAGAGCGGAAGCGGAAGCCCTGCGGGCGCGTCATGGTGAAACGGAACAGGCTATCCGTATAATGCGTGACGCTGAGCACGGTCTCGGCGTAGACGCCGGCAGGAATCGGGGAGGCGAAGTCTTCGGTCTTTGCAGGGGCGTTCATTGCAGTGTCGGATCCCGTAATTCGTCGGATGATCTTTTCGATGCGAGCCAGATATTACAAATAGGCCTTCGGATAAAGGTATTCCATTCTTTCTGAAGCGACTTGCACGAAATATGCGTGTCACGGTCAGGATTCAGACTGCCGTGAGCCTTCGTCGCTTTTGCGCTGGCGAAGCGATGCAAAGGATGCATATTAGGCAAAAATCGCGCCGGCCGGGTGCGAATGCCTTTGGCAGCTCGGGGAAACATGAAGATTTTCAACTATAAGCGCGTGCCCTATGCGGAGATGCGTGCGTTTTCCGTCCATATTCTGACGGCGTCCGGATCGTTTCTGGCATTTCTTGGTGTCGTAGCCGCGGCGGAGCATCGCTTCATAGATATGTTCTGGTGGCTGGGACTTGCACTCCTTGTCGACGGTATCGACGGCCCGATCGCACGCAAGGTGAAGGTCAAGGAAGTTCTGCCGAACTGGTCGGGCGACACACTCGATAACATCATCGACTACGTGACTTATGTATTGCTGCCGGCATTCGCGCTCTACCAGAGCGGAATGATCGGCGAGCCTTGGTCCTTCGTCGCCGCCGGCATGATCGTCGTGTCGAGCGCGATCTACTATGCCGATATGGGCATGAAGACCGAGGAATACTTCTTTTCGGGTTTTCCAGTCGTCTGGAACATGATCGTCTTCACGCTCTTTGTCATGGACGCGAGTGCGGTGACGGCGTTGACCATGGTGATTGTCTCGGTCGTGCTCACATTCCTTCCGATCAATTTCCTGCACCCGGTCCGCGTGAAGCGCTTGCGCACGCTGAACCTCGGCGTCTTCTTCCTTTGGTCGGCGCTCGGGATGTACTCGCTGTTGATGCATTTCAATATGCCACATTGGGCGCTTGTGCTGTTCATTCTGAGCGGTATCTATCTCTACTGCATAGGCGCCGTTCTGCAATTCTTCCCGGCGCTTGGACGCAACGAGTAGGAAGCGGAAAATGGCGAAGACACAGGCAGTAACGTTCAGCAAAACCGGTGGACCCAACGTCCTCGAATATGTTGATATCGATCTGCCGCCACCCTCGTCGGGAGAGGTCCAGATCCGGCACGCTGCCATCGGCCTGAACTTCATTGACGTCTATTTCCGAACCGGCCTCTACAAGACGCCGCACCTTCCCTTTGTAACGGGCAAGGAGGCGGCCGGAACGGTGATATCAGTTGGTCCCGACGTGGACGGCTTTGCTGTTGGCGACCGAGTTGCCTATGCCGGTTCTGACGGCGCCTACAGCGTCGAACGCAATATCGAGACGAAACATCTCGTGAAGGTGCCGGATGGTATCTCGCTGGAAACGGCCGCCTCGATGATGCTGAAAGGCATGACGGCGCAATACCTGCTGAACCGGACATTCAAGGTCGGTCCTGAGACCACCATCCTGTTTCATGCCGCGGCGGGCGGCGTCGGGCTGATCGCCGGCCAATGGGCAAAGGCGCTCGGGGCAAGGGTCATCGGGACGGCCGGTTCGAAAAACAAAGTGCGACTGGCCCTCGATCACGGCTACGACCACGTTATCGATTACAACACCGAGAATTTCGTCGAACGGGTCCACGAGATCACGGGCGGCGAGGGCGTGGATGTCGTCTACGATTCCATCGGTCGCGACACCTTCCCGCAGTCGCTCGACTGTCTGAAGCGTCTCGGCATGTTCGTCTCCTTTGGCCAGTCGTCGGGCCCTATCGAGAACTTCACGTTGGCGATGCTCGCCCAGAAGGGATCGCTGTTTGCAACCCGGCCGACGCTTTTCACCTATATCGCGACGCGCCAGGAGCTAACTGATTGTGCAAACGCATTATTTGATGTTGTTTTGAGCAACAAAGTGCGTATCAATATCAATCAAACCTATCCGTTGCGCGAGGTTGGACGCGCCCATGCGGATCTGGAATCCAGGAAAACTACCGGAACTACGCTGCTGATCCCATAATGATCCTGAAAGGGCAGGTCAGCAGAGGGAAATGAGGGGAACGTGTCGTTAGCGAGTGTGCCGGCTTCCGGCGCGTTATTGTCGGTGCAGAAGCTGACGAAGCTGTTTGGCAGCTTTGCCGCCTGCAGCCACATCGACCTCGATATCGCGCCGGGCGAGATCCATGCACTTCTTGGTGAAAACGGCGCGGGTAAATCCACGCTGGTCAAGATGCTGTTCGGCGTCCTGGACCCAAGCGAAGGCCATATCGTCTGGGAGGGGCGGTCGGTGTCGATCGCGTCGCCGGGCGATGCGCGGAAGCTTGGCATCGGCATGGTCTTCCAGCACTTTTCGCTGTTTGAAGCCCTGACCGTCGCTGAGAATATTGCGCTATCGCTCGACGACAGCATTCCGATCGGCAAGATTGCCGAGGAGGCCAGGGCGCTCTCTCGGGCCTATGGTCTCCCGCTCGATCCCTACGCCCATGTCGCCGATCTCTCGGTTGGAGAGCGTCAGCGTATCGAGATCGTCCGCGCGCTGCTGCAAAATCCGAAGCTTATCATTCTTGATGAACCGACCTCCGTTCTGACGCCGCAGGAGGCCGACAAGCTTTTCGAGACGCTGTTCAAGCTCAAGGCCGAGGGACGTTCCGTTCTCTACATCAGCCATCGCCTGGAAGAGGTGCAGCGCATCTGCGACCGCGCGACGGTACTGCGTCACGGCAAGGTGACGGGTGCCTGCGATCCGCGCCACGAGACGCCTGCTTCGCTTGCAAGGATGATGGTCGGAAACGACATCGCCGCCGTCACGCATCCCGATCGCGGCAACAAGGGTGACGTGCAACTCGCCGTCTCCAACCTTTCGGTCGCTGCTCGCACGCCCTTCGCCATGCCGCTCAGAGACGTGTCGCTGGCGGTTCGCTCGGGCGAGGTCCTGGCGATCGCCGGTGTCGCCGGCAACGGCCAGGGCGAGCTTTTCGACGCGCTTTCCGGCGAGTATCCGGTATCGACGCCCAGCGCGATCACCATTCGCAACAAGCCAGTGGGCACGCAGGGGATTACTGCCCGCCGCCTGCTAGGCGCAGGCTTTGTTCCCGAGGAACGACACGGCCACGCGGCCGTCTCTGCCATGAAACTGTCCGACAATCTGGTGCTAGCGCGCAGTCAGTCCGACCGGAAGGCGTTTCTCGGCGGCGGCTTCCTCAAGATCATCCGCAGAAGCGCAGTGAAGAATGCCGCGAAACGCATCTCCGAGGAGATGGACGTGCGCAAGAGCGGCGAAGACCCTGCCGCGGGTTCGCTTTCGGGCGGCAATTTGCAGAAATTCATTGTTGGCCGCGAGCTCGATCGGCAGCCCGCGGTCCTGGTCGTGAACCAGCCGACCTGGGGTGTCGACGCGGGCGCCGCCAGCCGCATCAGGCAGGCACTGGTCGACCTGGCGCGCAACGGTTCGGCCGTCGTCGTCATCAGCCAGGATCTCGACGAGATATTCGAGGTCGCGACCGAAATCTCCGTCATCTCCGAAGGGCGGCTCTCGCAGCCGTTTGCGGCAGGCGAACTGACGCGCGAAAAGATCGGCCTGCTGATGGGCGGGCTGCATGAAAGCAAGGCCGCGCCGGTGGCTGACGCGGAGACCGACCATGCGCATTGAACTCGAAAAGCGTCCCCAGGCATCCAAGCTATATGGCTTCGTCTCGCCGCTTCTCGCTCTCGTCCTGACGCTGGCTGCCGGCGCGATCATGTTCGCGATCCTGGGCAAAAATCCCGTCGAAGCATTGGACGCATTCTTTCTGGAGCCTCTGCTCGAAGTCTGGTCACTGCACGAACTGGCCGTCAAGGCCGCGCCGCTAATCCTGATCGCGGTTGGTCTTGCCGTCTGCTACCGCTCGAACAACTGGAATATCGGTGCGGAGGGGCAGTTTACCATCGGCGCCATCACGGGCTCGATCCTGCCGATCCTGTTTACCGAATGGCATTCGCCGCTGGTCCTGCCGCTGATGCTGATCATGGGGGCGATCGGTGGCGCGTTGTTCGCCGCAATCCCCGCGCTTCTCAAGGCCCATTTCAACACGAACGAAATTCTCTCCAGCCTGATGCTCGTCTATATCGCTCAGCTGTTTCTCGACTGGCTCATCCGCGGCGCCTGGCGCAATCCGCAAGGCTTCAATTTCCCTGAAAGCGTGCCATTCCCGCCGGAAGCGACATTGCCCGCCATCTGGGAAGAGTCGGGCCGCGCCCACTGGGCTGCGGTGTTCGCGATCGTGGCCGCCTTCCTGGTCTGGTTCATGCTGAAATTCACGCTTCGAGGCTTCGAGATCGTCGTTCTAGGCCAATCCGAGCGAGCAGGGCGCTTTGCCGGATTCTCGTCGAAGAAGATGATCTGGTTCAGCTTCCTGTTCTCAGGAGCGCTCGCCGGGCTTGCCGGCATTTCCGAGGTATCCGGATCGATCGGTCACCTGCAGCCGGCCATTTCGCCCGGCTACGGCTTTACGGCGATCATCGTCGCCTTTCTCGGTCGTCTCAATCCGCTCGGCATCATCGCATCGGGACTGGTGCTGGCGCTGACCTACCTCGGTGGTGAGGCGGCACAGCTTTCGATCGGCGTGTCCGACAAGGTCACACGCGTCTTCCAGGGGCTGCTGCTGTTCTTCGTGCTGTCTTGCGACACTCTCATCTACTACAAGATCCGCATCGTCTGGTCACGGCTGCGGGGAGGCGTCGCATGAGCATCTTCGAGGCAATTCTCCTGACGGTCATTACGGCCTCGACACCGCTTGTCATAGCGGCCCTTGGCGAACTCGTTGCCGAGCGCTCGGGCGTCCTCAACCTTGGTGTCGAGGGCATGATGATCATGGGCGCCGTCGCGGCCTTCGCGGGTGCGCAGGTTACGGGGTCGCCCTACATCGGGTTGCTGGCCGGGATTGGCGCAGGCGCTGTTTTCTCCCTGCTGTTCGGCTTCCTGACGCTGACGCTGGTCGCCAATCAGGTCGCGACCGGTCTGGCGCTGACAATCCTTGGCCTTGGCGTGTCGGGGATGCTTGGCGAAAGCTATGTCGGTGTTCCCGGTGTCCGCCTTTCGCCGATCGTATTCCCTTATCTCTCCGATATTCCGCTGATTGGTTCCGTTCTCTTCCGCCAGGATCTGACGTTCTACCTGTCGCTGGCACTGGTATTTGGGATCAGCTGGTTTCTCTTCCGCAGCCGCACCGGGCTCAAGCTGCGCGCCATCGGCGATAGCCACGGCTCGGCTCATGCGCTTGGCATCAACGTCATCCGCACGCGTTATCTGGCGGTCATGTTCGGCGGCGCCTGTGCGGGGCTGGCCGGTGCGCAGCTGTCGCTGGTCTATACGCCGCAATGGGTGGAGAACATGTCGTCCGGTCGTGGCTGGATCACTTTGGCGCTGGTCGTCTTCGCATCCTGGCGCCCATGGCGCGTTTTCGCAGGCGGCTATCTCTTCGGCGCTGTCACGATCCTGCAGCTGCACGCGCAGGCATTCGGGGTCGGCATACCGGCACAATTTCTGTCGATGCTGCCTTACGCCGCGACTATTGTGGTTCTTGTCATCATTTCTCATAATCGCCGCACGACGTTGATCAACACGCCTGCGTCGCTGGGAAAGCCTTTCGTCCCGGAACGTTAAACAGAAGAATGAGACGGGCTTCCGGAAACTTCAAACCAACAGGGGTTATCATGAAAAAACTAGCACTCGCATTTGCCGCTTCGGCAGCTGCTGTTCTCAGCATCGGCACCGCCGCTCAGGCCGCCGACAAGACCAAGGTTTGTTTCGTCTACGTCGGCTCGCACACCGACGGTGGCTACTCGCAGGCACATGATCGCGGTCGCCAGCAGATCCAGGAAGAGTTCGGTGACAAGATCGAAACCTCCTATCTCGAAAACGTCCCGGAAGGCCCTGACGCAGAGCGCGCCATCGAGCGCCTGGCGCGTTCCGGCTGCAAGCTGATCTTCTCCACCTCGTTCGGCTTCATGGACGCCACCGTCAAGGTTGCCGCGAAGTTCCCGAAGGTGAAGTTCGAGCACGCGACGGGTTTCAAGTCCGGCCCGAACCTCGCGACCTACAACTCGCGCTTCTATGAAGGCCGCTACATCCTCGGCCAGATCGCCGCCAAGACCTCGAAGAACCACGGTGCCGCCTACATCGCATCCTTCCCGATCCCGGAAGTCGTGATGGGCATCAACTCCTTCGAGCAGGGCGCGAAGTCGATCGATCCTGATTTCAAGCTCAAGGTCATCTGGGTGAACACCTGGTTCGACCCGGGCAAGGAAGCAGATGCCGCGAAGGCCATGGTTGACCAGGGCGTAGACGTCCTCACGCAGCACACCGACACCACCGCGCCGATGCAGGTTGCGGAAGAGCGCGGCATCCACGCCTTCGGTCAGGCGTCCGACATGATCGCAGCCGGCCCGAAGGCACAGCTGACGGCGATCGTCGACACCTGGGGTAACTACTACTCCAAGCGCGTTCACGCGCTCCTCGAAGGCACCTGGAAGCCTGATCAGAGCTGGGATGGCCTGAAGGACGGCATCCTGAAGATGGCGGACTACACCAACATGCCTGACGACGTGAAGAAGATGGCCCAGGACACCGAAGCCAAGATCAAGTCCGGCGAACTGCATCCCTTCACCGGCCCGATCAACAAGCAGGACGGCACGCCTTGGCTGAAGGCCGGCGAGAAGGCTGATGACGGCACCTTGCTCGGCATGAACTTCTACGTCGAAGGCGTTGACGACAAGCTGCCGCAATAAGCTTCGATTGGTCAGTTAGCAGATGCGAAAGGGCGCCCGTTGTAGGCGCCCTTTTTTGTTGCGTTGCATACTATAAAGTGCATTTACAAAAGTAATACTATATGATTTTCCTTGTGTGTGCCGCGAGGAGGCGGCGTTGGGAGGAAATCATGAAATTGAAGACTGCACTCGTGAGTGCCACGATACTTGCTGCCTGCATGTTCGGTTCAGCATCTGCTGCCGAACTCGTCGTTGGCTTCTCGCAGATCGGCTCTGAATCCGGTTGGCGCGCGGCTGAAACGACCGTCACCAAGGAGCAAGCCAAGAAGCGCGGCATCGACCTGAAATTCGCCGATGCACAGCAGAAGCAGGAAAACCAGATCAAGGCGATCCGCTCCTTCATTGCTCAGGGCGTCAACGCCATCCTTCTCGCGCCGGTTGTCGAAACCGGTTGGGATGCCGTCCTGAAGGAAGCCAAGGAAGCCAACATTCCGGTCATCCTGCTTGACCGTACCATCAAGGCTCCTGAGGACCTCTACCTGACCGCTGTCACCTCCGATCAGGTTCATGAAGGCAAGGTTGCCGGCGACTGGCTCGTTAAGACGGTCGGCGACAAGAAGTGCGACATCGTTGAGCTTCAGGGCACCACCGGTTCTTCGCCGGCGATCGCCCGCAAGAAGGGCTTCGAGGAGGCAATTGCCGGCAAGTCGAACTTCAAGATCGTTCGCAGCCAGACCGGCGACTTCACCCGCACCAAGGGCAAGGAAGTCATGGAAAGCTTCCTGAAGGCTGAGAACGGCGGCAAGGACATCTGCGCTCTGTACGCTCACAATGACGACATGGCCGTCGGTGGCATCCAGGCGATCAAGGAAGCCGGCCTGAAGCCGGGCAAGGATATCCTCGTTGTCTCGATCGACTCCGTTCCAGATATCTTCAAGGCAATGGAAGCCGGTGAAGCGAACGCGACCGTCGAACTGACGCCGAACATGGCAGGTCCGGCATTCGACGCTCTCGATGCGTACCTGAAGGACAAGAAGGCTCCGCCGAAGTGGATCCAGACGGAATCCAAGCTCTATACCCAGGCTGACGATCCGAAGAAGGTCTACGAATCCAAGAAGGGCCTCGGCTACTGATTTGACATTGGAACCGCACCGGCCCGTCATAGGCCGGTGCGGAACTGCCAGAGCTGTTGCCGGGCATCATGTCCGGCCGCGGCACGGCTATATGGGTCAATATCAGGAAAAACCGCCTTCATGATTCACGATTTCGAGAACGTGCTTGCTGCCTCTAGGGTATCGAAATTTTTTCCCGGAGCGGTCGCGCTGGACAAGGTCGACTTCACGCTGCGCAAAGGCGAAGTGCATGCGCTGTTGGGTGAGAACGGCGCCGGCAAGTCGACGCTGATCAAGTGCATCACCGGCGCATATCACCGTGACGAAGGCAGCCTTATGCTCGACGGCGCGGAGATTGATCCTGTCGATACTCTGGCCGCCCAGAAGCTCGGCATTGGCACGGTCTACCAGGAGGTCAACCTCCTGCCCAATCTCAGTGTCGCGGAAAACCTGTTTATTGGCCGCCAGCCGAAACGCTTCGGCATGATCGACGTACGCACCATGAATCGGCGAGCGCGTGAACTCCTGCAGGAATATGGCATCGACATTGATGTAACCGCGCAATTGGACCGCTTCTCGGTGGCCGTGCAGCAGGTCGTTGCCATCGCGCGCGCGGTCGATCTGTCAGGCAAGGTGCTCATCTTGGACGAGCCGACGGCAAGCCTCGACGCGCAGGAAGTCGCTATGCTTTTTCGCATTATGCGAGACTTAAAGAAGCGCGGATTAGGAATTGTCTTTATTACGCATTTTCTCGAGCAGGTCTACGAAATCAGCGATCGGATAACGGTGCTCCGTAACGGCAAACTGGTCGGAACGCGCGACACTGCTGATCTACCCAGGCAGGGCCTGATCTCCATGATGCTGGGGCACGAACTGGCTCACGCGGAAGCCGCGGTCAAGGAGCGATCGGTTGCCGCCGGCCCCGTGAAGTACAGCTTTGAAGGCTACGGCAAGCGAGGCAAGGTCAAGCCGTTCGACCTGCAGGTGCGCGTTGGCGAGGTCGTTGGTGTGGCAGGTTTGCTCGGCTCCGGGCGCACCGAGACCGCTGAACTGCTGTTCGGCATCGAGAGCGCCGACAGCGGCGCTGCGAAGATCGACGGCAAGCAGATCACACTGTCGAACCCGAGGGCCGCAATCCGGCAGGGATTCGGCTTCTGCCCCGAAGACCGCAAGACGGATGGCATCATCGGCGACCTCTCGATCCGTGAGAACATCGCGCTTGCGCTTCAGGCGCGAAGAGGCTGGGCGCGACCACTGTCGCGTGGCGAACAGAATGCCTTGGCGGATCGTTACATCAAGGCGCTGGATATTCGCACGACGGACCGGGAGAAGCCGATCCGGCTTCTCTCCGGCGGTAATCAGCAGAAGGCCATCCTTGCCCGTTGGCTGGCAACGAATCCGGATTTCCTGATCCTCGACGAACCCACGCGAGGCATTGATGTCGGAGCCCATGCTGAGATCATTCGTCTCATCGAGCAATTGTGTGAAAAAGGCATGTCGTTGATCGTCATTTCCTCGGAATTGGAAGAGCTTATCGCCTATAGCTCACGTATCCTGGTGTTGCGGGATCGTGAACATGTGGCCGAACTGACCGGCGAGAATGTGAGCACCGCGCAGATCGTCGAGGCGATTGCGGCAGCCCAGAAGAAGACGGAGGACGCATGACCTCCTCTCAGAAGGCACTTCTGGTCCGCCTGGCCCCGCAGTTGATCGCGTTGGCTGTCATTCTTCTATTGAATTTCATAATGTTCCCGCAGTTCTTTAACGTAACCATTCAAAACGGCCGCCTGTACGGCAGTTTGATTGACGTGCTGAACCGTGGTGCTCCGGTGGCCCTGTTGGCGACCGGCATGACACTGGTCATCGCCACCAAGGGCATCGATCTTTCTGTGGGGGCGGTGATTGCCATTTGCGGCGCCGTCGCGGCCTCGTCGATTGTGTCAGGTAACTCATTGGCTTGGACGCTGCTGATCACCCTATTGGTCGGCTTGGCCTGTGGTGTTTGGAACGGGTTTCTCGTTGCTATCCTCAACATACAGCCGATCATTGCGACACTCGTGTTGATGGTCGCCGGTCGCGGAATCGCGCAGCTGATCACCGAAGGCGTGATCATGACGTTCAACGACGACGGCCTGATCTTCTTCGGCAGCGGATCGTTCGCCTTCATGCCGATGCCGGTTGTCATCTGGCTGGTCGTCGGGGTGATCGTCACGCTGCTCGTGCGGCGGACGGCGTTGGGAATGCTGATCGAGGCGACTGGCATCAACCGCCATGCGAGCATGCTGTCCGGTGTGAGAACGCCGGTCCTACTCATGGCGGTCTACGTCCTGAGCGGTCTCTGTGCGGCCATCGCGGGGATTATCGTTGCCGCCGACATTAAGGGTGCCGACGCGAACAATGCCGGCTTGTGGCTTGAGCTCGACGCCATCCTTGCCGTCGTCGTTGGCGGAAACTCTCTTCTCGGCGGGCGCTTCAGCATTGTTGGCTCCCTGATCGGCGCGATGATCATTCAGGCGGTCAACACCGGCATCTTGCTCTCGGGCTTCCCGCCGGAATTCAATCTCATCATCAAGGCAGTGATCGTGCTCGTCATTCTTGTGATCCAGTCGCCGGCCGTGCAATCGGCCACCGTCTTCCTGGGACGTCGCGCGAACCTGAAAGGGGAGCTGCAGAAATGAACTCGAAATATCTGCCCCTTCTGGCGACGATCGTGATCTTCATTCTGTCCTATGCCGTCTGTGCCATGCAGTATCCGAACATGCTGTCGACACGGGTGATCGGCAACCTGCTGACCGATAACGCGTTCCTGGGGATCGCAGCGGTTGGCATGACCTTCGTCATCATCTCGGGTGGCATCGATCTGTCGATCGGCTCGGTGATCGCATTCACCGGCGTCTTCCTCGCGCTGATACTCCAGAATACGACGATCCACCCGCTGCTGGCTTTCGCGCTGGTGCTCGTGATCACCACTGCCTTCGGCGGGGCGATGGGGGCCGTGATCCACTATCTCCAGATGCCCGCTTTCATCGTGACATTGGCGGGGATGTTCCTGGCACGCGGTATGGCCTTCGTCTTGTCGATCGACAGCATCCCGATCAACCATGATTACTATACGACGCTCTCCGGGATCTATTGGAAGCTTCCAGGGGGAGGACGCCTGACGCTTGTGGGCATGGTCATGCTGATCGTTTTTGCCGCCGGCATATTCATTGCTCACCGAACCCGTTTCGGCACGAATGTGTATGCTCTGGGTGGCGGCGCCCAGACGGCCCAGCTCATGGGTGTGCCGGTTGGTCGCACGACAATCCAGATCTATGCGCTGTCTGGCTTCCTGGCCGGGCTTTCAGGAATCGTTTTTTCGCTCTATACGTCCGCCGGCTATTCCTTGGCGGCGGTCGGTGTCGAGCTTGATGCCATCGCAGCAGTTGTCATTGGGGGGACACTGCTGACGGGGGGAGCGGGATTCGTGGCGGGAACCTTCATAGGTCTCCTTATCCAGGGGCTCATTCAGACTTACATCACCTTCGATGGAACGCTTTCCAGCTGGTGGACGAAGATCCTGATTGGTCTGCTGCTTTTTGCATTCATCCTGATGCAGAAGGGTATCCTGTTCCTGTCCAGCCTGAACAAGAGGTATGCCTGACGGGGGAGTTCTAATTGCGTAACCGAATGCTCGAAGCCGGAAAATTAGGGAGAAGGTCCCGCACCAGCCATGCGCAGGTGGTGGATGAACTCGGACGCGCGATCGTCGCGGGAACCTATGCGGTGGGGAGCATTCTTCCAGGTGACGCGGAACTCGCGCAGCGTTTCAAGGTGTCCCGGACCGTGCTTCGGGAAACCATGAAGACATTGGCGGCGAAAGGAATGATCGTCGCCAAGGCGCGCGTCGGCACGCGGGTCACCGAGAAGAACCAGTGGAACATGTTCGATAGCGAGGTCATCGCCTGGCATTTCGACAACGGGGTGAGTGAAGAGTTCCTTCTTCAGCTCTACGATATCCGCCTGGCGGTCGAACCTTTTGCGGCTGGCCTTGCCGCCGAGCGCGCCCGCCCGGGCGACCTCGAACGCTTGAATAGCCTCGCGCTGGAGATGGCCGCGCCCGGCCATACGACGGAGAGCCTGGCGCTTGCTGATCTGCAGTTCCATCTCGCGGTTGCCGATGCCGCGCACAATCCCTTCATGCACACCTTGGGAAGCCTGATCGAGGCCGCACTTGTCGGCATGTTCCGGATCAGTACGCCGCCATCGCAGAACGGTTTCTCCAATATCGCCGAGACACACATGCGCATCGTCAATGCGATCGTTAGTGGTGATGTCCCAGCTGCCCGCGCGGCCATGGAGGCCGTTATCGTTGAAGGCCGTGATCATGTCCGCGAAGCCTTTGCGAGCATGACGAAGGTCCCGGCCTAATCCATTTTGATCTTTGTCCCGGCTTTGTCTTGCTGCTATGAGGCAGCAAAGCACTGCCTGTAACGGATACTTGGAGCAGACCATGGAACGCACTTGCCTTGCCGTAATTCTTGCCGCGGGTGACAGCACGCGAATGAAATCGTCGAAGTCGAAGGTGCTCCATCCTGTCGCCAATCGTCCGATGATCGCGCATGTTGTCGATGCGGTGGCCGGGGCCGACATCTCGTCGGTCGCACTTGTCGTTGGGCGCGATGCCGAAGAGGTTGCCAAGGCAGCAAGCGTCGGCGGCGTCGAGATCGAGACCTACCTGCAGAAGGAACGCCTGGGCACCGGCCACGCCGTTCTCGCCGCGAAAGAGGCGATTGCCCGCGGCTATGACGATATTATCGTTACCTATGGCGATGTGCCCCTTCAGACCGACGGCCCCCTGAAGGCAGCGCGCGAGGGACTGGCGGCCGGCAGCGATATCGTTGTCATCGGCTTCAACACCGACCGCCCGACCGGTTACGGCCGACTGCTCGTCAAGGACGGTGAGTTGATCGCCATCCGCGAGGAAAAGGATGCGACCGACGCCGAGCGCGCGGTGACCTGGTGTAACAGCGGCCTTATGGCGATCAACGGTCGCAAGGCGCTGGAGTTGCTTTCCCGGATCGGAAACAGCAATGCCAAGGGCGAATACTATCTGACGGACCTCGTCGAGATCGCGCGTTCGCTCGGCGGCCGTGTCACGGCCGTCGATGCTCCTGAGGTCGAAATGACGGGATGCAACAATCGCGCCGAACTCGCCGTGATCGAACGCCTCTGGCAGGAGCGTCGTCGCCACGCGTTGATGATCTCAGGCGTCAGCATGGTCGCCCCGGAAACCGTTTTCCTGTCATACGACACGGTCATCGGCCAGGATGCCCTTATCGAGCCGAACGTCGTGTTCGGCCCCGGTACCGTGGTTGACGGCGGCGCGGTCATCCACGCCTTCTCGCACATTGAAGGAGCGCATGTGAGCGCCGGCGCGACCGTCGGACCGTTCGCCCGTCTGCGTCCCGGTGCGGACCTTGCCGTCAACGCGAAGGTGGGCAATTTCTGCGAGGTCAAGAACGGCAAGGTGGGTGAGGGCGCGAAGGTCAACCATCTCACCTATATCGGCGATGCCAAGGTCGGCGCCGGCGCCAACATCGGAGCGGGTACGGTCACCTGCAATTACGACGGCGTCAACAAGAGCGAGACTTTGATCGGCGTGAATGCGTTCGTCGGCTCGAACTCGTCGCTGGTGGCGCCCGTCAGCATTGGCGATAACGCCTATGTCGCGTCAGGCAGCGTCATCACTTCGGATGTCCCGGCAGACGCCTTGGCGTTCGGACGGGCGCGGCAGGAAGTGAAGCCCGGCCGCGCCGTCGCCTTGCGAGAGCGCGCGCTGGCGATCAAGGCAGCGAAGCAGTCGAAGAGCTGAGTGCCTTTCGTAACGGCTGGAAACTGAAAGTGACCAACCAGCCAATTGAGAAAAAAGAGAAAATTGTTAGGACTGGCCTTCAATACGGAAGGCTCTGGGGGCGTTTATGTGCGGAATTGTTGGAATCGTCGGAAACAGCCCGGTTGCGGAGCGCCTCGTTGACGCGCTGAAGCGCCTCGAATACCGCGGCTACGATTCCGCCGGTGTGGCGACCATCCATGACGGCGCGATGGCGCGCCGCCGCGCCGAGGGCAAGCTTTTCAATCTCGAGAAGCGGCTCGATGCCGAACCCTTGCCGGGAACGACGGGCATCGCCCACACCCGCTGGGCCACGCATGGCGTGCCGAATGAAACCAATGCGCATCCGCATTTCGTGCGTGGCGTCGCGGTTGTCCATAACGGAATCATCGAGAACTTCTCGGAGCTGCGGGATGAATTGACGGCGGATGGCGCCGTCTTCGAAACCCAGACCGATACGGAAGTGGTCGCCCACCTGATCGCGAAGTACCTCGCCGAGGGGCTCGCGCCGCGTGACGCGATGATGAAGATGCTGAACCGGGTCAGCGGCGCCTATGCGCTTGCGGTCATGCTCCAGAGTGATTCGGGGACGATCATGGCGGCTCGTTCCGGCCCGCCGCTTGCCATCGGTTATGGCAAGGGTGAGATGTTCCTTGGATCGGATGCGATCGCGCTTTCGCCGTTCACCAATGAGATCACCTACCTCGTTGATGGCGACTGGGCTGTCCTGACCGCGGAGGGTGCCAGGATCCTCGACTATGCCGGCAACGAGGTCGAGCGGCCACGGCAGATTTCCCAGACGACGGCCTATGTCGTCGACAAGGGCAACCATCGCCACTTCATGGAAAAGGAAATCTACGAGCAGCCCGAGGTTATCTCGCACGCGCTCAGCCACTATGTGGATTTCGCCAGCAATACCGTGAGCGCCAACGCCGCGGCGATCGACTTCAAGGCGGCGACTGGTCTCGCTATTTCAGCCTGCGGTACGGCCTATCTGGCAGGCCTTGTCGGCAAGTACTGGTTCGAGCGCTACGCGCGCCTGCCGGTCGAGATCGATGTCGCCTCGGAATTCCGTTATCGCGAAATGCCTCTCTCGCCGACGCAGGCGGCCTTGTTCATCTCGCAGTCGGGCGAAACCGCCGATACGCTGGCATCGCTGCGCTACTGCAAGGACCATGGCCTGAAGATCGGCGCGGTGATCAACGTCAAGGAATCGACGATCGCCCGCGAGTCGGATGCCGTCTTCCCGATCATGGCCGGCCCGGAAATCGGTGTCGCCTCGACCAAGGCCTTTACCTGCCAACTCGCTGTTCTCGCATCGCTGGCGCTCGGCGCAGGCAAGGCGAGGGGAACGATCAGCCCCGAGCAGGAAAAACAGCTGGTCCGCCATCTCGCGGAAATGCCGCGCATCATGAGCCGGGTCCTCAACATGATCCAGCCGCAGATGGAGAGCCTGTCGCGCGAACTGTCGAAATGCCGCGACGTGCTTTATCTCGGACGAGGCACGAGTTTCCCGCTGGCCATGGAAGGCGCGCTCAAACTCAAGGAAATCTCCTACATTCATGCCGAGGGTTACGCGGCTGGCGAGCTGAAGCATGGACCGATCGCGCTGATCGACGAGAACATGCCTGTCATCGTCATCGCGCCTTACGACCGCTTCTTCGAGAAGACCGTCTCCAACATGCAGGAGGTCGCGGCTCGCGGTGGGCGCATCATCTTCATCACCGATGAAGCCGGTGCTGCAGCCTCCAAGCTGCCGACGATGGCGACAATTGTATTGCCGAATGTCGATGAGATCATTGCACCGATGATTTTCTCTCTGCCGATCCAGCTGCTGGCCTACCACACGGCGGTCTTCATGGGCACCGATGTCGATCAGCCGCGCAATCTCGCGAAGTCGGTCACGGTCGAGTGAGGCTCGCCGCAAAGGCTTGTGCAGCGCCGAAAACTCTGGCAGCTTCGTCGTGAACAGGACATGAGCACTGATTTCCGCTTGCCGTCATGCTCAATGGAGTCCATCAGCAAACGATGACGGAAAAACTGCCCCGATTGCCGATTGCGACGCGCATCAGAAACAATTTTCTGGCGGGTCTCATTATCTGCGCGCCGATAGCCATCACGCTGTGGCTCACATGGTCGGTGGTTCGCTGGGCAGATAGCTGGGTGAAACCCTATCTG
The DNA here is from genome assembly GCF_030382195.1 of Rhizobium sp. S96. Taxonomy (NCBI): domain Bacteria; kingdom Pseudomonadati; phylum Pseudomonadota; class Alphaproteobacteria; order Hyphomicrobiales; family Rhizobiaceae; genus Rhizobium; species Rhizobium sp. S96. Next base: position 193,128 of record NZ_JAUDRY010000015.1, read on the forward strand.
CCGGCACGCTACGATCCTGATAACTATCTGAATTTTGCCGTGCCCGGCTCCGGCCTGCTGATCGCCCTGGTGGTGATCACGCTGATAGGCTTCCTCGGAACGAATCTGATCGGTCAGTCGATCGTCCAGCTCAGTGAATCGCTGGTGCGCCGCGTTCCCTTGGTGCGCGTCATCTATAAGAGCGTGAAGCAGATCTTCGAGACGGTGCTCAAGGAGCGCAGCAACTCCTTCAAAAAGGTCGGGCTGATCGAATATCCAAGTCCCGGTCTCTGGTCCTTGGTGTTCGTGGCGACAGATGCAAAGGGCGAGATTGCGTCGAAGTTCAACGCCATGGGCCATGACATGGTCAGCGTCTTCTTGCCGCCGACGCCGGTGCCGACGGCTGGCTTCCTTATCTTCGTGCCGCGCGAAAAGATCGTCTTTCTGGATATGTCGCCGGAGGATGCAGCCAAGCTTTTGATTTCCGGCGGTCTCGTGACGCCTGAGGAACTGGCTTCGCGCAGCCAGAAGCCGGAACGGCCTCGACCGCTGCCGGCGCCGATCGAAATGTAGGAACCGGCGATCTAACCTCCGGACTTTTCCCACTTCCTGATCAGCCGATCGCGCTTCAGCTTCGAGAGGCGCTGCAGCCAGAAGATTCCGTCCAGCTGATCGATTTCATGTTGGATGCACACGGCAAGGAAGCCCTCGGCCTCATCCTCATGCAGCACTCCATCGAGATCCTGATAACGATAGCGGATGGCATTCGGCCTGATCACCTCGTCGATGATCCCCGGCATGGAAACACTGCCCTCGGTATGCCGGATCGTGTCCTGGGAGGTTGAAATGATGGCCGGATTGACGAGATTGCGCACGCCATCCTCGCGGCTAAGCTCGATCACCGTCACACGTTGGGACACGCCGATATGTGCCGCTGTGATGCCAACACCGGGTGCTGCCCGCATGGTATCCAGCAAGTCGGCGGCAAGCGCGCGAAGCCCGTCGTCGAAAACCGTAACCGGCTCACACACGGTTCTAAGACCGGCATCGGGGAAGCGCAGAATGGGGCGGATGGGCACGCAGATAGCTCCTCGTTCGTATCGGGCGGAAACTACTCATTGATGGGAGAATTGTCATCCCCGTGAATGGTTTGGCGCTGGACGCGCTGCCGGCTTTCGGCTAGCACGAAATCAATTCCGGCGTTTCGAAGTTGGTGAACTTCGAATCAGATGCGAGGGCGGCAAAGGATGACGAACGACGCAGAAGAGCTCGTCCGCGCGCGTCCTGAGGACGACGAAGCCGACATTTATGACGAGAATGGCAACGTCCGCAGCGACTTCCTCGCGCTGGTCGGCGCCGCCATTGCCGATCGCGATACCATCTTTCTTCGGCAGCATGTCGCACGCCTGCACGAATCCGAAATAGGCGACCTGCTCGAGTCGATCCAGCCGGATCAGCGCCTCGCGCTCGTCCGATTGCTCGGCGACGAATTCGACATGACGGCGCTGACGGAGGTCGACGAAGCGATCCGTCGCGAGATCGTCGATCAGATGCCGAACGAGCAGATCGCCGCCGCGATCGGCGAGCTCGATTCGGACGACGCCGTCTACATTCTTGAGGATCTCGACAAGGAGGATCGCGAAGAGATCCTCGCGCAGCTTCCGTTCACGGAACGGGTGCGCCTGCGCCGCGCGCTGGATTATCCCGAAAGCTCGGCCGGGCGCCGCATGCAGACGGAGTTCGTCGCCGTGCCGCCGTTCTGGACGGTCGGCCAGACGATCGACTACATGCGAGACGAGGAGAACCTACCTTATTCCTTCTCGCAGATTTTCGTCATCGATCCGACGTTCAAGCTGCTCGGTGCCGTGGATCTCGACAAGATCCTGCGAACCAAGCGGCAGAGCAAGATCGAGTCGATCATGCGGGAGACGAACCATCCGATCCCAGCGGAGATGGACCAGGAAGAGGCCGCACAGCTTTTCGAGCAGTACGACCTTCTGTCTGCGGCCGTGGTCGATGAGAACGAACGGCTTGTCGGTGTTCTGACCATCGACGACGTCGTCGACGTCATCCATGAAGAGGCGGACGAGGACATCAAGCGTCTCGGCGGTGTCGGCGACGAAGAGCTGTCGGACAATGTCGTCTCGACGGTGCGGTCCCGCTTCCTGTGGCTGCTGATCAACCTCGGCACCGCGCTGCTATCCGCAAGCGTCATCGGATTGTTTGACGATTCGATCGAGAAGATGATTGCGCTTGCCGTTTTGATGCCGATCGTCGCCTCCATGGGCGGCAATGCCGGTACACAGACAATGACGGTGACCGTTCGCGCGCTCGCTACCGGCGATCTCGATATTTATAACGCGGGGCGAGTTATCCGCAGAGAGGCGGCGGTCGGTATTGCCAATGGCGCGATGTTCTCGGTGATCATGGGAGCGATCGCAGCGACCTGGTTCCACGACTATCAGCTCGGCTTCGTCATTGGCGCGGCAATGATCATCAACCTGTTCGCCGCAGCTCTTGCCGGCATTCTCCTGCCGCTGCTCCTGCACAAATTTGGCGCCGATCCGGCCATCGCCTCGTCGGTTTTTGTAACCACGGTCACGGACTGCACCGGCTTCTTTGCCTTTCTTGGAATTGCGACCTGGTGGTTCGGAATTTAGCCGGCTTGAAGCGCCCTGCACAAATTGACTATTACGTAAAAGTCAATATTATAACTCCCTGAATATTGAGGGAACCATGCCGGTTAGCAAGTACTATAGCATAACTGAGTTGACGCGCGAATTCGGGGTCTCGACGCGCACGCTTAGATTCTACGAAGATGAGGGACTGATTCATCCTGAGCGTCGCGGCCGCACGCGCCTGTTCAGGCCGACTGACCGGCGCCTTATCCAGGAAATCCTGCGTGGTCGCCGTATCGGCTTTACGATTGCGGAAATCCGCGAGATCATCCAGGTCTACAAGGAGCCACCAGGCGAACTTGGTCAGCTCAAGCTGCTGATGAAGCGTGTGGACGAAAAGCGAGATGACCTCCGCCAGAAGCGCAAGGACATCGACGAAACGCTGGCTGAACTCGACAACATCGAAGAAGCCTGTCTCGGTCGCCTCGCCGAAATCGGCGTCGGCACCTGAGCTATTGGCTGGCGGCGCTACACTCGCCCGCCAGCGCTACAATGCGGTCGTCGTCCGCCTTGACCGCTCCCGACTGAAACTGCGTGAACAGGTTTTGTGCCTGAAGCTTGTCGAGCGTGCACTGGCAGAAGCTGCGGCATAGCGCTTCACCTTCCTGCTGGGTGCAGGACACGTTGCATTGTCTGAGATAGCTTTCCACCGGATCGGGCTTGGCCGGCGGTACGACGATCGACAATCCATAGGCGATCGAAATCAATACCGGCTGATGAATGAGGTAGAAGGCAAGGCTGTGGCGGCCGGCCTTCGCAAGCAGGTTTGAGCCGGTTCCCAGGCGCGCAAGCCGTGCGGGCAGGGTCGTCCTGACGGCAATCAGCGCGCTTGTCAGTCCGATCAGGAACGGAACCGCCCAGGGGAATACCGGCACATAGTCGTTCGATCGTTGCGGCAGTTCCGCGAAACCGATCCATGCGAGGTAGCGGGGGTTGAAGAGTGACCAGCGCAGGATGCCCGGTGCAACCCAGGTGTCAGCGACCCACGCGACGATCGCGGCCACCGTGACCAGGATGGTCACGGGCGTCGGCAAGCACAGCAGCACGACGCCGATCAGGCTGAGAACCGCGATCGCGTGCAGGATGCCGAAGAATATCCATTCTCCCGGCATAAAATACCATGTCGCAGCAGAAATCGCGGCGGCGGCGGCTGCAATCATCGCGAACCGCTTCCAGAAAGGACGCCAACGAATCTCGGGCGTGTTGGCGAGTACCAGACTGATGCCGACGATGAAAAGGAACGTCGAGGCAATGGCGCGGGCATATAGCTTCAGCCATCCTGTTTCCGCGGTGCCCGGGGTCAGATACCCCATGAACTCTAGGTCCCAGGTGAAGTGGTAGCTCGCCATCGCGATCAGCGCCGCTCCACGCACTGTATCCAGCAAGCCTATGCGGGGCGGCTTGGCGCTCGCCTCGGTTCCCGTCGCCGGAACAGTCATTCACAATCCCCCGGATGAGTCGTTTCCGTCGTCCGACGGTGCATCGCGGGGAACAGGAGAAAGGTGGAGATTTGATGGCGACGCGGAGTCCATGATCGCGAGCCGCGCCTCGGAAAAGAACTGCCGCCGCGTCAGGACGGTAATCACGATCACCGTCGTTGCCATGAAGACGTAGGGATTGATGAACCAGCCGAGGTAGCCGATCGAAAGGAAGATCGCGCGCAAACCCTCGTTGAAATGGCCTCCGGCGATAACATTCATGCGGATGACGCGCTCTGCCGCGCGCTCTGCGGCGACGATATCGCGTTCCGTATCGCGCATCATCGGAATGGAGCCGAAGAGGATCGTGCAGTAGTTGAACAGCCGGTAGGACCAGCCGAATTTGAAAAAGGCATAGCCGAAAAGCACCGCCAGCCCGCCAACCTTCATTTCGAATGCGCCATGTCCACTGTGGAAGACAAAGGGCAGGTCGGCGAAGACCGCATCCACCTTCTCGGTGGCTCCGAGCAAAGCAAAACAGCTGCCGATCGCGAAGATCGAGGTCGAGGCGAAGAACGCCGTGCCGTTCTGCAGGCCGGCCATGATCTGGGTGTCGATCATCTTCAGATCGCGGCGAAGCGAATTGTAAATCCACTCGCGGCGGCGTTCGCCCATCGCGTGCGTCAGGCTGGTCCGGCCGAAGAGGCTGGCACCTCTCAGCAGCCGAGAATAGCCAAACCAGAGTGCTGCAAAAAGCGCCAGTGCGATGTAATCTGCCGTCGTCATCATTATATTGATTCAGTTCCCCGTCGAAACGCCGCCACTCTACAGATGCGCGCGCGCGCCGCAATAACCGGGACGCGATCGAGCGTTTGGTTTTAAGCGATGTCGCACCCGTGAAATGCTATGTCGGTGTATCGAAGGGGTCGCGCGCGGCGCTGGCGTAGCTTTCGACAGCAAATCAAAACAGGACGCAATCATGTTCCTTTCCGTTTTCGACGTATTCAAGATCGGCGTCGGTCCCTCGAGCTCGCACACCATGGGGCCGATGACGGCGGCTAACCGCTTTCTCGATCTGATTCTGTCGGACGAATGGCCACGCCCGTCGTCGGGCGCACAGGTCGCGTCGATCAAGGTCAGTCTCCATGGTTCGCTGGCCCACACCGGGATCGGCCACGGAACGGGTAGGGCTGTCGTGCTCGGCTTGATGGGGGAGCAGCCCGACAGCGTCGATCCCGACAAGATGGATGGCATCATCGACGGCGTGGAACGTTCCGGTCGCATCACGCCGCCCGGCCATCCGGCCTATCAGTTCCAGCCCAAGGTCGATCTGGTCTTCGACAAGAAGCAGCCGCTGCCTGGGCATGCCAACGGCATGTCCTTTTCCGCCTTCGATCGGGACGGGCGCATGCTTCTGCGTCGCATCTACTACTCCGTCGGCGGCGGTTTCGTGGTGACCGATACCGAGTTGGAAGGAATGCGTACGAAGAAGAAGGCATCGTCGGATCTCGCCAAAGTGCCCTATCCGTTTTCGAGCGCGAAGCAGATGCTCGACATGGCGGCGCGCTCCGGCCTTTCTATCGCGCAGATGAAACGCGCCAACGAGGAAAGCCACCGCAGCCGCGAGGAGTTGGACGAGGGGCTCGATCGGATCTGGGCTGCCATGCGCTCCTGCATCGAACGCGGCCTGAAGGTCGATGGCATCATGCCGGGCGGATTGAATGTCCGCCGCCGTGCTCGGGCGATTCATGACAAGCTCCAGGAAGAATGGCGTAGCAACCGCATCAACCCGCTGCTCGCCAACGATTGGCTGAGCGTCTACGCCATGGCCGTGAACGAAGAGAACGCAGCAGGCGGGCGCGTCGTGACGGCGCCGACGAACGGCGCTGCTGGCGTCATTCCGGCGACCATCCGCTACTACGAGCACTTCCATGACGATTGGGACCAGAAGGGCATTCGCGATTACCTTCTGACGGCAGCCGCCATCGGCGGCATCATTAAGCACAACGCCTCGATCTCAGGCGCGGAAGTCGGCTGTCAGGGCGAGGTTGGCTCCGCCGCCGCCATGGCCGCCGCCGGCCTCGCTGCCGTCATGGGCGGCACGGCAGAGCAGATCGAGAACGCGGCGGAGATCGCTCTTGAGCATCACCTGGGAATGAGCTGCGACCCGGTCGCGGGCTTGGTTCAGGTTCCGTGCATCGAGCGCAACGCGCTCGGCGCTGTCAAGGCGGTCACAGCAGCGTCGCTAGCGATCAAGGGCGACGGTCGGCATTTCGTGCCGCTCGATGCCTGCATCGAAACCATGCGGCAGACGGGCCATGATATGAGCGAGAAATACAAGGAAACGTCCACAGGTGGCCTCGCCGTCAACGTTGTCGAATGTTGACCGTAGGCGTCCTTCGAAAATCGCTGCACACGGTCGCACATCCCGATCTGATGTCTTGACGCTGCCGCCCAAAAGGATTTCAACGGCAGCATGGCATTGCATCTTATCAAACTGTGCGTCGGAGCAGACTCGATTGATGACCTGCGTGAATGGGTGGCGGAACGCTCGCTTCGCGCCATCGCTGCTGGTCTGGAACCTCATTCCGTTCACACGACAAGAATGGTTCCCAAACGCGTCGAAGAACTGCTCGACGGAGGATCGCTCTACTGGGTGATCAAGGGTCAGGTTCAGGCGCGGCAGAAGCTGTTGGACATCCAGACATTTACGGATGGCGAGGGAATTGGCCGCTGCCATCTGGTGCTCGGCCCGGAGGTCATTGAAACCTCGGTGCAGCCGAAGCGCGCGTTCCAGGGCTGGCGGTATTTCCCCGAGGAAGATACGCCGCGCGATCTTCACAGTCTCGGCGAAGGTATTGCTGAAATGCCCGCGGACCTGCGCCGCGAGCTTTCCGAGCTTGGTCTGCTCTGAATAAAATTAGCGCAAGCGCAAGGTGACAGGTGCCCGTCCATCGGGGCACGTCACATGCAGGTGAATGCTTGCTTCCGGCTGCGAATAGCGCCAGGCGCGTGCGCCGTGGCAGAGCAGCAGGTTGATGAGATCCTTGGTCTTTGCCGTCTTCGGCTTCTGGCGCTGAAGGCCGATCTCGGCCAACCGAAGCGCCGCCTCATGGAGCGGGTGCAATCCCGCCCGTGGGTTCTTTCCCGTCAGTCGGCCTTGAGGCGGAAATTCCGGAACGTTCTCGTTGATCGCCATAGTCATCCCCGTACGCAACACAAATCGAGTCTAACAACTCCGGCCGGATCGCGAACACCGATCACGGCCATATTCCGGGCTGCCGCCTGAAACGCGTAGGCGACAGTCCTCATCATCACTGAGCCGCAGCCCAGCATTTCACACCGGCGCGCTTCAGCGCGTTGCAGGCATTCACGGCGTCGCGTTGGTCGTCGAAGCCGCCGAAGCGAGCGCGGTAGCTGCCGGCGTAGGCAACCGCGAAGGGCTTTGCGGAGCGCAGTGCCTTGCCGCCCTTGGTCTTTGCGCCGTCAAGCAGATCCATTGCGCCATCCTTGCTGGACGCTACGCCGATCTGAACGACCCAACCGCTCGGCTGCGCTTCCTTGGTGGAGGCAGTCGTCAGAGTGTCTACCGAGGTGTCGCCCTGTTCCGGCGGCACGTAGGAAGGCGCCGGCGTCGGAGTGGCGATGGATGCCTGCTTGATCGGCTGCGTCTTGACCTTCGTTGGGGCAGGCATCTCCTGCAGAAGCGGGTTGGCGGACTTCGCAGCTGGCGTTGCGGCAAAAGCGACCTGAGCGGAGGCAGCCTGGTCACGCGTATCAGGAACCGGACCGCTGTGCGGAAGGTCGGAACCGGTCGGCACGGAGGCAACCTCGGTTTTTGCCGCGGTCACCGGAATAACCGGCTCAGTCGAAATCTTGGGCGCTTGTGCAACGAGATTGGACGAACCGCTACGGCTCGAGGCCTTCGGCAGGTAGCTTGCGATCAAATTGCGCATCTGGTTGTCGCGGGCAGGGGTGGAGGCGCCACCGAGGACCACGCCGACGATCGACTTGCCATCGATCTGAACTGAGCTGACGAGATTGAAGCCGGCCGCACGGGTGTAGCCCGTCTTGATGCCATCGACGCCGCGCACGGAACCGACGAGGCGGTTGTGGCTGCGGATGATGCGGTTCCCGAACTTGAAGCTCTGGGTGGAGAAGTAACCGTAATACTGCGGGAAGTGCTGGCGTAGCGCGATACCAAGGCGGGCCTGGTCACGCGCCGTCGTCATCTGCGCGGTGTTCGGCAGGCCGTTTGCGTTGCGGTAGGTCGTGCGGGTCATGCCGAGCGCATGCGCCTTGGCAGTCATCATCTGCGCGAAACGATCCTCGCTGCCGCCGAGCAACTCGCCAAGGGCGGTGGAAGCATCATTGGCCGAAAGCGTGACGAGGCCGAGAATCGCCTGTTCGACGGAAATCGTACCGCCCGGTCGAACGCCGAGCTTGGTGGGAGCCTGGCCGGACGCATGAGCGGAGAAGGGAACAGCTGTATCAAGACGGATGCGACCCTGCTCGAGTGCTTCGAACGTCAGATAAAGGGTCATCATCTTTGTGAGCGAAGCCGGATACTGCAAGCGGTCGGCATTTTCGCTGTAGAGGACGTTGCCCGTATTCGCATCGACGACGATGCCGGCATATCTCGAATTGGCGGCTTCCGCCTCGGCATTGGCCGAGTCGATCATTGCGATCCCGACTGCCATCGACAGTACCATGATCGCCTTGATCAGGAAATTACCGGAACGGGATGGAGACACGGAGGAAGCTGACCTGGACACTATTTCACTCTTCGCTTGCAGTTCAAATGTTCGCGGGATCGCGCGCCCTCCCGCACGATCAACCCTCCCGAAAGTAGCCGCCTGGGGTTACCAATCCGTTTATGATTAATCGTTTGTTTCGCCATTTCGGACCAATTTAGCGGCTTGGCGCAGAACGGGTCACAAGACGCGTTTCCACAAAGTGGCGAATAGCGGCATCAATATGGTCCCAGTCGGGCAAATGCTGACTCGAGAAGCGGTAAAGCACACTTAAATCGTGACCGACCTTGATGTCGCGCTGGCAATCGCCGCTGGTCGCCATCGCCGGTGTGTCGGGAAGCACGCAGCGCACGACATAGTTGCTGCCGTCAGGTTTCGCTGCCGTCAGCAGCACTTCGCCGGCGTAACCCGCATCCGCGCGCAAATGATGGAGCGTCATTCCGTTCGAGAAGGGGACAGGCGCCCCTTCCAGCAGATGCGAATAGATCGGCTCCATGCGCCCCGACATGTCCTTGGACATCGTGCTCTGCGATATCTGCAGAAAGATGAGGCCCGATGACTGGGAAACGTCATCGAAGCGCGTGCGGTTTGCCTTGTCGTATCCACGCAGTTCGGGCCATGTCAGGTAAAGATCGGTCCGTTCTGCGACGCCACTTTGCCGCTGGCTCGGAAAACGGATCGTATTGGCTGGAAACTGAATGGTGTCTTGACCGATCACGAGGGTTATCGGCGTCGTGTCTTCCGTATTGCCGGCGAGCGACACCCGCGCTCCGAACCAGCGGCCACCAATGCTGATCGCGATCGTCAATGCGGCCAGAATCGCAATCACAGCCGTGACCCGCACCAGAAAGCTGGTGGAGAGCAGTGGCGCTTCGGCTATGGCATTGTTTTCGACGTGGTGCATGGCGGCTCTCGCATGTCAAACCGCCGCAGGAAGGGACAGGAGCCGCCGGTCGTTATCGTTTGGCCGATCATGGCGAGAGGATGGTTAATGAAGTTCTAATTGCGGCCGCGAGCACATAAAAAATGAGCCGCTCCGGGGACAGCGGGAGCGGCTCTCGGGCGCCGGTAGGAACGGGATGCGGGGACACACGAACCAAGGCGCCTTGCACGTCCGCCAGTGGCAGCTGGCGGTCGGTATTTACTTCACGCTACCCACGGCAACAGCGCGACCGTCCTGGAGCTTGGACCAGCGAGTCGGATCGCTGGCGGATTGACGCTTCAGGAAGGTGTATTCCGTATCGGCCCACAGCATGACCTTGTTGCGCATGTTGTCGAGGATGAAATCCCCGCGATCCGTGCGAACGGTCAGCACAGCGTGGCCTTCGCCATTCGGTTGCAGGACGACGGTCATCAGCAGGTCGGATGGCGAGAAGCCTGCATTGATCAGGAGCTTGCGCTTGAGAAGCGCATAATCTTCACAGTCGCCGGCCGTTTGCGGATAGGCCCAGCGCTCTTCGACACCGTAGATTTCCTTGTCGGTCATCGGCGTAATCGTCGAGTTGACCTGATAGTTGATCTTGAGAATGGTTTTCCAACGATCTTCCGTCAGCGTCAGTACGCCCTGGTCGCCCGCCGGATTTGCGCAGTCTGCCGGAATCTCCTTGCAGAACTGATAGGCGCCGATCGGTGGGCTAGCATTGCCGACGACCGTCATGCTGAGAGAGTTCGCCTGTCCGTCGCCCACGATTGTCACCAGTATCGCGCCGGCTGCCAAGCCGCCTTTGATGAATGTCCCGATTGCCATTTTTGTCTCCCCGTTTGTGAGGAGACATTGCCACACACGTTTTTACCTGCCGCAAAATTGCGTAGTTAAATTAAAGGCTTAGTTGATTCAAATGCGCGGACATTTCGACTAAAAACAAAATCGAATGCGCATAAAACTTGATGCGCATTTGCCGAAAACTTAGTTCAAATTGCAGCTATTTTGAAAAGATACCAGGATTGAAAAGGTCTCATTCCGGCACAGAACGTTAACAGGCGACACGTTTTGAGGTTGGGCGTAATGAGTGCTTAACCATCGCAGCCCCTGCGCCCTCCGGCCGATGGCAGCCGACTTGATGCGGGGTGGCTCGGAAAAAGCCCAATTTTCGACGGTCGAGCGGCGCGATTATTTTTGAAGAGTTTCAGAAAAAATATCGGTCGCACTGACGATTGCCCGGGCAATGTCCTGATTTGCGACGGAGTGCGCGGCCTTTTCAACGATCACGAGCTGGCTTCCGGGCCATGCTCTTGCAAGCTCCCAGGCTGTTGTCAGGGGTGCCTCGAGATCGAGCCTGCCTTGCACAAGAACGCCGGGGATGCCCCGCAGCTTGTCGACGCCCGACAGCAATGCGCCATCGTCGAGCCATGCGTTGTGAGCGAAGTAGTGAACGATGATCCGCGCGCGGGCCAGCAGATAGGTCGGGTTGCTCCAGCGACGAGGAAGGCCGTTCGGGTCGGCAAGAAGAATAGAAGCTGCCTCCCAGTCGTGCCAGTCTCGAGCAGCCTTCAGGCGGGTATCCATCTCAGGCGCATTCAGCAGCGTGCGATACCCTTCAAGCAGGCCTGCCTGGCGAAGTTTGTCGGGAAGCGCGGAGAGAAGGCGATTCCATTCCTCCGGAAACAAGCCGGCCATCCCATGTGTCAGCCACGCGATCTCGGATGGTCGCGTCATCGTGACGCCGCCAAGCACGATGGCGCTGACGTGTTCCGGTCTTGCTTGGGCGTAGGTAAGGGCGAGCGTCGAGCCCCACGAGGTGCCGAACAACAGCCAGCTTTCGATGCCGAGATGCTGCCGGAGTTTCTCGATGTCATCAACCAGATCCCAGGTTGTGTTTCTGGTCAGGTCGGTTTTCAGGTCGGCTGCAGAGGGGAGGCTTTTGCCACAATTACGCTGATCGAAGAGAACAATGCGGTATCGCTCGGGATTGAAATATCGCGCGGATGCGGGAGTTGAGCCCGATCCCGGCCCGCCGTGAAGATAGAGCGCCGGCAGACCGTGGGGATTGCCGTAGGCCTCCCAATAGATCTGCTGCTCGTCGCCGACGTCGAGAGCGCCTTTCTCATAAGGCTCGATTTCGGGATAGAGCACGGACATGCGACGGCCTTTCATTGCGAGCGACCCATATGGATCAGTCGCGTGACGCCGCAATGACGAAAATCAGAGGAACTCGCGCAGAGTCTCGCGGGATTGCACGGAGAGGAATTCGATAGCCACACCTTCGACGAAGTGACGGACCACGCGTCCTCGCATATTCCCAAGCCGCAGGGGCGTGCCGATCGGCGGACGCATTTCGACATCGACCGCAGCCCCGGAGAGAGACAAGTCCATAATCCGGCAGTTGTAACGGCTACCGTCTTCGAGAGTCATTTCCGTCAGCGTCTCGCGTGGCGTCAAACGATCGTGACGCCGATCCTCTGGGAGGCCGAGTTCGTGCTTGTTCGCCAGCCATGTCAGCTGCGCAGCGAGCTTCTCGCGTTTGCGCTCGGTTGCGTTGATCGACATCGTGAAGCCGCGGGTATCAATCGCCTGGACGTAGCCCTCGACGCGTCCGAGATGGTCGATGTAGGCAACGACGCGCTCATTGGCGCGCGGACGACCCTGGCACGTCACGTACATGTCGCCAGGAGACATGTCGATTACCAGGCACTCATACTCTTCGTAGTTCGCCAGCATAAGGCGGCCCTGCATATTGATGGGCACGCGCTGAAAAGCGCCTTGTTCCGGGCGAGGTGCAGTCCGCTGCGGCTGAGCTTGCTGGAATGCGAACATTAAAGGGCTTCTTCATAAATCGTTTGCGAATGATCTTTACCCGCAATCCATTAACAGAAGGTTGTTCAGCTTAGTCCACTGCGATGCGTATTGGTTGTATTGAAGTGGAACATCCGGCTTGCGTCAGTGGCAAAGCTCCGAAGGGTCTCGCTGATGGATGGAGGGCGTTGGCCGGTCGCTGCAGCCGTCGGCTCCTGGTTAACAGTATCCGATTGCGGCCCGAACTGCTCATGAAGCAACCGGCTGCGGTCCAGGGCAAAGAACTCGAGAGGCACGATTTCAAGCCAGCTCGCGGCGACCGACGATGCGATGGCGCCGAGCACCCGATCGCATTCGCTCTCGTTCGAGCGTAACGGCAGCAGGATGATTTCGAAGGCAGCCGAGTGCCCGGCCGCACTGTAGCCCGTCACATTGAGCAAGGCCGGCATTGCATGTTGCATGACGCCAAGCGCGGTCATCTCGATGTCCTGGTGGCAGTGCGGCCAGAGCTGGGAAAACTGGCTGCCGCCGAGATCCCGGCCGAAAAGGTCGCAGATGCGGCTTCCCGCAAGGCGGAAGACGGTGCCGGATTCATGCGCTTCCAGCATGAACAGGCTCGACAGGAAGTGACCAATATGCGTCGGCTCGATTGCCGATCGTAACGGGGCCGCATCCGCGCCTCGGATGAGGTTCCAATAGTCGAAAACGTCGATTGTCGTCTTGAGGCGCATGCCGATGCCGATCTGTTTCATTTTGGGTCGAACCACGGTCATCATGACCATGTCGCTGTATGCCATGCGTTTTTCGTGCCACGCGGGAATGGTTAAGGTTAAAAAAGGGTTTCGATTGAGTGGGGCCGAGGAACGTGCGAGGAATTATTCACGACTTCCGCTCTGGAAGTTCAGCACCAATTGCTCGAGCACGAGGTCATTCTCGGGGCATGCTCGGCAGGCCGTTCGGCTCCTCGCCGGACGGCTTTTTTTTTGGCCGGCGCTCCTGTAAGCGTGTGGTCCTGAATAAAGCGGGGGCAGAGATGGACGATTCCACAGAGGCGCAGATGGTCACGGAGCCTCCACCGCCGCGTATTCCCATATTCAACCTGCCGGGTGTGGTACTGGCTTCACTGGGGCTGCTTGCGGCAATCTATGCCGTGCAGCTCTTCGTGCTGTCGGATCAGGCGGTCGAGTGGATGTTCTTCAACTTCGGCTTCATTCCCCTGCGTTACGTCACGCCGCTATCGCAGCAGGGACCGCAGCTGTTCTGGACGCCTGTTTCCTATTCTCTGCTGCATGGCGGCCTCGAACACCTCCTGTTCAACGGCCTCTGGCTCATGGCATTCGGCGCGCCGGTCGCCCGCCGGATTGGTACGGCTCGCTACCTCATCTTCTGGCTGTTGTCGGCAATTGCATCCGCGGCGCTGCATGCCGCATTGAACTGGGGCGCTCCGACACTGTTGATCGGTGCGTCCGGCGTGGTCTCCGGTTTGATGGGAGCGGCCTGCAGGTTCGCGTTTCCGCCCGAGAGGCGGACGCCGCTGCCCGCTCACCTCAATCGGCGTCTTTCGATCGGCGAAGCATTCCGCAGTCGAACGGTCGTGATGTTCATGCTGTTCTGGTTTGTCGGCAACATCCTCATTGCCGTCGGGGTACCGCTGATTGGCGACAGTGCCCAGCCGATCGCCTGGGATGCACATATCGGCGGCTTCGTTTTCGGCTTCTTTCTCTTTGCCCTGTTCGACCGGAAACCGCCGGAAATGCCACCTACCTTAGAGACATCGGATATATTGCAATCTTAGCCGTTGGAGTGCACCATTCGAACTGATCCGCGAAGGGAGGAGAGGCCGCTGCGGATGCCTGTGATCAGCTGACATGTTTCGCTTTCGACATAGGAGGTTCAAAATGTCCAATACAGTCAAAGCCATACTGGATGCAAAGGGCAGGGATGTTGTCACTGCCAGCCCGAACACGACGGTTTCCGAGGCTGCCGCGATTCTCACCAAGAAAAAGATCGGCGCCATCGTTGTGGTGGGAATGGAGAACAAGATCGCCGGGATATTCACGGAGCGCGATGTCGTGCACGCGATCGCCAAGGCAGGTCCTGCCTGTCTCGACCAGCCTGTGGCGTCGATGATGACGGCGAAGGTCTACCGCTGCAACGACGCGACGACGGTGAATGAACTCATGGAATTGATGACCAGCCGTCGCTTCCGTCACGTCCCGGTCGAAGTGAACGGTAAGCTTGCCGGCATTATCTCCATCGGTGACGTGGTGAAGACCCGTATCGCTGAAGTCGAGCGGGAAACCGAAGAGATCAAGGCTTATATCGCGGGCTGACCTTGCGCCGGCTCGTCACGAGCCGGCGAACACGTCCTGCATTCGCTGCAACTCGGGGAGACGAGCCTTTGTCTCTTCGTAACCACGTTCGATGGCTTCTCCGGCCCGGTGAAACTCCGAGAGCCCGATATCGCTAAGACGCGGCTGTACGGATATATCCGGGGGGTCGCCCGCGAGCCTTGCCCTGGCGATCCTGTCCTGAATGATATTGAACGCCTGCACCATGACGCCGGTCATGCCGAGCTTGGCATAAGGCGCGTGCTCCTGCTTCTGGACTTCGGACGGGCTCAGGCTGGCGCTGTGACGGACGACGGCTGAGCGGCCGTAGAGGTCGTAATTCAAGTTGACTGCAACGACCAGCGGCTGTTCGTAGGCGCGACAAACCGACACCGGAACAGGATTTACGAGCGCGCCGTCCACAAGGGTGCGGTGATTGCTACGGATCGGTTCGAAGATGCCGGGAAGGGCGTATGAGGCGCGAAGCGCCGTGATGAGCGAGCCGCTGGCGATCCAGACTTCATGTCCGGTGTTGACCTCGGCGGCGACCGCGACGAAAGGGCGGTCAAGATCCTCGACGTTCAGCCCTTCAAGATGTTCCTGCATTCGCTTCGTGAGGCGCATGCCGCCGAACAGGCCGCTTCCGCCGATCGTCAGATCCAGGAGGCTGGCAATGCGGCGCATCGTCAACGAACGGGCGAAACCCTCGAGTTCGTCGAGCTTGCCAGCGAGATAGCAGCCACCAACAAGAGCGCCGATCGACGTGCCTGCCACCATGCCGATCTCGATCCCGGCCTCGTCAAGCGCACGCAGGACGCCGATATGGGCCCATCCGCGCGCGGCACCACCGCCAAGCGCGAGCGCAAGCTTTGGTCTTTTGGCAGCAGGAATTGTCGGAGGCAGGGTTTTCACGTCTGGAGAAGCCGGATTGCTCGGGTCGGAAATGCCGGCCTCGGAGCTTTGACGGTTCAAACTCCAGCTCAACATGAAAAGCCTCCCT
Organism: Rhizobium sp. S96; assembly: GCF_030382195.1. Taxonomy (NCBI): domain Bacteria; kingdom Pseudomonadati; phylum Pseudomonadota; class Alphaproteobacteria; order Hyphomicrobiales; family Rhizobiaceae; genus Rhizobium; species Rhizobium sp. S96. The sequence continues at coordinate 209,020 of NZ_JAUDRY010000015.1, forward strand.
CCTGGCGGAACACTCAGGTCAGTATATTAGTGTTCCGTTTCCCTTTCCAATTGGTATATGGGCGCCGATTTCGCCCCAAAAAGAGACGGTTTTTCGTTTTTATGGCTCTTTTCCGTAAATTTCATGCGGATCGAACTGACGCTCGTCGTCGGCGATCTCCAGCATCGGCTTGCCGTCCTCGAGATTGACGGTCCTGTAGAAGCAGGAGCGCCGGCCGGTGTGGCAGGTGGCGTCGTGACCGGCAACCTCGACCTTCAGCCAGATGGCATCCTGGTCGCAATCGGTTCGGATTTCCTTGACCGTCTGGATGTTGCCTGAAGTCTCGCCCTTGATCCAGAGCTTGCCTCGCGAGCGGCTGAAGTAGTGTGCCTTTTTCGTCTGTATGGTCAGCGCCAGCGCTTGCGCGTTCATGTGCGCCACCATCAGCAGTTCGCCGTCATGCGCGTCCGTGACGATCGCTGTAATCAGGCCGCGGTCATCGAACCGCGGCGTGAAATCGCCAGCATCCTCCAACTCGGATTTGTCGTCGGACGGTGCGTTGAAGGCAAAGGGCATACTTGCGGCTTTCTAAAGCGAAGCCGGGATCAGCGGCTCCTCACCATGGACATGAAGCGGGCTTGGTCAGCCGGCTCAGTTTTGAAGCTTCCAGTAAAAGTAGTCGTCAATGTGGTCGAGCCCTGTTTTTGAACACCGCGCATCGCCATGCACATGTGTTCGGCCTCGATCATCACCGCAACGCCGCGCGGCGCAAGCGTTTCGTCGATCGCTCTGGCGATCTGCGCGGTCATCGTTTCCTGCGTTTGCAGGCGACGGCCGTAGATTTCGACCACGCGGGCGATCTTCGACAGGCCCAGTACCTTGCCATCCGGCATGTAGGCGACATGCGCCTTCCCGATGATTGGGACCATGTGATGTTCGCAATGCGAGAAGAATGGAATATCCCTCACGAGCACCATGTCGTCGTAGCCGGCGACTTCTTCGAACGTCCGGCCGAGTACGTCTTCAGGATCCATATCGTAGCCGGCGAACAGCTCACGATAGGATTTGGCGACGCGCGACGGAGTATCGAGCAAGCCTTCACGCGACGGATCGTCGCCTGCCCAGCGAAGCAGGGTACGAACTGCGTCTTCCGCTTCCTTCTGGCTCGGGCGGCCGGAATCAAGCGCGGTCTGCGGAAAATTCTTTACGATGGCGTCCATATGCAACTGTCTCCTGATCCGCACGGCGGATCGTATTTCGGACTAGCCACTGGCAATCCCACTTACGGGAATTCATGCACCTTTGGCAGGCTCCGGGGCTTTCAGGGCTTGATTTGCGGCCCTTCCGGCACGGTTTCCCAATCAAACTTACACGAGGCCATTGCATTTTTATGGCCTTCGAACGACATACATATAGGAAAACGGCATCCCTATGTAAGTCTTCTCGCACGACACGCTGTGTTTTTGTTTGTGCTACAATACGGGAATTGCATGCCGATCCGCATGAATTCGGGAGCGGAATCCGCGATGGACGATATCTACAACAGCAAAATCCTCGAATTTGCGGGCAATATTCCGCTGATCGGCAGTTTGCCCGATGCCGACGCGAGCGCCCAGGCGCATTCGAAACTTTGCGGCTCGAAGGTGAAGATCTGGGTGAAGATGGACGGTGACACCATCACCGCGTTCGCCCATGATGTGAAGGCCTGCGCCCTCGGCCAGGCATCGTCGTCGGTGATGGCGCGGCATGTTGTCGGCGCAAAGGCCGCCGAAGTGCGCAAGGCGCGCGAAGACATGCTCGCCATGCTTAAGGCCGATGGGGAAGGCCCGGAAGGCCGGTTCGAGGACATGCGCTATCTGCGTCCTGTCAAGGACTACAAGGCCCGCCACGCTTCGACCATGCTGACCTTCGATGCTGTCGTCGATGCGATCGGCCAGATAGAGGCGAGCCGCGCCGAAGCCGTGGAAGCATGAGCGGCGCCGGCCATGTGTCAATTCTGTTCCATTCCAGGCCATGATGACGAGGACGAGGGCGGTGCCGCCACTGCTCCTCCCAAAAAGCAGGCCGGCTTTTCACGCAACTACCGAGGCCCGTTTCGCAAGACGCCAGACCGGCTGCTCGGCATGGCATTCATCAGGCTGTACCAGCTGACGCTCTCCGGCTTCGTCGGCAATTCCTGCCGGCATGTGCCGACCTGTTCCGAGTATGGCTATGAGGCCATCGCGCGCCATGGTCTGTGGGCCGGCGGCTGGATGACGTTGTTTCGCGTCGGGCGGTGCGGACCGGGCGGCACAAGCGGTCTGGATCCGGTGCCGGAGACGCTGGGCGGCAGCTTTCACTGGTGGACGCCCTGGCGCTACCTCGCCTTTGGCCGGAAGACGGCGTGACCGCCTACGTTGCATTGCTCCACAGTATCGTTCTGGCGCCTGGCCGGCGCGTCGTGATGTCCGATCTCCGCGACATGGTGGAGGCAGCCGGTTATCGCCACCCACGCACGTTGGTCTCTACCGGCAATATCGTCTTCGAAGGGCCGAAGACACTGATAGGTGACATCGAGGCAAAGCTCGAGGCACACTTCCAGGCGCGCTTTGGCAAGGCAGTCGATATCATGGTTCGACGTGCTGAGGATTGGCGCAAGGTCGCTGCCGGCAATCCGTTTCCCGATGGTGAGGGAAGCCAGGTCATTCTGCGCGTCATGCGTAAGCCGCTCGTGCCGGCAGCGCTCGAGGCGCTGCGATCCTACGCGGCCCCCAGCCAGCGACTCGCGATTGTCGACGGTGACCTGTGGATCGATTTCGCGGGCAAGCCGAGTGAATGGAAACTGCTCTCGGCGCTCACCACAAAGCGCATGGGCGTTGGCACGTTGCGGAACTGGAATACCGTTCGCGGCCTTGCCGAAATGCTCGGCTGAGCCGTCTTTTCCTTTACTAAACGACCAAATCTGGCTATCAGGCGGCGGCGCGTTCGTGCGGACGAAGCGCTTCATTTGCAACCACCCGCATTCGTTGGCGGGACTGGACAAGGAGAATTCTAGATGTCCCAATCCGTTTCCCTGACATTTCCCGATGGTTCCGTGCGCAGCTACGATGCTGGCGCAACCGGTAAGGATGTCGCCGAATCCATTTCGAAGTCGCTTGCCAAGAAGGCTGTCGCCATTGCGATCGACGGTACGGTACGCGACCTTTCCGATCCAGTCGTCGACGGCAAGATCGAAATCATCACCCGCAATGACGGCCGCGCGCTGGAGCTGATCCGGCATGACGCTGCCCACGTGATGGCGGAAGCCGTGCAGGAGCTATGGCCCGGCACGCAGGTCACGATCGGTCCGGTGATCGAGAACGGCTTCTACTACGATTTCGCCAAGAACGAGCCCTTCACGCCCGAAGATCTGCCGAAGATCGAAAAGAAGATGAAGGAGATCATCGCCCGCAACGCGCCCTTCACCAAACAGGTTTGGTCGCGCGAGAAGGCGAAGGAAGTCTTTGCTGCCAAGGGTGAGAGCTACAAGGTCGAGCTGGTAGACGCGATTCCCGCCGGCCAGGATCTGAAGATCTACAATCAGGGCGAATGGTTCGACCTTTGCCGTGGGCCGCACATGGCGTCCACCGGCCAGATCGGCACGGCCTTCAAGTTGATGAAGGTTGCCGGCGCCTATTGGCGTGGCGACAGCAACAACGCCATGCTCTCGCGCATCTATGGCACCGCCTTCGCCGAGCAGTCGGAGCTGGACAACTACCTGCACATTCTCGCCGAGGCAGAGAAGCGCGACCACCGCAAGCTCGGCCGCGAAATGGACCTGTTCCATTTCCAGGAAGAAGGCCCCGGCGTCGTCTTCTGGCACGGCAAGGGCTGGCGCATGTTCCAGACGCTGACCTCCTACATGCGCCGTCGTCTCGCCGGCACCTATGAAGAGGTGAACGCGCCGCAGGTGCTCGATTCCTCGCTGTGGGAAACTTCGGGCCACTGGGGCTGGTACCAGGAAAACATGTTCGCGGTGAAGTCGGCCTATGCCTTCACGCATCCCGACGACAAGGAAGCCGACAACCGCGTCTTCGCGCTGAAGCCGATGAACTGCCCGGGTCACGTGCAGATCTTCAAGCACGGCCTGAAGTCCTATCGCGAGCTGCCGATCCGTCTCGCAGAGTTCGGTACGGTGCATCGCTACGAAGCCTCGGGCGCGCTGCACGGCCTGATGCGTGTACGCGGCTTCACGCAGGATGATGCCCACGTCTTCTGCACCGACGAGCAGATGGCGACCGAGTGCTTGCGCATCAACGACCTGATCCTGTCGGTCTATGAGGACTTCGGTTTCAGCGAGATCGTCGTCAAGCTCTCGACCCGCCCGGACAAACGCGTTGGCACCGATGCGCTCTGGGATCGCGCCGAAAGCGTGATGATGGACGTGCTGAAGACGATCGAGGAGCAGTCCGGCGGACGCATCAAGACCGGCATCCTGCCGGGCGAGGGCGCGTTCTACGGACCGAAGTTCGAATATACGCTGAAGGACGCGATCGGACGTGAATGGCAGTGCGGTACGACCCAGGTCGACTTCAACCTGCCGGAACGCTTCGGTGCCTTCTACATCGACAGCAACTCCGAAAAGACGCAGCCGGTGATGATCCATCGCGCCATCTGCGGCTCGATGGAGCGTTTCCTCGGTATTCTGATCGAGAACTTCGCCGGCCACATGCCGCTCTGGATCGCACCTCAACAGGTCGTCGTGGCGACCATCACGTCCGAGGCCGACGGCTACGGTGCCGAGGTGGCCGAAGCACTGCGCGAAGCCGGTCTGAACGTCTCGACCGACTTCCGCAACGAGAAGATCAACTACAAGGTCCGCGAACACTCGGTCACGAAGGTTCCTGTGATCATCGTCTGCGGCAAGAAGGAAGCCGAGGAGCGCACGGTCAACATCCGCCGCCTCGGTAGCCAGGAACAGACCTCGATGTCGCTCGACGAAGCGATCGCGAGCCTGTCGCTTGAAGCAACGCCGCCTGACGTCCGCCGCAAGGCCGAAGCCAAAAAGGCGAAGGCTGCCTGACGGCGGCCGTTGCTTTTGTCCCTACGACAAACAGAAAAGCCCGGCCGTCAGGCCGGGCTTTTTGATTCAAGGCTCGCCGCTGGGCGGTAATCCTCAGTCAGCGTCCGCTCCGTTCGTCCCGCCGTCCTGCAGCTGATCATAAGAGGGCAGAGGCGCCTGTGCGCCGCTTTGGCCGGATTGCTCGGCCTGTTCAGGCGGTAGCTGTTGGACGGTCTTGGCGGCGGCAGCCGGTTCGTCAGCCTGGGCGTCCTTCATCAGGACTTCGACGTCGGTATTCTTGCCCGCCTCGACCTTGAAGTCCTGCTGGTAGATCTTGTCCTTGTTGCGCGCGACGGCTGAATATTCGCCCTCGGCAAGCACCATCGTCGGGAAGGCGCTGACGCTTTCGCCGACGCTGTCGCCCGCTGCCGTCAGGATGGACCATGCCGTGTCCGCGATCGCTTCACCGCCGTGGTCGGAAACCAGCTTGAACGTGATTTGCGCCGCCTTGTGCTGGATCGTCGCTTCGGTGAGCTTGCCGGCCTCGACCTGGATGTCGGCCCGGATCGACGCGTTGATGTCGCCATACTCCGACACGATGTGGTAGGTGCCGGCGTTGAGCCGCACGACCGTGTTGGGCGGCACATCCGCCATGACCAATCCGCGCTCGCCGTCCTCGCGCACTTCGGCAGAGTAGATCGAGAAGCTCAACTGATCGGGGCGGATCCGCATGTCCGTGCCTGAAACGGCGTTGAGGAGCAGGCCGCCGGCCTCGAGCACCATCGTCTGCTTGTCGACCTGGCCGCTATCGGCCACGGTCAGCTTTCGCGTCACCCCGGCGCGGCCGAAGGACACGTTGACGAAGTAGTCACCGGGAGCGAGCTGGAAGTCCGCCGAGCCACCCTGCGAGCTGGCGATCAACGGCAATTTGCCGTCGGTGCCGGCAATCGGACTGAACACATACCAGGACAGGCCGTCAGCAACTGGATCGCCATTGGCGGTCAGTTTCGCTTCAAGCTGGACTTCATGCAGCTTCGAGCCTGCCGGTGCTTCGCCCGGGGCAATGAAGGCATTGAGTTTCGGCATCTTTGCCGTCGTGTCGAGCTGCTTGAAGTCCTTGAAGGCGTCCTGCGCACCAGCGCCCAGGGGCGTCAGAGCGACGAGGGCGGCAACAAGGCTCATGCGCGCGTAAGGCAAAATGCCGAGCATGTGTTTTGTGAACCAATTGACATCTGAAATCACAGAGGCCACTTCAAGACCAACGCGATGGCAAATTCAAGACCCATCCCCGATACTGTGATGAAAATGAAAGTTTCTTCTGTATGAGATCCGATATCAAGCTTATCGACTACCTTGGCGTCCGCCGCTCCATTCCCGCCTTCCAGATGTGCGAACCAGGGCCGGAGAAGGCAGAGATCGAGGAAATTCTGCGCCTTGCGTCGCGTGTCCCTGACCATGGCAAGCTGGCGCCTTGGCGCTTCATCGTCTACCGCGGCGAAGAGCGTAAGCGCATCAGCGAAGAACTGCTGAAACTCGCACTGGAAATCAAGCCTGACCTGTCAGACGAAATGATCCAGGTGGAACGCGCCCGTCTGACCCGCGCGCCCGTTGTCGTTGCCGTTGTCAGTACGGCTGCTCCGCACGTCAAGATTCCCGAATGGGAACAGCTGATGTCGGCCGGTGCTCTGTGCCTCAACATCATCTTTTCCGCGAATGCCAATGGTTGGGTCGCTAACTGGCTGACGGAATGGTACGCCTACAATGAGCGCGCCTATCCGCTGCTTGGCGTCCAGCCGGGCGAAAAGGTTGCCGGCTTCATTCATATCGGTTCGACGACGGTTCCCCCAATCGAGCGCCCCCGTCCGGAGTTGTCGCAGACCGTCAGCTGGGTCGGCGGGGACGACTGATGTTTTATCCGACGGACACCAATAAGCACGGCCTGGCGCACGATCCCTTCAAGGCGATCGTCTCGCCTCGTCCGATCGGTTGGATCGGCAGCAAGGGCAAGGATGGGTCGATCAACCTCGCACCCTATTCCTTCTTCAACGCGATCTCGGACCGGCCGAAGCTGGTGATGTTCTCGTCGGCCGGCCGCAAGCACAGCCAGCGAAATGCGGCTGAAACGGGCGAATTCACCTGCAATTTCGTCAGCCGCAACTTGGCCGAGCAGATGAACATCTCGTCGGCGGCCGTACCCTACGGCGTCGACGAGTTCGCGCTTTCCGGGCTGACGTCGAGGCAAGGGGAGTTGGTGGACGCTCCCTACGTTGCCGAAGCCTTTGCCGTGCTGGAGTGCAAGGTGACGGAGATCATCGAGCCGAAGTCGCTATCCGGCGAACCGTCGGAGAACGTCATGGTCTTCGGCCAGGTGGTCGGCATCCACATCGATGAAGCGATTGTTCGCGATGGTCGCCTAGACATGGCGCTGGCCCGCCCGGTGGCCCGCATGGGCTATATGGATTACAGCGAGGGCAGCGAAGTCTTCGAAATGTTCCGGCCTCAGGTCTGACAGCGCTGCCGGAAGGCGTTAATGGATATGGTGAACCAATCATAAACTTTTTGCGGCTACCGTAATTCTCAACGACTGGAACGCGAAGGAATCGCGTTTGAGAATTGGGGTTCGCGGTGATCGTAGAGGCATTTCTTCGTTGGGTTGAGACCGCCAAGGCCGGAGACAGGGCGCGGGCGGCAAACGCCCTCGGCAGAGCCTATCTTCAGTCTGAAATGTCGGTCGATGAGCGCAATGCGGCCGAGATGGCGATGACCTTCCTGCTTGATGATCCATCACCGAAGGTGCGCCTTGCGCTGGCTGAGGCGATCGCATGGTCGCCGGAGGCCCCGCGTGCGGTCATCCTGTCACTGGCAGGTGACCAGCCGGAAATCGCCTGCCACGCCGTTACCTGCTCGCCGCTGCTGTCGGACTCCGATCTTGTCGATCTCGCAGCGCGCGGCAATGCCATTACCCGCATGTTGATTGCCGCTCGCGCCGTTGTTTCGCGTCCGGTCTCGGCCGCCTTGGCGGAAATCGGCGAAGATGAAGACGTTCTCTGCCTCTTGGAGAACGAGGGTGCGGCGATCGCTCCCGCTTCGCTGAAGCGGATCGCCGATCGTCTTGGTGATTGCTGCGATATCCGCAACATCCTCCTCGAGCGCCCCGATCTTCCTGCTGACGCGCGGCAGTTGTTGACCCAGCATATCAGCGACGCATTGGTCAGTCTTCCGCTGGCGCAGGTGACGATCGGCGTGGATCGCCTTCGTCGCATCGCCCGGGAGGCCACGGAAACCGCGATCGTTTCCATCGCAGGCGAGATCGCACCACGCGAGGTCGCCGGTCTGGTGGAGCATCTGCGCGCAAACGGCCGGTTGACGCCGTCGTTCCTGATGCATGCGCTTTGCGCCGGCAAGGTGGAGTTCTTTGCAGGCGCCATCGTCAATCTTACAGGCTGCGATGAACGCCGCGCCCGGTCCATCCTGGCGACCGGCCGTGTCCATGCGGTCCGCGCGCTCTACGAAAGCGCCGGGCTTGCTCGCGAGATCAGCGTCATCTTCGTCGAGGCGACGCTGCTCTGGCGAGATGCCACCAGAAAGGCATCGGGAACAATGCTTGCCAATGTCTGTGGCCGTCTTCTCGAAAACTTCCGCAATCGCGATAGCGCACACGGAGCTGTACGGGAATTGCTCGATATGGTCGAGAAGCTTCACATAGCCGAGCAGCGGCAATCCGCTCGCGGCTATGCACATCTGACGGCCCTAGCTGCCGCCTAGTCAGCCAGTCGCTTCACGACCCACGAGTAACCTCCCGAGACGAAGTGTACCGGCGTGGCAAGCGCCGATTTCATCGCATGACCAGAAGGCAGATGTGACCGCACTTTGGTTGCGATCCTGTCTGCAAAGCTGGAGACGCCGCTTTCAGCAGTCGAATCGGTTGGTGCTTGCGCAGGCGTCGGTGCCGGAGTGGGCACCGATGCAATCTCGGGCGCTGCCGGAGGGGCGGCGGGCTTTGGCGGTTCGCAGACGGCTATCACGGTCGGATAGCTGATATTGGTGTAATGCTTCAGCTGCGTTTCAGACTCGGCGTCGCACATCGCAACGGTTTCCCAGTGCTTTTCGACGGTGGCGACATAGTTGCACTGTGTCACCGAGTCGTTGCACCCGAGAATTGTCATTGCAATGAGAACAGCTTGCATGGTCGCGCCTTTACGATATTGAATCTATGGATTCCGTTAGAGGCAGCAATTTCAACCGAAAGAAGGCTGCTGCATTAACTTTTCGTCATGCGGCGACGCCGCGCCAAGTGCAGAGACAGGAAATCCAGTGTCCGTTACGATCACTCTCGAATCGCCGCGCCAGGACGGCGTCGTCCGCCTGCTTGAATTGTCGGACGCTTACGCACAATCGCTCTATCCCCCGGAAAGCAACCACCTCGTTGATCTCTCCACCCTGGAGAAGCCCACGGTCAGCTTTTTTGTGGCCCGCAATGGCGACGAGGTCGTCGGGTGCTGTGCGCTGGTTGAAGCCGGAGACGGTACAGCCGAAATCAAGCGCATGTTTGTCGATCCTGAGGCCCGTGGCCTCAAGGTTGCAAGCAAGCTGATGAATGCACTGGAGGCTCTCGCTGGCGAGAAGCAACTGACGGCCGTGCAGCTGGAAACCGGTATCTACCAGCCGGAAGCGATCGGTCTCTATCGCAAGTACGGCTATATCGAGATCGAGCCGTTTGGCAGCTATTTACCCGACCCGCTCAGCCTTTTCATGGAAAAGCGGATCGTCTGATCAGCCGTCCGCCGCGCGTGGGGGCGCCGGCGCCGGCTCGTCGATCATGACTTGCGGGCCGATCTCGCCCTTGTCGGAGTTGCGGACCTCATGCATCCATTCGCGCCAGATGGCGACCAGAAGCGCCATCAGGACAGGCCCGATGAACAGCCCGAGGAACCCCATCGTTTTTACGCCGCCGATCAGGCCGAAGAAGGTGGGCAGGAAAGGTAGCTTGATCGGGCCGCCGACGAGCTTCGGGCGCAGCGTCTTGTCGACGATGAAGAGTTCGACCGTTCCCCAAACGAAGAGACCAATGCCGGCGACGTGAGAGCCGCTGGCGGCGAGATAGATCGAGACCAACGTAAACGACAGCGGCGCGCCGCCAGGAATTAGCGCCATGATGCCCGTCAGCACACCGAGCGTCACGGGCGAGGGCACGCCCGCGATCCAATAGGCGACGCCCAGCACGATACCTTCGCCGATTGCGATCAGCGTCATACCCATGACGGTGGAACTGATCGTCGCCGGCACGACGCGAGAGATCCGCTCCCATCGATTGGGCAGGATACGTTCGCCGAGCATATCGATCTGGCCGGAAAAGGACGATCCGTCGCGATAGACGAAGAACAGCGCGATCAGCATGAACAGCAGCGTCAGCAGCAGGTGGAACGCACCGCCGCCTGCGGCGAGCACCGCGCGATAGATATTGCCGATATGAGCACCGCTGACGGCCTGTATGACCTCGCCCATGGTTCCAGGGCTGCCGATGTACTTGGTCCACAATTCATCGAGATAGGGGCCGGCAAAGGGCAGGGCGAGGATCCATTGCGGCGTGGGGGCGCCAAACCGGTTGGCGTGGATCAGCCACGCGACCCATTCGCGCACCTCGCCGGTGGTGTAGCTCACCGCCAGAACGATCGGGATCACGAGGAAGGTGACGATCAGGAGAATCGCAATGGTCGCGGCGACAGTCGTGTTGCCGCCGACGTTGCTGAGCAGCCGTCGATAGAGCGGCCAGCTTGCAAAGCCGATGACCAGCGCCGCCAGCACCGGGACGAGGAAGCCGTAGAAGAAATAGACGCCTGCCGCGACGACAAGGATCAGGAGCCAACGCGCGGCGGAGATCGAGGGGATCAGAGGCGTGCGCGCAGGAGTGGATGGCCCGAGCCACCGTGACTCTCTCTGGACATTGTTGGTCGGAAGGCTCACGTCGTCTTTTTCCCCCGTATTGTTTCCTATGGATATGGGTCATGCGCACACGCCACGCAAGCACAGCCGCCAATTTATGCGAGCCTGAGCCTTCGCTGTCGCCCCCGACATATCCACACTAGGCTTCATACCCGCGCTTTCTGCAATCAATAAGACAGAAATCCTTCCGGATTGTTGCCAAGCCCAAACTATCCATATAGTTTGGATCCATGGATACAAATATGATCATCGCCGAACTCCGACAGGAGATCGAAAGCGGGCTCCTTCCCGCAGGGACCGTTCTGAAACAGGAAGTACTCGCCGAGCGTTTCGGCGTCAGCCGCCAACCTGTGCGCCAGGCGCTGGACCGACTGCTTGCCATCGGCTTGCTGCGCCGTCGTCCGGACAGAAGCCTTGCGGTATTGGGTTTGAATGGCGAAGAGGCTCGCGAGCTTGCCGAAATCCGCGCGGCCCTGGAGACCGCCGCACTGCGCGCGTCGATGCCGGCACTGACCGACAGCGATCTGCGCAAGGCGAGGCGCCTGAACGAGGACCTTGTCGAGGAGGAGGATCCGTCTGTGCTGGAGGAACTCGACATCGCCTTTCACACAGCACTCTATGGCCGCTGCGCAAACGCCAGACTCCTCAGCATGATCGAGGAACTGCGCCGCGAATCGCGGCGAGCCTATACGCGTCAGCCAAAAGGCTCCGACGATCGTGCCATCCTCTACGCCGAGCATGGCGACATCATCGCGGCATGCGAACGGAGGGACCCGGACGAGGCGGCCTCGGCGCTCTCGCGACATCTGCAACAGACAACAGCGCGGCTGACGCGCGAGGGATAATGACGATGACGAGTTTTTCTGCACGCGTGGCCTGGATGCGAGGCGACGACGACTTCCTTCATGGGCGCTACAGCCGTGGGCACGAATGGACGTTCGGCGGCGGCTTGAGCATCCCGGCTTCCGCGTCGCCACACAATGTTCCGTTGCCTTACGCGGTCGCGGAGAATGTCGATCCCGAGGAGGCCTATGTGGCAGCACTCTCAAGCTGCCATATGCTCTTTTATCTCTGGCTGGCCTCCAGGAAGCGCATCGGAATCGACAGCTACGTCGATGATGCAATCGGCCTGATGGAGGAGGTCGACGGAAGGACGATGGTAAGCCGCGTGGAGCTGCGACCGCGCGTCACCTATTCCGGCGACGCGCCGGGCAGGGAGGTCGAAGAGGCCATGCACCACGAGGCACACGAACTCTGCTTCCTCGCCAATTCGGTGAAGACCGTGATCGAAGTAAAGCTCGGCTGAACCTCAGATATCGAGGTTCTCGGCGAAGGCCGCGCGATCCTGGATGAAGCGGAAGCGCGCTTCCGGCTTCGTCCCCATGAGGTCGTCGACGGCCGTTCGCGTGCCTTCGAAATCCACCTCGTCGATCAGCACGCGCAGCATCGTGCGCTTGCTCGGGTCCATCGTGGTTTCCTTGAGCTGCGCCGGCAGCATTTCGCCGAGACCCTTGAAGCGGCTGATTTCGACCTTGGTCTTGCCCTTGAATTCGGTTTCCATCAGTTCCTGCCGATGCGCGTCATCGCGGGCGTAGGCGGATTTGGCTCCCTGCGTGATCTTGTAGAGCGGCGGAACAGCGAGGAACAGATGGCCGCCGCGCACCAGCTCGGGCATCTCCTGATAGAAGAAGGTGATCAGCAGCGATGCGATATGGGCGCCGTCGACGTCGGCATCGGTCATGACGATGATACGTTCGTAGCGGAGGTCTTCCTCCCGATATTTCGACCGGGTACCACAGCCGAGTGCCTGGACGAGATCGGCGAGCTGCTGGTTGGCCCCGAGCTTTTCGCGGCCGGCACTGGCAACGTTGAGGATCTTGCCGCGAAGCGGAAGAATCGCCTGGTTCGCGCGGTTGCGCGCCTGCTTGGCGGAGCCGCCAGCCGAGTCACCTTCGACGATGAAGAGTTCAGCACCCTGCGCCGTGTTCTGCGCGCAGTCGGCAAGCTTGCCGGGAAGGCGCAGCTTGCGCACAGCCGTCTTGCGGTTGACTTCCTTTTCCTTGCGGCGCCGCAGACGTTCTTCGGCGCGCTCGATTACCCAGTCGAGCAGCTTGGCTGTCTCATTGGGATTGTCGGCGAGATAATGGTCGAAGGGATCGCGCAGCGCGTTTTCGACGATACGCTGCGCCTCGACCGTCGCTAGCTTGTCCTTCGTCTGGCCGACGAACTCCGGCTCGCGAATGAAGACGGACAGCATGCCCACCGCCGAGATCATCACGTCATCGGTGGTGATCTGCGCCGCGCGCTTGTTCTGCGTCAGTTCACCGTAGGCCTTCAGGCCCTTGGTGAGCGCTATGCGCAGTCCCGCTTCGTGCGTGCCGCCCTCGGGCGTCGGAATGGTATTGCAGTAGGAATGAACCTGCGGATCACCGCCATACCAGGTGATTGCCCATTCGAGCGAACCATGGCCGCTGGTCTTCTCGGTCTTGCCGGCGAAGATTTCGCGGGTGACGGTGAATTCCTTGCCCATGGTCGCTTGAAGATAGTCCTTCAGCCCGCCCGGGAAATGGAACACCGCCTTATCAGGAACCTCCGAGCCCTGCGGCAGAACGCCTTCGTCGCAACTCCAGCGGATTTCGACGCCGCCGAAGAGATAGGCCTTCGAACGGGCCATGCGGAACACGCGCCCTGCGTCGAACTTGGCGTGGTCGCCGAAAATTTGCGGGTCGGGATGGAAGCGCACGCGTGTGCCGCGCCGATTGTGGATGTCGCCGAGTTCTTCAAGACCACCCTGCGGGATGCCGCGCGAGAAACGCTGGCGATAGAGCTTGCGATTGCGCGCAACTTCAACTTCCAGGACATCGGAGAGCGCGTTGACGACAGACACGCCGACGCCGTGCAGACCGCCTGACGTTTCGTATGCCTTGCCGTCGAACTTACCGCCGGCATGGAGCTTGGTCATGATGACTTCGAGCGTCGACTTGCCCGGGACCTGCGGATGGTTCTCGACCGGTATGCCGCGGCCGTTGTCGCTGACCGTCAGGAAGCCTTCGCGATCGAGGTGGACTTCAATGAAGTTGGCATGCCCGGCGACAGCTTCGTCCATCGAGTTGTCGATGACTTCGGCAAACAGGTGGTGCAAGGCCTTTTCGTCTGTGCCGCCGATGTACATGCCGGGGCGCATGCGAACCGGCTCGAGGCCTTCGAGAACGCGGATCGACGATGCGCCATAGTCTTCCGACGTCGAACTGGCCGGCGCGGGGCGCGACACCGGGGCAGGGGGCGGGGCTACGGAGGCGGCAATGGCTTGCGTTGCAGCCGGCTCGTTGGCTTTTGGTGCCTCCTCCTGCTTTTGTGTCAGGGGCAATCCGGAAAAGAGGTCGTTGTTATCGTCCATGGGGCCGTTCAGATCTTCATCTCGTCGTGGGTGAGCCGCTCAAGATTGAGCCTGACCCAAAATCACCGCATTTCATGTCACGTTTGCGAATCAAGCAAAGTTTGCCAGAAAGCATCTCGATACGCGACGCCGTCCTGATGTGACGGACTTTCTCAGGAAATGATTTGCGTTGCAGGGCGCGGAATGGCAAGCGGCCAGACGCATCAGGGAACCATGCACATGCGAATGTCCACAAGTCATTGCACCATTATCGCCGTAATTGCGGCCTTTTTCATGATGGCGACCGATCAGGTCCGGGCTGCGGACGCTTTGCCGCCATTCAAGGACGATCTGTTTTCCACACAAAAAGTGCTTCAGACCGGCGACGGCGGCGCCTTCGAGGTCATCGAATACGACGAGATGCGCGATATCAACGGTCGCGATCAGATCCCCGAAAAGCGCACCCAGCAGAAATATGTTTCCCTCGGTGTGCGCAAGAGCCAGACGGACGAGACCCTTTCGCTTGGCGGCCTCAAGCTCGATGTCACCAGGGTGGGACCGGCTTCCGCGGCGGGATTTACGGTGATCTTCATCCATGGCCGCAACGGCGACAGGCGTCTCGGCGCCAACGACTACACCTTCGGCGGCAACTTCAACCGTCTGAAGAACCTGGTCGCAGGAAACGGGGGCGTCTACTACTCGCCATCAGTCAAGTCTTTCGACAGCGACGGTGTAGCGGCGATCGCGGGGCTGATCCGCTATGCAAGCGAACAATCGCCGGGAAAGCCGGTGATACTCACCTGCGCATCGATGGGCAGCCAGATCTGCTGGGGCATCAGTCGCGATCCCGAAAGCGTGAAGCGGCTGAAAGGCATGGTGATCATGAGCGGTGTCGCCGATCCTGATTTCGCCAAGAGCCCGTTCTACAAGTCAAAGCTGCCGCTCTGGTTCGCTCATGGCAGCCGTGACCCTGTATATGCCGCCACCGACCAGCAGGCGCTCTTCGAGAAGCTCTTGAAGGCAAACTATCCCACGCATTTCACACTCTACCAGACAGGCAACCACGGCACGCCGATCCGGATGATCGACTGGCGCCGGGCCTTGAACTGGATCCTTGCCTCGTGAGGTAGGCGCGCCGGCCCCTCACGTCAGCCTTTAGGCAACACGGCCGCCAAATTTTAAGCATTTGCGCGCCAAATTGCCCCTATTTCCCTTACGTAAGGGTCCAAAACCTTTTCATTCTCGCAGGCTTTTGCTAAGGCCGCTCAATATATGAAAATTGGATGGCTGGCATGACCCCTGACGTACGCCCACTGGTGGCGGGAAACTGGAAAATGAACGGCACGCGTGCCTCCCTCGATCAGATCAAGGCGATCGCCGAGGGTGTTCAAGGCCCACTCTCCGCGAAGGTGGAAGCGCTGATCTGCCCTCCTGCAACGCTACTTTATGTTGCGACCGCGCTCTGCACCGATAGCCCGCTTGCGATCGGCGCGCAGGATTGCCACCAGAACCCGTCGGGCGCCCATACAGGTGATATCTCCGCCGAGATGATCGCCGATTGCTTCGGCACCTACGTCATCGCGGGTCACTCTGAGCGCCGCACCGACCATGCCGAGACGGACCATTTGGTTCGTGCAAAGGCCGAGGCCGCCTTTGCCGCCGAACTCACCGCCATCATCTGCCTCGGCGAGACGGCCGACGAGCGCAAGGCCGGTCAGACGCTCGATATCATCAAGCGACAGCTTTCGGCCTCCGTGCCGGAGACCGCAACGCCCGAAAACACCGTGATTGCCTACGAACCCGTATGGGCGATCGGCACGGGCCTGACGCCGACCGTGGAAGACGTGGAGAAGGCACATGCCTTCATGCGCTCCGAGCTCGTCGCCCGCTTTGGCGACAACGGCAAGAAGATCCGCATCCTTTATGGTGGTTCGGTCAAGCCCGGCAACGCCAGGGAGCTGATGGGCGTCGCCAATGTCGATGGTGCCTTGATCGGCGGTGCGAGCTTGAAAGCCACGGATTTCCTCGCCATCTACGGCGCATACGAAGCGTTGCTTGCTTAGAGCCGTGTATATTCCGGGCCGAAGGGCTTGGAATAGCGGATTACCTCATGTAAAGAGCGCCAGAATTTTACTTTATGCCCGCTATGCGTGGGCAGGACTGGACCCATGCAGACCGTATTGATTGTCATTCATCTCATGATCGTGCTGGCGCTTGTCGGCGTCGTGCTTATCCAGCGTTCGGAAGGCGGCGGTCTCGGCATCGGCGGCGGTTCGGGCTTCATGTCCGCACGCGGCACGGCCAATGCGCTGACCCGTACGACCGCAATCCTCGCGACGCTGTTTTTCATCACGTCGCTCGGTCTCGGCATCCTGAACCGCTACGAAGCCCGTCCGACGGATATTCTGAACCGGATCCCGGCAACGAGTGGCCAGGGCAAGGGCATCCTCGATTCTCTCGGCGGCCAGAACGGCGCGGCCGCTCCGGCAGCACCAGCAGCCCCGGCAGGCAACGGCGTTCCGACCGGTGGTGAGGCTGCTCCGGCGGCTGCTGCACCAGCCGCGACCGCCCCGGCAGCGCCTGCTGCAACTGCTCCCGCAGCACCGGCTGCCGAAACCGCGCCTGCGGCGACGGCTCCTGCTGCACCTGCTACTCAGACCGCTCCGGCAGCTCCGCAGGCGACCACGCCCGCTGCTCCGGCGCAGACACCCGCGACTGCCCCGAGCGGACAGTAAGCGGCAGAAGAGATAAACCGCCGGCAGGCCCTTGGGTCTGCCGGTTTTCTTTTGTTCAGATTTCACGCTGGCACCAAAAATTCAGGAAATGAATTTTTGGGCTGGTGGAATCGTTTTTGAAAAGGTATCCGGTGACTCCCATGGCGCGATACGTATTCATCACTGGCGGCGTGGTTTCCTCTCTCGGTAAAGGAATTGCGGCCGCGGCTCTCGGAGCGTTGCTGCAGGCCCGTGGTTATCGGGTGCGGCTACGCAAACTTGACCCCTATTTGAACGTGGATCCGGGCACTATGAGCCCGACCCAGCACGGCGAAGTTTTCGTCACCGACGACGGTGCCGAAACCGATCTCGATCTCGGTCACTACGAACGCTTCACGGGGCGTTCCGCGACCAAGACGGACAACATCACGACCGGCCGCATCTACAAGAACATCATCGACAAGGAACGCCGCGGGGACTACCTCGGCGCGACGGTGCAGGTCATCCCGCACGTCACCAACGAGATCAAGGACTTCGTCACCGAAGGCAATGACGACTATGACTTCGTCATCTGCGAAATCGGCGGCACGGTCGGCGATATCGAGGCGATGCCGTTCATGGAAGCGATCCGTCAGCTCGGCAACGACCTGCCGCGTGGCACCGCGATCTACGTCCACCTGACGCTGATGCCCTACATTCCGGCGGCCGGGGAATTGAAGACCAAGCCGACGCAGCATTCCGTCAAGGAACTGCAGGCGCTCGGCATCCATCCCGATATCCTGCTGGTGCGCGCCGATCGCGAAATTCCGGAAGCGGAACGCCGCAAGCTGTCGCTGTTCTGCAACGTCCGTCCATCGGCTGTCATTCAGGCGCTCGACGTAGGCAACATCTACGACGTGCCGATCGCCTACCACAAGGAAGGCCTCGACAACGAAGTTCTGGCCGCCTTCGGCATCGAGCCGGCTCCGAAGCCGCGCCTTGATTCCTGGGAAGAGGTCTGCAATCGCATCCGCACGCCGGAAGGCGAAGTGACGATCGCGATCGTCGGCAAGTACACAGGCCTCAAGGATGCCTACAAGTCGCTGATCGAAGCGCTGCACCACGGTGGCATTGCCAACCGCGTCAAGGTCAACCTCGAGTGGATCGAATCGGAAGTCTTCGAAAAGGAAGACCCGGCGCCGTACCTTGAAAAGGTACACGGGATCCTGGTTCCTGGCGGTTTCGGCGAGCGCGGTTCCGAAGGCAAGATCCATGCGGCACGCTTCGCCCGCGAGCGTAAGGTTCCCTATTTCGGCATCTGCTTCGGCATGCAGATGGCGGTGATCGAAGCAGCCCGCAATCTGGCTGGCGTCGAGCATGCGTCCTCGACGGAGTTCGGCCCGACCAAGGAGCCGGTCGTCGGCCTCATGACCGAGTGGGTCAAGGGCAACGAGCTGCAGAAGCGCAACGCTGCAGGCGACCTCGGCGGCACGATGCGTCTCGGTGCCTACAAGGCAGCCTTGAAGAAGGGCACCAAGATCGCCGATATCTACGGCTCGACCGATATTTCGGAACGCCATCGCCATCGCTATGAAGTCAACGTCGACTACAAGGATCGCCTGGAAAATTGCGGCCTGGTCTTCTCCGGCATGTCGCCGGATGGCGTTCTGCCCGAAACGGTCGAGTATCCGGATCATCCGTGGTTCATTGGCGTCCAGTACCATCCGGAACTGAAGAGCCGTCCGCTCGATCCGCATCCGCTTTTCGCAAGCTTCATCGAAGCCGCGACCGAGCAAAGCCGTCTGGTCTAACAGGGCGGGCGACCGCTTTTGTGAACGAAACACTGGCTGAATCGAAAAAGCCGCCTGCATCATTGGTGCAGGCGGCTTTGCTTTGTGTACTGATTTCTTCTCCTTATGCGGCCTGCTGCGGACGCCGTGCGGCGGGCGCGTTTGGCTCGCGGATGGCGGCGCGTCTGTTCAGCTTGAAGTGGTTGACGAGTTCGGCAAGGGTTGCCGCGCCGGCCGCCAGTTCGGCGCTGATGCCGGTCGTTCGCTTCACCATTTCGGCGTTCTGCCGGGTCATGCGATCGATCTGCGAAACGGCATTGTTGATCTCTGAGAGGCCAGTGGACTGCTCCGCCGCAGCAGTGGCGAGGGCGCTGGTATTCGCATCGATCGACGCGACGAAGGTTTCGATCTCGTTCAGCGCCGAGCCTGTCGCATCGACGAGGCGAACGCCTTCGTCAACTTCCTTGCCGGAGTTCTGGATCAGGCCCTTGATTTCCTTGGCAGCCTTGGCTGAACGCTGCGCAAGCTCGCGCACCTCCTGCGCAACGACCGCGAAGCCCTTGCCGGCTTCACCGGCGCGGGCTGCCTCCACGCCGGCGTTGAGCGCCAGCAGGTTGGTCTGGAACGCGATCTCGTCGATGACGCCGATGATCTGCCCGATCTCCTTGGACGCGGAAGCAATGCGCTGCATGGCGGTGATCGTTTCGCGCACGACGTTGGCCGAAGCCGATGCGGATGCCATGGCACTCTGCACCAGCTTGCGGGTTTCCTGTGTGTTCTGCGTCGACGATTTTACTGTTGCCGTCACCACTTCGAGAGCCGCTGAGGTCTCTTCCAGTGAGGTCGCCTGTTCCTTGGTCCGCTCTGAGAGTTGCTCGGCCGCGTGGCGCATCTCCTGGCTGTTGCCGTTCAGCACATTGGTCTGACCCAGCACCTTGGCCAGTGTTTCCTGGAACGCCCCGATCGACGTGTTGAAGTCCCGGCGAAGGACCTCGAACTCGCCGGCGAAAGGCTCGTCGATTGTCTGGCGGATATTGCACTCGGACAGGCGCGCGAGGCCGGCACCGAGGTCGTTGACGACCTTCATGCGGTCGGTCACGTCAGTGGCGAACTTGACGACCTTGAACACGCGACCGGCGTCGTCGAGAATGGGATTGTAGGACGCCTGGATGTAGACGGCCCGACCGCCCTTGGCCACGCGTTTGAATTGGTCGCTGGCGAACGTGCCGGCACCAAGATCACGCCAGAATTTCCGATAGTCAGGTGTGCTCGCATAATCGCTTTCGCAGAACATCGAATGGTGCTTGCCGACGATCTCGTTCAGGGAGTAGCCGAGCGTCGCCAGGAAGTTCTCGTTGGCTGTGATGATTTCACCTGTCGGCGTGAATTCGATGATCGCCTGCGCGCGTGACAGGGCATCCAACTTTCCGCGATCTTCGGCGCTTTGCTTCTTGGCGGCCGTGATGTCCGTCGCAAATTTCACGACCTTGACAGGTTTCTTACCACGGAAGATCGGGTTGTAGCTGGCTTCAATCCAGATTTCCCGTCCGCCCTTGGCGATGCGCTTGTACTGGCCTTGGCCGAACTGGCCGGCGCCGAGATTCGTCCAGAAATCGGCATAGGCCTTCGTGGCTGCCTCGGCGGGATCAACAAAGATCCGGTGATGTTTCCCGATGATCTCGCTCAACTGGTAGCCAACGGCTTTGCAGAAGTTCTCGTTCGCAGTCAGGATCTTGCCGGTGAGGTCGAATTCAATGATGGCCTGCGACTTGTTGAGCGCTTCCAGTACGGCAGACGAACCGATGCCTGATAGAATCCCGACCATAGATGAAGCCCCCGATAATCGTTCCGGCGCACCCGATTGCACGCCGGGCGAAATCTAAGGGTGGTGTGTAAAGTTTTCGCTAAATATTAATCAATGTTGCAATTTGCGTTTGTTGCTACCCTCGGTGGAGGCGAGGGCTTTGCGGCAAGGGCGATCGCCACGCGCATAGAGAGCGAAGCATTCATCAGAGCGGTTACGCCAGCATGCCAAAATATCGATTTTCATCAGCTCATCTCTGGCAGATAGTGTCATGCAGATGAGCGTATGGGTGCACATGGTAGGGGAGACGGATATGCGCGTATTCTTGAATATCCTGCTGGCTTTGGCTAGTCTTGGCGCCATCTACGTCGCCGCACCCGACATTGCTTTGGCACAGCAGGGCGGCTGCACCGTGCAACGCATTGCCGGCCCGCCCCGACAGATCATCCGCTGCCCGGATGGCGTCGTCGTCACTGCGGAGCTTGGCGCGCGTTTCAACTTGGTCGACCGTGACCGCGATGGCCGCGTAGATGCGCTATCACTCCGCAGCAAGGCGGTTCTGGTCGATGTCGATCGCCAGAAGCGCCCGAACGGTTTCGAGGTCATGACGCCGCAGGCCATTGCCGCCGTCCGCGGAACGCGATGGGCGGTTGACGTCAAGAATGGCACGACGTCTGTTTTGGTCGTACGCGGGCGTGTCGCGGTCGCTCGACCCGCGTCGCGCGCCTCCGTCGTGCTCTCGGTCGGCGAGGGCGTAGACGTCTCCTCCGGCAGCGGCCCGCTGACTGTCCGCCGCTGGCCGCCGGCACGATCGGCGGCCTTGCTCGCGCGCCTTGGCCAGTAACTCCCAATGAATGCCAAACGGCTTCTGGTCACCGTCACCATTGTCTTCTCACTGCTTTGGAGCAGCCTGCTTGCGTCGTTGCACCTCAGTGGAAACGCGGGCTTTCTCGACCGCATGGAGGCTTTGCTCACCGATATCAGGAGCATTGCGATCGGCGCCCGGACACCGCCTCCGATCGTCAGCATCGTCGCAATCGATGATCGCACGGCCGCGGCACACGGCTATCCGCTGAACAGGGCCACATTGGCGCGCGTGGTTGACGCCATCACCTCGCTTAAGCCGAAGGTTGTGGCACTTGACTTGCTGCTCGTCGATCACGGTACTGACGCTGATGACGCCGCGCTTGCACTGGCGCTACAGGAGACACCGGCGGTTATCGCGGGAGCAGGCGTCTTTCCGGAAAGTACCCAATCGGTGACAAGCGACGCCAATGATCCGCTGTCTGCGGTACCTGTCGCCAACCAGCTGCTGTTGCCACTTACCCGCTTCTCTGACGTCGCGGCCGTCGGCATCGTCAATCTTGCGACCGATCAGACCGGAATACCGCGCTACGTCCCGCTGATTTCGCGCGGGCCGGATCGCGTCGATCAATCGTTCCCGCTCAGGGTCGCGTCGCTTGCGCTCGGGATCAATCCCGTCTTCGTGCCTGGCGGCCTCGCGCTTGGCGATCGGCACCTGCCGACCGATACGGGCCAACGGTTGCCGCTCACCTTCTACGGGCCCAAGGGCACCATTCCGACCTACAGCGCGATGGACGCCCTTGACGGAAAACTGAAAGCAAAGGCGGTCGAGGGCAGGGTGGTCGTCATTGGCTCGACAGTCGCCGGCGGTGGTGATGTCTTCCCGACACCCTTCGATCCGGTTCTGCCAGGCGTGGAGGTGATGTCGACGGCAACAACGCATCTGATCGCAGGCGACAGCATCATCCGCGATAGCAATATTCGTCGCTTTGATGCCATCATCTGTGTCGTTCTGCCGATCCTGCTGCTCGGTCTCCTCGCCTGGCGCCGCAGCGCCGTCGGCTATGCGACGATCATCGCCCTCGTGCTTGCTTGGGGCGCGCTCAACATGCTCGCCTTCGCGGAAGGCTATTGGTTCAGCGCAGCGTTGCCGATCGCAGCGGCTCTACCGCCGATTTTGCTGTTCGGCGCCGGGGAGCTTTGGATCGACAGGCGCCAAGCGTCGCACTTTGCGGCCCAAAGCGACCTGTTGCAGCGGATAGAGGCGCCCGGGCTCGGGGAATGGCTCGCGCGCGACCCGGGCTTCCTCGCGCATCCCGTTCGCCAGGATGCTGCCGTGGTCTTCATCGACCTGTCCGGCTTCACGGGTCTGAGCGAGGCCATTGGCGTCACGCATGTGCGCGACGTGCTGAGCGGATTCTTCGAGATCGTCGATGAGGAGGCGCGCGCACACGGCGGCGCCATAACGAGCTTCATGGGCGATGGCGCCATGATTCTGTTCGGCTTGCCGCAGCCGGCCAGCGATGATGCAGCGCGGGCGGCGTCCTGCGCCGTGCAATTGTGTGCGCGGATGCGTCCCTGGCTTGCGACACATCCGATACTGGATGGTCGCAATATCGGTTTCAAGGTCGGTGCGCACTACGGGCCGGTGGTGGCGTCGCGTCTTGGCACCGGCAACCGCCGACAGATTACCGCCACCGGTGATACGGTCAACGTCGCCAGCCGCCTTATGGAAGTGGCGGCCGCGCGCGGTGCGGAGCTGGCGCTGAGTGCAACGCTGATGGACGCGGCAGGCGCCGACAGCGCCCCATTGCGCTCCGGTCAACTTGAAGGTCCAGCGCAGGTGCCGATCCGCGGCCGCAGCGAAAGCGTCGATGTTTGGCTATGGAAGGGACATCCGCTTTGACATTTGTCCGCCGACGAAGTAGGAACGGCGCAACTTTTCAGCCGGCTGGTTCCGGCCACTGCGCAATATGCGCGTGAAAATTCCGAAAGACAGACAAGATGACAGATTTCAACGGCGTCGTTCCGGCGATCGCCAAGGCGTTGGTGAAGCGCGGTTATACCGAGCTGACCCCGGTCCAAAATTCCATGCTCGATCCGGCCTTGGCCGAGTCGGACGCCCTGGTTTCCGCCCAGACCGGTTCCGGCAAGACCGTTGCCTTCGGCCTTGCGCTGGCGCCGACGCTTCTGGACGGCGAAGATCGCTTTGAACCGGCGGCACAGCCGCTGGCACTGGTGATTGCGCCGACACGCGAATTGGCGCTGCAGGTCAAGCGTGAGCTGGAATGGCTCTACGAAATTACCGGCGCCGTGATCGTCAGCTGCGTCGGGGGCATGGATATCCGCAGCGAGCGCCGCGCGCTCGAGCGTGGAGCGCACATCGTCGTGGGCACGCCTGGCCGCCTTTGCGACCACATCCGCCGCAGAGCGCTCGACATGTCGTCGCTCAAGGCCGTCGTGCTTGACGAGGCCGACGAAATGCTCGACCTCGGCTTCCGCGAGGATCTGGAGTTCATTCTGGAAGCCTCGCCGGACGATCGGCGCACACTGATGTTTTCGGCAACCGTCCCGGCTGCGATCGCCAAGCTCGCGAAGAGCTACCAGAAGAACGCCGTTCGCATCGCCACGACCACTGAAGAGAAGCAGCACGTCGACATCGAATATCGCGCATTGGTCGTTCATCCCAGCGATCGTGAGAACGCGATCATCAATGCCCTGCGTTTCTATGAAGCAAGCAATGCGATCGTGTTCTGCTCGACGCGTGCGGCGGTCAATCACCTTACGGCGCGCTTTCATAACCGCAATTTCAACGTTGTGGCGCTGTCGGGCGAGTTGACGCAGAACGAGCGCAGCCACGCGCTGCAGGCGATGCGCGATGGCCGTGCCCGTGTCTGCATTGCGACCGACGTTGCCGCACGCGGCATCGACCTTCCCGGCCTCGATCTTGTGATCCATGCCGACCTTCCGACCAATCCGGAAACGCTGCTTCACCGCAGTGGCCGCACCGGTCGTGCGGGGCGCAAGGGTGTAAGCGCCCTTATCGTACCGCTGAACGCTCGTCGCAAGGCCGAGCGGCTGCTCGACAACGCCGGCATCGCTGCGGCCTGGGGTCGCCCGCCGTCGGCAGAAGAGGTGATCGGCCGCGATGAAGAGCGTCTGCTGGCCGACCCGATTTTCGCCGAAGCACCGCGCGAAGAAGAGCAGGATCTCGTCAAGCGTCTGCTGGACACGCATGGGGCCGAGAAGCTCGCCAACGCCTTCGTCAATCTGTACCGTTCCAATCAGTCCGCACCGGAGGACCTCATCGAGGTGGCTGTGCAGGACGACCGTGGCCGCAAGCGCCGTGACAACGCCGATGGGCCACGCGAGCCCAGCCAGAAAGGCCCGCGCGACGATTTCGGCGCCAGCATCTGGTTCTCTGTTTCCGTCGGCCGCAAGCAGAACGCTGAGCCGCGCTGGCTGATCCCGATGCTTTGCCGCAACGGCAACGTGACCAAGCGCGAGATCGGCGCAATCAAGATGCAGCAGGACGAGACCTTCGTGGAGATCGCCGCTGACAGCGCCGATGCCTTCCTGCAGGCGATCGGACCCAACAAGGCTCTCGAGCGCGGCATTCGTGTCACTCAGCTGAACGGCACGCCGGACTTCCACAGCCGGCCTTCCGCGCCGAAGCCCTATGCCGGCAAGAAGACTTTCGATGACCGTCGCGACGAGCGTCCGAAGGATGGTTTCAAGAAGGGCCCGCGCAGCGACACTGCTCCTGCACAGGGACCCAGCGACGATCGGCGCGACAGCAAGCCGTGGGCGAAGAAGTCCGGCAAGCCAAAGTTTGAAGGCAAGCCCAAATTCGAAGGTAAGCCTAAATTCGAGGGCAAGCCGTCCAATGGTCCGAAGCCGAAATTCACGAAGAAGAAGGGCTGACGTCTGTAACGTCTCACCGGCGCAAAGGAGGATGCGATGAATGACGTAGTGATCCTGACGGTTCCGCTCTTCAGCACCCTCTGCAACGAAGGCTTCAAGCTTCGGCGCGAGGTCTTTATCGCCGAGCAGAAGGTTCCGCCGGACGAGGAGTTCGATACTTACGACCTGACCGCACATCACGTCGTTGCATTGGCAGCGGGCGAGGTGTGCGGCACACTCCGCGTGCTCCATACGCAGGAGCACGTCAAGATCGGGCGCGTGGCCGTTGCGATGGCTTGGCGGGGGCAGGGCATAGCCAGTCGAATGATGGACTATGCGATGACCGAACATCGCGCGGCCCGCAGCAATCGGTTTTACCTGACGGCCCAGAGCGACAAGGTGGGGCTGTACGAGCGCCTCGGCTTTGTTGCCTACGGCGACGAGTTTCTGGACGCCGGGATTCCGCATCTTGCGATGAAGAACTATTGAGCGAATGAAGCCATTCGCCGAGGATGCTCGGGCTTTCATTCAGGCGAACCTGCGCCTCCTGCCTGTGCCAGGCTTGCCTGGCATATGGCTCTACATGGCTCATCCCGGCAGCGGCCTCTCGCGGCTTGCGAGACGTGATGACGATCCAGCGCCCTATTGGGCCTATTGCTGGGCGGGCGGTGCCGTGCTTGCGCATCATATCCTTGCAAATCCGGCACTAGTCCGGGGACGCCGCGTCCTCGATCTTGGGGCGGGCTCCGGAATTGTCGCAATCGCAGCCGCTAGGTGCGGTGCCGTTGCCGTCAAGGCCGTTGACATCGACGCGAATGCCATCGCCGCAATCGGCCTCAATGCCGAGGCAAACGGATTTCCCATCGAAGCGATACAGACAGATATGCTCTCCGGAGAACCGCCGGACGTCGATATAATTCTCGCGGGCGATGTGTTCTATGATCGCCAGTTGGCGGATCGTGCATTGCCCTTCCTTGCCCGGTGCACGTCATCGGGGATTGATGTGCTTATCGGCGATCCGCGTCGCGCGCCGTTGCCTAGGAACCAACTGCGTCTGATCGCGGAATATGCAGTGCCGGACTTCGGCGATAGCACACAGGACACCGCAAAAGTTAGCGGCGTGTTCGCCATCGACCAGCGGGTTTAGCGGCCGAACCCTGCCGAGGTGGCGGATTGCTGCAATTCCCGCAGAATATCGATCGCCGTGCCGGCCATGTCCGCGGGCACGAAGACGTGGTCGTGGTGATAGGCGGCCACCATGTTGCAGGGGATTTGATGGGCGGTGAGGGCCGTGGCAACCGCCGCTGTCAATCCAATGCCTTCCAGCGAGGAAAAGACCTCGAGGATGATCCGGCGCATCGGGAGGCTGCAGTCGAACCCCATCTCGGCGGCTTGGTTCCTCTCTATGATGAACGAGATGCCTTCATCTTCGCGAAACCGCGCCAGGGCAAAATCGCCAATGCGTTCCGCCAGGCGTTCGTCTCGCGTGGTGCAGAATATGAACTCTCCCTCGACGAGCTTCGGCCTCATGCCTGATACCATCGACTGTGTATCGCGTACTGGCTGTTGCGTGGTGGTCATCGCCCTCTTCCGGTCGTTATGCTGAAATCCGATGACAAGACCATACCACGACCTGGCGAGGTCAGCCGATAAGGTCTGGACGCAAGAGTATGACAGGGCAGGGACCGCCAGCCGGAAGTTCAGCCGCATGCGGCGGGCGCACGATCAGGCAATCGGCATAGGCAAAGATCTTCATCATCGAAGAATCCTGCTTGCTGAAGGGCTCAACGAGCAGCGAGCAGGACGGGGATCGTATCAGCCGCGCCCGAACATAGTCCTGGCGCTGGTCGTTGGCGCGCAATACTACCGCGCTCTCCGCAGTTGCCTCGCGTTTAACTGGCGGCAGGCTTGCCAGCTTGCGGATCAGAGGCTCGAGGAACAGCAGCCCGCACACGAGGCTGGAGACGGGATTGCCCGGCAGACCGAGGACATGGGTCTCTCCGAGGCTGCCGACCATCAGCGGTTTGCCCGGCCGCATGGCAATACGCCAGAAATCAAGCTTCATGCCCGCCGCAAGCAGCGTCGCCTGTACCAGGTCATGATCACCGACAGATGCGCCGCCAAGCGTGACGATGACATCCGCTTTTGCGTTTCTTGCCCGCGAGACGGCTTCGGTGATCGCTATCGTGTCATCAGGTACAATGCCGAGATCTAGGACCTCTGCACCTGCCTTGCGGGCCAGAGCCGCGATGCCGAAGGTGCTTGAAGCGATAATCTGCGCGTCCGCAAGCGTGCTTCCCGGAGGCAGCAATTCGTCACCGGTGGCAAGAAGGGCGACCAGCGGCCTGCGCAATACCGGCAACGTCGCGTGGTTCATGCCGGCCGCTACTGTCAGCCTGGAAAAATCGAGCACGGTGCCGGCCGGGAGAACGGTCTCTCCTTCCACGAAGTCCTGTCCGCGTGGTCGGATATGCTGGCCTTCGCGCACCGGATAGTTCGTCCGTATGCCGCCATTGACCTTCTCGGCATCCTCCTGCAACAGCACGCTGTCGACACCTGCTGGAACCGGAGCGCCGGTGAAGATGCGAACCGTCTCGCCTTCGCCGATCGTGCCATCGAAGCCGTGGCCGGCTGACGATGTTCCGATGAGTGCCAGTGCAGCGCCGGGTTCCGCTGCATCCGCATGCCGCAAGGCGTACCCATCCATCGCCGAGGCATCGAAGGGCGGTTGCGTCAGTCTCGCGGCCAAATCCTCCGCAAGCACGCGCCCATCGCCTGCGGCAAGCGCAACAGACTCCGACAGTTGGATCGGTCGAGCCCGCGACAGCAGCCGTTCCTGCGCCTCCGCGACTGGGATCAGGCTCATTTCGAATGCTCCGGATGCAGGAAATCACCGGACTTGCCGCCCGATTTCTCAAGCAGCCGGATGCCGCCGATTTCCATCGTGCGGTCCGCGGCCTTGGCCATGTCGTAGATCGTCAGGCAGGCGACGGAAACAGCCGTCAGCGCTTCCATTTCGACGCCGGTTCGCCCGGTCAGCTTAGCGGTTGCTGTCACGCGCAACCCCGGCAGATTGTCGTCCTCGGTGATGTCGACCGAAACCTTGGTCAACATGAGGGGATGGCAGAGAGGAATAAGGCTGCTGGTCTGCTTGGCCGCCATGATGCCCGCAAGGCGAGCCGTGCCGATGACGTCGCCTTTCTTGGCGTTACCCTGGCGGATCAGCGCAAGCGTTTCCGGCGCCATCTTCACGCAGCCCTCGGCGGTTGCGACGCGAACCGTCTCGACCTTGTCGCCGACATCGACCATGCGTGCCTCTCCCGAGGCATCGATATGCGTGAGTTCGGCTCGACCGCCGCTCATGTTACTCGGCCGCCATCGTGGCGTTGTCGAAGAGCAGGGCGCGGGTCGCGGCCGTCACATCGTCCTTGCGCATCAGGCTTTCACCCACGAGGAAGGTGTTGATGCCGACAGTGTGCAGCCGCTTGCAATCGGCATTGGTGAAAATGCCGCTTTCGCCGACGAGCAGTCGATCGGCAGGCGCCATGCCGGCAAGCTCTTCGCTTACCGTCAGGCTGACTTCGAAAGTCCGCAGATTACGGTTGTTGATGCCGACCAGCGGGGAGGAGAGATTCAGGGCGCGTTCCATCTCTTCCGCATCGTGAACTTCGACCAGAACGTCCATGCCGAGGCCAAACGCTTCGTCCTGCAGGCGTTCGGCATCGCTGTCGGAGAGCGAGGCCATGATCAGCAGGATGCAATCGGCGCCCCATGCACGGGCTTCCTGCACCTGGTAGGTATCGAACATGAAGTCCTTGCGGAGTGCAGGAAGGTCGCAGGCGGCCCGCGCGGCGGTCAGGAATTCGGGCGCGCCTTGAAAGCTCGGAGTGTCGGTCAACACCGACAGGCAGGCCGCACCGCCGAGCTCATACGCCTTGGCGAGCGCCGGCGGATCGAAATCGGGGCGGATCAATCCCTTGGAAGGGCTGGCCTTCTTGATTTCGGCGATCAGGCCGAAATTGCCGGCGTCACGCTTTTCCACGAGTGCCTTGTGGAAGCCGCGGGGAGCGGATTGCCCGGCTTGCATCGCCTTGAGGTCCGCGAGCGAAACCTTCGCCTTCGCGGCGGCGATCTCCTCCAGCTTGTAGAGTTCGATCTTCTTGAGAATATCCGTCATATCACGATCCTAGTCGATATCGTTCGACACGGCGATGAGTTTGTCGAGGGCTGCCGCGGTCGCGCCGCTATCCAGCGATTCGGTAGCGAGCCGCATACCGTCGCGCAGGACCTCCGCCTTGCCCGCGATCACGAGGGATGCAGCTGCATTGGCCAGCGCGATATCACGATAGGCATTCTTGGCGCCGCTGAGAACCTCACGAAGTGCCGCCGCATTCACAACGCCGTCACCGCCCTTGATCGCTTCCAGCTTGACCGGCTGCAGGCCGAAATCAGCCGGAGACAGCTCGAAGGTACGGATCTTGCCGCCCTCAAGTGCCGCGACATTGGTGCTGCCGGTCGTGGTGATCTCGTCGAGACCGCTGCCGTGGACGACCCAGACGCTTTCCGAACCGAGATCACGCATGACTTCGGCGATCGGGACCACCCATTGCGGCGCATAGACGCCGAGCAGCTGACGGCGCACGCCGGCCGGATTGGAGAGCGGACCGAGAAGGTTGAAGATGGTCCGCGTGCCGAGCTCGACGCGCGACGGCCCGACGTGGCGCATCGCGGAGTGGTGCTGCTGGGCGAACATGAAGCCGACGCCGGCTTCATGAATGCAGCGCGAGATTACTTCCGGCGGAATGTCCAGCTTGACGCCGAGTGCGGCGAGGCTGTCGGCCGCGCCGGATTTGGAGCTCAGCGCCCGATTGCCGTGCTTGGCAACCGGAACACCCGCGCCGGCGACGATCAGCGCCGCCAGCGTCGAGATATTATAGGTACCGCTGGCGTCGCCGCCGGTGCCGACGATGTCGATCGCATCGGCAGGCGCCTCCACGGTCAGCATCTTCGATCGCATCGTGCTGACCGCACCGACGATCTCGTCGACGGTCTCACCACGCACACGCAGGGCCATCAGAAAGCCGCCGATCTGCGAAGGTGTCGCCTGACCGGACATCAGGATGTCGAACGCCTGGCGCGCTTCCTCGCGTGTCAGCGGTTCGCGGCTCGCAGCCTTGGCCAGAAGCGGCTTCAGATCGGTCATGCTGTTCGCTCTCCCTAGCGGACGGTTGCTTGTTCTGCCAGCTGCTGGTTGATCGATGCGCCATACTGCGTCTGCAGCAGGTTGACCATCTGATCGAGAATGTCGTCGCCGGCGGCGTTGGCCATTGAGGTGATTTGCTGATCCTGGTTGTTGAGCACGTCACCAGTCGCTTCCGGATTGACTTCCGTGACCTTCAGCAGGATCTGCGTCGTCGGGTCGGCACCGACCGCGTTGGCGACGGTATCGATCGGGCCCGCAAATGCAGCCGTGACACCGGCATTGCCGAGCACCGCATCGTCCATGCCGCGAGTAATGCCGCTCTTGCTTTCGACTGTGATGCCGAGGGGAGCGGCGAGATCGGCCAGAGACGTGCCCTTCTGTGCCTGCTGCTTCAACTCGTCGGCCTTCTTGGCAAGTTCCGCCTTCTGCTGTTCCGCGGTCCAGTCGGCGACGGCCTTGTCGCGAACTTCGGCAAGCGGACGGTCGCGCTCGGGCGTCACCTCACGGACGTCGAGCCACAGATAGCCATCCGTGCCGATCGACAGTGAGGGTACATCGGCACCAGCCTCGGCCTTGAAGGCGGCAGCAAGAACCTGCTGCTTGGCCGGAATGTCCTTGACCTCGTTGCCGCTCTTGTCGAGGCCCGTCGAATCCACGGCGTCGATCACGACAGCCTTCAGTTTCAGCTGCGTGGCGATCTGTTCGAGCGTGGAGCCGGAGCTACGGAGATCCTCGATCTGGTCATGAATGTTGATGAGTTCCTGCGAGGCGTTGGTGACCGCAAGCTGCTTGCGGATCTCTTCCTTGACCTCGTCCAGGCTCTTCGTGGATTCCGGCTTGATGTTGCTGATGCGCAGGATGACAGGACCAAAGGAACCTTCGACAACAGGCGTGGTACCGCCGTTCTTGGTCACCGCGAACGCGGCGTCAGCAACAGTCTGATCCGGAACCTTGTCCTTCGAGAACTCGCCGAGGAACACGTCGCTTGCGGTCTTGCCCTGATCGGCGATCAGCTGATCGAACGTGGTGCCGGTCTTCAAAGCCGTAGCCGCTGCGTTGGCCAAGTCCTTGTTCTGGAAGGTAAGCTGTTCGACGGTACGGAGCTCCGGCGTGCGATAGCTATCCTTGCGTTTGTCGAAGTCTTCGCGAATCTGGTCGTCGGTGACGGAGCCGACATCGGCGATGTCTTCCGGCTGCAGCTTCAGATAGGCGAACTTGCGATATTCCGGGGCGCGGAAGCGAGGCTTTGCCCCTTCAAACCACTTTGCGAGCACGTCGTCCGCCGGAGCCTTGATCGGCTCGATATTCGCATTTGTCAGCAGAAGATAGTCGATGCCACGGCTTTCCTGGCGGTACTGCTTCAGAGCGTCGACAAGCGTCTTCGGAGCGGTGAAGCCGTTGGAGACGGCGTCCACGATCTGGCTGCGGACAGCAACCTTGCTGCGTTCCTTGATATAGTCGTCTTCGCGGATGCCGGCATTGCGCAGGCGCGACGTGAACAGCGACCGGTCGAACTGACCGTTGACAGCCTTGAAAGCCGGGTCATCACCGATTAGCTGTGCCAGCCGATCCTGCGACAGTCCGAGGTTCATGTCGTCGGCCAGCTGATCCAGCGACGCGCCGGCCACCAGTTGCGCCAGAACCTGCTGCTCGACGCCAAAGGCGCGGGCCTGCTCGGGCGTCAGGCGCATGCCGAATTGCTGGCTAAGGTTTGCCACCTGACGCTGGTAGGCGAGACGGAATTCGTTGACGTCGACATGCTGGTTGCCGACGGTCACGACAGTGGTACTGTTCCCACCACTGATCAGCGAGCGGGAAACGCCCCATATGCCGAAGGAGGCGACCAAGAGAAGCATGAGCAGCTTGGCAACCCAAGTCTGGGCGGCTCTTCGCAGAATATCGAACATCGAAACGCAAACCTCGCATTCTATCGCCCGTTCGCGGGCAAAGCATTTGACGTTCCTTAGAGCAAACCCGTACGGAAATGAAGGGTTATCGCGACAAAAGCTCTGCGTTATATCCGGGCCGGTTCAGACCGTCTGACACGCAACAAAAGAGACCAGCCGCGGGAACCTTTGCAGGGGTTATTTCGTTGACCAAGCATCCCGAGAAAAGAGGAGTAGACAATGGCCGATATGAAAACTGCCTCCGCCCAGTCCGCCGCTACGCGAGCTAAGGTAGAGGTGGCAGCTGACGATCTTTCCGCGCAGGTCGCGGCGCTGCGGGAAGACCTTGCCCGCCTGTCCGAAAGCGTTGTGGCGCTGGGGCAGGGCGCAAAGACTGCTGTCGCAGATGAAGCATCGGTCATGACGGAGCGGGTGCGCGATAAGGTGCGCGAGGAACCGATTTTCGCGCTCGCCGTAACCGCCGGTGTCGCTTATCTGTTCGGATTGATGAGCCGTCGATAGAAAGCGGTACCAGTATCCCAAAAAGACAAGGCCGGACGCCGAGGCGCCCGGCATTTTTAAATACGTGAAACTCAGCGGCGGATGACCCGCCCGACCGCAATGAGGATGCAGGCGCCGACAAAGCCGGCGATGAGATAACCGATCCATCCGCCGAGAACGACGCCGAAAACGGAAAGGATCGCGTTCGCCACGATCGCTCCGACAATCCCCAGAATGATGTTCATGAACACGCCCATGCTGCTGTTCATGAATTTTTCCGCCAGCCAACCGGCAATCCCGCCGATGATGATGGCTGCAACCCAACCAACGCCTGCACTTTCCATGCGCATGTTCCTTTCTGGAAAAACAAAGAATTGAACGCCGAGTCAGAACGAAGTTGAAACGGTTGGCCGCGCGCGGACCCTAGCCGCGGAATCGATTGTAAAACGCATTGACCGCCCCCTCCGTGGAGAAGGATATGCGATCCGCTACGGCGCGCAAGACCACCCAATATGCGTTGGTGTTACGTGGACCGACGCCATTCGGTATTCACACGCTATCGTATAGCGCCATTGATCTGACTGGTCGGGCGAGGTCGCAGGAAATACAACCAAAGCGATATTTTCGGCCGGAGGCGAGGGGCGCCGGTCCGCCACGGGATCGCGAAAACCTTTTCCCGCCGCGTATTTCCTTGCCGTCGCGTTGAAGGAGTAGTGCATGGCTAAGATATGGCTTCGTTATGTCCATATATGCAAATTCTCTTAATTAAAGTACCCGGAAGAACGCTAATTAAATCAACGAAAATTGATCTGCGCGGGCGTTCCTTAGATATCCGCCAGCTTCCCTGACGTTGGCACCCGTCACTGCGCGAAAACGCGTCAAGGGACCTGTTCAGTTCGAAATCTGCGCCGAATCAATCCCGTTCTCGGACGAACGCGTTCGTTGTGATGTAATCGAAAAACCTCACATCAAGCCAAATTTCATCTTTCCTTCAGCAATCGCTTGCTCAACCTGCAATCTATGTCATGGTAGAACCCTGAAAATGAGGGGTGCCAGTCATGATCAATCTCCAATCTGTTCGCAGTGATACCACGCATGACCAACGACTTCTCGATTGCCGCGCGGAGGTCGAGCCAGCGCTTCACGAGATTATCCGGGAGGCGCAACGAAAGGGATGGGCGCCTGCGGAAGTCGCGATGGCGATTGCCGACGCAGCGGACGACTACATCCTGCTTCTGGCCAACAGAAAAACGATCGCGCACTGAACCGCTAGGTCGAATTGTTCTGCGGGCACGTCTCGAGCCATTGATGTCTCGGGGCGTTTGCCCGCAGATTGCGTTCAAGAGGGACAACCGCGCGGAAGCGGTTGACGCTGCGATCCGAACGGCTATAAAGCCTCATTGTCTGATCTGGTCGCAAGCCGATTGTTCCATCGTCACACGATGGGACGTGGCGATTGGCAATCAAATCAATCTGATGGAAGAGTGTCCGAGTGGTTTAAGGAACCGGTCTTGAAAACCGGCGTGCGGGAAACCGTACCGTGGGTTCGAATCCCACCTCTTCCGCCACAACCCTATGATAGTGTTTGGCAATTTTTGTTGACATGTCAGAAAGGCGTCTAGGCCAATCTGCAACATTGTCAGCAATTACCTGCAACAATGCTGCAACTGCATTTCTGTTGCAGGAGGTTCCGATTCGTGTTGCAGCCGGCCTTGTGGTGAGGGGCGGCAGAATCCGTGCCGCTCCCGTCAGTTTTCTCCTGCTTGGAACTGCCTGCAACAACTGCTGTTGGAAGCAGCCGGCGCGTAGTAAGCAGCCGCCTCCGCAGTGCTCTCGGACAACCAGCGGTCACGTGGCTTGCAGCTTGCCGAACGCGGGAGAAGTTCGACATCGATGCCTCCCGATCGGCACGATGGCAACGACGCGCAGTAGAGCTGCATTGGTGGATGCCGTCGCTGACCTCGAAGGTCAGCCGGGCTGTCCTTGGTAGGCCTACACGTTCGGAGACCTTCCGGATTATCGCGCAGAACTTCCCGGCAGGCATGTGAGTTCTGCCTTCCTCGTCGACGTCCCAGAGCTGAATGCATATCTCTGTCCAACTCTCCGTGTTCGCGCGGCAGTCAAGGGTGTCGAATCGCCCGCTCTTCACCTCCGTCACATGCGGGCCTGACGCTGCGGCCGTCGTATCGGAAGACGAGAGGCAGCGCCTCGATACCGTCCAGCGACCCAAGCAGCGTGCCCAGATCGATGTCCATCGAAAGTGTCTTGTCGATCGTGTCCATTTCGGATATCTCCTGATTCAACATTTCAAGGAATATTGAAATATGAAAGAACGTCAAGCTCTCATGTCCTTTGCGGCCCTCTCACAGGAAACCCGCCTGCAGATCGTGCGCATGCTCGTCGTCGCCGGTCCCGATGGCCTTGCTGCGGGGGCGCTCGCAGAGAAGGCGCGCGTCTCGCCGTCGAACATCTCTTTCCACTTGAAGGAACTTGAACGCTCGGGGCTCGTACTGCAGAAGCGCGAGGCCCGGTCGATCATCTACAGCGCAAGCTACAACGCGCTCGGCGCGCTTGTTCGGTTCCTGCTGGAGGATTGCTGCGCCGGCCATCCGGAGATATGCGCTCCGGCCGCCGACGTCGCGACCTGCTGCGCGCGCCCCATGGACCGGGCGACGTCGGTGTCTAAGAAAGCGATCTGATGCAGTCGTTTGATCTTCCACGACGGCTGGCTGCCGAAGCCATAGGGACCGCTCTCTTGGTCGCGACCGTCGTCGGTTCGGGCATCATGGCTTCCTCGCTCACGCAGGACACGGCGCTGGCGCTCCTTGGAAATACGCTGGCGACGGGTGCGATCCTCGTGGTTCTCGTCACGGTGCTCGGCCCGATATCCGGGGCGCACTTCAATCCCGTCGTGTCGCTGGTATTTGCCCTGTCGCGTACGCTGACCAGGCGCGACCTGCCTGCCTACGTCGCGGTTCAGATCGTCGGCGGCATCGCGGGCACGGTGCTGGCCCACGCGATGTTCGCGCGTCCATTTCTCGAATGGTCAACCAAGGAGCGCTCCGGAGCGAGCCAATGGCTCGCGGAAGGGGTTGCCACCGTTGGCCTCGTCTCGACTATTCTCCTCGGCGTGCGCTTCGATCGGAAGTCAGTTCCGTGGTTGGTCGGCCTCTATATCACGGCTGCCTACTGGTTCACGTCCTCGACGTCATTTGCGAATCCTGCCGTCGCCGTCGCGCGTGCGTTCACGAACACTTTCTCCGGAATTCGCCCTGTCGACCTTCCGGGGTTCGTGGCGGCGGAACTCATCGGCGCACTGTGCGCCTTCCTTCTGATCACCTGGCTGCTTCGGACCCCCCACCGTGGAGACTGCATCATGAACGTCACGATCTACCACAACCCTGACTGCGGCACCTCCCGCAACACGCTGGCTATGATCCGCAATACGGGGATCGAGCCGACCGTCATCGAGTACCTGAAGACGACGCCGTCGCGGGAAGAGATGGTGAAGATGATCGCGGACGCCGGACTGACTGTCCGGGAAGCGATCCGGGAAAAGGGTACGCCCTACGCGGCGCTCGGGCTCGACAACGCTGACCTGACGGACGATCAGCTTCTGGATGCGATGTTGCAGTATCCGATCTTGATCAATAGACCATTCGTCATCACTCCTATGGGGACGCGTCTTGCGCGCCCTTCGGAAGTCGTTCTCGACATCCTTCCGGACACTCACCAAGGAGCGTTCAGCAAAGAGGACGGTGAGAAGGTCATTGATGCCGAGGGGAAGCGCGTTGTCTGAAACCATCCCAGTTTTGGAAGAAGCTCACTTCCGGATGCCCGACGCCGAATCCATGCGGCCTGTCTTCGCCACTCATAAGCCGCGCATCCTCATACTCTACGGGTCGCTGCGTGAGGTCTCGTACAGCCGGCTCCTTGCTCACGAATCCCGGCTCCTGCTGGAGCGCATGGGATGTGAGGTCCGCATCTTCGATCCAAAAGGACTTCCGCTTCCAGACGAGCAGCCCGCCACCCATCCCAAGGTGCAGCAGCTTCGCGACCTCTCGGCGTGGTCGGAGGGGCAGGTCTGGATCAGTCCGGAGCGACATGGCGCGATGACGGGCATCATGAAGGCGCAGATCGACTGGATACCGCTCTCGGTCGGCTCCGTCCGGCCGACACAGGGCAAGACGCTAGCGGTGATGGAGGTCTCCGGCGGGAGCCAATCCTTCAACGCAGTCAACCAACTCCGCGTTCTCGGTCGCTGGATGCGGATGATCACCATCCCGAACCAGTCTTCTGTCGCGAAGGCGTTCGAGCAGTTCGACGCCGAGGGGCGGATGATGCGGTCGTCCTACTACGACCGGGTCGTCGATGTATGCGAGGAGCTCGTCAAATTCACGATCTTGACGCGCGATGCCTCCGCCTATCTGACCGACCGCTACAGTGAGCGCAAGGAGGAGGCGGAGAAGCTTGAAGAGCGCGTGTCGCTGAGGTCGATATGAGCACCAAGGACGTCCCCTGGTCGGCCGTCTTCCTGCTCGGCCTGACCCAGGGCATCGGCTAGGGCACGCTCTCGATGGTCGCTCCCTTGCCTGGAGCGACACTGAGGTAACAGGCTGATAGCGCGCTTGAGCTTGCCATTCTCTGCGTGGATAACCGCTTCTAACGCGAAGTCGCCCCGCTGCTGCGTTACGCACGGCAACAGTCTGGCTTGATGGTCAAATCGTGACTGACGGTGCATCCTTACGTGTTGCTTGTTCGCGCTTGCGGCCGTGTTTCCGACGGGGCGGCCAGCGAGTGCATTCGCAGACAGACCAAATCCATGAGACCGGAGTAGGCGGTAACACAATGCCGGTCTCGGAAAATGGAAATGGATCCGAGCGCTGAACGCGGCCGGATCCATGAGCGTCTTGCAACAAACCTTTGTATCAGGGCCGTGGCTCAGTGCCCGGCGAAGACCAGCGTCTGGACGGGGAGCAGCATCGCTTGCATGCGCAGGATCATCGCGTGCACGAGGCCGACGGTGTCCACCACGTGCAGGAACACCCATTTCGCCGCGCCGATATTCTTGTCGGCGAGCGCGTCGTGGTTGTTCGTGTAGGCGTTGGCAATGCAGCTGCTGCCGGGTGGAATGTCATCCAGTCCGCCCTCGAACAGCGGCTGCAGGAAGACGGTAAGCGTTCCCGGTTGCGCCAGCTGCTGGACATCCACAAGCTGATCGGTAGGCCGCAATTGCCCGGCCGCGATGACATCCTGCACCTCGGTGACAACAAGCGGAATGATGGTGAAGGGCTTTCCGATGCAGGTGGCCTCGGCGATCATTCCTCGCTTCATGACCTGTGCTTCAATCTGCCCGAAGCCTGCGATTAGCGTGCCTTTGCCAGCTGTCGCCGGCACGAGAATACCTGCGGGCCTGATCATGGTGTTCACGACATCACCTGGCCGCAGGGTGAACTGTTGAACCGTACCGGCGACGCCGGCCCGCACCAGTGTCTTGTCCAACTCTACCTGTGCCTGCGCAAGCGCTGCTTCCGCGCTCGCTTTTTGTGACGGTAGAAGATCTGTGATTTGGGTCTGGAGGGTATCCTTTTTGGCGATTGCGGCGCTGAGCGTTCCCTTGCGGCTTTCGATCGTGTTGGCGAGGCGCTCGACCTCGCGACGGGCGACGGCATCCTTGGTCAGGAGCTGTGCCTTCATCTCATACTCGTCCACGGCAACCTGAAGCGAACCTTGGGCTTCCTGGATCTGGCCGTCAGCTGTCACCAATTCGGTTTGTGCGACCTTGGCTTGGGCTTCCAGTTCGGCGATTTTCCGGCGCGCCGTCTCAAGTGCTGCCCGCTGCTGCGAGTCATCCAGTCGGAAAAGCGGCGCGCCGGCTTCAACTTTCTGATTGAGGCCGACAAAAACCTCATCGACGCGCCCAACCGTTTCCGGCAGGATGGTCACCGTGCGGAACACCGCCGTCACGTTTTTCGTCGAAGGATGGAAGTAGAAGATCAGTGTGATCAGCGAAATGGTGAGCATGAGGCACGCGGAGATGCCCCAGCGGAGCTCGTACCACATGGTATAGAGGTTGATCTCGTAGCCAATTCGCTTTCCCTGGAAATAGCGTCGGTAGAGGTAGTCCGGGAAGATCGTGAGAAGCGAGCAAAGCATCAATTCAAACATGGTCAGACCCCTTCGCCCTGCGTCTCGCTCTTCGCCGGCTCTTCAGCCTTTGGATGCGCTTCGACGGGTTTGGGAGGCTGGTCGCGGACCAGGGCTGGGTCGTCTGTCGTTTCAACCGTGCGGCCGGACAGCTTGCCTAGTGATTGCGCGATCGAGTAGAGCGGCGTTGAGAAGTCGGGGATGTGTACGAAGGCGAGCAACAGACCCGCGATCCAGAAAAGGTGATTGTGCGTGAAGAGCGAAATCAGCGCCAACACGGCCACAATTTCCATCTGCACCTTGCTGGTGCGATGTGCCATGCGCTCGGGAACGGCGTGAAGCTGAAAGTAAAGATTGCCGACGATCAAAATCATCAGGATCAGGAAGACAACGACGCCGACGAAAAGGTAGTCGGTCTGACCGGGCGGCGTGATGAAGATTGGCAAGTGCTCAATAGCTGCCGGATGGAGATCTTGCGCCATCGGATTTTCCTTTCTGTAAGAACGGGTGCCTGCCGATCAACACATACTGTTGGCTTTGACCCGGTGCGCCATGGCCGCAGGCGCATAGTGACGATTTCGCAATTTCTCTGATGACCGCCTGACTGCGCTCTTCCGAATCCTCCTGTGGCTTGCCTGAGACACACTACGCATCGAAGATGCGATTTTCTCGTAGCATCGTGTAAGTTACGGAGAGGGCAGGCGGCGTTTTTCCAGGGCGGGCGTATTCTTCTTTGACAACTACTCCCGGAAGCATCGACGCAAGCGTGAATGCGTCAACAATCCCGTAAAGTAGAAACGCCAGACTAATGAGGCGCCTATTCTCATTCAACTATCTAAAGTTACAGCTCTTTTGCGTAGGAAAGCCGTTTGAGCGTAAGTCGTTTGGGTAGTCTGGACAACACATCTCGCGCGGTACGACGCCTCGCGGGCAGGCGACGTAGAATCGCATAAAATGCGCAGGACGAAGAGCGTCAGGCCGGGGAATTTTCCGCCAAGACGGGAGCGTGGAGGCCGCACCTGGCCGGCGGTTACGCTCATCATCTGGCGGTGCTCATCCTCCCAGCAGGACGGCGACGGTGACAAGGATCAGCCCCAGGCCCGTCATCGCCATTCCGACCACGAAGGGCCGGGAACCTGCGAAACGCGCCCATGCGTGGCCCGTTGCATAAAGTAAGCCGACGAGGAGTACGTTGCTGACGCGCAGAGCGAGGTATTTGTCGTCGATGATGAGAAAGGGGATGACCGCCGGGATAGCTGTCGCCGCGACGATCACGAAGACGATGAAAGCTCCGATGAGATCGTCCAGCGAAAAGGTGGTGGTCGATGGCTTCGCGCGCCTGGCCAACGCCAGCATGTAGCCATAGACCTCGTCCTGGTCGCGTTTGTCCAGCGTCAATGGTCCCTCGTCTGGAGGGAATTCCCTGGCAATTGCTGCCAGCGCACTCTTGTCATCCGCGGCGCTGTTGATGGCACGAAAAACACGGGCCCGATCGAGCCTGTAAATGCGGATTCCGATGAGGAACAGAACGGCGTCGATGATACCCCACGCGATATTGCAGCCCAATGTCGCGATGACCAGATCGCGCGCGTCGAGTGCCTCGTCGCCGGCGACAAGCCGCGCGCCAACAGTGAACGTGAGCGCCATGATCAAGCCGAAGAGCACCTCGCCAAGAGCATCGCCAACGTCGATAAATTTCAGGAGGCGTCCGATCAGATTGCTGTGCATCTGTTCTCCCAGAGCGGTCATATCGCCGAAATTCTTTTGAAGTGACTCATGGAACGATCCGTCGTGCGCTCCATTGCGTATGTCCTTTTGTCCCGACTGATTGCGAGCAGTCAAATGTATTCACCGAGTCCCGAAAATGGACGAAAGAAGCTGATGCTGAAGCTGCCTGCCTTGCGCGCCCAGCTTCGCAGTCTTGCCGGCGACACCGTGGGCGAACTTTTTGAATCATACGATCTGGCTACCAGCGCGCTTGATGGATTTCGAAGGGAAACGTCGACAAACCCAGGGTTCATCGGCGAGTACGAGGAACTGTGCCGGGAAATCGAATGCGAGGTGTCGCGCTATTGCTATCAGGATGGCACCTCCTAACAAAAGCCCATGCATTTTTTCAGGGGTGCCTTTCGGGTTGGACCTCTCGGGTTTGGTCGGTTTGTTGGCTGCCATCGACAGGTGCAGGTAGGGGCGAGGGCCATACCCACGCGAGAAGAAGGTCGTAGAAGACGCTGAGCACCACCGGGCCAAGAAACAGTCCGAGCAACCCGTGCGAGATCGTCCCGCCGATGACGCCGATCAGAATGACCGGCATCGGCGTGGAGAGGCCCCGGGACATCAGGATCGGCTTGAGAATGTTGTCGACAAGCATCACGGGCACAGCCACGATCGTGAACGAAACGGCCACCCCGAGTGGCCATGAGAACCAGCTCCAGATGATCGCCGGCACCAGGATAAGGCCTGGTCCGATCTGCATGAGGCAGAGGATGAACACCGCGAAAGTGAGAGCCCCCCGCGCCGGCACATCGAAAGCGATGAAAACCAGACCACACAAGAGCGTCTGGAAGAACGCGACACCGATGACGCCACGAGAGACGTTCCTGACTGTGGTACCTGCCAGCTTCGCGAAGCCGACGCCTCGCTCGCCAGCAATCCGGCTTGCCAGGATCTGTATGCCTGCGTTGAGGCGCGGTGCCACGGTGAGCAGGACGCCGCAAAGAAGAATTGACGCGATAAAGCTAAGTATGCCGCCTCCGATCGAGGCCAGTTTTCCGACAATCAGCCCTCCCACTTCGCGGAGTGGGGCCTGGAATGTCACGATCGCAGCGGCCAGATTGTTGGCAGCCTGATTCCATGCCGCGTAAAGCTGCGGCCCGACGAGCGGCCAATCCTTCAGCCGGTCGGGCGCTTGCGGGAGGGTGAAGCTTCCAGCGCCTGCGATCAAGGACTGCAATGTCTCCGCAAAGTTGCTGGCCACCAGCGCGAGGGGACCGATGATCACGAACAGGCAGGCGAAGACAAGAGCAATCGCCGCCAGGAGCCGGCGCCCACCCAGGAGCCGGCTCAGGAAGTCGAAGATCGGGTAAAGCGCAACCGTGAGGATACCCGCCCATACGACAATCAGAGCGAAGGGCGCGACCAGTTGCGCTGACCAGTAGGCGAATACTGCGATGATCCCCAGACGAACGAGATCGCTAACCCGCGCCTCGATCGAGATCTGCCCGGGTCGCGCTGCCGGCGGCGTGTCCTCTTTCACAGTCGCATCGCCATTCATCGTTCTCGCTCGCTACTTCAAAACTGACCGTCCGACCGATGCGGTCGCGCTCTGGAAAGACTATGCCGTGACATCAGGAACGACGCGGCGGAGGCTATCATCCTCGACGTAGTCGTGCGGTCGCTTCTGGCGCTTCCCAAGATCCGGCTCATCGAACTTGACGTGTTCGTAGGGAATGGATTTGAGGATATGCGAGATGCAGTTTATGCGCGCCCGCTCCTTGTCGTCCGAAGGAACAATCCACCATGGGGCATGTTCGGTGTCGGTCATCCGAAGCATCTCGTCATAGGCGCGGGTGTAGTCCCACCAGCGACGATAGGATTCCACATCCATAGGGCTCAGCTTCCACTGCCGAACAGGATCCTCAATCCTCTTTTTGAAGCGTCGCCCCTGTTCCTCCTCGCTGACCGTCAGAAAGTATTTCAACAGCAGCACGCCACTTTCCACGATCGCTGCCTCGAAGCGCGGAGCCAGTTCCAGAAAGCGCTGCGCCTTCTTTTCCGTGCAGAAGCCCATGACACGGTCGACGCCCGGCCGATTGTACCAGCTGCGGTCGAAGATAACGATCTCTCCTGCCGCCGGCAGATGCGCAATATACCGCTGCATGTAAATCTGTGACTTTTCGCGATCGGTCGGCGCCGGAAGCGCGACAACCCGAAAAACGCGTGGGCTCACCTTTTCGAGAATTCGCTTGATCATTCCGCCCTTACCGGCGGCATCGCGTCCCTCGAAAATGATGACAATCCTGAATCCCGATTGCTTGACCCACGCCTGCAGATGGGCAAGCTCGACCTGCAGCTTCTTCATCTGCTTGTTATAGTTGAAGGCTTTTTCTTTGTTTTTTTCTCCTTCAGATCCTGCTTCACGGTCTGAATCGCGCGTCTTGCTCATGCTTCCCTCCGTTGTTGCTTTATTAGGGGTGCCCGACGTTACTTGCGGCGTATCGAGCCAGGCGCATTGCTAATGGGATTCAAGGCTGCAGACGGATGCTATCTCATCCAGCCGTGTATGTGTGACCGCTCCCGTCGGGCGCTGACGCCCACAACCGTCCTCGGTTACAGTCATTTCCTGGCATATTAACTTGGATGGAGCTAAGTGACGTGTAACATCATGTAGTATCTGTGGTGCTTGTGAAACCGGCT
Organism: Rhizobium sp. S96; assembly: GCF_030382195.1. Taxonomy (NCBI): domain Bacteria; kingdom Pseudomonadati; phylum Pseudomonadota; class Alphaproteobacteria; order Hyphomicrobiales; family Rhizobiaceae; genus Rhizobium; species Rhizobium sp. S96. The sequence continues at coordinate 252,485 of NZ_JAUDRY010000015.1, forward strand.
TTAGAGGTATGGCTTCGCCGGAGATGGCACCGGTTTGGTGCGCTCGGTATTTGCCTCGATTTCGCGTGGCGGGTTGGTTCTTCCGGCCGAAGTGGGAGCCACGTTGAATTGTCTCGATGGTAAGGGAGATCGTCAGGGTCGCCGGCTCGTCTGTATCTTCATGTATAATACGTCCATAAATGGTTTAACTGAAATACGATGATCCATCTCTTGCCGGGGAACCTTGCAGGTGCGCGATGGGGTCTAGCTCAGATAAACCGTTACCTTCACCGGGCCTCGCGGCTGCGCGCGAACTTTTTCCAGCGCAAGCGCGCCGGATAGAGGATCTATTTGAGTTCGATGAGAGCTTCCGCGGGTTGTGCGAGGATCTTGCGGATGCACAGGCGACCTTGGAGCATATCGTACGGCTTCCAGATGACATCCGTGAGTCACGTCGACTGGAATACCGAGAGCTGGTGACCGCGCTTTCGAGCGAGATTGAAGAGGCTCTGTCCAAGGCCAAAGTCATTCATTTGCACCAGCATCGGCACCCACCTAAACCCTAGTGGCCAGCCTTTTGCGCCCCTGCCGCTCCCACTGTCCAATCACCTTGCAGAGATATCATGATTTCGGAGGCTACGGTCGACGGTCGAGTATCCCCTCTGTGAAAAAGGGGGATGAGGTAGACCTTCCGTTGACGGGATCTGAGTGTCGCCGGCCATGCATCATGCGGTGATGCTGACTGGACGCCGGGCTTTCGATCCAGCCCGGCTCCGTGGCTCTGTTTCAACGACGTATGCCCGGGGACGATTTAGCGCGTTCAGAACGCAACAACCCCCGCGACGCGGTATGTGGGGCCAACCCACAAACGCGCCGTCGTCTTCGAGGGCAAAGATCTGCCCCGACACTCGATCGCGTTCAAGCCTCAGCTGTCAAATCGGCGGCGTCAGGCGGGGCAGGTGACAGCGGATCACTCCACCGGCGGTTCCCAGCCGAGGAAGAAGCCGATATCGCCCGGTATTCCGCCGGGAAAATTGATGACCATGGCCTTGAGCGTATAGCCTTGCGGTTTGGCGACGGTCTCGAACAGGTCGTAGACCTCCTTGGCCCTGCCTTGCAGCGTGTTCTGCCATCCTGCTAGGCTGTTGTTGATCGCCCGCCCGCTGTCGGTGCAGAAGCTCGATGGGAAGCTGTAGACCATCGCCTCGAACTTTCCGTCGGCCGCCGCTTTCATGACCAGCCGCTTTATGACTGCGCGTTCGTTGTCGCCGATATGCTTCTTGAAGAAGTCTTCGACAAACTCGGCGTGCTTCTTGGCCTCGCGCTCCTTGATCTTGTCCTCGCGGTCCATTTCCGCGAGTTGAAGCTCCAGCGCACGCTTCCTCAGGTCTTCCGCGCTCTCGATCGTCGAACGGGGACCATCTGCTTTTGGTTCTACCATCACACCATGCCTCCATCTAACCATCGGCACGATAGGCCGTGTGGATAAGCGAGGGGAGTAAGATACACGTCCCGTCCGGTATAATACGGTATTTTACTTCGCAAGCGGCGGTTGTTGGAGGACCTTTAGGGCAGCATCACGGTGGCCTTAAGGTCACGCGGGATCGGAGGAGAGTATTCGTTAAAAAAATATTGGCGGGATGCACTTCGGGGCGGGATTGCCTCGTGATGTTGCGCATCCCGCAATCCCAATGAGAGAGGGCCCGATGATCGACTGGTTTGTCAGCACGCTTCGCACCTATCCGGAAATTGCAATTTTCCTGTCACTCGGGCTGGGTTATTACTTTGGGTCATTCACCTACAAGGGGCTGGGGCTCGGCGCGGTAACCGCGACGCTCATCGCCGCGGTCCTGATCGGCCAGCTCGGCATTACTATCTCACCGCCGCTCAAGCCGACGTTCTTCCTGATGTTCCTGTTTGCAATCGGCTACGGCGTCGGGCCACAATTTGTGCGCGGGATAGCGAAAGACGGGATTCCACAGGCGCTTTTCGCCGTCGTGGTCTGCGTCTTCTGCCTGGGGGCAGCCTATTTTGGTGCCTTGCTTGCAGGCTACGATATCGGTTCCGCGGTCGGGCTTTATGCCGGCTCACAGACGATTTCGGCCTCGATGGGGCTTGCCACCGATGCCATCAATCGCCTCGGTCTGCCGCCGGAGCAGAGCAAGGCCATGCTGGACGCGATGCCGGTCGCATACGCCGTCACCTATATTTTCGGAACGGTCGGCTCGGCCATCGTCCTTGCGCTCTTCGGCCCCGCGATGCTCAACATCGATCTGGAAGCCGAATGCAAGCGTTATGAGGAAGAGCAGGGGGGCAAGAAGGCTCTAGGTGGCGCCGGAACAGCCTGGCACAACTTCGAGCTCCGCGCCTACAGGGTCAAGGAAAATGGCAAGATCGTCGGTCTGACGGCGCTCGAGGCTGAAGGCCTCTTGCCGACCGAGCGCGTCTTCATCGAGCGCATTCGCCGCGCAGGTGTGGTGAAGGATGCCACGGCCGATACCGTGATCGCGGCTGGAGACATTGTCGCCGTCGCCGGTCGCCGCGAGGTTCTTGTCGATCTCATCGGCAGCGTCGCCGACGAAGTGGACGACCGCGAGCTGCTCGCTGTTCCCGCCGATGGTGTCGATGTCTTCGTCACCAACAAGGACGTGGACGGAAAGACGCTCGCGGAACTGGCAACGCGACCAGCCTCTCGCGGCGTATTCCTGCGCAAGATCGTCCGCGGGGCAACGGCAACCGAAATACCGATCCTGCCAAACACCAAGATCCATCGCGGCGATATTCTCACGATCGTTGGGCGAACACAGGATACCGCGGCAGCAACGCGCGATCTTGGCCGTCCGGATGCACAGACGGATGTTGCCGACGTCGCCTTCATCGGTGCGGCTATCACCATCGGCGCCTTGGTCGGTGCGCTAACCTTCAAGATTGGTAGCGTTCCGCTGACGCTTTCGACATCGGGCGGTGCGCTTATCGCGGGCCTCTTCTTTGGCTGGCTGCGCTCCGTTCGTCCGACCTTCGGCCGTATCCCGTCCCCAACCGTCTGGTTCATGAACTCCGTCGGTCTCAACGTGTTCATTGCCGTCGTCGGCATCTCGTCGGGCCCGGGTTTCGTCGCTGGTCTGCAGCAACTCGGCTTCAGCCTGTTCCTGTGGGGGATCGTGGTCACGACCGTGCCACTGGTTCTGGCCATGTACGTTGGCAAATACGTGTTTCGCTTCCATCCGGCGATCCTGCTCGGATGCTGCTCTGGTGCCCGCACCACGACCGCTTCGCTTGGGATGATCAACGACCGCGCGAAGAGCCAGATCCCCGGCCTCGGCTACACGGTGACATACGCCGTCGGCAACACGCTGCTGACCATCTGGGGCATGGTGCTCGTGATGCTGCTCGCCTGAGCAGCGCACGTTGGGAGGTCGGCTCGATCATCGAGCTGACCTGCCGTCAACACCAGCGGATCAAGCGCCATCGGCAGACCCTGCGGGAGCGCAAGGCTGCGGGGACGGCGGAATTGCAATCAGAACCCACATCTGGAGACCGGGATGCCAAGCAAGAGCGCACATATCGATCAGTTTCTGCTGATACATTCGGCGCGTGCAGACAACTGGCGCGCAGTGACCAGCCTAGCCGACGCCTGGGCCAGCAAGCGCGGAGACAGGGCGGCATTGGAGGCAGCACTGGCGGACTTGGCAGCTGTCGAGGAATATCACGCCTATCCCGGATCGCGATTGCTAACAGCGTTGAGCGAGCGCATCGCGACCAACGACGCAGGTGGAGCCGCACGACTGGCGCGGCGGATTTCCAACGGTCTGCTGACACATGCCTATCGCGGCCGCGCGGCCGAATGGGATGCCCACGAAGAGATGTCACCGAACGAGGTGGCGGACATGATGCCGCCGGCGACCGGTGAGCTAGGCGGACACCGCCCCTATTTCGAGGTGCTGTTCGTCAACAGCCAGCCGGCAGCGCGCTGGCCCGCCTTCGCCAGAGAGATCCGCAGGCTGCGCCGCCCGGAAGATGCCTTCATCTATGAACCCGTCATTGTAGGCTCCTTCGAGGATGCCGTCTGCGCCGCGGCCTTGAACCCTGACATCATCTCTGTCGTCCTTGCGGAAGGTTTCCCTTACCGCTCGCGGCATGATGCGCCGGTGCTCCGCTCTGTTCTGGATCCGCTCGGAGAGTCCGACAGTCCTGACATGTCTGCGCTCCGCCTAGCACGCGCGTTGCGGCGGATCCGTCCGGAACTCGACGTCTATCTACTCTCTGACCGCCAGGTCGAGAAGATCGCCGGAGACCCGGCAGCCGATGCCATCCGCCGCATTTTCTATGCGGTCGAAGAAATGCTCGAATTGCACCTGGCGGTCCTGGAAGGGGTCCAGGCGCGCTTTGAAACGCCGTTCTTCGACAATTTGAAAAAATATGCGCGCCGACCGATTGGCACGTTCCATGCGCTGCCGATCGCTCGTGGCAAGTCGGTCTTCAAGTCCGACTGGATCCGCGACATGGGGGAGTTTTACGGTCTCAATCTGTTCTTGGCGGAAAGCAGTGCGACGACAGGCGGCCTCGACAGCCTTCTGGAGCCGACGGGAAACATCAAGCGCTCCCAGGAGATGGCGGCGCGCGCCTTTGGCGCCGATCATGTGTTTTTCGTCACCAACGGCACATCAACCTCCAACAAGATGGCGGTTCAGGCGCTGCTTGCGCCGGGCGATATTGCCGTGGTCGATCGCAACTGCCACAAGTCTCATCACTACGGAATGGTGCTTACCGGGGCTCAGCCTTATTACGTCGAAGCTTTCCCGATGACGGAATACTCGATGTACGGCGCCGTGCCGCTTGCCACGATCAAGCAGGCATTGCTGGCGCTTCGCGCGGAAGGGCGGCTCGATCGGCTGAAGCTGCTTGATCTCACCAACTGCACCTTCGACGGGCACATGTACAATGTCAGGCGGGTGATGGAGGAGTGCCTCGCCATCAAGCCAGACCTCATCTTCCTTTGGGACGAAGCCTGGTCGGGTTTTGCCCGTTTCTCGCCATTCCTGCGTCCGCGCACGGCAATGGGTGCCGCAGCGGACCTCGAGGAATGGCTACGTGACCCCGCATCCGTAACGGCTTACGAAAAGCAGCATGCCGAACTGGGTGATAATCCGCCGGACGAAACGCTGCTCGCCACCCGCCTGATTCCCGATCCGCGCCTCGTGCGCCTTCGTGTCTACCAAACCAACTCGACGCACAAGTCGATGTCTGCCATCCGCCAGGGTTCCATGCTGCTGGTCAAGGACGTGGACTTTCATACGGTCGAGGCCCAATTCCACGAAGCGGTCTTCACGCACGCTTCGACGAGCCCGAACCAGCAGCTCATCGCCAGCCTCGATGTCGCTCGCCGGCAGATGGAGCTCGAAGGGTACGGGCTGGTGATGAACGCGATCGAGATCGCGCTCAAAATCCGGCAATCGATTAACGAACACGAATTGATCTCAAAGTATTTCCGTGTCCTCGGCGCCGATCAGATGATCCCTGCGGCCTACCGCCAGTCGGGCTTCAAGGACTACCTCGCGCCGGGTTCCAGTTGGGCAACGGCCGTCAAGGCAATGCAGGAGGACGAATTCTATCTGGACCCGACGCGCATGACGTTGGTTTGCGGTACTGCCGCCTTCGACGGAACGCAGTTCAAGGGACTGCTGGCAAACGAGTACAATATCCAGCTCAACAAGACCTCGCGTAACAGCGTGCTGCTGCAATCGAACATCAACAACACGCGCAGCGACGTTGCCCACCTCATCCGCGTCCTCGTCGAGATATGCCATGGCATCGAAAAGCGCCTAGCGGACGGCGGCGAAGCCGAGCGTGCGGCGTTTGAGGCGCGCGTCAAATCGCTGATGACCGATGTGCCGGACCTTCCCAATTTCAGCCACTTCCACGAGCTGTATCGCAGCGATGCGGGCCGCACGACGCCAGAGGGCGACATGCGAAGCGCCTTCTTCAACGCTTATGATGCCTCGTTGTGCGAGTACGTGCCGCTGAACGGTGCCGAGTGCGATCGAAGACTGCGCGAAGGCCCCGAAATGGTCTCGGCGAACTTCGTCATTCCCTATCCACCGGGATTCCCCATCATGGTGCCGGGCCAGGTGCTGACGCAGGAGACCATCGACTTCATGCGCAAGCTCGATGTGAAGGAGATCCATGGCTACGAAAAGGCGAGGGGGCTGAAGCTGGTCAAGCCCGACGCGGTCGCCGCCAAGGCGAAGCGCTGACGAGGCGGAGCCGGCGGCGAGATCTTCGCGGGCCAATTGACGGTGCCGCGGCGGGCGCCGGAATAGCAAAAGCTGCCGGCGCCGCACCACCGACGCCGGCCCAAGGCACGCTCGTGGGTTGGGGGCATAGTCATGGTGTGGATTGAGCAAATTCTGGTCAAGTATCCTGAGCTCGCCGTGTTCCTTACAATCAGCCTCGGATATCTGATTGGTGGGGTGAAAGTCGGCGGGTTCAGCCTGGGGCCCGTCACCGGCTCCCTTTTCGCTGGCATTTTCATTGGGCAAGTCGCTGAAGTGCCGATCGCCGGAATGGCGAAGTCGTTCCTGTTCCTCCTGTTCCTTTTCGGCATCGGCTATTCCGTCGGGCCGCAATTCTTGCAGGCTCTCAAGCGGGACGGCATGAAGCCGGTCCTGCTCGCCGTCGTCGTCTGCGTGAGCGGCCTGTTCACCGCCATCGTCGTCGCCAAGATCCTCGGGCTTGACCCGGGCTTTGCGGCGGGCCTGGTTTCCGGTGCGCTCACGGAAAGCCCGGCGATGGGTACCGCGACCGAGGCGATCAATGCATTGCCGCTACCGGACGCGGATCGAGCCCGTTTCGTTGCACACGTGGCTGTTGCCGACGCCGTCTGCTACGTCTTCGGTGCGGTCGGAGTGATCCTCTTTTGCAGTCTCGTCGGCCCGAAGCTGCTGGGCGTGGACTTGAGTGCCGAGGCGCTGAAGCTGGAACGAGAGCTGGGGATCACCCGCACGACGGCCGGTGTCGCGTCCGCCTGGCGCAGATTTGAGGTTCGCGCGTACCGCATCGCCCAAGGTGCGCCCATCGTCGGCATGTCGATGGCGGCTGCGGAAGCCTCGTTCCCCGAACATCGGCTTTTCGTTCAGCGGTTGCGAAGGCAGGGCGCGATACTGGAGGGCTCATCGGAGATCCGGTTCGAAGCCGGTGACATAATTGCCGTGTCGGGATCGCGGGAGGCGCTGATCACCGTGCTCGGGCCGCGCGCCGAAGAGGTCGAGGACAGCGCACTGCTCGATATACCGGTCTCTGTGGCTGACGTTCTGGTGACGTCTCGAAATTTCGTCGGTCGGACGATCGACGGGCTGTCAAAGGAGAGTTGGGCACGGAGCCTCTATCTCCGCGGGATCACGCGTGGTGGCCAGGAAATTCCCTTGGCGCCGGGCGTGGTCATCGAACGCGGTGACATCATCCGTCTTGTCGGCCCTGAGAACGTCGTTTCGCAGGCCGCCAAGCAGATTGGGGTGGTCGTGGCGCCGACCACGACCACGGACTTTTTTGTTCTTGGGTTGGCGATATTCCTCGGTGGTCTTGTCGGGATCATCGTGACCGTTCCAATCGGTGACATGCGGATATCTCTCAGCACCAGCGTGGGCACATTGCTTGCCGGCCTGCTCGTCGGGCATCTGCGCACCCAGTTTCCGCTGTTTGGCAGAATACCGGATGCAGCCGTATCCCTCATGACCGCGCTTGGCCTCGCCGCCTTCGTTGCAATGACCGGGCTGCATGCCGGGCCCGTCTTCGTTTCCGCCATCGCTGAGGCGGGGGTCGGCCTGTTGCTGGGAGGCATGGTCGTCACTGCTGTCCCCATGCTCGTCGGCCTCTATTTCGGGCGTTACGTGCTGCGCATGAATCCCATTCTGCTGCTCGGCGGATTGGCCGGTGCCCAGACGATGACGGCTGGCATGGCGGCGGTCCAAGACAGGTCGGGAAGCAGCGTTGCCGTTCTTGGCTACACGCCGACGGTACCGATCGGCCACATCCTGCTTACGACCTGGGGAACCGTGATCGTCGGCGTTATGGCGGGATAAAGCGGCCGGTGCTGCGGACATTTGTCTGGCCGCCGCGCCATGCCGGGATTAGAATCATGGGCGCGTGGGCTGCGGCTGGCGCGCTTTCCGAGACGCCTTGATACGGAAAGAGAACATCATGCTTCGGTCATCAGATACTGCGCAGCCAATAGGGCCATCAGCAGGGACGCTGCGGCCGGATATTGTTGCGGGTCTGACGGCAGCGGCGGTCGTCCTGCCGAAGGCCATGGCCTATGCGACGGTAGCCGGTCTTCCAGTGAGCGTGGGCCTCTATACGGCCTTCGTACCGACCGTTGTCTATGGGTTGCTAGGAACCTCGCGCGTACTGAGCGTCAGTTCGACGACGACACTGGCGATCCTGACCGCTGCGGAACTCGCCCTCGTCGTTCCTGACGGCGACCCCGCAAAGCTGCTCACGGCCACTGCGACGCTCACGGCACTCACCGGCGTCCTGCTGATCCTTGCGTCGGCGTTGCGCCTGGGTTTTGTCGCGAATTTCATCTCCTCGCCTGTGCTGACCGGCTTCAAGGCCGGTATCGGGCTGGTGATCGTGCTGGACCAGATACCGAAGCTGCTTGGCATTCACTTCACCAAGGAAGGCTTCTTCCGCGATATTCTTAGTCTTTTGCAACACGTTCCCGAAACGTCGATCACAACGGTGCTTGTCGGCGCGATCGCACTTGTCCTGTTGCTATTCATGGAGCGCGCGTGGCCGCACTCGCCTGCGCCCCTCGCGGTCGTCGCCGGCGGTATCGCGGCATCATGGCTGTTCGGCATGAGCAATCACGGCGTCTCCGTCGTTGGCCACATCCCCCAGGCGCTGCCGTCGCTGACGCTGCCGCACGCCGACCTGATCAGACAGTTGCTGCCGGGCGCGATCGGCATCGCCTTGATGAGCTTCACCGAGACCATCGCCGCTGGGCGCGCGTTCGCAGATCAGTCGGACCCGCCGATCCGCGCCAACAGGGAACTGATTGCGACCGGTGCCGCCAACCTGTCCGGCGCCTTCTTCGGCGCGATGCCCGCGGGCGGCGGGACATCACAAACCGCCGTTGTGCGTGCAGTCGGCGGCCGAACGCAGAAGGCGTCGTTCGTGACTGCGGCCGCGTCAGCCGCGACGATGCTGGTACTGGCGCCTTTGCTCGGCCTCCTGCCGCAAGCGGTGCTTGCCGCAATCGTCATCGTCTACTCCGTTGGCCTCATTCAGCCCGCTGAGTTCGTCTCGATCCGCAATGTACGGAAGATGGAATTCCGCTGGGCCGTAGCGGCGTTCCTGGGCGTGCTTGTCTTTGGCACGCTTCAGGGCATCGTCGTCGCCATCATCCTCTCCCTGGTCGCATTGTCCAGCCAGGCCGCAAACCCACGTATCCATGTGATCGGCCGGAAGCGAGGCGGGGACGTCCTGCGACCGGTTTCGCCAGAGCACCCCAACGACGAGACAGTCGAAGGGCTGCTGATCTTGCGACCGGAAGGCCGGCTCTTCTTCGTCAATGCGCAGCATGTCGCAGACACGATCCGCGAGTTGGTCGTTCAGAACAAACCCCGGGTGCTCATGCTGGATCTGAGGGCGGTGTTCGATATCGAATATTCCGCGCTCCAGATGTTGATCGAAAGCGAACGAAGCCTGGCCGAGCGCGGCATCGTGCTCTGGCTTGCAAGCCTCAATGCGGATGTTCTCGACTACGTCAGGGTGTCAGGATTTGCCGAGCGGCTTGGTGAGAGCCGCATGTTCGCCTCGGTTCATGCCGGCATTCGGCACTACCAGGAGAGTGCGGTGCCCATATCCGGACGCTCGCCGCCGACGCCTGATGCCGAGGCACCTTCTGACGAGACCTGAAGCATTCGGATTGCAGAAATAGAAAGACCGCGTCCCTTGGAGGACGCGGTCTTTCTAATTCAGTGTCTTGCCTTACTTTTTCGATGCGTTGAACCGATCGACGTAACCACGTCCAACCGCACGCACGGCCCGGCCGATATCGTCATAGACGTCATCCGGCAGGTTGGCGAAGGAGACGCGAACGCTCCAGTCAGGCGCTTCAAATCCGCCGCCGTTCAGCAGCACGATCGAATGATCCTCTGCCAGCCTGTAGACGAGATCGAGAGGATGGACATGCTCCTTGAGCCAGGTCACCATATCCTCGCCGACATATCTGCGGAGCCAGAATTCGAAGTCGATCGTTCCGTAGTAGGCGGCGAAATTGGCGTTGGGCTGCAGATCGAGGGGAAGTCCCTCGAGAAGCGTGTTCACGCGTTTGTGGCAAATGGCCATGCAGGCCTGCTGATAGACCTTTTCGCTGTCGATCAGTTCGCTCATGGAGAACATGGTCATCATCACCTGCTGCGGCAGGGATAGCCCAGCGGTGTGGTTCAGCGCCACGTCGCGGCTGTCCGCAACGATGCGGTCGATCATCTTCAGCTTGCGTGGCTCAAGCGTGATCGAAATGTAGCGCTTGTCCAGCGCCTCCAACTCCTTGGCCGGAAGCTCCTTGAGGCGGTCATCGAGAATATTCTTCTCGTTAATGCCGATCACGCCGAGGCGCCAACCGGTGCAGCCGAAATACTTGGAATAGGAATAGACGCAGATCGTGTTGTAGGGCAGTTCCGCCATCAATGAGCGAAAATGCGGAACGAAGGTGCCATAGACGTCATCCGTCAGGAGGATGAGATCAGGCCGCTTGGTCTTCACCAGGGTGACGATCTTCTTCAGCGTCGGGGCATCGATGGCCATCGAGGTCGGGTTGCCTGGATTGACGATGAAAAATGCCTTGATCTTGGGGTCTTCGAGCTTCTTGAGTTCCTCGTCGGAGTACTGGAAGCGGTGTTCCTGCGTCGCGCGGATGTGAACGGCGTGGAACGCATAGTCCTCCAGTTCCGCAATCTCGATGTAGGGGGTGAAGATCGGGGTTCCCATGGCGATCGTGTCGCCCTTCTTGAGAATCCGGTTGGCCATCAGCGACTTGAAGATGTAGCACATTGCCGCAGTGCCGCCTTCGACCGCATAGAGGTCAAATTTTCCGACGGACTGATCGGCGCCCATCGCCCACAGGAGATAGCGGTGCGCGACCTGCTCTGCATGCACCAACATCCGATCCGGAACCGGGTAGTTGTCGCCGATGATCGAATCCGTCAGCTCGTGTACGAAGGCGTCCGCGTCGAAACCGAATGCCTTGACGCCGTGGTCGACGATTTTCGAAATGAAGGCCGCGCCCGGCTCGTCCGCATGCTTGCCGAGCCACGCCGTGAGCCTTGCCGCAATGCCGCTCATCTGTGGCATGCCGGCGAGACCGGCCACCGGATTGTCCATGGTGCGCCGGCATTCGGACAATGCAAACTGCCCGAACAGGAAGAAGCCTTCACGCGGCGTCGTCGCCACCCAGTTCGGATTGCCGCGTCCGGCATTGAGCAGGGCGTGCGCGGATCTCTGAGAGCTGCGCTTGGCAAGCTTCATCAACCCGTCCTTGATTTCAAACGGGCTCATATGCTCGTATTCGCGATAGTCGATCTCGGTCATGCTACATCCTCCCGTGATACGGCTTAAGCGCCGCCATGGTTGGCGGTTCGCTGCCTCTTCCAGTTGAAGGGTCCGTCGCGCCCGAACCTTTGAGCGCGAAACATCGCTAAAATTTCAGTCTGGCGCCTGCGAGCACTGCATAGCTGTCTTGGACGCTGGCGACTTCGTCGTCATACGAATAGGTGCGCGCGCCGACGTAGAGTTCGGTCTGGAGATAGTCGAGATTCTGGACGACCTGCACACCGTAGGAATCGCTATTGGTACCCTTGGCTTTGATGTCCTTGCCAAAATAGGCGTCGACGGAGAAGGCGGTCTTGCCGACCTCGAAGATATCCGTTTGGTAGCCAAGCTTGGCATAGCCGTAGCGGCCATCGATCGCTTCCTTGTCGGAATAACCCGCCGCAAGCGTCAGGCTAAGGCCAGTCGGCTGATGCAACAGGGAAACCGAGGCGTCGTAGATCGAGTTGCTGTCGCCCGGCCTCGAAAAGGCCAATGCGCCACTGACTTTGACGTCCTCAATCGTCTGGTCGTATCGCAAGGCGATGTCCCACACGGCGACGTCCGTCGGATCAGGTACGACTTGCGTTCCGACCGACGATGACACACTGAACCCGGCGAACGACGGTGTATCGTAGCGGAAGCGCAGTTTTCGGCTGAGACCGTCGTAGTTGGTGAAGGCGTCCTTGACGCGTATCGAGGAGAGCGTTCCATCATCCAGCCTCAGGAACGGCCCGCCAGCCATGTCGGAAATAAGCGAATAGCCTACGACGCTGGTGCCCGACAAATCGACTTCGGCGGTACCATCGGAGGCCATGCTACCCTGGCCGAACCAGAATTTCCCGTACTCCTTCGAGTCCATATAAACTTCCGCCTTTCGCAGAAGGTTGGCCTCCCAATCGTAGTGATCCTTGTTGAGCTGATTGACGCTTGTGGTCGAATACGGTGTCCATTCCCATTCGAGATTGCCGCCGACCGACCAGTTGTTCTCCATCTTGGTGGAGAACCGAAGACCAGCGCGCGTCGACGAGTTGCCGTTGTCGACCGGGAAGTAGTTGTCGGTGGAACCGCCGTCGTCATAGACCAGCAGGCCTTTGTTGATCTGACCGTAGAGCTCCACATAGGCGTTGTCGTCTCCGAGCCGCAGTTTCGGAATCCAATGCTCCTCGGCCTTGCTGGTCTCAGCCGGTTTGTCTGCCGGTTTCGCCGCCTCTTGGGCTAGAGCGGATCCGACGGGCAGGCACAATGCAAGAAGAGAATAAATCGGCGCATGCACGGCACTGCACTTTGCTCGTCGCATCATGTGTCCCCCAAGCGTTTCGTCAGTAATGGGATGAGCGTCGACGTCGCACACCCTGGCACCCCAAATGCCAAACCACGAATTCGACCTCGCCATCGCAATCACGCCGTAGCTACTGGACCTACGCTTCCCATATAGGCCGGTGCGGGCGAACAGGGCAGTAAGATACAGGCCATTTCCGGTATGATACGGTAAAATACCTCGCATCTACTGGTTGCGGTTTCGCTGCGGTGGATCGGCATAGCCTAATACGGGAGAAGGTTTCCGCTACTGTGTCGAAACAGGTGTGTCGGATGATGCAACAGGCGTGCCGGCTGCTCTCAGACCGGCGAAGAAGCGCTCCTGATCTTCCTTGCGTTGAAGCCGTATGGAAACTTCCTTGCGGATATTTTTCATGAGTGCCGGCGCATTGGCCTGAAGCCAGTCCTGCTGTTGCTTGCCTTCGTCGCGTTTCCCGGCCGCACCAAGGATCGATAGCAGCACGAGACGATGCATCGGATTATATTCCAGGTCGGACATGCGCGACCACAGTTCAGCAGCCTGAAGGTCGCCACGCATGAAGGCGCAAAGCGCCATGCCGACTTCGTAATATCCCTTGGGGCCGGCGCTCTTGTTTACCGCGCTCGACACCAGTTCGCAGCCGGACTGCCATTTCCCCGACATCGACAGTCGCAGACCGTATTCGCCGGCCACTTCCGCATCATTCGGGTTGGCGGCATAGGCGGCGGCGCCTGCGCGCAAGGCCGTGTCGATGTCATTCTCGAAGAAGCTTACCAGCATCAATGCCTGCAGGGCGCGCGAGTTCTGAGGGTCGATACTGATCGCCTTCTGAGCCGCTTCGACGGCGCGTTGAAGCGGGGCGGGAGAAGACGGTCGCCCAAGCTTGAACGCGAACCTGAACTCGTCGAGATTGGTCAGTGACAGCAGCGCCCAATAGGTCGCTTCGTTCGGATTGCGCTGCGTGGCCTTCTGCAGGCAATCCTTCGCAGCCTCATGACTGGTCGCGCTCATGCTCATGCGATAGCTGTAATATGCCAGCGTGCAGGCGTAACTGTCGAAGCTGCCGCTGGTTCGCTCTTGGGCGAGCGCACCGGCATCCGTTTGGAAGATGGTGCCATAGGGCTGGGCGACCGTGGTTGCGACACGCTGTGCGATATCCTCTTGAATCTCAAAGATTCCTTGCGAGCGCATGTCCCCGTCGTAGCTGTTTGCCCAGACAACGGCGCCATCGGCCGTGCGGACGAGACGGACCAGCGAACGAAGCTGGTTTTCCTCAAGCCGGACGCTGCCCTGCAGCGCATAGCGGGGCTCTTCGGTGGTGCTTTCGTCGGTCGCCGCCGGATTTGCGATGACAACGATATCCTTGAACTTCACGAGTTGCCCGATGACCTCGTCTCTCAGGCCTTGCGCCATATCGGACGTTGCCTCCGATCCGGCCCCATTCTGGAATTGCTCGACGAGGATTTTCGGAGGGCTCGCGTCCGTGACCGCTGTTGGGTGAGACGCACCTAGCATCGGCGCGAGCAAGGACGTGAGCGGCGTATGGGCGACTACCGCGAGTGCAGCGAGGAACGCGCCTGCCGGCAACGCGTATTTCACCCAGGAACGGCTGGGAGGAGTAACGAGCGGAGCCGGCGAGGGCGGGCGAGCAGCCGAACCAGTCTCCTTTGCCAAGACCGTGTCGGATAAAGGTTGCGGGCTAGTCGCCTTGCCGCTCTCAGCATAGGTGAACGACGGCACATAACCGCCTTTTGGTATTGTGACGACCACCCGATCGTTACGACCAACGATCAGATAATAGCGCTCCAGGGCTCGGCGCATCCGGCCCGCTTCGATGCGCACGACCGGGTCGTTTTGTGCATCGAATGACACGTTTCGGCCGAAGACGATATTGGCAATCGTGAACGCCTTCAGGAACTCCGAGCGTCCTGCCAGCGTCTCGTCCACGATGAATTGCAGGAACGCGCGGCCTCGCTGCGGAGAGTGAAACTCGGCGCTCGCAAATATCCGATCCAGCTGTTGGCGTATCTCCGCCTCAGTCGGTTGATCGGCACACGGCAGGTTTGCAAGTTCCATGGCTCCCTCGGCATAGAATTAAGCATTCCTAATTTGCTATTGTTATATATCGGTTTTATTGCAATAACAACCATAGGCCGCAACTGACGCGAGTTTCGGAGGGGCAATCGCGGTGATCCTTGTCGTTCTGATAGCTGCCAGCCTTTTGCTCGGCACGATCATCGTTCACGGCATTGCCGTGATAGTTCTCTATGGCTTTAGTCTGAAGCCGCTCGCCAAGGCTGCCGGCCTGTCGAACGCGATGCGGCTAGGTTACACCTACGTGTTCGTTCTCGGCTTTGTCGTTGCACACTTTATCGAGATCATGATCTGGGCGCTGGCTTATTGGCTGACCGGAGCGCTCGAGAATATGGAGGAGGCCGTCTATTTCTCGGCGGTCACCTTCGCCACTATCGGCTATGGTGATGTTACGCTGACGGGTCACTGGAGGATCGCCAGTGCCCTGGAGGGCGTCAACGGCATACTTCTGTTTGGCTGGACGACCGCCTTCCTTTTCAAGCTCTCAGGCATGTTGTGGTTTCCGGAGGGCTCGGCGCCTGAAGTCTCCGACCGGGAGTAGCGATGCAGAATTCGGCCGGCGACCGGCGAAATATCCATTCCTTTCGGTCGTCGCACGGATCGGGACTTGCGGTTCCTCGACTGAGAGCGGGTCGCCGCGTCCCATGTCGGGACGTGCGGTTATAGATCGTTAAATTAGCGGTTTATTAACCATATTAATTAGAATTGTCTCTATCTCGGCGAAAGTCTTCGCAAATTTGCCACGAACGCATCATGATTAAAGTCTCGTTAGGTTGATGGAACTAGGGGTGTCTTGCCCGCAAGGGCGGATTTCTTAACCATAACGGTCTTGAGCGGCGTGGGACATATGAGGCGAGACGGCGGGGCGATGTCATTTGCGACGGGAATGCGATGGGTAGGGCTGTCGCTGATCTGTGCAACGGTTACGGCATGTGGCACGGCGCCTGCGCCGACCAAGCCTAAGCACGGCAAGGAATATTTCTCTGAGAAGGAATATGGCGTCAAGGCGAGCCCGCGAGTCGCGACCGGCGACAATATCCCCAAGGGTGGCGGCCGCTACATGGTCGGCAATCCCTACACGGTCAAGGGTAAGATGTATTACCCGAAAGAGGATTTCTCCTACAACAAGGTCGGTATCGCTTCCTGGTACGGCTCGGCGTTTCATGGTCGGTTGACCGCTAATGGCGAAGTCTATGACCAGATGCACCTGTCTGCCGCTCACCCGACATTCCCGCTTCCAAGCTACGCCCGCGTAACGAACGTCGAGAACGGCTCGTCCGTTATCGTGCGAGTCAACGATCGTGGTCCTTATCATGAGGGCCGTATCATCGATCTGTCGAATAAAACGGCCGATATGCTGGATCTGCAGCACAGCGGCACCGGCAATGTGCGCGTCCAGTACGTTGGTCGCGCCCGCATGGACGGCCACGATATGCCGTATCTGATGGCCTCCTACGTGCCCAAGGGCAGCCGTATCCCAGGCATCAATCCCGGTGAGGGGCAGATCGCGAGCGGCGTCATGGTTGCCTCCAACAGCAAGCGCATAACTGCCGACGAGATCCAGACATTTGGCGGCTACGCGCCCACGCCGGCGTCCGTTCCTGTGCCGATGTCAGCGACCTCGTATGCCGGTTCGACGCCGAGCGCCAAGTACAATGCCGTACCGACGCCGATGGCGTCGCCATTCGCGACCGGTACGTCGCAGTCGTACGAGCAGATGGTTGTTCTCCCCGATATCGGCCCCGTTCCTTATGAACGGCCCTATGGTGGCGGCATGGCGATGGGCTATCAGGAAGAGATCAAGACCGTCACGGTTCCACTGGCTTTCGATGCCGTCATGGTGCGTAACGACGGGCTCACGCAGGATTCGATCCTCGCTTCGTTCAAGCGCCAGAAGCGGTAACGCTGGCGCCAGTAGTGCGGCGGTTGAACGCCGTTTATGTCGTCTCCCATGGGCAAGGTTGCCTGATTGGTGGGGTTGTTGATGCTGAAGCGTATGCTTCGTCTTTGTGCGTTCTTGTTGCCGGTTGCCGCGAATGCCGCGCCGGCTGCCAATGAGCCGGCGCCGGCCTTCGGCACAAAGGCAGCACAGGCCTACATGATCGAGGCGTCGACTGGCACGGTCCTTCTCGCCAAGAACGAACACCAGACCTTTTCGCCGGCGTCGCTTGCCAAGCTGATGACGGTCGAACTCGTCTTCGATGCCCTGACGAAAAACCAGATCACCCTCGACACGCAATATCCTGTTTCCGAGTATGCCTGGCGCACCGGTGGAGCGCCGTCGCGCACGGCAACGATGTTTGCGGCGTTGAAATCGAATGTGCGCGTTGAGGATCTGGCAAAGGGCATCGCCATTCAAGGCGCCAATGACAGTTGCATCATTCTCGCGGAGGGCATGAGCGGCGGCGAGCCGGCCTTTGCTGAAGCGATGACCCGCAGGGCCAAGACACTCGGCATGCAGCACTCGCTCTTTGGTAACTCGACCGGCCTTCCTGACGGGAAGAGCAAGACGACGGCGTTCGACATGGTCACGCTTGCCGTTCAACTCCAACAGGCCTATCCGAACTTCTATCCCTATTTCGCGCAGCCCGATTTCCAGTGGAATAAGATCTTCCAGCGGAACCGCAATCCGTTGTTGGGCTTCGGTCTTGGGGTTGATGGGCTCGCGACCGGGTTTGCCGAGGGGGAGGGATATTCCATCGTCGCATCCGCCGTGCGCAATGACCGGCGGCTGTTCGTGGCACTCGGCGGTATTGCTTCCGACAAGGAGCGAACCGAGGAAGCCAAGCGCATCATCGAATGGGGGCTGGGTTCATTCGAGAGCCGGCAGCTGTTCGCCGAAACCGAAGTCATCGGTGCGGCCAGCGTCTACGGTGGCGCCGAGCGCAACGTCGATCTTGTCGCGAAGGCCCCGGTCAGCGTCTATATCCCGGTCAACAATCCCGATCGTCTGGCCGCGCGGATTGTCTATCGCTGGCCCCTGATGGCGCCTGTGGCCGCCGACCAGTCTGTGGGCACGCTTCGCATCTTTGCCGGCAGCCGACTTCTGCGGGAGGTTCCCCTCTACACGAAGAACGCGGTTGAGGTCGGATCGCTGAGCAGCAGGGCCGTCGATGCGCTGCTCGAAGTCGGTGAATCGCTGCTCTTTTCCTGGCTCTGGAACAAGCCCGAGCCCACGTGATCGCCATATTCGCTGTTCATTGTGGGGCAACACACGGAGTTGACCCGCAAGCAGTTCCGCTCGTCGGCATCTTCCGCTAGATGTACGGCAGTGGCGGCACCGGCGCCGAAATGCAGGAACGTATTATTGTCATTCCATACTGGGTTGTTTGTTACATTTGAAGGCGGCGAGGGCGCTGGGAAATCGACGCAAATCCGCCTGCTGGCGGAAGCGCTTCGGGCGGCTGGGCACACCGTTCTGCTGACTCGCGAACCAGGTGGCTCCCGCGGAGCGGAGGCCGTGCGCCACGTGCTCCTGTCAGGCGCCGCGGAGGCCTATGGCACCCGAATGGAGGCAATCCTGTTTGCTGCTGCGCGTAACGATCACGTCGAGGAACTGATACGGCCGGCACTGCTGCGTGGCGAGGTCGTTCTCTGCGATCGGTTCATGGATTCTTCCCGGGTCTATCAGGGCGTGACCGGCAATCTCGAGCCGGAGTTCGTCGAGACGCTGCAGCGGGTTGCTGTAAACGGCGTCGTTCCTGATTGCACGGTGATCCTCGATCTGCCGGCACGTGCCGGTCTGGAGCGCGCGCAGAAGCGCGGCGCAGCCGGAGATGTGGCGCCCGACCGGTTCGAGAAGGAAGAGCTGGAAACACACGAGAAGCGCCGCGAGGCTTTCCTCGATATCGCCGCGCGCGAACCGGAGCGTTGCCATGTGGTCAACGCGATGCGCAGCCAGGACGTCATCTCTGCCGATATCCTGTCGATCGTCGAGCAGCTCCTTGCATCAGGAATAGTATCGAAGACAACGGAAGCGTCGCCATGAGTGACGAACGCCCCGGTCTGCTCGACGGCGCCATCTGGCCAGCGGAAAACACGAAGCTCTTCGGCCATGAAGATGCGGCTGCATTTCTCGCCCAATCCTACCACTCGGGCAAAAGCCATCATGCGCTATTGATCGAAGGGCCGTCGGGGATCGGCAAGGCGACGCTGGCGTTTCGTTTCGCAAATCACGTCTTGTCGCATCCGGATCCGGCCGGCGCGCCGGAGCTGATGGCCGACCCCGATCCGGGCTCGCCGGTGACCCGTCAGATCGTCGCGGGCGCGTCGCACAATCTCTTGTATCTTGCCCGACCGGTGGATGAAAAGACCGGGAAGCAGAAGTCGGCGATCACGGTCGATGAAGTGCGCCGGGCCGGAAAGTTCTTTTCCCAGACCTCGGGTACCGGAAATTGGCGCATCGTCATCATCGATCCCGCGGACGATATGAACCGCAGCGCGGCCAACGCCATCCTGAAAATCCTCGAAGAGCCGCCGAAGCGGGCGCTGTTCCTGCTGATTTCGCACGCGCCGGGCAAGCTCTTGCCCACCATCCGGTCCCGCTGCCTGCCGTTGAAGCTGTCACCGCTCGGGGATGAGGCGCTTGGCGCTGCGCTTGCGCACCTCGGCGTCCGGGTCGACGATAGCGACCTCCTTGCTGCCGCGAACGGCAGTGTCGGCGAGGCGTTGAAGCTCGTCAATTACGGTGGCGGCGAGATCATCGCGGCCTACAACGAGGTGCTGTCGTCGCAGGGACCATCGGCTCGAAAGGCGATGCATCGCCTCGCCGATGCGCTCTCGGGCAAGGAGAGCGACACCATCTTCGAGTTTTTCTCCGGCCATGTCGGCGATGATCTGATGGGCAAGGCACGAGCGGCCGCAATGGCGGGGCAGGTGGCTGCCGCGGAGCGGCTGTCGCGGCTCCATTCCGATATCATCGAGCGGCTGACGGTATCGGATGCCTACAATCTGGATCGCAAGCAGACGATCCTGAGCATCCTCGGGGATATCAAACAGCCTGGTCCCTGATCAGGCGAGATCAGCCCGCCAGCAGTTTCCAGGCAACGACGGCGAGTGTCAGAGCAAGCACGATGCGTATCGTACGCTCGTGGAGCTTCGGGGCGAGCAGGCTGCCGATGATAATGCCGGGGATGGAGCCGAGGAGCAGGGCCAGCAACATGCCCCAGTCGATCTCGCCGATCATCCAGTAGCCCATGCCGCCGATCAAGGTCAGCGGGACGGCGTGGACGATATCGGAGCCGACGATCTCGCGAACATCCAGCCTCGGGTAGAGGATCAGCAGGACGGTCACGCCAAGGGCGCCTGCGCCGACGGAGGTGAGCGTCACAAGGACGCCGAGCGCCAGCCCCAGCAAAACGGTGAGGATGGAGATCGTTGCCGGGCGCATCGGGCGCCGGTCGCCGATGGAGCGCTTGGCGAAGTCGAGCACCTGGCGCCGGAACACCAGCATGAACGCTGTCATGACCAGGAGCCAGCCAAGAGCGGTGGTGATCGTATGCGCGACTTCTATACTCTTGCGATCAACGCCCGCCATGAGCCAGAGCATCAGCAGTGCGGCCGGCACGCTGCCGGCGGCCAGACAGCCGACCACGCGCCAGTTGATGCGGCCGTGTATGCCGTGAACGGCGGTGCCCGCACTCTTGGTCACTGCGGCATAAAGCAGATCAGTGCCCACGGCAGTTGCCGGGTGTACGCCGAAGAGCAGCACGAGGATCGGCGTCATCAGCGAACCGCCGCCGACACCGGTGATTCCGACAAGCGCGCCCACGAGGAGCCCGGATAGCGAGTAGAGCGGATCGAAGCTGGATAGGGTCAAACGGTGAGCCTCGAGCCTGCGCGCGAAACGTTGCTGAGGGATGCCTGAAGTGTCACGTTGCTGTCACCCTGTCTTCTTTGCCTCTGCGTAGAATGCGAGAAAAAGCGAGTCAAGGTCGCGCGGGCTCCGCCCCTGAAACCGCCAACCGTTTCGAAACTTAATGTTTCGCTTCGCCGCCACATGCGCTAAGGAGCGGCTGATCGTTTTTATAGAGTTAGACGGATACGATGGCCGCCATGGCAGACAAGACTCCTTTCTACATCACCACCGCGATTTCCTATCCCAACGGTAAGCCGCATATCGGCCATGCCTACGAACTGATCGCGACCGATGCGATGGCACGCTACCAGCGGCTCGACGGCAAGGATGTGTTCTTCCTGACGGGCACCGACGAGCACGGGCAGAAGATGCAGCAGACGGCGCGGGCTGAAGGCATCACCCCGCAAGAGCTCGCCGACCGCAACTCCGGCGAATTCCAGGCCATGGCGAAACTACTGAATGCGTCGAATGATGATTTCATTCGCACGACGCAGGAGCGCCATCACGAGACCTCCCGCAATATCTGGAACCTGATGGCCGACGCCGGCGACATCTACAAGGATTCCTACGCCGGCTGGTACTCGGTGCGCGACGAAGCCTACTACCAGGAAAACGAAACCGAGCTGCGCGCCGATGGCGTGCGCTACGGGCCGCAGGGCACGCCGGTCGAGTGGGTTGAGGAAGCGAGCTACTTCTTCAAGCTCTCCGAATACCAGGACAAGCTGCTCGCGCTCTACGAAGCCAATCCCGATTTCATCGGTCCGGCCGAGCGCCGCAACGAAGTCATCTCGTTCGTGAAGTCGGGCCTGAAGGATTTGTCGATTTCGCGTACGACCTTCGATTGGGGCATCAAGGTTCCGAATGATCCCGAGCATGTCATGTATGTCTGGGTTGACGCCCTGACCAACTACATCACCGCGACCGGCTATATCGAAGACAAGAATGGCCCACGGGCGAAGTATTGGCCTGCGGACGTCCACATCATCGGCAAGGACATCATTCGCTTCCACGCGGTCTACTGGCCGGCCTTCCTGATGTCCGCGAACCTGCCGCTGCCCAAGCGCGTCTTCGCGCACGGCTTCTTGCTCAACAAGGGTGAGAAGATGTCGAAGTCGCTCGGCAACGTCGTCGATCCCGTCAATCTCGTGAGCCATTTCGGTCTCGATCAGGTGCGCTACTTCTTCCTGCGCGAAGTCTCCTTCGGCCACGATGGCAGCTACAGCGAAGAGGCAATCGGCACGCGCATCAACTCGGATCTTGCAAACGGCATCGGCAACCTCGCCAGCCGCTCGCTGTCGATGATCGCCAAGAACTGCGACGCCAAGATCCCGGAATGCGGTCCCTTGACCGACGAAGATAAGGCAATGCTGGCCGCTGCAGACGCCCTGCACGCGTCGACGCGTGAGGACATGAACAAGCAGCTGATCCATCGCGCACTGACGTCGATCATTGCCGTTGTGTCCGAGGCAGACCGCTATTTTGCCGGGCAGCAGCCTTGGGCATTGAAGAAGACCGACCCGGTGCGCATGGCCACCGTACTCTACGTGACAGCCGAGGTTGTCCGTCAGATTGCGATCATGTTGCAGCCATTCGTGCCTGAATCGGCTGACAAGCTGCTTAATCTCGTTGCGGCACCTGCCGACAAGCGGGACTTCGTAGCCCTTGGTGAAGCAGGCCGGCTCGTACCGGGCACGCCGCTCGAAGCGCCGACGCCGGTATTCCCGCGTTACGTCGCACCCGAGGCGTGAGACCGCCATGCTGATCGATACGCATTGCCATCTGGATTTCGGTGATTTCGAGGAGGAGCGTGAAGATATCGTCAAGCGCGCCCACGATTCCGGCGTCAAGCAGATGGTGACGATCTCCACGCGGGTCCGCAAACTCGACACTCTGCTGGCCATCACGGAAAAGTATCCGTCGGTGTTCTGCTCCGTCGGCACGCATCCGAACAGCGCGAACGAAGAACTCGACATCCAGACCGAAGACCTCGTGCGCCTTGCCAATGCGCACGAGAAGGTCGTTGCGATCGGCGAAGCCGGGCTCGACTACTTCTACGACACGCAGAAGCCCGAGGATCAGAAGACCGGCTTCCGCCGTCACATCGCCGCAGCCCGCGAGACGAAGCTTCCGCTGGTCATCCATAGCCGCAGCGCTGATGAAGATATGGCTGCGATCCTGACCGAGGAAACGGGCAAGGGCGCGTTCCCATTCATCCTGCATTGCTTTTCGGCCGGTCCGGAGCTCGCAAGAACTGGCGTGGAGCTCGGGGGTTACATTTCCTTCTCGGGCATCCTGACATTTCCGAAGTCGCAGGATCTGCGCGACATCGCCAAGACCATCCCGCATAATCGGCTACTGGTCGAAACCGACGCGCCTTACCTTGCGCCGAAGCGCTGGCGCGGCAAGCGCAACGAGCCGTCCTATGTGGTGAACACAGCCGAAGTCCTGGCTGAAACATTGGATGTCAGCTACGCCGAGATATCGAGGATCACAACGGAGAACGCATTCCGCTGCTTCTCGAAAATGCCAAGGATCTGACGCGGTGGCCTATCGGCGACGGTTCACCATTCTAGGCTGTTCATCGTCGCCCGGCGTGCCCCGGATCACCGGCGATTGGGGTGCCTGCGATCCGGCCAATCCGAAGAACCGGCGCACCCGATCGTCCTTCATGGTCCAGCAATACGATGACAATGGTGGCGTGACCACCGTTGTCATCGATACCGGGCCGGACTTTCGCGAACAGATGATTGCAGCGCGTGTCGATAACGTCGATGCGGTTCTCTACACGCATGCCCATGCCGATCATATTCATGGTCTCGACGATCTGCGTGGCTATTACTTCGGTTCGCAACAGCGCGTTCCGATCTATGCCACGCCGGTCACGATGGACCGGATCCGGCAGGGGTTTGGCTATTGCCTGGAAACACCTCCCGGCAGCAACTACCCGCCGATTGTC
This sequence comes from Rhizobium sp. S96, assembly GCF_030382195.1. Taxonomy (NCBI): domain Bacteria; kingdom Pseudomonadati; phylum Pseudomonadota; class Alphaproteobacteria; order Hyphomicrobiales; family Rhizobiaceae; genus Rhizobium; species Rhizobium sp. S96. The sequence goes on from NZ_JAUDRY010000015.1 coordinate 276,257, forward strand.
GAGGCGAGGATCATCGAGGATATCGGTGCGCCGCTTCGCATCAGCGGCGCCGGGGGCACGATCACGTTCCGGCCTCACATACAGCAGCACGGCGATATCGTTTCGCTGGGATTTCGTATAGGCGATGTCGCTTATTGTAGCGATATCAGTGATTTCCCGCCAGAAACTGTTGTAAAACTCGAGAAGTTGGACATCCTGATCATCGACGCTCTGCAGTACCGATACCATCCGAGCCACCTGTCGCTGGAGCAGTCGCTCGACTGGATCGAACGCCTGAAGCCGAAGCGAGCGATCCTGACACACATGCATACGCCGCTGGACTATGACACGGTGATGGCAGAGACGCCGGAGCACGTCGTTCCGGCTTACGACCAAATGAGCTTCGACGTCGAGTTGACCGAACCCGAAATCGCCTGAAGGGATCAGACGGTTTCGCGTTTTTGCCGGCGGATCAGCCGGCGCTTCGAGCCCGTCGCTCTGGCTCGCTGGCAACATAGTTGCGCCAGCCACCATAGGCCGTGATGTCGCTCGCGCCGGCAATTGCCGCCGGCTCGACCAGAAATCCCTTTGCTGAGGTGCCGTCGGACAGGTGAACCGTGCCGATGCCAAGCGGCGACGGGATTGCCGCTACGAAGGCGCCGAAAGCAGCCGGCGTCAGTTGCCAGACTTCGACATCGATCTTGCCGCCTTGCCTTGCCTCTACACGGATCATCCCCGGCTTAGCCGGAACTTGGCCTGCGAGCGCATAAAGGCGGTAGGCATCGGATGTCCGTGCCGTCCTGGAGAAGCGTGCATCGAGGTCGCGCAATTGCACGTTCAGCTGCATGCCGGACAGATGCGCCCCGACCACGACCAGATCGATCAACCCCTGCTCGCTGTCGGCGGGAGCCTTTGCGGCGGGCGGCAGAGGCCAGCCGGTGGCGCCGAGCGTCAGGCCGGCGGTCTGGTGAAGCTCGCGGGCAAGCGCCGCTGTCAGCCCATCACGGCCGGATGCGGCAAGCAGCGTGACGCTGGCCGGTAGACCATCGGCGCGCGTGCCGGTCGGAACGGCAATGCCGCACATATCCAGTAGGTTGACGAAGTTGGTGTAGGTCCCAAGCCGCGAGTTTTCACGGATCGGCTCGGCCTCCAGATCGGCAAGCGTGTAGTGGCTCGGCGCGGTTGGCACGCAGAAGAGATCGACGGAGGCTATCACCGGCTGCAGCGTTTGCTTGAGTGCCTGAAGCGCATAGAGGCCATTGAACGCATCGGCTGCCGTCAGCGATTTCGCGGCGCCATAAATTTTCCGGGTTACCGGATGGAAGCTGTCTTCTCTCGCGTCGAAGAAATCTTTGACCGCGGCATAGCGCTCGGCGACCCAGGCACCGTCATAGAGAAGATTGGCGACCCGGTAGAAGTCACCGAACGGAACTTCGACAAGCCGATGGCCTAGCCCGGACAAGGTCGACAGAGCAGCCTCATACGCCGCTTCCATGACTGTATCTCCAAAAAACTGCCGGTCGTCCTTGACAGGAACGCCGATCGACAGGACGGGCGGCAGCGAGCCAAAGCCGGTCGCCGAGATCGTCTTCGAATAGGCATCCGCCGGATCATGGCGTGCGGCGACGCGGAAGACGGTCCAGGCGTCATCGACCGTCAATGCGAAGACGGAGACGCAATCCAAGGTCCGGCAGGCCGGCACGACCCCGGCGGTCGAGAAGGCGCCGACGCTCGGCTTGAGCCCGACGATATTGTTGAGCCCTGCGGGAATACGCCCCGAACCGGCGGTATCTGTGCCGAGCGCAAAGCTGACAATTCCTTGCGCGGTGGCAACCGCGGAGCCGGAGCTCGAGCCGCCGGGAACGAGGCGCGCATCGATGGCATTGCGTGGGATCGGGTAGGGAGACCGAACACCGACGAGGCCGGTCGCGAACTGGTCGAGATTGGTCTTGCCGATGACGAGCGCCCCGGCGTCTTTCAGCAAGCGGACCACCGTCGCGTCGTTTTCGGCGACATAGGCATAGTCAGGGCAGGCCGCCGTGGTTGGCATGCCGGCAACATCGATGTTGTCCTTGACCGCGAAGGGAACGCCCCACAGGGGTTTCGTGATGGGATCGAACGCGCCAAGCGCTTCCGCCTCGGCTGCCAGCTTGCTTCTATCCGCGAGATGAAGAAAGATCCCGGGGTCGTTGACCGCGGCAATGCGCCCAAAGACCTGATCGAAGATGTCAGCGACGGTGCCGCCGTCGGCGTAGAAGGCGTGCAGCGATGCGATGTCGAATGGCGGTCCCGCGGTCATGCTCTTTCCTCTTCCAGTATTTTCACCGGCCGATCCCATTGGATCAACACCACGCAGCCGGTATCGCTCCAGACCGAGTGCTCCGTGCCGGCGGCATTGACGATATAGCTACCGCGACCATAGTCACCAGCTTCGTCCGATTGCGTGCCCTCGAGCACGAGAATGGTCTCCAGCCCCTCGTGGCGGTGGCGCGGTACCGAGGCGCCGGCCTCGTATTTCAGCAGCGCTACGCCCGGCTGATCGCCCTCGAAGGGCCGGATCCAGTGGATCGTCACCTCTTCACGAAACGGAGAGAAAGTCAGGTCTTTCCAGCCGCCTAGCGTCAGAAGCTCGCGTGTTGTCTCAGGCATGACCGATCACCTCCAATATGTCGTCCACATGTGCAGTCCACCCAACGATCGCGCCCTGGGCGCGGATCATAGCGATGGCGGCATCCTTGAATTCGGGAAAATAGCTCTCGGTGGCCTCTTCCGCGAGCAGGCACTCATAGCCACGGTCATTGGCCTCCCGCATCGTTGTCTGCACGCAGACCTCCGTCGTGACGCCTGCGAACACCAGCTGCGTGATGCCTTTTTCCTTCAGAACGTCGCCAAGTTCAGTGGCGTAGAAGGCGCCTTTCCCGGGTTTCTCGATGACGATCTCACCATCGATGGGCGCAAGTTCAGGCAAAATCGCCGTGCCCGGCTCGCCCGCGATGAGGATCCGCCCCATCGGTCCATCGTCGCCGATGCGCAGGCTCGGCTTGCCGCGGTTGCGCTTGGCAGGTGGAAGATCGGAAAGGTCCGGCTTGTGGCATTCCATCGTGTGAATGACGGGCAATCCGGCATCGCGGAACCCTTGGATCAGCCGCTTGACGTCGGGCACGATCCTGGTAATGCGGCTGACATCGTTGCCGAGGCTGGCACCGAAGCCGCCGGGTTCGGCGAAGTCGCGTTGCATGTCGATGACGACAAGCGCCAGTTCACCTGGCTTCGCAAGGAAGGCGAAAGGTTGCGCTTTGATCTCCGCCATCAATGATGTCCCGCCATGTGAGAACCGATAACGGCAATATCCGCCGCGAGCGCAGGCGTCTCGTAAACCAGTTTGCCCTCCGAGATCACCATGATCCGGTCGGACATCTCCAGTAGCTCGTCCAAGTCCTCCGACAACAGCAGCACTGCCGCGCCAGAATTGCGCGCCCGCATGATCCGCGCCCGGATCTCCGCCACCGCGGAGAAATCGAGGCCGAAGCACGGGTTGGATACGATCAGCAGGTCGACCTCGCCGGTGAGCTCCCGCGCCAGCACCGCCCGCTGCACGTTGCCGCCCGAAAGGGCCGCGATAGGCGAGGACGAGGAGGCGGTCTTCACCTTGAAATCGGAGATCAGGTCTGTGGCGCGCTTGCGCATCTTGCCCTTGCTGAGCCAGATCGCATCCTTGCCGTCGGCTTTCAGGTCGAAGGTGCGGAAAGCGAGGTTTTCGCTGACCGTCATCTTCGGCGCGCAGGCGTTCTGCAGCGGCTCCTCGGGGATGAAGCGCACATTGTTACGACGCGTTTCCGGTCGCGTAGCGCCGTAGACCCCGCCATTGACCTCAACCGTGCCGGCATCGGTCGGCCGTTGGCCGGCGAGGATCTCGGTCAGCTCCTTCTGGCCGTTCCCCGAAATGCCGGCGATACCAACGATCTCGCCGGATCGCACCGTCAGGCTGTCGATCTCGATGGTCTTCAGCCCGGACCGATCCGGCGCCTTTACGTTCTCGACCTTGAGAACCGGCTTGGCAGCTGAGGAAACAGGCACGCGCGTGTCGAGTTCGGCAAGCTTCACGTCACCAATCATCATCGCCGCCATGTCGGCCGTGGAGAGTTCGCCGACCTTGCCTGATCCCACCAGCGTACCGCGCCGGAGGATCGAGACAGCGTCCGCGAACTTGGTCACTTCGTGGAACTTGTGCGAGATCATCAGCACGGTCAGCTCGCCGCGCTCGGTCATCCCGCGTACCAGCCCGAGCATTTCGTCGGCCTCTGCAGGCGTCAGTACCGAGGTCGGTTCGTCGAGCACCAGGAAGGAACGGCCGAGATAGAGCTGCTTGACGATCTCGAGCTTCTGCTTCTCGCCGGCGGCCAGCTCGCTCACCGGCCTGTCGAGCGGGATTTTGAACGGCATCCGCTCCATGAAGGCGGCGAGGTCCTTGCGCTCCTTGGCCCAGTTGATGATGTGAGGCACTTCCGCGCGGCTGATGACGAGGTTCTCGGCACCAGTCAGCGACGGCACCAGCGTGAAGTGCTGGTAGACCATGCCGAGCCCATAGGTCGCCGCATCCTTCGGCGAGGCGACCGCCACCTCGCGGCCATCCACCGACAGCGAACCGGAAGTCTGGTGATAGAAACCCATGATGCATTTCACCAGCGTCGACTTGCCGGCGCCGTTCTCGCCGAGCAGCGCGTGGAAGCTGCCGGCCGGGATGTCGACCGAGACATTGTCGAGCGCCGTGAAGCTGCCGAAGCGCATGGTCATGCCGATGGTCTGGATGCCGACGGCCTTGCCGGCCTGCGGGAGAGGGGTGTCGCGGACTATGCTCACTTCATGTCTCCTTTTCGACGATGATTCCCACGGGCCCGCCGCCAGGCGGCCCCTGATGCTCGGCGCCACCCGAGACGTAGAGATCGGTCATCCCGAACACACCGGCCAGCACGCCACCGATGAAGGCGCGGGCATGGCGCGTGCCGGATATGTCGGAATCGCCGAGCATGGTGTGCCGGTTGCCGCGCACCTGGCCGCTCGGGTCAGGTTCCGCCTTGGCAAGCACGGCCGCAAGCTTGCCCTCGGGCAGCCGCGCATAGGCCGCCTTCACCGACTGCACATCGATTGCGTCCCGCATGACAGCATGGTCGATCTGGAAAGGACCGGACCACCTGGAACTCATGCCGAGCACGACGATCTCGTGATCCAGCAACTCGACGCCTGCCGACGCCGAAGCGCAGCGCGAATAGAGCTCGTGGCGCGTGCCTATATCGCCATCGGTGATCTCGTCCGGATCGATCTCGCTCAGCGCCACTGCGACGCCAAGCGCCGACGCGCCGCGCGAAAGCCCCATGGATTTCAGCGTGTCGCGCGTGGCGACGGTCTTGCCAGATGCTTCCACCTTGGCGATCCGCTGCGTCGTCAGCAGCGGGCACTTGATCTGCACGAAATGCACGTCCGCCATATCCTCGATCCCGGCATCCCGGATTGCGGCCTTCACGGCATCGGCGACCATCAGCACCTGTGCACGGCGCCCGAGATCATGCGAGGGCAGGGCAGGTGTGCGCGCCGCCCCGATCGCTAGCGACCGCGTCGCCGGCACATCGGTTTCCTCACGGGAAAACACCGTCCAGTGCGGCGACAGCGCTCCCTCCGTGCCGCCGGACATGACGATCGACACTCCCTCGACACCATAGCGACGAAACAGCGCCTCGAAGCTCGATGTCGCATAGCCGCGGGTAAAGTCGTTGACGCAGCCATTGCCCTCGGTCTTCCCGAGTATGGCGACGACATTCTCCGGCTTCAGGCCGGCAGCAAACAGAGCCTCGACGCCGGAGACATCATCCGGCCCGTCGGCCGGCACACGGAAGACTTGGGCACGCATCGATGGCATCAGACAAGCGCCTCGATCAGAGCCTTGGAATTGGAGACCGAGCCGAACACACCGCCCTGCATCTTCACCATGTGGATGGCGGCGAGGTGGTTGCTGTAGTCGGTGGCGCCGCAGCAATCCTCCAGCAACAGGCATTCGAAGCCACGGTCGTTGGCCTCGCGCATGGTGGTGGAGACGCAGACGTCGGTGGTGATCCCCGTGAGAATTATATTCTCGATGCGCTTCTGGTTGAGGATCAGTTCGAGATCCGTGGCGCAGAACGAGCCCTTGCCCGGCTTGTCGATGATCACTTCGCCGTTGAGAGGATAGAGTTCGGGAATGATGTCCCAGCCCGGCTCGCCACGAACCAGGATGCGGCCGCAAGGCCCGGCGTCGCCGATGCCAGCGCCGATCCGCTGCGAGCGCCAACGCTTGTTGGCCGGCAGGTCGGCGAGGTCGGGCCGGTGGCCTTCGCGGGTGTGGATGATGTGGTAACCCTTGGCGCGCATCGCCGTCAGCACCGACTTGATCGGCTCGATCGGCGCCTGCACGAGTGCCAGATCGTAGCCCATGTGATCGACATAGCCGCCCTTGCCGCAGAAGTCTGTCTGCATGTCGATGATGATGAGCGCCGTGTTGTCGGGCCTCAACGCGCCGTTATAGGGCCAGGGGTAGGGATCGGCCTTGACGTAATGCTCTTTTGCCTCGGTCATCATGTCCATCGTCCGTCTCCTCTACTCGCCCGCGAGCTTGAATGTTGCGCCATAGCGCCTCGCCGGCTTGTCGAAGCCGCAGGAGGTGCCGTCGGTGATCTTGATGTCGGCTTCCCAGGGCAGTCGGTACTTGCCCGCGATCAGGTCGTGCATGTAGGTGTACGGTGCATCGCCGGCCCCACCCTTGACCGCGACATAGCCGCGATGGCCGAACTGGTAGATGTTGTTTTCGACGCCCCAGCCGAGCCGCGCCTCGCGCACCAGATCCGGGCGGACTTCCGCGGTGATGATTTCGTTGACGCGGCCGGATGTGCCGTGGGCGATGATCGCGCCGTCGAAATTGCAGATCATGCCTTCGCCCATGCTGTCGAAGGTGCCGTCGGAGCCGCACATGCAGACGCTTGCCGTAACCATCAGGTTGCAGAATGCGTTGGACTGGTTTGTGAATTTCCAGCTGTCGCGGATCGGCGCGGTGTAACCAGCCGTGCGGATCATGATTTCGGCGCCCTTGTAGGCGCATTCCCGCGCCATCTCGGGGAACATGCCGTCATGGCAGATGATCAGCGCCAGCCTGGCGCCCTTCGGGCCATCGATGACGGGAATGCCGAGATTGCCCGGCTCCCAAGGCTCCACCGGCACCCATGGATGCATCTTGCGGTAATAGAGCTTCAGTTCGCCCGTATCGTCGATGACGATGCCGGAGTTATAAGGCATGCCGCCGGGATTGAACTCCATGATCGAGAAGCAGCCCCAGATCCGGTTGTCCAGGCACGCCTTCTTGAACGCCGCGACTTCAGGCCCATCCAGCCGGCACATGATCGCGGGGTTGATATCCATCGACAGCCCGTGCAGCGCATATTCGGGGAACACGACGAGATCCATGCCCGGCTGGTTGCGCCGCGCCTTGGCCACGAGATCGACGATCACCTGCGTCTGCCGCGCCAGGTCCTCCCTGGTGACAGTCACGGGGAGTTGCAGCTGCACGAGGCCGATGCCGACACCGTGTTCGGATTTGTTGAGGCCGCCGAGACCGTTCATGGCTAAATCCCTATTTCAAAACAGAATTACTTGGTGAGTGACTTATTTCGTGAGTGACAAGGCCCCCGGCGCACCCGCAAGCGAGCGCGTGGGCGAGGAGGTGGCGATGAGGATGGCGAGCGTGAGCACGTAGGGCGCTGCGTAAAACAGGTAGTAGCCTTGCGTGACGCCGACCGATTGCAGAGCAGGGCCGAGCGCGCCAGCGCCGCCGAAAAGCAGGGCGGCAAGGAAGCAGCCGATCGGGTTCCACCGCGCGAAGATGACGAGCGCCACCGCCATCAGGCCCTGGCCGGATGAAATGCCCTCGTTCCACGATCCCGGATAATAGAGCGAGAGATAGGCCCCGCCGACCGCAGCCAGCGATCCGCCGGCAGCTGTGGCCAGCAAGCGAACACGATCCGGATCGATACCCATGGCGCGCGCTGCATCCGTGCTGTCGCCGACGACGCGCAGGATGAGGCCGACGCGGGTATTCTTGAACGCCCACCAAAGCGCCACCGCAAGCAGCGCGCCGATCACGAAGAGCACATTGATGTTCAACGCCGCCTGCACCTGTGGCAGGCTCGACCAGCCGCCGAGCGGGATCGAGGGCAGATGCGGCGCCACCGGCTTGATGAAGGGCTTGCCGAGGAAGAAGGCCATGCCCAGGCCGAACTGCATCATGGCGATGCCGATCGCGATATCGTTGACCTTCGGCCACTTGCAGATCCAGCCGTGCACGAGGCCGAAGACGGCGCCGGTCGCCATGGCCGCGAGCACGCCGAGCCAGGCCGAGCCGCTCATGACGGCAACCGCGTAGGCCGTCATCGCGCCGAACACCAGTGTTCCCTCTAGCCCGAGATTGATGCGCCCTGATCGTTCGGTGATCGTCTCCCCGAGGCTCACGAAGATAAAGGGCGTGGAGACACGGATGGCGCCGGCGAGGATCGCCAGCGGTACACCCCATATGCCGATACCGGTCTCGTCCATCACGGGTTCCTCTTCCAAAGGTCGGGGTTGAAGATCTTGAAGCGGCCGTAGAAGGTCTCGAACAGCAGGATGACGACGAACAGCGTCCCCTGGAGCACCAGCACGGTCGCATCCGGCAGGCCCATGCGCCGCTGGATCAGCCCGCCCGAGGCATCAATGCCGCCGAGCAGGATGGCGACGGGAATGATCGCCAGCGGATTGTGTCGCGCCAGGAAGGCCACGAGAATGCCGGTATAGCCGTAGCCGGCCGCAATCGAGGCATTGGCGCTTCCCTGAACGGCGGCGACCTCGATCATGCCGGCAAGCCCGGCGAAGCTGCCGGCGATCGCCGTGAAGCCGACGATCAGCCGCCCCACGGGCAATCCCTGAATCTGCGCGGCACGCACGTTACCGCCGGCGATACGGGCAGCGAAGCCGTAGCTCGTCACCTCGATGAGGATCCAGGAGAGAATGCAGGCAACGATACCGATCACCAGACCCCAGTGCACGTCCATGCCAGGTATCTTGCCCATCATGTATTCCGCCGGCAGCGGAGCGGTGGAGGGCTTGTTGAGGCTGGCCGGATCGCGCAGCGGCCCCTCGACGAACTGGTTCATCAGCGCGATCGCGATATAGGCAAGCAGCAGCGAGGATATCGTCTCGTTCACCCCGCGGTAGTGCCGCAGGAAGCCCGCGAATCCGATCCAGACACCGCCGACCACCATGGCCGCCGCCGCCATTAGAAGCAGGAGCAGAATGGCGGGCAGGGTGCCGACAAAGGGAAGGGCGATTGCCGCCGCTGCCACGCCGCCAAGCACCACGGCTCCCTCGCCGCCGATGATGGTCAATCCAAGCCGCGCCGGCAGCGCCACGCAGAGCGCCGTCAGAAGCAGAGGCGCGGAACGGCTAAGGCTGTTCTGCACCGAAAACCAGCTGCCGAAGCCGCCGGTATACATGAGCTGGAAAAGCACGGCCGGCGATTTGCCGACCGCCATGATGAAGAGCGAGAAAAGCGCCAGACCGACCAGGATCGCGCCGAGGCTGATGACGACGGGCTCTGCCCGCCGCGCCAGCCATTCCAGCAGCGGCCCGAATAAGGGCCGTGCCGGCGTATCGGAGATTGCAGGCGATAGAGATGGAGTGTTCGCCTCTATTGTCATGACGCTTCTCCCTCTGGCTTAGGCCGTGGAACCGACGACGCCCTCGACCAGATAGTCCATGCTCTCGAGCTCGATCGCGTCCTCGGCGAGCGCCTTGTCGGCGGCGACGATGACGTTGCCCTTGTTGTCCTTCATCGGCCCCTTGAAGACAGAGAACTTGCCGCTCATGATCTCGGCATGGACGGTCTCGAACTTTGTGCGGGCTTCAGCCGAAACGGCAGGTCCTAGCGGGCTCATCTTGACGAAGCCGTCCTTCAGGCCGCCGCGTACGAAATTGCCGAGCTTCTCGCCGGCCTGCGCCTTCTTGACGAAATCGGTATAGACGTTGCCCCAGGCCCATTCCGCGCCGGTGAGGTACTTCTCGGGCGCCAGCGGGCTCTGGTTGGCGTGGTAGCCGCAGACGAAGGCACCGCGACCGGCCGCGGTCTCGACCACGACCTTCGGGCTATCGACATGGCAGGTGATGACATCCGCGCCCTGGTCGACCAGGGCGTTGGTGGCCTCGGCCTCCTTGACCGCCAGCGACCATTCGCCGGTGAAGATCACCTGGCAGGTGATGGCGGGATCGACCGAGCGGGCGCCGAGCAGGAAGGAGTTGATGTTCTGCAGTACCTGCGGGATTGGCTTGGCGGCAACGAAGCCGATCTTCTTGCTCTTCGAGGCATAGCCAGCCGCGATCCCGTTCAGATACTGGCCCTGGCCGATATAGCCGAAATAGGAGCCCGTATTCATGGGGTTCTTGCCCTCCTGCCAGAGGCCGCCGCAATGGCGGAACTGGATATCGGGGTATTTCGCAGCCATGGCCAGCATGTGAGGGTCGAAATAGCCGAAGGAGGTCGGGAAGAGCAGGGTTGCGCCATCGAGATTGATCATCGATTCCATCGTCTTCTGGACATCGACGGTTTCAGGGACATTTTCCTCTTCAACGATTGTGATGCCCGGCATTGCCTTGAGCGCTGCCGCACCTTCGGCATGCGCCTGGTTATAGCCGTAGTCGTCCTTGGGACCGACGTAGATGAAGCCGACGGTCAGCGCCGTCTGGGCGAGGGCGCGGCCCGGGAGCAAGCCAGGCGTAAGAGCGAGTGCGCCGGCTGCGGAAGCCTGAAGGAAATGGCGGCGATTCATGGAAAGGAGTTTGGTCATCGGAATGCTCCTTGCGGCCAGGGCCGGTTCGAAAAACGTTGCGAAAAAGTGTATGCAATGGCCGTGCCAAACTTTATCTATTTGTTCTATTTATATAAAAATCTTGCCACGCGGACGGAAGGGTAAAGTGTATGCAGATTTGTGCTGCATATGCTGAAAAAATATTCACGGATTATTTTTAGGGCGCCTACCCGATCGATGACACAAAAAAATCTTGGTTATCTTGATAAGGACGCGGGCGTAAAACACGAAAAAACATAAAATATTTGACTTTTCCTCGTGTCGCGTACATCTGTATGCAATCAGGAAGGCAGATGAAATTGTGAAGCAGATCAGGCGTCGAGAAGTGATCAGGACAGGGACGACCGTAGAGCAGATGGTGCGTGCCGTCGCTGACATGATCGTGACCGGCGTGCTGTCGCCGGGTGAGCGCCTCGACGAGATATCGCTCGCAGCCCGGTTCGATGTTTCGCGCACGCCTGTACGTGAAGCCTTGCGCGAACTCGGCGCCATGGGACTGGTGGAGCGCGAGCCGAACCGCAGCGCCGTCGTTGCCAACGTCACCGAGAGTTACCTTCATTCCATGTTCGAAGCGATGTCAGAGCTGGAGGCGATCTGCGCGCGGCTTGCCGCCGAACGGATGACCGTGGATGAGCGAAGGACGCTCGAGCTCGAGCACCGCGCATCGGCCAAGCTCGTGCACGCCGGTGCCGACGAGGACTACGCCGCCCACAACACGGAATTTCACAGCCAGCTCTATCGTGGGGCCCACAACGATCACATCTACGAACTGGTGACGCAGACCCGCGCGCGGCTCGCTCCATTTCGGCGCGCGCAGTTTCGATTGCCTGGACGATTGGCCAAATCTTACGATGAGCACGACGTTATCGTGACCGCGATTATGCGCGGTGATGCCGTCGCAGCGAGCCAGGCGGCATATGCTCACGTCGCGATTGTGAGCGACGCAAGTATTGTTTTTGCCACAGCGAAGAGCATTCGATAACTACGTTCGCTGCTCGAATGAGTTCATCATATACTTTAGTTTTTTGTGATGTATTGTCACCGTGTGCGATACGCTTGTCGCACACGTGTATCAGTTGCATGCCGTTGCCTAAATTTCTTTCGTTGTTTGGCTCCTGTCTAGTATTTCCTCACTTTTGGAAGAACAGACAGAGCTCAATGTGAAAAGGTGCCAGTATGGTAAGCCTGAAAAAGCTTACATTCTCCGGAATGGCTGCTCTTTGTAACAAGGTTTTGAAAAACACGTCGACGCAGACCCTGCTGTTCAATTCGATAAGACTTAACCGATCGGAGGTTTCCCAGGCACTGGAGAACGAGGAAGCACGATTTCTCGGTTATTGCTTCTCCAGAAGAGACTACGCCAGATCGCAGATATTGCAGGATTTGTGGGTATGTTTCGAGCTTGGCGAGAAACGGGACGGGTTCTTTGTTGAGTTCGGGGCCACAAACGGACTGAAGAACAGCAATACGTGGCTTCTCGAGACAAAATTCGGCTGGAAAGGAATTTTGGCTGAGCCCAATCCCATCTGGCACGACGAGCTGTTCGCCAACAGGCGGGCAAGTATCGAGCGCATGTGCGTCTCATCGACATCAGGCGATGTTGTCACGTTCGTTGCGACCGACACGTCGGATCCGGAGCTGAGCGCGATTGCCAGCTTCTCCGATGGCGACCATTTTGCCGCCGTGCGCAGCAAAGGCCGGCGCATTCAGGTCGAAACGATTTCGTTGGACGATCTGCTGGACAAATACGGTGCGCCACCGGTGATCGACTACATGTCGATCGATACGGAAGGAAGCGAACTGGCAATCCTGTCGGCGTTCAGCTTCAATCGCAAAATCAAGCTGCTGTCTGTCGAGAATAATCCGAAGACCGAACGGGAAATCGATGCGCTGCTTCGACGTAAGGGATACGTCCGGGTTTTCCGGCAGTTCTCACAATGGGACGGTTGGTATGTGTCGGAGGAACTGAGAGTCAATCAGAAGCGGGAGATAATAGCGCCAGCGGCATAATTGCGCATCCAGTTACGATCTACAGGCATCAATTATGTTCCATAATCTATCTTATCCGATCGCTGGCTGTAGCCGGGTACATTCTATTTCCAAGTGCGACATGCCAATGATTTCAACGGCTTCACTTTGGAGATTTTGGCATGTCCCGATGCTATACGCAGCTTGCTCTC
>NZ_JAUDRY010000016.1:0-19415 GCF_030382195.1 Rhizobium sp. S96
GAGCTGATCGTTCCGATCGCGATGGAAGAAAAGCTGCGCTTCGCTATCCGCGAAGGCGGCCGTACCGTCGGCGCCGGCATCGTCGCTTCGATCGTCGAGTAATCGGCGAGCCGACGATGGCGCAAGCTTGCCGACGGCAGGCATAAGATGTGCAAATGGCGCGCAAGCGCGATTTGCACGCGGCGCCGGCTGTCGCTTCGATCGTCGAGTAATCCTAGGATTATCTTGAATTAGGAAAGGCCCTGCCGGCGACGGCGGGGCCTTTTCTTTGTGATACGGCAGCGTCGTCCTCACTTGCGCTCCACGGCAAAGCCTTTATCTATCCCCGCGGTCTCATGAGGCGGAGGATATTTCATGAAGAAGCGTATTCTGTTTACCGGCGGCTCGGGCAAGGCGGGGCGGCATGCTGTGCCGTGGCTGGTCAATGCCGGCTACGAGGTGCACAACCTCGATCTGGTGCCGCTGGACAGCCCCGGCGTTACCAACCTGATCGTCGACATCACCGATAGCGGGCAGGTCTTCAATGCGCTCTCCATGCACCGTGATTTCCCTGATCTGGAAGCGGGCAGGGGTGTGCAGCCTTTCGACGCCATCGTGCATTTCGCGGCGATTCCCCGCATTCTGATCAAGCCTGATAACGAGACCTTCCGCATCAACACGATGGGGACGTACAACGTCATCGAAGCGGCCGTGAAGCTGGGCATAAGGAAGATCATCGTCGCCTCCAGCGAGACGACCTACGGGATCTGCTTTGCCGAAGGGCGTCGCGACTTCCATCAGTTCCCGCTGGAGGAAGACTACGACGTCAACCCGATGGACTCCTATGGCCTGTCAAAGGTCGTCAACGAAAAGACCGCACGCGCCTTTGCCGAGCGCTCGGGCTTCGACATTTATGCGCTGCGAATCGGTAACGTCATCGAGCCGCACGAATACGAGAAGTTCCCGACATTCTTTGCCAATCCCGAGATGCGCAAGCGCATTGCCTGGAGCTACATCGACGCACGCGACCTCGGCCAGATCTGCCATCTGTGCATCGAAAAGGACGGAATGGGCTATCAGGTCTTCAATGCCGCGAACGACACCGTCTCGGCCAATACGCCGTCTCGGGAGCTGGCCGAACGCTACTTCCCGAATGTACCGTTCACGCGCGAGATCGGCGAATATGAAGGGCTTCTCTCTAACCGGAAGATCCGCGAAGTGCTTGGTTTCAAGGAGGAACATGACTGGCGCAAGTACGTGAAGGTCTGATTGCACTGTATGAGTTCGCCGCAGTGCCGGAAAAATCACAAAACGCTCTTGCCAATTCCGCGGAGCGGCCTTAAAGGGTGCGCCATGCTTTCACAAGCGCTTTGAGGTCCTTGGGCCAAGAGGCTGAATGAAAAGCATGAAGGGGTATAGCTCAGCTGGTAGAGCGGCGGTCTCCAAAACCGCAGGTCGGGGGTTCGAGCCCCTCTGCCCCTGCCATCTTTTCTAAGCGGACAGCGCGGTTATCTGCAGCGTTCTGTTTGGGGAGGCTACACATGGCAAATTCGTTAAACATCGGTTTCCCCTCTTGTCTAAAGTGGAATCGGTGTTTATGTAGGGTTCAACAGACACGCGGTGCGTGGGGCTGATATGTTCAGCTTTACGCGCCGTAATTGCGTGGGCAGTCGATGGCATCCAAATCTAATCCGTTTACGTTTCTGCGTCAGGTCCGCTCGGAGACGGCGAAAGTTACCTGGCCGTCGCGCCGCGAGACGATGATCTCCACGGTCATGGTGCTTGTGATGGTGGTATTCGCTGCGTTGTTCTTCTTTGCGGCTGACCAGCTTATTGGCTGGTTGCTGAGCTTCGTGCTCAACGTCGGCAACTGATCGGGTGGAGATTTAAGATGGCGGCACGTTGGTATATCGTCCACGCGTATTCGAATTTTGAGAAGAAGGTCGCAGAAGACATCGAGAACAAGGCTCGCCAGAAGGGGCTTGAGCATTTGTTCGAGAAGATTCTCGTTCCGACTGAAAAGGTGGTTGAAGTGCGCCGCGGCCGTAAGGTCGATTCCGAGCGCAAGTTCTTCCCGGGCTATGTTCTCGTTCGCGCTAACCTGACGGACGAAGCCTACCACCTGATCAAGAACACGCCGAAGGTTACGGGCTTTCTCGGTTCCGACAATAAGCCTGTTCCGATTCCTGATTATGAAGCCGAGCGCATCCTCGGTCAGGTTCAGGAAGGTGTCGAACGTCCGAAGTCTTCGGTTACGTTCGAGATTGGCGAGCAGGTTCGCGTTTCCGATGGTCCGTTCGCGTCGTTCAACGGCACGGTTCAGGATGTCGATGAAGAGCGTTCGCGCCTGAAGGTGGAAGTGTCGATCTTTGGTCGCGCGACGCCGGTCGAACTGGAATACGCCCAGGTCGAGAAGGTCTGAGTTTTTTTCGAATGGGGATCGGTTTGGCCGGTCCTCGAGCGGGCGTTGCCGCTACCCGCGTGGAAGGTGAGGGGTCTTAGCCGGGCCTTTGATCCGCACCACGCAACCGCAGCCGCCGGAGAGATCCGGCATGAATGACCGGGAAATCGGTCGCCAATGAAAGGCAGAGAGATATGGCTAAGAAAGTTGCAGGCCAGCTCAAGCTTCAGGTCAAGGCAGGATCGGCAAACCCGTCCCCGCCAATCGGCCCGGCGCTTGGTCAGCGTGGCATTAACATCATGGAATTCTGCAAGGCGTTCAACGCCGCTACGCAGGAAATGGAAAAGGGTATGCCGATCCCGGTCGTCATCACCTATTACCAGGACAAGTCCTTCACCTTCGCGATGAAGCAGCCTCCGGTCAGCTACTGGCTGAAGAAGGAAGCGAAGATCACGTCCGGTTCGAAGACGCCTGGCAAGGGCGCTACCGCCGGCAAGCTCACCAAGGCTCAGATCAAGTCGATCGCCGAAGCCAAGATGAAGGATCTGAATGCAGCGGATATCGAAGGTGCAATGGCGATGATCGAGGGCTCTGCCCGCGCCATGGGCCTGGAAGTGGTAGGATAAGACCATGGCTGGCAAGCGCACTAAGAAGATCAACGAAGGTGTTGATCCCACGAAGCTCTACGCTCTGAACCTCGCCATCGGCATGGTCAAGGAACGGGCTATCGCCAAGTTCGACGAAACCGTCGAAGTATCGATGAACCTGGGTGTTGACCCGCGCCACGCTGACCAGATGGTTCGCGGCGTTGTCAACCTGCCGAACGGCACCGGCCGCGACGTTCGCGTTGCTGTCTTCGCACGTGGCGCCAAGGCTGACGAAGCCAAGGCTGCTGGTGCAGACGTTGTCGGCGCTGAAGATCTCGTCGAGATCGTTCAGGGCGGCAAGATCGACTTCGATCGTTGCATCGCAACGCCTGACATGATGCCGCTCGTCGGTCGCCTCGGTAAGGTTCTCGGCCCGCGTGGCATGATGCCGAACCCGAAGGTTGGTACGGTTACGATGGACGTCGCTGGTGCCGTTAAGGCTTCCAAGGGCGGCGCTGTCGAGTTCCGCGTCGAGAAGGCTGGTATCGTCCACGCCGGCATCGGCAAGGCTTCGTTCGACGCGAAGGCTCTTGAAGAAAACATCAAGGCTTTCGCTGACGCCGTCATCAAGGCAAAGCCGGCTGGCGCCAAGGGTAACTACGTCAAGCGCGTAGCGATCTCTTCGACCATGGGCCCGGGCGTCAAGATCGACCCGTCGTCGGTCACGGCTGCTTAATTAAGTTTCGCCGGGCTTCGGTCCGGTTCACGAATTCCGGCCTCGCAAGGGGCCGGAATATTCCGGAGAAATCCGGAATCCTGTCCGAGATTGCAGGTGGTTTTCCCTTAATCACTTGGCCTGCATGAGACGGGTAAGACCCGAATTGCATGAAGCTTTGCTTCGATCGATTTGGTTCGAGCCTTGGATGCCTTGTGCCTCTTAGCCTTTCTGGCGCGGAGCGCGAGGGGACAGGATCCTCAAGCGTCGCTTGGGATCATTCGTGATCTCAGGAGGCAAAGGCAACCCGATGGGGCCGGTCACGGTCTCATCTACTGGAGATAGGCAGTGGAAAGAGCGGAAAAACGCGAATTCGTCACGGAACTGAACGAAGTCTTCAAGGCTTCGGGCTCGGTTGTCGTGGCCCACTATGCTGGTGCTACAGTCGCGCAGATGAACGACTTCCGTTCCAAGATGCGCGCAGCTGGCGGTACCGTCAAAGTCGCGAAGAACCGCCTGGCCAAAATCGCCCTTCAGGGTACGGAAGCGGAAGGGATCTCTGGTCTCTTCACCGGTCAGACGCTCATTGCATACAGCAATGACCCGATCACCGCTCCGAAAGTCGTCGTGGATTTCGCCAAGACCAACGATAAGATCGTTGTTTTGGGCGGCGCCATGGGAACAACGACGCTCAACGCTGATGCAGTCAAGTCGCTCGCGACCCTGCCTTCGTTGGACGAACTGCGCGCGAAGCTGCTGGGCATGATCCAGACTCCGGCTACCCGCATCGCAGGCGTTGTTGCAGCACCGGCAAGCCAGCTTGCTCGCGTGTTTTCGGCTTACGCCAAGAAGGACGAAGCCGCATAAGGCGGTTTTTTGCTGTTTATAAACAACCGGTTCGAACCGAACAAAAGGAACTAGTAACATGGCTGATCTCGTAAAGATCGTTGAAGACCTCTCCGCGCTGACCGTTCTGGAAGCCGCAGAACTGTCCAAGCTTCTCGAAGAAAAGTGGGGCGTATCCGCTGCTGCTCCGGTAGCTGTTGCTGCTGCTGGCGGCGCTGCTGCTGCTGCTGTCGTTGAAGAAGAAAAGACCGAGTTCGACGTCATCCTCACGGATGCTGGCGCGAACAAGATCAACGTCATCAAGGAAGTTCGTGGCATCACCGGCCTCGGCCTCAAGGAAGCCAAGGACCTCGTCGAAGGCGCTCCGAAGGCTGTCAAGGAAGCCGTTTCCAAGGCTGAAGCCGCTGACATCAAGAAGAAGCTTGAAGACGCCGGCGCTAAGGTCGACGTTAAGTAATCTTGAACTGCATCTGGGAGGCTGGATTTCCGGCCTCCCATTTGCCGTTTTCCGGAACGAATTACCCAAAAGCCGCGTGAAAACGGCTTTTGGGTAATGGGTTCTTCAAGAGGATGGTCTCGAACCGAGACGCGAAGGCAATCCGGCCTCGTATTTCGGGAAGTGAGACGAGATTGAAGTACACATTGGTTGACGGGGTCGACTGGCCATCGGTTCCCGTCCGTTGCAGGCCCGGATGCAATTTTGAAGGAGCGACGATGGCTCAGACCCTTTCGTTCAATGGTCGTAGGCGCGTACGCAAGTTTTTCGGTAAGATCCCAGAAGTCGCAGAAATGCCGAACCTCATCGAGGTTCAAAAGGCATCGTATGATCAATTCCTGATGGTTGAAGAGCCCAAGGGCGGTCGCCCTGATGAGGGCCTTCAGTCCGTTTTCAAGTCGGTTTTCCCGATCACCGATTTCTCCGGCGCTTCCATGCTGGAATTCGTATCCTACGAATTCGAGCCGCCGAAGTTCGACGTCGATGAATGCCGCCAGCGCGACCTGACCTACGCCGCACCGCTGAAGGTTACGCTTCGCCTGATCGTGTTCGATATCGATGAGGATACGGGCGCGAAGTCCATCAAGGACATCAAGGAACAGTCGGTTTACATGGGCGACATGCCGCTCATGACCAACAACGGTACGTTCATCGTGAACGGCACCGAGCGCGTTATCGTGTCTCAGATGCACCGTTCGCCGGGCGTCTTCTTCGACCACGATAAGGGCAAGAGCCACTCGTCCGGCAAGCTGCTCTTCGCTGCTCGCGTCATCCCGTATCGCGGTTCCTGGCTCGATATCGAATTCGACGCCAAGGACATCGTCTACGCCCGTATCGACCGCCGCCGCAAGCTGCCGGTGACGTCGCTGCTGATGGCGCTCGGCATGGATGGCGAAGAAATCCTGTCGACCTTCTACACGAAGTCGAACTACTCGCGTGACGGCAAGGGCTGGCGTATTCCGTTCACCCCTGAGACCCTCAAGGGTGCGAAGACCATCACCGACATGATCGACGCCGACACCGGCGAAGTCGTGGTCGAGGGCGGTAAGAAGCTGACCCCGCGTCTGCTGCGCACGCTGTCCGAAAAGGGCCTCAAGGCTCTGAAGGCGACCGACGAAGACCTGTACGGCAACTTCCTCGCCGAAGACATCGTCAACTACTCGACGGGTGAAATCTACCTCGAGGCCGGCGACGAAATCGACGAAAAGACGCTGCCGATCATTCTTTCTCACGGCTTCGATGAGATCCCGGTTCTCGGTATCGACCACATCAACGTCGGTGCCTATATCCGCAACACGCTGAACGCCGACAAGAACGAGAACCGTCAGGACGCTCTGTTCGACATCTACCGCGTCATGCGTCCGGGTGAGCCGCCGACCATGGACTCGGCCGAAGCCATGTTCAACTCGCTGTTCTTCGATGCGGAGCGCTACGATCTCTCCGCCGTGGGCCGCGTGAAGATGAACATGCGTCTCGATCTCGACGTCGAAGACACTGTCCGTATCCTGCGCAAGGACGACATCCTGGCCGTGGTCAAGATGCTCGTCGAACTGCGTGACGGTAAGGGTGAAATCGACGACATCGACAACCTCGGCAACCGTCGTGTTCGCTCCGTCGGCGAACTGATGGAAAACCAGTACCGTCTCGGCCTGCTCCGCATGGAGCGTGCGATCAAGGAACGTATGTCCTCGATCGAAATCGACACGGTCATGCCGCAGGACCTGATCAACGCGAAGCCGGCAGCTGCCGCGGTTCGCGAATTCTTCGGCTCCTCGCAGCTGTCGCAGTTCATGGACCAGGTGAACCCGCTTTCGGAAATCACCCACAAGCGCCGTCTTTCGGCACTTGGCCCGGGTGGTCTGACCCGCGAGCGCGCAGGCTTCGAAGTCCGCGACGTTCATCCGACCCACTACGGCCGTATTTGCCCGATCGAAACGCCGGAAGGCCCGAACATCGGTCTGATCAACAGCCTTGCGACCTTCGCACGCGTCAACAAGTACGGCTTCATTGAATCGCCGTACCGCCGCATCGTCGACGGCAAGGTGACGAACGACGTTCTTTATCTCTCCGCTATGGAAGAGGCGAAGTACTACGTCGCGCAGGCCAACGCCGAACTTGGCGCTGACGGTTCGTTCACCGACGAATTCGTCGTTTGCCGTCACGCCGGCGAAGTTATGCTCGCTCCGCGCGACAGCATGAACCTGATGGACGTTTCGCCGAAGCAGGTCGTTTCGGTTGCTGCGGCTCTCATCCCGTTCCTGGAAAACGACGACGCCAACCGCGCTCTCATGGGCTCGAACATGCAGCGTCAGGCCGTTCCGCTGCTGCGCGCTGAAGCTCCGTTCGTCGGCACCGGCATGGAGCCGATCGTTGCCCGCGACTCCGGTGCTGCCATCGGCGCCCGTCGTAGCGGCGTGGTCGACCAGGTCGACGCGACGCGTATCGTTATCCGTGCGACGGAAGACCTTGATGCCGGCAAGTCCGGCGTTGACATCTACCGCCTGCAGAAGTTCCAGCGTTCGAACCAGAACACCTGCGTCAACCAGCGTCCGCTGGTCACCGTTGGTGACGTCATCAACCGCGGCGACATCCTCGCTGACGGCCCGTCGACGGACCTGGGCGACCTGGCACTCGGCCGCAACGCGCTCGTCGCGTTCATGCCGTGGAACGGTTACAACTACGAAGACTCGATCCTGATGTCGGAACGCATCGTCGCTGACGACGTGTTCACCTCCATCCACATCGAAGAATTCGAAGTGATGGCCCGTGACACCAAGCTTGGTCCGGAAGAAATCACGCGCGACATTCCGAACGTTTCGGAAGAAGCGCTGAAGAACCTCGACGAAGCCGGTATCGTCTACATCGGTGCCGAAGTTCAGCCGGGCGACATCCTCGTCGGCAAGATCACGCCGAAGGGCGAAAGCCCGATGACGCCGGAAGAAAAGCTTCTGCGCGCCATCTTCGGCGAAAAGGCGTCCGACGTTCGCGACACCTCCATGCGCATGCCTCCGGGCACCTACGGCACCATCGTCGAAGTTCGCGTTTTCAACCGCCACGGCGTTGAAAAGGACGAGCGCGCGATGGCTATCGAGCGCGAAGAGATCGAGCGTCTTGCAAAGGACCGCGACGACGAGCAGGCGATCCTCGACCGTAACGTCTACGGCCGTCTGATCGACATGCTGCGCGGCCAGGTTGCCATCGCGGGCCCGAAGGGCTTCAAGAAGGGCACCGAGCTGGCAAACGCCGTCGTCTCCGAATATCCCCGCTCGCAGTGGTGGATGTTCGCCGTCGAGGACGAGAAGGTTCAGTCCGAGCTCGAAGCTCTGCGTGGCCAGTACGACGAATCCAAGTCGCGCCTTGAACAGCGTTTCATGGACAAGGTCGAGAAGGTCCAGCGCGGCGACGAAATGCCTCCTGGCGTCATGAAGATGGTCAAGGTCTTCGTCGCTGTGAAGCGCAAGATCCAGCCCGGCGACAAGATGGCCGGCCGTCACGGTAACAAGGGCGTTGTCTCGCGTATCGTGCCTGTCGAAGACATGCCGTTCCTCGAAGACGGTACTCATGTCGACATCTGCTTGAACCCGCTGGGCGTGCCTTCGCGCATGAACGTCGGCCAGATCCTCGAAACCCACCTTGCCTGGGCTTGCGCCGGTATGGGTAAGAAGATCGGCGAACTGCTCGACGAATACCGCAAGACGATGGACATCACCGACCTGAAGACGGAACTGACGGAAGTCTATGCGTCGCAGGCCAAGGACGAAGTCGCCAACTTCGACGACGATTCGCTCGTCAAGCTGGCCGAACAGTCCCGCCGTGGTGTCTCGATCGCAACGCCGGTCTTCGACGGTGCGCATGAGCCTGACGTTGCCTCGATGCTGAAGAAGGCAGGTCTGCACGAGTCCGGTCAGTCGGTTCTGTACGACGGCCGTACTGGCGAGCCCTTCGACCGCAAGGTCACCGTCGGCTACATGTACATGATCAAGCTGAACCACCTTGTCGACGACAAGATCCACGCTCGTTCGATCGGTCCTTACTCGCTCGTTACCCAGCAGCCGCTGGGCGGCAAGGCGCAGTTCGGCGGTCAGCGCTTCGGGGAAATGGAAGTCTGGGCTCTGGAAGCATACGGTGCGGCTTACACGCTGCAGGAAATGCTCACCGTCAAGTCCGACGACGTCGCCGGCCGTACCAAGGTCTACGAAGCCATCGTCCGCGGCGACGACACGTTCGAAGCGGGTATTCCCGAAAGCTTCAACGTTCTCGTCAAGGAAATGCGCTCGCTGGGTCTTTCCGTCGAGCTCGAGAACTCGAAGGTTGACGAGCAGCAGACCGGCCAGCTGCCGGACGCCGCCGAGTAACCACCTGATAGGGTGCGCGCTGTCCTGCAGCGCGCACCGTCCCAGCTCTGGCCCCGTAACGTGTTGGCCGGGAAGGGACGATTTCGCCGCATTCTGCGGTTATTGTCGTTTTTTCGCGATGGCGCGGCGCCCGGGATTTGCCGCTGACCATCGCAGTTTGAGGGCTTTCAGCCCATGAAGGAGACAGGCATGAACCAAGAGGTCATGAATCTTTTCAATCCGCAGGTGCCTGCGCAGAATTTCGATTCCATCCGGATCTCGATTGCGTCTCCGGAGAAGATTCTCTCCTGGTCTTATGGTGAGATCAAGAAGCCGGAAACGATCAACTATCGTACGTTCAAGCCTGAACGCGATGGTCTGTTCTGCGCCCGCATCTTCGGACCGATCAAGGACTACGAATGCTTGTGCGGCAAGTACAAGCGCATGAAGTACAAGGGCATCATCTGCGAAAAGTGCGGCGTGGAAGTTACGCTGTCGCGCGTTCGCCGTGAGCGCATGGGCCACATCGAGCTCGCCGCTCCCGTTGCCCACATCTGGTTCCTGAAGTCGCTTCCTTCGCGCATTTCGACGCTGCTCGACATGACGCTGAAGGATGTAGAGCGCGTTCTCTACTTCGAACACTACATCGTCACCGAGCCGGGCCTCACCGCGCTCAAGGAGCACCAGCTCCTGACGGAAGAAGAATACATGCTGGCCGTCGATGAGTACGGCGAAGATCAGTTCACCGCCATGATCGGCGCTGAAGCCATCTTCGAAATGCTGGCATCGATGAACCTTGAGAAGATCGCGGGCGACCTGCGCTCGGATCTGGCCGATACCACGTCGGATCTCAAGCAGAAGAAGCTGATGAAGCGCCTGAAGATCGTCGAGAACTTCATGGAGTCCGGCAACCGCCCGGAATGGATGATCATGAAGGTCGTCCCGGTCATCCCGCCGGACCTGCGCCCGCTGGTTCCGCTCGATGGCGGCCGTTTCGCGACGTCCGACCTGAACGACCTGTACCGCCGCGTCATCAACCGTAACAACCGTCTGAAGCGCCTGATCGAACTGCGCGCTCCTGGCATCATCATCCGCAACGAAAAGCGCATGCTGCAGGAATCTGTAGACGCGCTGTTCGACAACGGCCGCCGTGGCCGCGTCATCACCGGCGCCAACAAGCGCCCGCTGAAGTCGCTGTCCGACATGCTCAAGGGCAAGCAGGGCCGCTTCCGTCAGAACCTGCTCGGCAAGCGCGTCGACTATTCCGGCCGTTCGGTCATCGTGACCGGTCCGGAACTGAAGCTGCACCAGTGCGGCCTGCCGAAGAAGATGGCGCTCGAACTGTTCAAGCCGTTCATCTACGCCCGCCTCGACGCCAAGGGTTACTCCTCGACCGTCAAGCAGGCAAAGAAGCTGGTCGAAAAGGAAAAGCCGGAAGTCTGGGATATCCTCGACGAGGTCATCCGCGAGCATCCGGTTCTGCTGAACCGCGCACCGACGCTGCACCGCCTGGGCATTCAGGCCTTCGAACCGATCCTGGTTGAAGGCAAGGCCATCCAGCTGCACCCGCTCGTCTGCACGGCCTTCAACGCCGACTTCGACGGTGACCAGATGGCCGTTCACGTGCCGCTGTCGCTCGAAGCGCAGCTCGAAGCCCGCGTCCTGATGATGTCGACGAACAACATCCTGCACCCTGCAAACGGTGCACCGATCATCGTTCCGTCGCAGGACATGGTTCTCGGTCTGTACTACCTCGCGATCATGAACCAGAACGAACCGGGCGAAGGCATGGCCTTCTCCGATCTCGGCGAACTGCATCACGCGCTTGAAACCAAGGTCGTGACGCTGCACTCCAAGATCCGCGGCCGCTTCAAGTCGATCGACGAGGATGGCAAGCCCTACTCGAAGATCTATGAAACGACCCCTGGCCGTCTGCTCATCGGCGAACTCCTGCCGAAGAACGGCAAGGTGACCTTCGACATCTGCAACCAGGAAATGACCAAGAAGAACATCTCCAAGATGATCGACACGGTCTACCGTCATTGCGGCCAGAAGGACACGGTCATCTTCTGCGACCGCATCATGCAGCTCGGCTTCACGCATGCCTGCCGCGCCGGCATTTCGTTCGGCAAGGACGACATGATCATTCCGGAAACCAAGGCGAAGATCGTTGGCGACACCGAAAACCTCGTCAAGGAATACGAGCAGCAGTACAACGACGGCCTGATCACTCAGGGCGAGAAGTACAACAAGGTCGTTGACGCCTGGGGCAAGGCAACCGAAAAGGTCGCCGAAGACATGATGGCCCGCATTAAGGCCGTCGAGTTCGATCCGAACACGGGTCGCCAGAAGCCGATGAACGCCATCTACATGATGTCGCACTCGGGTGCGCGTGGTTCTCCGAACCAGATGCGCCAGCTGGGCGGCATGCGCGGCCTGATGGCCAAGCCGTCGGGTGAAATCATCGAGACCCCGATCACGTCGAACTTCAAGGAAGGTCTGACCGTTAACGAGTACTTCAACTCGACCCACGGTGCCCGTAAGGGTCTCGCAGACACCGCTCTGAAGACGGCGAACTCGGGTTACCTGACCCGTCGTCTCGTCGACGTCGCGCAGGATTGCATCGTCAACATGGTCGATTGCGGCACCGACACCGGTCTTACGATGACTGCCATCGTCGATGCTGGTCAGGTCGTCGCGTCGCTCGGCGCGCGTATCCTTGGCCGTACGGCTCTGGACGATATCGATCATCCGATCACCGGCGAGCGTCTGGTCGACGCCGGCAAGATGATTCTCGAGCCCGATGTCATCGAGATCGAAAAGGCTGGCATCCAGTCGATCCGTATCCGCTCCGCACTGACCTGCGAAGTGCAGACGGGCGTATGCTCGGTCTGCTACGGTCGCGACCTCGCACGCGGTACGCCTGTCAACATGGGCGAAGCCGTCGGCGTTATCGCGGCTCAGTCGATCGGCGAGCCGGGCACGCAGCTCACCATGCGTACGTTCCACCTTGGTGGCACGGCTAACGTAGTTGACTCGTCGTTCCTGGAAGCATCATACGAAGGTACGATCCAGCTGAAGAACCGCAACGTTTTGCGCAACTCGGAGAACGTGCTCGTCGCGATGGGCCGCAACATGACCGTCCAGATCCTGGACGAGCGTGGTGTAGAGCGCTCCTCGCAGCGTGTTGCCTACGGTTCGAAGCTGCATGTCGACGAAGGCGACAAGGTCAAGCGCGGTCAGCGTCTGGCAGAGTGGGACCCCTACACCCGTCCGATGATGACGGAAGTGGCCGGTACCGTTCAGTTCGAAGACGTCGTCGACGGTCTCTCGGTTCTCGAAGCGACCGACGAGTCCACGGGTATCACCAAGCGTCAGGTTATCGACTGGCGTTCGACCCCGCGTGGTTCGGACCTCAAGCCGGCAGTCGTCATCCTCGATGCCAGCGGCAATGTTGTTAAGCTGCCGCGCGGTGCAGATGCGCGCTTCCAGCTTTCGGTCGATGCGATCCTGTCGGTCGAGCCTGGTCAGAAGGTCTCCCAGGGTGACGTGCTTGCACGTTCGCCGCTGGAAAGCGCCAAGACCAAGGACATCACCGGTGGTCTGCCGCGTGTCGCCGAACTGTTCGAAGCTCGTCGTCCGAAGGACCACGCCATCATCGCTGAGATCGATGGTACGATCCGCCTCGGCCGCGACTACAAGAACAAGCGTCGCGTCATCATCGAGCCGGCTGAAGACGGTGTCGAGCCTGTCGAATACCTGATCCCGAAGGGCAAGCCCTTCCACCTTCAGGAAGGTGACTACATCGAAAAGGGTGATTACATCCTCGACGGTAACCCGGCTCCGCACGACATCCTGGCGATCAAGGGCGTCGAGGCTCTGGCTTCGTACCTGGTCAACGAAATCCAGGAAGTCTACCGTCTCCAGGGCGTTGTCATCAACGACAAGCACATCGAAGTGATTGTTCGTCAGATGCTGCAGAAGGTGGAAATCACCGATGCGGGCGACTCGACCTATATCGTCGGCGACAACGTCGACCGTATCGAGCTCGAAGACGTTAACGACGGTCTGATCGAACAGGGCAAGAAGCCTGCCTACGGCGATCCGGTTCTGCTCGGCATCACCAAGGCATCGCTGCAGACGCCGTCCTTCATCTCCGCCGCGTCCTTCCAGGAAACGACGAAGGTGCTCACGGAAGCTGCGATCGCCGGCAAGACCGATGGCCTGCAGGGCCTGAAGGAAAACGTCATCGTTGGCCGCCTCATCCCGGCCGGTACCGGTGGCACCATGACCCAGATCCGCCGTATCGCGACCTCGCGCGACGAGCTGATCCTGGAAGAGCGCCGCAAGGGCACGGGTGCAGATGTTGCAACCCCGATGCTTCAGGACCTCGCAAGCGAAAGCGCCCCGGCTGCCGAGTAATCGGTAGCGGAGGCGACCGAGCAGTCGGTGCCAACAAATTGAAAACCGCCCGGAGCAATCCGGGCGGTTTTTCGTTTCAGGCTGATTTAAGGGGCAGGGGTCTCGGCTATAGGGAACAGAGGCTCCTCAACCGATCAGTGGCAGGCACTCGGCCATTCCGTAGCCGAGCTTCGCTCTCGCCTCGGATAAGCTGATCCAGAAGAAACGAAACAGGATGGGCGCGCCGCCGCCGAAGGGAGTGAGCTCCCGGTGCAGCCAGGTCGATGGCTGGTTGCTGTCGAGACCGACATGAAAATAGTGACGGCGGTGAAAGACCGTGCCGCCGTTCTTCAATGAAAAGCGATAGTCATGAGTGCCGAGTTGGGTGAGGGGACCCGGCGTCAGGCCCGTTTCCTCGTGGAACTCGCGGCTGGCCGCCTCGGCCACATCCTCGCCGTGTTCGACAGTGCCGCCGGGGACTTGCCACTGGACGTCGGGAAAGTCGGGCTCGTCGAACACCAGAAGCCGGTCGCGGCAGGTCGCATAGATCAGCACCTTCAACGCATCCGGCTTCATCGATAGTCTCAGCTGAAGCGGATGATCGCGACTTCGCCGTCGACGGCGCCCTGATAGGCCGAAGCGTGGGGCTCTTCCTCGGGCACCTCAGTCAGCATGCCGATCTGGTCGAGATCGGCCTCGATGAAGCCTTCCTCGGCAAGCGCGTTGAGCGCCTCGCGCACGGCGCTGTCGTCGTCGGCCGCCCTCAGCATGATGTGGAGGTCGACACCCTCGCTGGCATCGGACTCATAGCCCTTGCCGATGATGATGAAGACCATCGGGCCTTCGGTGTTGTTGTCGTTATCGGGGGCATTAATCATTCTCAGTCCTTCGATTCGAGATTTGAATCTGTTTTCAGGCACTTGGCCTCTGCAATCTGTGATTCCTTAGCTGCTTTCGCTGCAATGCCCAAGTTTATCTTGCCGCCTTCCGCCGAATTTGTCTAAAAGCCTCAAGAGAGGGCTGAAAGGCCGCGTTTCAAGGCGTTGCAGCGAAGATTATTTCTTAACAGCCTTGACGAGAGAGCGGGAAACCAGTAGTACCCGCGCCATCGGAACCCATGTGAGGCATGGCCATCTGGTGCGACACGCCCCTGATATCACCTCAAACAAGGTTCGAAACGCACGTTGAAGATATGTTGCCTGCACGCATGACGCATCTCTTTGCGTCCTCTGCTTCCTGTGGTCCATCTGTGAAAGCAGATCGGGCCACGTTTTGCGCATTGAGACAGGCGTGTGATCTTGCCGGAGACGGCGTGAGTTACGCCCGCAAGGGTTTGAGATTTAAACGTAAGGGATGGTTGAATGCCTACCGTAAACCAGCTGATCCGCAAGCCGCGCCAGCCAAACGTAAAGCGTAACAAGGTTCCTGCTCTGCAGGAAAACCCGCAGAAGCGTGGTGTTTGCACCCGCGTCTACACCACGACCCCGAAGAAGCCGAACTCGGCTCTCCGTAAGGTTGCCAAGATCCGTCTGACCAATGGCTTCGAAGTCATCGGTTACATTCCTGGTGAAGGTCACAACCTGCAGGAACACTCTGTCGTCATGATCCGTGGCGGCCGCGTGAAGGACTTGCCGGGTGTTCGTTACCACATCATCCGCGGCGTTCTCGATACCCAGGGTGTCAAGAACCGCAAGCAGCGCCGTTCGAAGTACGGTGCGAAGCGTCCGAAGTAATTCGGACTTTTGTAAATTCGGCGCTGCGTGAGGTCCTCCGCGTGGTAAAGCGCCTTAACGGTTAAGAGACGAGAAGTATGTCCAGACGTCACAGAGCAGAAAAGCGCGAGATCAACCCGGACCCGAAGTTCGGCGATCTCATCGTCACCAAGTTCATGAATGCAATCATGCTTGACGGCAAGAAGTCCGTCGCTGAAAGCATTGTTTACGGCGCATTTGATTCCGTGCAGGCAAAGTCGAAGCAGGAGCCGCTGGTTGTTTTCCACGCCGCCCTCGACAACATTGCTCCGCACGTCGAAGTCCGTTCGCGCCGCGTTGGTGGTGCTACGTACCAGGTTCCGGTTGATGTTCGCCCTGAGCGTCGCCAGGCCCTCGCAATCCGCTGGCTGATCACTGCCGCTCGCAAGCGCAATGAAACGACAATGGTCGATCGCCTTTCCGGCGAGCTTCTCGATGCTTCCAACAACCGTGGTAGCGCCGTCAAGAAGCGCGAAGACACGCACAAGATGGCTGACGCCAACCGTGCGTTCTCGCATTATCGCTGGTAATTCCGAACGGATCCGAAAGGCAGTCCATTATGGCTCGCGAATATAAAATCGAAGACTACCGTAATTTCGGTATCATGGCGCACATCGACGCCGGCAAGACGACGACGACCGAGCGTATCCTTTACTACACCGGCAAGTCGCACAAGATCGGCGAAGTGCACGATGGCGCGGCCACGATGGACTGGATGGAGCAGGAGCAGGAGCGTGGCATCACGATCACTTCCGCTGCGACCACGACCTTCTGGAAAGGCCGTGACGGCAAGATGCGCCGCTTCAACATCATCGACACCCCCGGCCACGTTGACTTCACCATCGAAGTCGAACGTTCGCTGCGCGTTCTCGACGGTGCTGTCGCTCTTCTCGATGCCAACGCCGGCGTAGAGCCGCAGACGGAAACCGTCTGGCGTCAGGCTGAGAAGTACAACGTTCCGCGCATGATCTTCTGCAACAAGATGGACAAGACCGGCGCGGACTTCTACCGCTCTGTCGAGATGATCAAGACCCGTCTCGGCGCAACGGCTGTTGTCATGCAGCTGCCGATCGGCGCTGAAAGCGACTTCAAGGGCGTTGTCGACCTGATCGAGATGAACGCTCTCATCTGGCGCGACGAATCGCTCGGCGCTCAGTGGGACGTCGTTGAAATCCCGGAAGACCTGAAAGCCAAGGCTGAAGAATATCGCGAAAAGCTGATCGAGACCGTTGTCGAGATCGACGAAGCAGCGATGGAAGCCTACCTCGAAGGCACCATGCCTGACAACGACCAGATCCGCGCGCTCGTTCGTCGCGGCACGATCGACGTCAAGTTCCACCCGATGTTCTGCGGCACCGCCTTCAAGAACAAGGGCGTTCAGCCTCTGCTCGACGCAGTTGTCGACTACCTGCCGTCGCCGCTCGACATTCCGGCGATCAAGGGCATCGACTTCAAGACGGAAGCCGAAATCGAGCGTCACGCTGATGATGCCGAGCCGCTTTCCATGCTCGCGTTCAAGATCATGAACGACCCCTTCGTCGGTTCGCTGACCTTCGCCCGCATCTACTCCGGCAAGCTCGAAAAGGGCGCGTCTGTCATGAACACGGTCAAGGACAAGCGCGAGCGCGTCGGCCGCATGCTGCAGATGCACTCGAACTCGCGTGAAGACATCGAAGAAGCCTTCGCAGGCGACATCGTTGCTCTCGCTGGTCTCAAGGAAACCACCACTGGCGATACGCTCTGCGATCCGCTGAAGCCGGTTATCCTCGAGCGCATGGAATTCCCCGAGCCGGTCATCCAGATCGCGATCGAGCCGAAGACCAAGGGCGACCAGGAAAAGATGGGCCTCGCGCTCAACCGCCTGGCTGCTGAAGATCCGTCCTTCCGCGTGAAGACTGACCAGGAATCTGGCCAGACGATCATCGCCGGCATGGGCGAACTTCACCTCGACATTCTCGTCGACCGTATGCGTCGCGAATTCAAGGTTGAAGCAACCGTCGGTGCTCCGCAGGTTGCCTACCGCGAAACCATCACGCGTCAGCACGAAGAAGACTACACGCACAAGAAGCAGTCCGGTGGTACCGGTCAGTTCGCGCGCGTCAAGATCATCTTCGAACCGAACCCAGAAGGCGACGACTTCAAGTTCGAATCCAAGATCGTCGGCGGTGCTGTTCCGAAGGAATACATCCCGGGCGTTCAGAAGGGTATCGAAAGCGTTCTGTCTTCCGGTCCGCTGGCTGGCTTCCCGATGCTCGGCGTCAAGGCGACGCTCGTTGACGGTGCCTTCCACGACGTTGACTCGTCCGTCCTGGCGTTCGAAATCGCTTCGCGTGCTTGCTTCCGTGAAGCAGCCAAGAAGGCCGGCGCTCAGCTCCTCGAGCCGATGATGAAGGTCGAAGTCGTGACGCCGGAAGATTACGTCGGTGACGTTATCGGTGACCTGAACTCCCGCCGTGGTCAGATCCAGGGTCAGGAACAGCGCGGCATCGCAATAGTCATCAACGCCAACGTTCCGCTGGCGAACATGTTCAAGTACGTCGACAACCTGCGCTCCATGTCGCAGGGTCGCGCCCAGTACACGATGACCTTCGATCACTACTCGCCGGTCCCGTCGAACGTCGCAAACGAGATCCAGGCAAAGTATTCCGGTCAGAAGTGACCGGAATACCAATTGACCGATAACAAGAATTAGATCCCCTCGGGGACTAGCAGAATTGGAGAGCCGCAATGGCAAAGAGTAAGTTTGAGCGCAACAAGCCGCACGTTAACATCGGCACGATCGGCCACGTTGACCACGGCAAGACGTCTCTGACGGCAGCGATCACGAAGTTCTTCGGCGAGTTCAAGGCGTACGACCAGATCGACGCTGCTCCGGAAGAAAAGGCACGCGGCATCACCATCTCGACGGCACACGTTGAGTATGAGACGCCGAACCGCCACTACGCGCACGTTGACTGCCCCGGCCACGCCGACTACGTCAAGAACATGATCACCGGTGCCGCACAGATGGACGGCGCGATCCTGGTTTGCTCGGCCGCTGACGGCCCGATGCCGCAGACCCGCGAGCACATCCTGCTGGCTCGTCAGGTTGGCGTTCCGGCGATCGTCGTGTTCCTCAACAAGGTCGACCAGGTTGACGACGCCGAGCTTCTCGAGCTCGTCGAGCTGGAAGTTCGCGAACTTCTGTCGTCCTACGACTTCCCGGGCGACGACATCCCGGTCATCAAGGGCTCGGCTCTGGCCGCTCTGGAAGACAGCGACAAGAAGATCGGCGAAGACGCGATCCGCGAGCTGATGGCCGCTGTTGACGCCTACATCCCGACGCCTGAGCGTCCGATCGACCAGCCCTTCCTGATGCCGATCGAAGACGTGTTCTCGATCTCGGGTCGTGGTACGGTTGTGACCGGCCGCGTCGAGCGTGGTATCGTCAAGGTTGGCGAAGAAGTCGAAATCGTCGGCATCCGCGCAACCTCGAAGACGACGGTTACCGGCGTTGAAATGTTCCGCAAGCTGCTCGATCAGGGCCAGGCTGGCGACAACATCGGCGCTCTGGTTCGCGGTGTTAACCGTGACGGCGTTGAGCGTGGTCAGATCCTGTGCAAGCCGGGTTCTGTCAAGCCGCACAAGAAGTTCATGGCCGAAGCCTACATCCTGACGAAGGAAGAAGGCGGTCGTCATACGCCGTTCTTCACCAACTACCGTCCGCAGTTCTACTTCCGTACGACTGACGTGACCGGTATCGTTTCGCTGCCGGAAGGCACGGAAATGGTTATGCCTGGCGACAACGTCACCGTTGCCGTCGAGCTGATCGTTCCGATCGCGATGGAAGAAAAGCTGCGCTTCGCTATCCGCGAAGGCGGCCGTACCGTCGGCGCCGGCATCGTCGCTTCGATCGTCGAGTAATC
>NZ_JAUDRY010000017.1:0-82561 GCF_030382195.1 Rhizobium sp. S96
CAATTCAACGTGTCGATACTCGTTAGACATAAGCCTGTCCTCAAGCCTGTGCTTGAGCCTTTCTGCTTATGCCGACTGTCCGGTCGAAATGGGGTGCAGTTCACACACGACCTTCTGGACAGATCGGCACTAGCTTTCGGAGACGAAGACAGAGCCCGGCATCACCGGGCGCTCGCCAAGCATCTCTCGAATCTGGCATAGCGATGTTTGGGCGGCGGGGTCCGCTAGCGGCCCATTGCGGACTCACTCGCAAATATGGTCGTTTCTGAAATTAGCCGAGGATCACCTATGCACGAACGCGCAAAACTGCTGACACCCGCTCACAATTTCGCTGTTGTCCAACTGCCTGAACGAAAGTTCCCAGGCGTGGTTTTTCAAGGAGACTCACTGCATTCAATCGTGACACAGATCGCCAACATGCAAAAACTTCTTGCGACTGGCCAACTAGAAGATTTAAGCGAGGAATTTGAATTCCTGCTTAAAGATCTGTTCGATATCCAAGCGGACTATGAACAGGTATGTTCTACTCAAGGGATCGGTCTGCCATACGTTCGGTAACGCCATCCGGTCAGAATTCGCCTTGACTGCAGTCGACCTTAAGCGGGCCAGTTCATTAGCGGCTTGAACGATGCACGACCACAAAGCGAACAACAAACCCCACTGCCATGAACATCCAGAATGCTAACACAAAATAGGATGTCGCTTGAGCACCTAGACACTCGCTCTCATCAATTTGACAGCTTTGAACGACGCCCATTCGGAGAAATACCACCGCGATGGCTAAGGAGCCTCCGGCCAATATGCAGGACATCCAAGCCCAGATACCTCGGCGCATCATGTACATGGATGCCATAATAGCGACACAGGGCAGGAAGGTCACAAACTCCAAAGAAACCACTATCCCTCCTGCTGGCTTCACACGCGCATGCAAACGCTATCCGTCATTGACGTGGCCGGAGCCCTTCAAGTTTTGTTTTTCTTTTTGTTCGGCGTGTCCCATTCCCAAAGAAACCTCGAGCGTAGTTCATCCAGGCATTCGTTCCACGTTTCTCGCTCGCAAGCTGCAACAGCCGTGATCAAATACTTTTTGAGCGTTTCGAACACGAACGAATGGATACGCATTATTTTCATGCCGCTAGTTCCGCCTGGCACATTGTTGGGGGTGACCACTCTGGTAAAAAAGGTCTCTGTCCAGTTCTCATCCCTCGGTCCGATTTGGAGCTGGAGCGAAATATCGGCGTTGTTCGGTGAGGCTATTTCAAACTCCTCATTCGTCGTCATATCGAAAATGAATGTCTGTTCGGCGGAAACCGCCAGCACGAGACCTATTCTCAGTTCCATATGGATATCTCGCTCTGGCCGCCTTAGCGGGCAGCCTAGAGTAGAAATTTCATGTAGTACGTCAATATCTTCTTTTGGCGCAAAACCGCCGGCTATCGATTTCGGTTATCGGTCCAAAGCTGTCATCTCACACTTGCAACGATGTGCGGAATGCAGCAGTTTTCGGGATTATCTCTGTACAAATCGCGAGACCGCATGACCCGCTCCCTGACGAAATTTGCTTGCCTTGACTGTCAACGGGTCTTCAAACGGCGCGCCGACGCTACACAGAAGACTTGCCCACGTTGCGCGGGCACAACCTATAGGACAGGGTCGGATTTCCGTGCGCCTTCCGCTGCCGACAAGAAGGGGTGGGCGGTGGCGGCATTTCTTATCTCAAGAGGCTTTCCGTATTATCGGCTCGGTGTGAAGTATCCCACGACCCTAAAGGAAGCCCGGCAATTTGTCGAAAAGAACGCATCCTTGGCCGTGGATATGACGAGCAGCCGGTCTATCCCGCTGCAATGGCCGAGAGATCATCGCGCATAACAAATGTCCGCCTGTGGCGCACAAAGCGGTCAATTGTCGATGTCGGCTATCGGCCTTTAGCGGACTAAAGATACACTTGTTCCACACTGCCGCCTTCGTTGGCCTCGCAAGCCGCAAGCATATCGAGCACCTCCGTCAACGACTCATCGGAGTGAGAAGTGGTACACAGGAACCTATCTGGCGTTGAGCCATCGCCGACCACTATCCAATCTACCCTTTCTTCCAGTTCTGCAGAACCGGCCCCGATAATCGCTAGCAATGAAACGCGGTCGGCAAGGCATTGCTCAACGAAGGCTTCCAGCAGGGCTTCATCAGACAATGGTGCGTGGAGGATAACTTTTCGCGCTAAGGACATTCCGGAAAGGTAGCTTGCAAATCCAATCACTGCAATTGGCGGAACTCGACCGTCCCGCCCATAGGGCCGTGGGGTACGCTATCGGTCAAAGCCGCCATCACCAAACAGGATATTCGGGCGCTATGCGTAGTTGCGGCGGAGACAGGGAATTT
Source organism: Rhizobium sp. S96 (assembly GCF_030382195.1). NCBI lineage: Bacteria > Pseudomonadati > Pseudomonadota > Alphaproteobacteria > Hyphomicrobiales > Rhizobiaceae > Rhizobium > Rhizobium sp. S96. The sequence goes on from NZ_JAUDRY010000017.1 coordinate 2,377, forward strand.
TCGAACTCGTGTAGATAATCTGCTACTGGCTGAGTGGTTCCGAGAACCTCTATTCGGCCATTATAGCGGTCGATGAGAAACGGTGCATTCCCGACCAGTGCGTCTGAGAGGTCGCTAGGCTCTGTCAGAAAAGCGCTGGATTGGTAGAAGAAGATCCAACCGTACGGCTTTGCAATTGTCGCTTCTTGTACGATCTCGACTCCCGCTCCGCAGACTATCTGGACCCAAGCTTCCGCGAGCCGTCGCGCACTCGCGAATGTCAGCATGTTCTTCTCCAAACGAAACGCTATGTGAAATGATAGGCATCACAGTTATTGCGCGTGTCAACGTCCGGTCTTGGCACAAAGCGGACGAATGTCGATGTCTATCGGCCCTTAGCGGACCGATTACGCCAACATAGCTGATCAAAAAACGCTTCCAACCGCCCGATTGTTTGCGCTGGCGCCTCGGTCCGGTGCCACTGTCGATCCTCGAGCATGGTATCGATATAGCGGAACTCAATCATCCCTGAAGGCAACGGTGAAATTCGAAGATAAGGGCCACTAAATGGGGCGACATCAGTTTGTTGAACACAGAGATCGAGCATAGATGACCAGCCAAACAGCTCTAGGCACAAGGTGCTCTGATTGATGTGCTTTGCAATGTCTCCAATTGCGCCGAGCGCTCGCTTTGCTCCATCATCACCAGATCTCAACTGCGCAGCAATGAAGTAGTCTGCTAGCTGCTCCCAATTTTGTTTCATCCGAAACTCGGCTCCTTGCTGTAGCACTATGCCAGACCTTACGGCGACCTAATAAACTTGCAATGTCCGCAGTTGGCGCAATGCGGGTTGATGTCGGCTCTCGGCCCGAAGCGGCAATACGGTCAGAATGCGAGCGTGATCTTTGTGCCGATGCGGGCTTGCGGCCCTTCAGAAACATCCAGAGTGTAGTAATCGCTCGTGGATCGGGGGAATCCGAAGCTCATAGTGTGGCTTGGGAACTCGGCGTCGGGATCGAAAGCATCCGTTGAATACCAGAGTAGCATAGGATTTGTTATGCGGTTCTTTACCAAGTAGCGGGCAAAATAGTCGCAGATAGAAAAATATATCAGGACCATGTCTTGAGCAGGATAGGCATAGTCTAGGTCATCCTGCAGATGAACTTTGTTTAGGCGCATCTCCACCGAGAAGTCATCTAAATCTGTAGTTGCCTCGGCGATCTGTTTATCTATGGAGCCAGGTGGGTTACGCGGTCCTAAGAAATAGCCGTTGTAGAAGCTCGCTTCGACGAGCCAATCGACCAAACTTTTCGGGATGGTGGGAGTGACAAGTTCGGTGCTCCTTGCCACGATTTCAGCCGCCATTTCATTAAATCGGTGTCCAATGTCTGCGCGCATTCAGTACCCCGCCAAGGCGATCATTACCCAACCTATATGGATGAACACTGGCGACTGCAATTGGCGCGAAGAGGTCATCTGCATGATGTCCGCAACCGGCCCTTAGTGGACCTCGTTTGTTAACGCGCAGCCTGTTCAGCGATGAATTCGAGATACCATTTTTTGAAGTCGTCCGGCCCATATAGATATGGGCGATCTCCTCCAAAGACATCCCCGCACGCCGGCCATGCGATAGGATTAAACTCCTAAATCCGTATGGAGATCTCACATGCATGTTGGTTTCAGTCTCGGCGTCGCTCAACCCGATGTCCCGAAAGCGTCGGTTTCCGTCACAATCGTCGCGTACGGCGACAGTCTCACCGCAGGCGCAGGTGCATCAAGCCTTGCTCAGGCATATCCCGCGGTTGCCGCAAATCTCTTCACGCCAGCCCGAACCGTGGCAAACCGCGGCATCGGCGGGCAGAGTTCGACCGAAATCGCGGCGCGTCAGGGCGGCTTGCCGCTGCTTATCGCTGTGCGCGACAGCAACCCCAAGAACCTTTACCCGCATAGCCGCGATTGGATGGATACATTCGAAGGCGGCAGCATCAACGGGCTCACTCATCTGCTCGTACAGAAGGGCCGCGACGAGACTGGATTGCCATACGGCGATGTCCGCATTCAGGGCACGGCAACCGCATCGTTCACCGACATCGGCCGACTGGTCTATGGCGCGATCGCCGCGAACTACGAAATCGAGCCGGGCGGCAGCTGGACGATATCCGCGGACGCCCAGCTGGTCGGCGGATCGGCCGCCGGCGTCGTCGGTTTGCGCTTGCTGCTGATTGAAGCCGATGAACTGGGAGGCTACCTCGACGAAATCGCCGCGCCCTCGTTTCAACTCGACGGCACGCGCAGCCACGTCGCAGCAACGGGGCTGGCAACGCACCGGTTCATACGGTCCACCATCCTGCTGAGTGTCACCGAAGGGAGCACGATCGATCTTACGCTGCGCATTTTCTCCGGGCAGTTCGAGGCGGGCGGGAGCGAGACGGCTCTGCAGTTGACGCCGGGCGACGGGCAGATACCGGCATACCATCCGACCTATTCCACGACGCACCGCTTCAGCGCTTCAGCAGAGGGATGGACGCCCCGCCAGCAGGATGGGCACACGACACCGATACGTGTGGAGGGCGGGAAGCTTGTCATTGAAAACGATGATGCTGGAACACTGCGGGGATGCGAGCTGGCAGTTGCTGCAATCCCTGAGGGCAAGCTGATCCGCATCGCCTTCGATATCGACTTTCCCGTAGGGACCGGCCTGATCCACGTCGGTGGATTGAACACGCCGGGCGGCAGCTGGGCGACGAGAACCGCCGACGGAAACCCGACCTGGGTGATCAGCAGCAGCGGTCATCACGAGCTCGTCTTCACCAGCGGGAACATGGATTTCGGCAATCCGGTGTGTGGCGCGCTCGCGATCCTCACAAGCGGCACATCAGTCGTCTGGTCGCTCGACAATATCGTGGTCGAATGGGGAGACGACAGTCCGCAGGTTCCGGTGACATACCGATCAATCGATGTCTTCCACGGTACCAGTTCGGCCAGCGCCGGCGGTACCGTCGCCGGCACGCGGGGAACGCTGACGGTCGAATCCGGCTCGACATGCAACTTCACCAGAAGCGTTGCCGGTGACTGCATCCCGGTGCCCTATGAAACACCCTTCAAATCCGATGAGGCCATGTCGCATCGACGCTACCTTCAATGGATCTGGGCCGGACGCAACAACGCAATGGATCAGGCAGCCGTCCTGTCCGATATCGCGTCGATGGTGGCGCACACGACGAGCGGACGGTTTCTCATCGGTTCGATCCTGACCTCGGCAGGCGACACGCCGCCGACGAAACAGGCCATCTTCGATCTGAACAGCGAACTGCTCCGACGCTACGGGCCGCACTATGTCGACCTGCACACCGCGCTTCTTGCTGCGGGCAATGGAAGCGCGCTCGATGAAGAGGACCGTGCCGCCCGCATCGTTCCTCGTTCGCTGCGATCCGATCCTATCCACCTCAACGACCAGGGTTATGCCATCGTCGCGGAGGCGTGGGTCGCCGCCACGCTTGCTATGGGCTGGTAATGCGCACTCGCTGCCGAATGAACCGGGCCGGGTTTCCCGCGTGGACGCTCCACGCGGGGAGATCCTTGAACGCAACACCTCGCGCGCCGAGAACCGCGCCCTCCTCAACGATCACGCCCGGCCCGACGAATGCCTCGGCAGCTACCCAGGCATTGGCGCCGATCGTGATCGGCCGCGCAACCAGCTGGAAATGCGGGTCGTCGATGTCATGCGTGCCGGCGCAAAGATGGGCGCCTTGCGACACAATGGCGTGCGCGCAGATGCGGATCGGCGCCATGCTGTAGCAGGTCACACCAGGGCCGATCAGCGTGTTGGCTTCCATTGTGAGGTTCGGCGGGTACCATATCTTCGCCGAGCCATGGACGCGCACGTTCGACGCTAGTTTCGCGCCGAAGAGCCTCAGGAGCAGCGCCCGCCAAGGATGAAGCGGGGCCGGCGTCCATGCACCGAGGAGCGCCCAGGTCAATTTCCACACGGCGCGTTGCGCTCGGTGCCTGAGGCTGAAGCTCGGGCCGCCGCTCCGCGATCCGTTTGCTTGGGCATCCAATATCCCCAGTCGCCTCTGTTCCATCTCCATCACCGGCTTTATCCTTCCGCTGCACTGACCGCACGCGTCACGTCGCGCCGAACCGAGATCGCTGCCAGTCGCATGACGAGCATCTGACAGGTGAAGAGTGGCAGCACCGCACCCACCGGACCGCGCAGGAGGATCGGAAGCGAGGACGCAATAACGAAATGCATGACGTCAACCTGGAAGAAGCTGCCCCAGGTCGAACGAAGCGCACTTCGCAGCAACATGGCCGCGATAGTGCCGCCCAGCGCCACACCCAGGAAACCAAAATCCATATAGAAATCGCAGCCCAGAAAGAACGACAGGTTTGGCGTGCCGTACATGCCCGCGGAGAACAGCTCATTGCCGATATCCAGGCCACCGACGATCGGCTTTCCTTCCCACATTGCTCGCGGAACGAAGAAGAGAACCACAGCAGTCAGCTTTTCACCCCAAAGATGATCGTGGGCGGACATGAAACGAACGGCGTGAACGGCGGTGTCGAAGACGTCGATGGAAGGAATGTCGAAGAAGTTGCCGACAACGGACAATTGGGAGAGATCGGAGAGCCCGTTCAGACCCGATCGCGTCGTGATATTGAGGATCGGAAAGCCGACGGTCAGCGCGAGCAGGCTGGCGATGTAAAATTTCGAGGCGGAAACCTTGCCGCCGGCGAGCGCAAGCACGATGGGTCCCCACACGGCGAGCAGAATGAAACGCGGCGCGTTGAACGGGTTGCGTGAGATCGCGAGCAGAAGCACGGCCGCCAGCAAGGGAATGGCTGCGGCAACCCGCTGCTGCGTCAACCGGAAACGAGCGGCCATCAGGCAGGTCGTGACCGATTGCGCAGCCAGAAACAGCATGCCCGCGATGAATGATTGCGATGGATCCTGCTCAAGTCGCGGCAGCAGCAATCGATCAAGACCGCCTTCCGACAGAACGAACAACGCAAAGGACGTGAGGTTCACGACCAGCAAGCCGGTCAGCCCTGGCTCCACCGAGGCTGGCGTCTTCTCGCCCTTCTCCATCGAGACGAAAAGAAAGGGAAGGCAAAAGAGAACGACAATGATCATTGCCGCGACGTATTCCTCCGGCTCGTAGGCGAAGGTCGTAATCGCCGTCACCCCACCGATCTGGTCGCCATGCAGCCGCTGCAGCGGCGAAATCACGAAGTAGATGAAGAGGCAGAACCAGAACACGTCTCCTACCTGGAACTGCCTTGATCCGATCCGCGCCAAGCCTGCCAGAACCATCGCAAGCATGGGCAAGGTCAGCAGAACCACAAACGCGCTGTCGGCGAAAGGAAGATTGGCCAGATAGAGGGCAAGTACCGTTCCGATCCGGATCATGGGTTGACCTGAACAGAAACGGCCGGCGTCGTTCGTCGGAGGGGACGGCAGACGCAAAGCACCATGACACCATGGCTCAGAACCTCCGCGGTTGCCAGCCCCGGGAGCCCGAGCCACCAGCCGAGGCCCGCGCTCGCGACCAGACAAGCGATCATGGCGGTATTCATCGCCCATGCAACCAGAGCATATCGCCCCAACGCCTGCACGGCCTGCGCCACCGTCTGCGCCAGGGCGCCGGTCAGAATGCCGACAGAGAACAGCGCGACGACGGCTGCCGCGCTTGCTAGCGCACCGTCGAGCAGTATCGAGCAGCCGGCGGCACCAACGAGCAGGCCCGACGCCATGGCCACCGCCAGCAGGGTTGCCAAACGCTGGGTTCGAAACGCAGCCCGAAAAGGCTTTGCCGCCGATAGCAGATTTCTGGCAAGCACTGCGAAATGTGCCCTGCGAACGAAGTCCAGCACTTGCGACACGGCAGCTGCTATCTGGCGCCCGTAAACGAAGAGCGCGGTCGCCACCTCCCCCAGAACCAGCGAACAGACGACGATCTGAAACCGGAATGACAGTTGCCCCGGAAGGACGGAAAGCAGGACGGCGCCGCCTTCCCGCGCGAATTCCAGGCTTTGCGTCCGCGTGACGTCCACCGGCCGAGGCAAGCAACGCAGCAGACGCAGCACTACCAACTGGGCCACGACGGCAAAGGCATAGCCGACCGAAAGCGCAGCACCGAGCACGAGGCCAGCGATGCTGGGCGCTTCGTGCGCTGCAAACACGAGAGCAAACGCCGATGAGAGATAGGCCAGAACGCTGGTCGCTCCGCTGATGCCGCTGAGCTGCATGCCGTCGAACACGCCGGCAGCATTGAACGACCAGAGGAACAGCGCCGGAATGGCGGACAAGATATAGAAGCGGTAGAACGGATCCGCCGACACGAGGGCATAACCGACCCCGACCGTCGCCACGACGGCGGCAATGCAGAAACGCACGCGGCACGCAGCCCAGTAACACCGCCCGATCTCGGCCTGCCGTCCTGCCGCATCCGCAAGCGAAACGCGCCTGGCAATCGTCGTGACCGCCCCGCAATCGACAATCATCAAGGCAAGGATCGCGAAGGAGAAGGAGACGCCGAAGCGCGCGAGAAGATCGAATGCGTCGCGACTGACGAGCAAGGTCTGCGCGAGAAAGATCGAGCCCTGCCCCATGCCGAAGCTGGTGATCAGCAACAGAGCATTCGCATGGCCATTCTGGGATAGTCTTCGAAGGGCTGTCGATCTGGCGACCGTTGCTTCCGGCAGCATCACGCCGCCTTCCGCATCAGCTGCCGTTCTATCCACTCATAGGTCTTCTCAAGTCCGATCGTCAGGCTCTGTGATGGACGCCAGCCGAGTTTCTCCTCGATCAGGCGGTTGTCCGAATTTCGACCGCGCACTCCGGTCGGCCCAGGAATGTGCCGCTTGTGAAGACGCTTGCCCGCGATGTCGCAGACCATGTCGACGAGCGTGTTTATGCTCACCATTTCATCCGAACCGATATTCACCGGCCCCTGAAAGTCCGAGCGCGTCAGCCGCGTCGTCCCCTCTATGCATTCGTCGACATAGAGGAACGACCGCGTTTGCAGCCCATCACCCCATATTTCTATCTCGCCGCCAGAGGAAGCCGTCGCGACCTTCCGGCAGATCGCCGCCGGCGCCTTCTCCTTGCCGCCCTCCCAGGACCCGCACGGGCCGAAAATGTTGTGATACCGGGCGATCCGGTTGGTCATCCCGTGATTGCGGTTGTAGGCGAGGAAAAGCCGCTCCGAGATCAGCTTCTCCCACCCGTACTCGCTGTCCGGTGCGGCCGGATAGGCAGAGGATTCCCGGCAGTTGGGGTTATCGGGATCTTCCTGGTTGTAGGCCGGATAGATGCAGGCCGACGACGAATAGAAGATGCGGTCGATGTGCTGCAGCCGCGAAAATCTCGCCACGTTGAGATTGATGGTCGCCGAATTGTGGATGATGTCGGCATCATGCTCACCAGTGAAGATATAACCAGCGCCACCCATGTCCGCAGCCAGCTGATAGACCTCGTCGAAGCGACCGTCGATCACCTGTTCGCAAACACTCTGGCTCCTGAGATCGCCAATGACGAACTCATCGGCCGCACTTTCCTCGTAATCAGGAAACTTCAGATCGACCCCGCGAACCCAAAGGCCCTCATGTTTCAATCGTTGAACGAGATGGCTGCCGATGAAGCCACCGGCACCACAGACAAGAGCAGTCTTCCCACGCACGCTACGCCCCCCAGCGTTAGATTGCTTTCAACTCCGGCAAGAACAGACCGGCGAAAATCCCCTCGAAACGATCGCCGATCCGTTGAATGTCAAAATTCTTCTCCGCGTAATCCCGCCCGTTCGCGCCGAGCGCCTTACGCAAAGGCACATCCCCCGCAAGCTTTCGAAGGTTTTCGATAAACGACCCCGCATCGCTTGGTGACGAGACAAGCCCGGCCTGCACCCTTTCGATGATCCGGCGTGCAAGGTTTCCCGTCGGGATCGCGGCAAGAATGGGCTTCCCGCAGCAGAGATAGGTCAATACCTTGGATGGTACCGAAAATATCCCCGCATCCTGCTCGATCATCGCGATCAGGATATCGGCCTTCGCCAACACTTTCGGCAGATCACCGAAAGGTACCCAAGGCCTGACCGACAGATTGGCAACACCTTCTTCGGTCGCGCGGCGGGAAAGGCTGTCGGCGACTTTCCCCTCGGAAAAAACCTCGATGGAAACAGGCAACTGCTTGGCGGCGGCGAGCAAAATATCGGGATTGTGCTTGTATCCGAGGGTCCCAGCATAGATCGCGCGGGTCCGCCCCTCCTCGCCCGCCGGCAGCGCAGTTTCGCTTCCAGCGTCCGTCATCTCGCCCAACGGCGCCCAGTTCTCGACAACCGAGACCCGCGCCTGCGCAACACCTTCTTGTCGTAGGACCGAAACGAAATCCTCGGTGATCGCGACCACATGATCGCTGCGTCGCAGGAGCGAATATTCCAGTCTCCGGTAGCGAGCCGCAATCACGCCGCCGAGCACCGGAAGCGCCTTCGGAACGACCCGACTGATCGCCTCGCTGTAGATGTCCTGAAGCCAGAAGACGAACTTCGCGGCACAGGCACGCGCGGCCTTATAGATCAACGCCTGTGTATCGAGCGGCGCATTGGAGGACAGGACGATGTCGGGCCGGAAATGCCTGATCTGCCGCGCCACCATCCGGCCGAACTCGATTTCCTGCGATCTCCGTTTGAAGAAGCTGTTCTTCTGGAAGGTTTCGGCGAGCGAAAGTCCAACGATGTCAAGCGTATCGGGATCATCGGCTTTTGTGGCGAGATCGCCCTTCGGGGTCTGGAAGCTCGCCGAGTAGACGTGCAGCAGCGTGTGGCCCCGTCGTGCCAGACAACGGGAAAGCTCGATCTGGAACGGATGTCCGGAATAGTCGTGAACGAGAATCCGCATGCCCTCGACCATGTCTTGTTCGCTATGATTTTCTGAAAAATGCTATTCCACGCGCTCGGCTGCCAATATCGGGCGGCCGATATGCTATTCCATCAAGAATAAGGCGTCGGTTGTATTTGCAATTTAACTAAACTTTTACGAAAACAACCTGAATGTCAAGCTCAACCGAGCATATCGTTTAAATTGCATTCACATTCGAACCGGCTGTGCTCGCCGGCATCGTCTCAGGTCCTCGACGGCGAATAGACACCGCCGAAGCTCAGCCACTTTTTCTGATCCTGCCGGTTCAACACCGCAACAATCGGAACACCGTCACGGACGTTTGCCTTGAGCTCGGCAACAGCCTTGCGAGCCACGCTTTGAGGCGTATTGGCCCAGCGGACAACGAAGAGAATCGCATCGCACAGGCGCGCAAGATAGAGCGCATCCACCGCCGCATCGACCGGCGGCGTATCGATCACCACATAGTCGAAGTGCTGACGGGCGCGCGAAAGCAGCGCCCTGATTTTCGGGCTCATCAGCAGGTCGTCGGTCGGAAACTCGGCCGGACGCGCTCCCAGGATCACGGAGAGATTGGTCGCATTGTCGGTCACGACGATATTCGCAAGCCCGGGATCGGGCTCCCCCCGCAGCAGATTGACGAACGCCGGCGTTGGCTCCCGATCGACATGCCGGTGAATGCTGGGCTTGCGCAGATCGCAATCGATCAGCAGCGTTCGCTTGCCGGCGCGGGAATAGGTTCGTGCAAGCGAGGCCGCAAGCGTCGACTTGCCGTCCTGATGCGACGGCGACGACACCATGATCACGATCCCCTGTTCCTGGCCGTCATCGAGAAATGCCGCTCGGCTGAGCAACGCCTGCTCGACGGACACCCTGATCCGCCTGATCGATTCCGAGAAGACCGAAAGCGGCGCCGTTATGATCGTGTCCGAGAGGCCACGGCCATGCGGTTTGTCCAGCTCGCTCCCCTCCTGATGCGGCACCACTGCTGCCAGCGGAATGTTCAACACCGCGCTCACCTGATCTTCGCCCGTAAACCCGCCGACGAAAAACTCGCGCAGAAAGGCAGCGCCCAGACCAATGCCAACGGCGACCAGCGCCATAACGGCCAGGATCGGCAAGGTCTTCGGATAGGAAGGGTCGATTGGCGCCATTGCCTGCGAGACGACGCGACTGTCCGCGAGTTGCAGCGTTGCCTGCGCCTCGAAGTCCTGCAGGCGGGTGAGCAGGTTCTGATACTGGGCTCTGGCAATCTGCGACGACTGCTGAAGGCTGTAGAACTGGGTCACCGTTGCAGAGGGGACGGCACTCCCGCCATCGGCCATGGTTCCAAAACCGGCCGCGGAAATTCGCGGCGCTGCGTCGATATTGAAGCCCGGCAGGTCATGATGGGAAGCCGTAAAGGCGTCGAGCTCGTTCTCATGTTCCGCCAGCAGCTGCTTGGCCGCGGACACCCGCTGCTGGAGGCTGTTGCGAGCGGCAATCGTGCCCGCGACCTTGCCATCCACCTGGTTCCTGACATAGGCGGCAGTCACCAGGTTGGCGAGCCTTGCAGCCTTCTCGGCATCCTGTGAGGTGACCCCGACCGTGATCAGGTAGGTCAGGCCTTCTCGCCGAACCCTGACCGCTTCTTTCAACGAGGCAAGCACCGATCCAAGAACAACGCTTTCGGATGCCGGGGCAGTCTCCCCCCCAAACAGATCACGGATGCGTGCGATCGCGCCACGACCCGGCCGAAACTCCGGATCCGACAGCAGATTGCCGTCCCTGACGACATCGAGCAGAACTGCATCGGACTGAATGATCCGAACCTCACTCTCCACCCGCGAATTATCCGTCAGCCCGTTTGCCGACGCCGTATCTGGATCAAGCAGGTTCTTGGAACTGGTATCGACGAGGAGAAGTGCTTGCGCCGTATATCGCGGCGTCACGGAGAAAACGACGATGAGCGTCAGAAGAAAGATCGCCGCGGCAAAAGCCAGTATCGTCCAGACCTGACGTCGCATCAGGCCGAATAGCGTTCGAAGGTCGGCAATCTCGTTCATCCGAAAGCAAACCCTCGACGGATCCACAACCGGGCACCCGCCCAGGTATTGTTAAAAAACAATTACCATAAATGATTGAATATACAACTAGAGATCATCGCATTATATTTGCGGCAACTCGGCGCCGCCCGGTCATGCATCGGACAGCCTCATAGCCGACTGTCCGATGCAGTCTCGATCTATCGATATGGCTCGAAAAGTACTCGAACCGCGTCGATTTCGTTCGGACGGATATCGTGCCCACCCGGGTGCCATTCCGTCGCGACGGACGCATTCTGGCTTTCGAAATAGTCAGCCAGCGCCTGCGTTACCGGCGCGGGGCAAATCGGATCCCGTTGACCGGCGGTGATCAGTATCTTGCGGCCCGCCAGGGCAGGATTTGCCTTGGGCTGGAACGGAATGAGCGGATGCATCAACGCCGAAGCGTCGAACAACCCCTTCTCGATCAGCACGTTGGCAAGAATGTTGGCCCCATTTGAAAAGCCGAGGCCCAGGATCGACGAAGCGCTGTGCTCCTCGGCAAGTCTCTCGACGAAGGCAGCCATCTTGTCGGTCGCCCGCGCAAGATCGGCCATGTCGTAGACACCTTCGCCCGTTCGCTTGAAGAAGCGCGCCGCTCCATACTCGGAAATATCGCCGCGCGGCGAAACGATGGTCGCGTCCGGCAGCAAGCGTCGCACGAAATCGAAGAACTGGTTTTCGTCGCCGCCAGTGCCGTGGAGTGCGAAGAGAATGGGTTTGCCTGGCGCACCGGCATGCAGCCGGTGCACATAATTGCTTTCGGTCATGTCAATCTCCTACCTCAGCCTTCCAGCGGCTGCAGGTGCTGTTCGAGCAGGGACCGCAGATGCTGATGCTGTTGCGGCAGTTTCAGTGCTTCACCGAGATGCGCGGTATCCTCGTCACGGTCGAAACCGGGTTCGTTCGTCGCAACCTCGAACAGGACGCCACCCGGCGTGCGGAAATAGATCGCCCAAAAGTAATCGCGGTCGATAACAGGCGTGACCTGGTAGCCCGTGTCCATCAGCGCCTTGCGGACTTCGAGCTGCTTTTCGCGGTTCTCGACGGCGAAGGCCACGTGGTGGACCGACCCCGCACCCGGCAAGGCGCGCGAGATATTCGGCATGGTTTCGAGATCGACAAGATGTGCGCCGTTGCCACCCGGGATTGTCAGGCGCTTCACGCCGTCTCGCTCTTCCTGCACTTGGTAGCCCATGAACTTCAGCAGCTCCGAGGTAGCACCGTCATCGCGCAAACGCATGGCGACGGAGTGGAAGCCGCGGATCGCATGATCCTCGCTGATCCCGCCATGGGTCCATGGCAGGCGGTTATCGTCCTTGACCTCGACGAGCGCGAAACCATCGCCGTCGGGACCGGCAAAGTTCAAGCGCTTTTCACCGAATGTCTCTTCGGCCTTGAGACCGCCGACATTCAGCTTGGAAAGGCGATCGCTCCAGAAGCCGATCGACCCTTCGGGGATGGAGTAGACCGTTGTTCCCACCTCGCCCGTGCCGGGACGACCCTGGGCCATCTTGGGAAATGGAAAATAGGTCATGATCGTACCTGGCGACCCGGTCTCGTCACCGTAATAGAGGTGATAGACGTCAGGTGCGTCGAAGTTCACGGTTTTCTTGACCCGGCGCAAACCGAGCGCATTCGTGAAAAACTGATTGTTGGTGCGGGCGTCCTCCGCCATCGACGTGACGTGGTGCAGACCCTTGATCTGATCGAGCATTTAAGACCCCTTTCTGGCCCGCCTCGCGGGCTTTCGATGGGTGATAGATGATCCTTAACCGCCGACAGGAATAGTCCTGCCGACCGGAACGCATTGTCTCCTTATAGTGAACGACAAGATCAGTTCGTTCAGCAATGCGTCAGATGTCCTCCGGCTGGAGCGGAAGCTGCCAGATGATCGGCTCGCGGCCGTGTGCCTGAAGGAAGGCATTGGCCTGGGAAAAATGCCCGCAGCCGAAAAATCCATTATGTGCCGAAAGCGGCGAAGGATGCGCCGCCTTCAGAACGAGATGCCGGGACGTGTCGACAAACGCCGCCTTGCGTTGCGCATAGGCGCCCCAAAGCATGAACACCACCGCATCGCATTCATCGTTCACCTTGCGGATCACCGCGTCGGTAAACTTCTCCCAGCCCTTTCCCTGATGGGATGCAGCTTGCGCCTCTTCGACGGTGAGAACGCTGTTCAGGAGCAGGACGCCTTGCCGGGCCCATTGCTCGAGAAACCCATGCTTGGCCGGTGTGATCCCGAGATCGCGTTGCATTTCCTTGTAGATATTGACGAGCGACGGCGGAATTCGCACGCCGGGCCGAACGCTGAAGCACAGACCATGTGCCTGCCCGAGGCCATGATACGGGTCCTGCCCGAGAATGACGACCTTGACGTCGGCGAGCGGCGTGAGGTCCAAGGCGCGAAAATACTCCGCTCCCTTTGGAAATATCCGCTTGCCACTCTGCTTTTGCGCCGTCAGAAAAGCCTTGAGCTGCTGCATGTAGGGACTTTCGAACTCTGCAGCGAGCGCATCTCTCCAGCTTTCTTCAAGCGCTATCGTCCGTTCACTCATGGCCATGCCTCCGCCCGTCCCGTTGACCGAGCTTTAAACTTGCTTCGAAAAGGGATTTGGCAGACATTTTATCGGTCGCCAGTCGTTAAAATTTACAATCTTTGCGTAGATTGCGTCCAAAGCACTAGCGAATTCAAGCGCATCCGAGGGCTTATTCAGGATGAAATTTGGTACAAGCGGGCTACGAGGCCTTTCCGAGGATCTGAAAGGCCGCGCCTCCGCGCTCTATGCGACAGCCTTTGGTCGATACCTGCTGGACAGCCGACGTGCCCAGCCTAGCGATCTCATTATGGTGGGCCGCGACTTCCGTGACTCCAGCCCGGAGATGGCTGAAAATTGCGTCGATGCGCTTGCCGGCCTCGGTTTCAGGACAGCCGACTGCGGCACAGTCCCAACGCCCGCGCTGGCCCTGTACGGCCTGCAGGAACGCGCTGCCTGCCTGATGATCACCGGCTCCCATATTCCCGCCGACAGAAACGGCATCAAATTCTACCGGCCCGACGGCGAGATCGACAAGGACGACGAAGCGGCGATCACCGCAGCCGCCGCTGAGCTTGACCGGGCAGGCTTTTCTTTCACGCCGGGCGCAAAAACCGCTCGGGGTCGCTCCGAAGAGTGCCGCGCATTGTTTGTCCAGCGCAATACCGGACTGCTCGAAAACGGCGCACTCGCAGGCCTGACCATCGGTGTCTACCAGCACAGCACGGTCGCTCGCGACCTGCTGGTGGAATTGCTTGAACAGTACGGCGCCACGGTGATCGCTTTCGGGCGCTCCGAAACATTCATCCCCGTCGATACGGAAGCGGTCTCTGAGGAAACCATTGCGATCCTCAAGAACGCGGCAAAGCAATATGGTCTGGATGCCATCGTCTCGGCAGATGGCGACGGCGATCGCCCGCTTGTCGCCGATGAAAATGGCCAGCCACTGCGCGGCGACCTGCTTGGGCTGATCACGGCCAATTTTCTCGACGCAAAAGTGGTGGTCACCCCCGTCACCTCGAACTCCGGTATCGAATCCGCCGGCAATTTTCGGGTGGTCCGCACGCGTGTCGGATCGCCCTTCGTTATAGCAGGCATGCAGGATGCACGCACGGCTGGCAGTGACGGTGTCGCCGGCTTTGAGGCAAACGGTGGTGTACTCACCGCAAGCGACTTTTCCGTGCGCGGGCAGCCGCTGCGGGCCTTGCCAACCAGAGACTGCTTCCTGCCGATATTGGCGACGCTTTCGCTCGCAGCATCGACGAAGCAGCCGCTTTCGGCGTTGGTCGCCGCGTACCGCCTTCCAGTTGCCGCCGCCGACCGTCTCGAGAATTTCCCCGTCGAGACGAGCGCCCGGCTCATGGCCTACCTGCGCGCCGGCCCGGAAAATCTTGCCACCTTTCTTGAGCCCATCGGCGACGTTGCCGCGATCAGCGATATCGACGGCCTTCGGGTGACGCTCAAGGATCGGCGGATCATCCATTTCAGACCCTCCGGCAACGCTCCGGAGATGCGCTGTTACGTCGAGGCGGAGACCGAGGCCGCAGCCGCCGGCCTGCTCGCTGACGGACTCGCCCGCATCCGCCAATGGGCGGCCGCAAACTGATTGACGACATAAGAACATTCGAGGACGCTGTGATGCAGAAGATAGTTCCAGTGATTATGGCAGGCGGAAAAGGCACCCGCCTTTGGCCTTTGTCGCGCGCCGCTGCGCCAAAGCAGTTCATCCGCTTCATCGGCGACCGCACGCTGTTCCAGGAAACGCTGCTGCGCGTCTCCGACGCGACGCTCTATACGGCGCCGGTGGTGCTCACCAACGAGGAGTTCCGCTTTCTGGTCGCGGAACAGGCGCGCGAACTGGATCTCGGCCTCGCGGCCATCCTGCTGGAGCCGACAGCCCGCAACACCGCGGCAGCCGTCGCGGCAGCCGCGACGCTGGTGCGTGAACGCTTCGGCGACGACACGATCATGCATGTGCTCGGCTCAGACTATGAGATCGTCGCCGACGATTCCTATTTTGAATCGGTGCGCATGGCCGCGGCCACGGCCGCCGACGGCAAACTCGTCACCTTCGGCATCAACCCCACGGAACCCGCTACCGGCTACGGCTACATTGAGGGCGGCGACAACCTTCCTAGCGGCGCGAAGACGGTGAAGCGTTTCATCGAGAAGCCGCCGCTTGCAAAGGCCGAGGAAATGCTGGCGCAGGGAGGTTTCTACTGGAACTCCGGCATGTTCATGTTCTCGGTCTCCCGCCTCATCAGCGAGATGACAAACTACGCTCCGGCGGCGCTGAAGGCCGCCAGCGAGGCAGTCGCCAAGGGCGTCAAGGACCTCGATTTCATCCGGCTCGACAAGGCGGCCTTTTCCGCCAGCCCCAACATTTCCATCGACTACGCGATCATGGAAAAGACAAGCAACGCCGCCGTCGTTCCTTCGCCGTTCAAGTGGTCGGACCTCGGCAGCTGGGATTCCGTCTGGAAGAGCGGCAGCCGTGACGAACTTGGCAATGTGGCAGCCGCCAACACCACGCTGGTCAACACCAAGAATTCGCTCGTCATGACGCATGGCGTGCACCTTGCCGTGCAAGGCATGGAGAACATCGCCGTTGTTGCCAGCGAAGACGCGGTCTATGTCGGACGGCTGGAAGACAGCCAGGGCGTGGGCGATATCGTCAAGATGCTCGCCGCCCTGCCCGCGACATCCAAGCTGACCGAAACGCACCCGACGTCCTACCGCCCCTGGGGCGGCTATACCTCCATCCTGAATGGCGATCGCTTCCAGGTGAAACGCATCTTCGTCACCCCCGGAATGAAGCTGTCGCTGCAGAAGCACCATCACCGCTCCGAACACTGGATCGTGGTGAAGGGCACGGCCGAAGTGACCATCGGCGACAACGTGCAGATGCTGCGCGAGAACGAGTCGGTCTATATTCCGCTTGGAGAAGTGCACCGTCTCGCCAACCCCGGAAAGATCACGCTCGAGCTGATCGAAGTGCAGACCGGCTCCTATCTCGGCGAAGACGACATCATCCGCATCGTCGACGAGTTCGGAAGGAACTAGGCTCGTTTGTCTTGAACTTATAAAATTACCTCTGTAACACCGTCACAAACCCGCCGGTCGGTCGGGTCCCTATCGATGTTTCGGGGATTGAACCCATGCGTATTGTGATGATTGGCTCAGGCTATGTCGGCCTTGTCTCTGGTGCTTGTCTGGCTGATTTCGGCCACCACGTAACCTGCGTTGATAAATCCGTGGCCAAGATCGACGCCCTTGAAGCCGGCGAAGTTCCGATCTACGAGCCCGGCCTCGGTGCGATCATCGAGAACAACCGAAGTGCAGGTCGCCTGGACTTCTCCAAGGACTTGGCTCCTTCGGTTGCGGATGCCGATGTCGTCTTCATCGCTGTCGGCACGCCGTCGCGCCGTGGCGACGGTCATGCCGACCTGAGCTACGTCTACGCTGCAGCCCGTGAAATTGCGGCCGCCGTCAACGGCTTCACCGTCGTGGTGACCAAGTCGACAGTACCTGTCGGAACCGGTGACGAACTCGAGCGCATCTTCCGCGAGGAGTTCCCAGACAAGGATATCGCGGTCGTCTCCAATCCCGAATTCCTCCGCGAGGGCGCCGCGATCAGCGACTTCAAGCGCCCTGACCGCATCGTTCTTGGGACGGAAGAGCCGCGTGCGATCGAGATCATGCGGGAAGTCTACCGGCCGCTTTATCTCAACGAAGCACCGCTTTACTTCTGCGAACGCCGCACGTCCGAGCTGATCAAATATGCCGCCAACGCCTTCCTCGCGATGAAGATCACCTTCATCAACGAGATCGCGGACCTCTGCGAACAGATCGGCGCGGATGTGCAGAAGGTGTCCAAGGGCATTGGCATGGACAAGCGCATCGGCGACAAGTTCCTGCACGCCGGTCCCGGCTACGGCGGCTCGTGCTTCCCCAAGGACACGCTGGCGCTGGTCAAGACCGCCCAGGATTTCGACAGCCCGATGCGCCTGATCGAAACCACCGTCGCTATCAACGACAACCGCAAGCGCGCCATGGGCCGCAAGGTGATTGCCGCTTGCGGCGGCAGCGTGCGCGGCAAGAAGATCGCGATCCTCGGCCTGACCTTCAAACCGAACACGGACGACATGCGCGATGCGCCGTCCATCACCATTGTCCAGGCCCTGCTCGACGGCGGTGCGACGGTCCATGTATACGATCCGGAAGGCATGGAGGCCTCGCGCGACCTGCTTGGCCCTGTCACCTACGGCAAGGACCCATATGAGATCGCCGAAGGCGCCGACGCCATCGTGCTTGTGACGGAATGGGATGAATTCCGCGCGCTCGATTTCAAGCGCCTGAAGGGACTGGTGCGGCAACCCGTTCTGGTGGACCTGCGCAACATCTACCCGACCGCCGAGGTTACCCGCCACGGCTTCAGCTACTTCGCCGTCGGCAAGAAAAGCGAGCTTCAATAGGAATGCGCTATTTCATCACCGGCACGGCCGGCTTCATAGGGTTTCATCTTGCCCGCCGCCTGCTTCAGGACGGTCACGAAGTCGTCGGCTTCGATGGAATGACGCACTATTACAACATCCGCCTCAAGCATATGCGGAATGCCGCATTGGCGCAGTTCCCGGCGTTCCGCGCCGTCACCGCAATGCTTGAGGATCGCAAGGCCTTGGAGGACGCTGTCGCCTCCGCCAAGCCGGATATCATCATTCACTTGGCTGCGCAGGCGGGTGTCCGATACAGTCTTGAGAACCCACACGCCTACCTAACCTCCAATCTCGAAGGCTCCTGGAACGTTCTGGAGGCAGCCAAAAGCGCCGGGATCCAGCACCTGCTGCTGGCTTCCACCTCGTCGATCTACGGCGCCAACGCGTCGGTACCGTTCCGCGAAACGGACCGCGCCGACGAGCCGCTCACCTTCTATGCCGCGACGAAGAAGTCGATGGAGTTGATGGCGCACAGCTATTCGCACCTCCACAAGATCCCGACGACGGCGTTCCGCTTCTTCACGGTCTACGGCCCATGGGGTCGCCCGGATATGGCGCTCTTCAAGTTCGTCAAGAACATCCTGCAAGACCAGCCGATCGAAATCTACGGCGAAGGCAAGATGAGCCGGGATTTCACCTATATCGACGATCTGGTGGAATCGATCGTCAGGTTGGCGGCCGTCATTCCTTCGGAAAGCAACCGTGTGAATGACGAGCGCGTCGAGACGCTGTCGCATCAGGCCCCGTTCCGCGTCGTCAACATTGGCGGCGGCCAGCAGGTGAGCCTGCTGGACTTTGTCGAAACCGTCGAAAAGGCGCTGGCCCGACCGGCGAAGCGCGTGATGCTGCCCATGCAGAAGGGTGATGTCCCCCGGACATTCGCCAGCGCCGACCTGCTGGTTGCCCTGACCGGCTACAAGCCGACCACCCCGCTGGCGACCGGCGTTAAGGCCTTTGTCGAGTGGTACCTCGAAGCTCACCGCGAGCTCGAGCCGCAGACAGCCTAGATCACAAGCGCCCGCGCGCTGCTTTCGCAGCAAGCCTTGCAAAGACGCCGCTGACTTCAGCTGCGGACGCCGGATGGCTAAGCGCGAACCCCTGCAGCGTTTCGCAGCCAAGGTCTGCAAGTACCGCTGCATGCGCTTCCGTTTCGACGCCTTCGGCAATCACCCCGACATCGAGAGCCTTGGCGATTTCGACGATCGACTTGACGACGCGACGCTGCTCCTCGGAGGTATCAATCTCGTCGACAAGCTGCCGGTCGATCTTCAGCCGCGTCGGCCGCAGCCGGACAAGACCGATCAGCGATGCGTGACCGGAACCAAAGTCGTCGATCTCGATTTCGATCCCCATCTGCTTGATCCGATCGACGCGCTGAAGCAGCTCGTCGTCGCAATCATCGAGAAAGATCGTCTCGATCAGCTCGAAGACGATGGAATTCGGCGCAATCTTGAGAGCCACCAGATCGTCCACGAGCAGCGGATCATAGAGCCGCTGACCGGAAATATTGACAGCGATATGCGGGACTTTCGCGCCGTGCCGCTCCCACGAGCGCCGGTCGGCGAGCACGCGCCGGAGAATTGTCGCATCGAGCTCGGCGGATAGATTGTACTCATCCGCAACCTTCAGGAACGTCCCGGGCGCAAGAATGCCTCGCTCCGGGTGTTTCCAGCGGGCCAATGCCTCGATGCCGACAATCTCGCGCGTCCGAGCGTCGAATTGCAGCTGGTAGAACGGGACGATGTCGCCGGACTCGAGCGCGAGCGTCAGTTCCTCCGCAAGCCGCCGCTTGCTCATCAGGTCGTCCTTCAGCTGCTGCGAGAAGAACTCGATGCGATCGCGGCCCGATGCTTTCGCCTGATAAAGCGCGATATCCGACTCCGCGAGCAGGTTTGCCTCGCCGCGATTGGCGGACCAGGAAATCCCGATCGAGGCACCCGACTGAAGAAGCTCCTGGCCAAACCGAACCTTCTTCTTCAATCGACGCTGCACATCTTTCGCCATGCGGTTCAACGCAGCCATCCCGCCAAAATTGACAAGGACGATGACGAACTCGTCGCCGCCGATACGAGCGGCCATCGCAGTCTCCGGAATGGCCGCCTCGATCCGCAGTGCGGCAGCGCGCAAGACCGCGTCACCGGCGGTGTGACCATGGCTGTCGTTGATCTGCTTGAACTGGTCGAGATCGAGATGCAGCACAGCAAGCGTCGCCACATCGGGCATTTCCGCAAGTTCAGCCAGCCGGCTGTCGAAAAGACGCCGGTTCGGCAATCCGGTCAGATAGTCATGCTCCGCCGCATATTCGATCCGGGCGTTGCTCTCCTCAAGCGCAAGGGCGCGTGCCTCCGCGACGGACCGTTGCCGCGCCGCCTCGTCATTGAGCAACACGTCCGCCGTCACATCCCATTCCGCGCCGATGAAGGAAGGTCTGCCCTCATCGCTGACATAAAAATGCGCACGCGAGCGAATGTACCGGATCTCGCCGTTCGGCCAGATGATGCGGAATTCGGAATTATACTGGCCGCGCTCGGCAACGGCCGCGTCGAACTCGCCTTCGGCACGCAACCGATCATCAGGATGAATCGCGTCGGCCCAGACCGCGGTTGCCACAGGACCGCTCGACCGTCCCGTTCGATAGAGCCGATGCATCTGCGCGTCCCAGGAGATCACGTTTCGGTCCAGGTCGTGTTCCCACACACCGATCTGCGAGGCATCCAGCGCAAGCTCGAGGCGGCGCAGGATATCCTGAAACTCTCGCTCGGATCGTATGGGATTGTCTGGTACCAACGCCGTCTAAGCCTCACTCAGCTTCAAAAATAGGGGCACATCCGATCTATTGCTTGTACGCGGTCACCAACCCTCACGCGAGACATTAATTAGGACACCCTAAAAATCCATCAACGATTGTGCGCGAATCGGCACGCACGACGAGATGAAGAGGCTCGCCGTCCGCTCGACTATTCACCGGCACCGGTGTTCTTCTTCTCCAGATGAAGCAGCAGACCGCTATGATCCGTATCTCCGCCGCCATTCGCGACGAACTCGGCAAATTCGGACCGAACAGCCTCCGTCAGCGGCAGTGTCAGCGACAGGCTTTCGGCCTCCGCCAGAATATTGTTCAGGTCCTTGAGCTGCAGCCTCGAAGGGCCGGCATTGCCAAAACTGCGTTCGACCATTCGCTGGCCGTGGACATCCAGGATCCGGCTCTCCGCAAAGCCGCCGCGGATCGCCCGGCGAAACGCCTCGCGTGAGCCGCCGCCGGCCTCGACCAGCATCATCGCCTCGGCAACCGCGCCGATCGTCACCGCAACAATCTGCTGGTTACCGAGCTTGGCAAGCTGGCCGGTGCCGCTCGGGCCGACATATGTCACACGCCCCAGCGGCGCAAAGACATCCGCCAGCTGGCCGACCAGCGCTTCATCGCCCCCCGCCATGATCGCCAATGTCCCGGCAGTCGCCCCGACAACGCCGCCGGAGACCGGTGCATCCAGGTGACGAATGCCCCGCTCGGCCAGTTTGCCCGCATGTTCACGCGCCTGTTTGGGCGATATCGAACTCGAGTCGATGACGATCGCCCCTGCGGCCAATGCGTCCGCCACGCCCTTCGAAAACAGCACGTCGCCAACGGCATTACCGTCACTCAACATAGTGAAGACGACCGCCGCTCCGTTCACGGCAGCGGCAGGCGTATCAGCCACGACGGCTCCGTCCTGGGCAAGCGCCTCTGCCTTCGTCTTGTCCCTGTTCCAGACAGTCACCGGGAAACCCGCGCCGAGAAGCCGCCGGACCATCGGCGCGCCCATCAGTCCGGTTCCCAGAAACGCAATATTGCGCGCCTTGTCGCTCATCAAAGCACTCCTCCCATCTCATCATCGATATGCACGCGAATAATGTCGTCGAACGAGGCATCGGCGCGGAAACCGAGCTCCGTCGCGCGCCGGGCATCGAAGGCTTGCGGCCAGCCCGCGACGATCTTCATGACCATTTCATCAGGTTCGCGACGGATGAGCGCGACGGCCTTGTCGCCCGCGATGCGCCGCAGGGCCTCGATCTGCTCGCCGACCGAAGCACAGACACCCGGCATGGTCAGGCTGCGGCGGGAGCCCAGCGGCTGGAGATCGATGCTGGCGGCATGGATCAGGAAGCCAACCGCCGAACGCGGCGATGCGTGCCAGTGACGAACGGTATCCGGCACCGGAAGAATGGCAGGTTGCCCAGCCAAGGGTTCGCGCAAGATCCCGGAGAAAAATCCTGACGCCGCCTTGTTCGGTTTTCCCGGCCGGATGCAGATCGTTGGCAGGCGGATGCCGATGCCATCGATGAACCCGCGGCGGGTATAGTCCGCGAGCAGGAGTTCTCCCATCGCCTTCTGCGTACCGTAGCTCGTGAGAGGTGTCAGATTGAAGTCGTCGGGAATGACATCGGGGAATGGCGCACCGAAGACCGCGATCGACGAGGTAAAGACGACGCAAGGCCGGTAACTATCCCGAAGGTGAGCAAGGCGAATTGCCTCGAACAGTGCCCGCGTCCCCTCCAGATTAATGCCATAGCCCTTCTCGAAATCCAGCTCGGCCTCGCCGGAAACGATGGCGGCCAGATGGAATATGACGTCAGGGCGGGAGCTGACGATCTTCGCCGCCTGCCCTGGCATTGAAATATCAATGGCGGCGACATCTGCCCGACCACCGAAACCTTGTGGGACGTCCGGCTCGATGACATCGACCAGCGACAGCCGCGTCACCGTCTGCCCTGCCAGCGCTCCATCGGAAACCAGCCGGGCTGTCAGCTTTCGCCCGATCATGCCTGCAGCGCCGACAATCGCAATATGCATCAATGCCTCCTTCGACCGAGACACCGCGCGACTCCTCCCGCCCGATGTACGTCAATCAAGACATAGCCCCATGGCAGGGGCATGAAAACAGAAAAGGCGGAGCAATGCTCCGCCTTTCCACGTCTCGCCGCTGAGTGGGGGTTATTCGGCGGCGAGTCGGATGATTTCGGCTTCTTCCTCGTCGTGCTCGTGCTCCTTGTGCTGGATCAGCGGGCGGTTGCCCGACAGCTTGCGAACCATCACGTAGAAGACAGGCGTCATGAAGATGCCGAAGAAGGTGACGCCGATCATGCCCGAGAACACGGCCACACCCATGGCCGCACGCATCTCGGCACCCGCGCCGGTCGAGGTGACCAGCGGGACGACACCCATGATGAAGGCCATGGAGGTCATCAGGATCGGGCGCAGACGCAGGCGGCTTGCCTCGATGGCAGCCTGAACCGGAGTCCGTCCTTCGAATTCCAGCTCGCGGGCGAATTCCACGATCAGGATCGCGTTCTTCGCCGACAGGCCGACAAGGACAACCAGACCGATCTGCATGAAGATGTTGTTGTCTCCACCGGTCAGCCAGACGCCCGTCAACGCCGCCAGCACGCCCATCGGCACGATCATGATGATCGCGATCGGCAGCGCGAGGCTTTCATACTGAGCAGCGAGCACCAGGAACACCAGCAGCAGGGCCAGCGGGAAGACGATCACGCCGGAGTTGCCCGCCAGGATCTGCTGATAGGTCAGATCCGTCCATTCGAAGCTGATGCCCTTCGGCAAGGTCTCTTCGGCGATCTTTTCGATCGCTGCCTGAGCCTGGCCAGAGGAGAAGCCCGGAGCAGGACCGCCGTTGATATCGGCGGAGAGGAAACCGTTATAACGGTTGGTCCGCTCCGGCCCGGTTGTCGCGTTCACCTTCAGGAGCGCAGACAGCGGGATCATCTGGCCCGATGCCGAACGAACCTTCAGCTTGCCGATATCCTCGGGCTGGGCCCGGAACTTGGCATCGGCCTGAACGCGCACGCTGTAGGTACGGCCGAAGGCGTTGAAGTCGTTGACATAGAGCGAACCGAGATAGATCTGCAGCGTCTCGAAAACATCGGTTACCGGGACGCCAAGCTGTTCCGCCTTCTCACGGTCGAGATCGGCATAGAGCTGCGGAACATTGATCTGGTAGGCAGAGAAGATGCCCGTCAGCTCAGGTGTCTGGTAGGCCTTGGCGATCATCGCCTTGTTGGCCTCGTCGAGCACCTGATAGCCGAGACCGGCGCGGTCTTCGAGCTGCATCTTGAAGCCACCCGTCGTGCCGAGGCCGTTGACCGGCGGCGGCGGGAACATCGCGATGAAGGCATCCTGGATCGCCCCGAACTTCTGGTTCAGGGACATGGCGATCGCACCACCCGAAAGCGCCGGCGACTTGCGCTCCTCGAAGTCCTTCAGCGTCACGAAGACGATACCGGCGTTCGAGGAATTGGTGAAGCCGTTGATCGACAGGCCCGGGAAGGCAATCGCGTGGGCGACGCCAGGCTCGGCCATGGCGATATCGCTCATCCGCTTGATGACGTCTTCGGTGCGGTCAAGGCTGGCGGCATCCGGCAGCTGGGCAAAGCCGATCAGATACTGCTTGTCCTGCGCCGGCACGAAGCCGCCCGGCACTGCATTGAAGAGCCCGTAGGTCGCGCCTGCCAATACGACATAGACAAGCATGACGATGCTCTTGCGCGACAGCAAACCGCCGACGCCCTTGCCATAGCCCCGCGAACCGGCGCCGAAGGCCTTGTTGAAGCCACGGAAGAACCAGCCGAAGGCGGCGTCCATGGCGCGTGTCAGCCAGTCACGCTTGGCGTGATGGTCCTGCAGCAGCAGCGAAGCCAGAGCGGGAGACAGCGTCAGCGAATTGAAGGCCGAAATGACCGTCGAGATCGCAATCGTCAGCGCGAACTGGCGATAGAACTGTCCGGACAGACCAGAGATGAAGGCGAGCGGCACGAAGACCGCGACGAGCACCAGCGCGATCGCGATGATCGGACCAGACACTTCCTTCATGGCCTTGTAGGTGGCAGCCCGCGGGCTGAGACCGTTCTCGATGTTTCGCTCGACGTTTTCGACAACGACGATCGCATCGTCCACCACGATACCGATCGCGAGCACGAGGCCGAAGAGACTGAGCGCGTTGATCGAGAAGCCGAAGACATACATCACCGCGAACGTGCCGATGATCGAGACCGGAACGGCAATCAGCGGGATGATCGAGGCGCGCCATGTCTGCAGGAACAGAATGACGACGATAACGACGAGCGCGATCGCTTCGAGCAGCGTGTCGACGACCTTCTCGATCGACGAGCGGACGAACTTCGTCGTGTCATAGACGATCTCGTAGCTGACGCCGTCAGGCATGGCGGTCTTCAGCTCTTCCATCGTCTTCTGGACTTCGTCCGAGATGGTGATGGCGTTTGAACCAGGAGACTGGAAGACCGGGATAGCGACCGCCGGCTTGCCGTCGAGGATCGAGCGCAGCGAGTAATCGGCCGCGCCGAGTTCGATGCGGGCAACGTCGCGCAAGCGGGTGATCTCGCCGTTCGTGCCGGTCTTGACGATGATGTTGCCGAACTGATCGGGCGTCTGCAGACGGCCCTGCGCATTGACGTTCAGCTGCAGGTCTACACCCGACAGGCTCGGCGAAGCGCCGATGGTGCCCGCTGCGGCCTGGACGTTCTGACCGCGGATCGCGTTGGTGACATCGCTTGCGGCAAGGCCATGCTCGGCCGCCTTCTGCGGGTCGATCCAGACACGCATCGAATAGTCGCCCGAACCGAACACCTGTACCTGACCGACGCCATCGATGCGTGCCAGTCGGTCCTTGATGTTGAGGACGCCGTAGTTGCGCAGATAGGTGATGTCGTAGCGGTTGTCAGGCGAGATCAGGTTCACGACCATCATCAGGTCGGGGGAGCTCTTGACCGTCGTGATGCCGATGGTCTTCACCTCTTCCGGCAGACGCGGCTCGGCCTGCGAGACGCGGTTCTGAACCAGCTGCTGTGCCTTGTCAGGGTCCGTGCCTAGTTTGAAGGTGACCGTCAGCGTCATCACGCCGTCCGAGGTCGCCTGGCTGGACATGTAGAGCATGCCCTCGACGCCGTTGATCTGCTCTTCGAGCGGCGTTGCGACCGTCTGCGCAATGACCTCTGGGTTTGCGCCCGGATAGGTGGCGCGCACCACGATCGATGGCGGAACGACCTCGGGATATTCGGAAATCGGCAGTGCGCGCAGTCCAAGCAGACCGGCGACCACGATGAGGACCGACAGGACTCCGGCGAACACCGGACGGTCGACAAAAAATCTGGAGAAATTCATTTCAAAGCCCTCTCCGGGATGAAATTTGGGATGCAACGACCCTCTCCGGCGGTTGGGATGCCGCCGGTGGGTTAGTCTGGATGTCTGAAGCCCCCTCTGGCCTGCCGGCCATCTCCCCCACAAGTGGGGAGAAAATCCGCCGCACTGTTTCGCCCCTATCTCGGACCGAGCTGTGCGACTGACGAGCCCCTCCCCCTTGTGGGGAGGGGTTGGGGAGGGGCCCTTTATTACTGAGCGGTTGCCACTTTCTCTTCCGCCTGCGGGGCAACCACGGCACCCGGACGGATACGCTGCAGGCCATTGACGACGATCTTGTCGCCAACAGTCAGGCCGCTTTCGACGATACGCTGGCCGTCCGCAGACGGACCAAGCTGGACCGGCCGATAGCTGACCTTGTTTTCGGCATCGACTACGAACACGAACTTCTTGTCCTGGTCGGTGCCGATGGCGCGGTCGCTGATCAGGATCTTGTTCTCCGCCTTCGGCTCGCCCATGCGGACACGAACGAACTGGCCGGGGATGAGCTTGCCGCCGGGATTGTCGAAGACGGCGCGAACGCCGATCGTACCGCTGGCCGCATCGACCTGGTTGTCGATCAACTGCAGCTTGCCCTTGATCGGCGTGCCCTGATCGGCGAGCGTGCCGACTTCGACGGGGATCTCTTCGAGCGCAGGCACCGCGCCATCACCAGCAGGAAGCTGGGCAAGCGCATTCGTCACCATCTCTTCGCTGGCATTGAAGCTGGCGTAGATCGGATCGACGGAAACAAGCGTCGTCAGAGCCGGAGATGCGCTGCCTTCGGCAACGAGGTTACCGACAGTCACCTCGATCTTGCCGACGCGGCCGGCAACCGGCGCGCGGACCTCGGTGTAGCCGAGTTCAAGCTGGGCCGAGCGAAGCGCCGCCTGAGCAGTGCGAAGACCGGCCTGCGCCTCGGTGAAGGCATTCTGCCGCTGGTCGAAATCGCTTTGCGAAATCGTCTTGTTGTCGGAAAGCCTGCGGCCACGCTCCAGCTCGATTTGAGCAAGGTTGACCTTGGCCTCGGCAGAGGCGGTCTGTCCTTCCGCCTGCGAAACCGCCGCCTGGTAGGGCTCCGGATCGATGGTGAATAGCAGATCGCCGGCCTTGACCAGCGCGCCTTCGCGGAAATGCACGGATTGGACGGCCCCGGCCACGCGCGAGCGGACCTGTACGCGATCCACCGCTTCCAGGCGGCCCGAGAATTCTTCCCAGGTCGTCACATCGCGGCTGGCGACGACGGCAACCGTGACCGGCACAGCGGGAGCCTGTGCTGGGGCGGTGGCAGCCGTGGCGGTCGCGCTCATCGGCAGTTCGAAAAAGATGGCTGCGGCCGAAACGGACGCAGCAAGGCTCAGACCGGCGCCCACGAGGGCCCAGCGCTTCTTACTGGACGTCATTGGTATTCTCCTTACGGCCTTCGTGGCCGAAAAATAATCAGTTCGTCTTCAATGCAATGGGTTGTCTGCGCATATCCCGAACGAAGTCTCCGAATTCGCGGCTGATGCTCTCCTGCCACTCCGGCGACTTGTCGGATGTCCCGCCGTAAATCGATGGCCAGCCTGCTCCGGCGGGGAGAACATGCTGGCGAACTGCCACGCCGGCCTGCTTCAGGCGGTCGGCGTAGCCAAGCGTTTCATCGCGGAGCGGGTCATCTCCGGCGGTGAAAACCAGAGCGGGCGCAACGCCCGCAATACGCGAACAGAGACAGGGCGCCGCATAAGGATGGCAGCCGCCGGCGCTGAGATAGTGGCTCCAGCCCTCGGCCCAACGCTGGCGCATGCCGATGCTGTCGGCCTCGCGGATCGAAGCAGAGCCCATGAAGGGGTCGAGCAAGGGAGAAATCAGGATCTGGCCGTCAAGCGCGTCGGCGTAGTGGTCACGTGCCTTGAAGGCGACGCCGGCGGCAATGTTGCCACCCGCTTCGTCGCCGGCCACCAGCAGCAGCGAATTGCGATCGCCGATACCGGAGGCGCGTTTGTTGGCCATGTAGGAAAACAGCGAGTAGCCCACCTCGAGCGGCTTCGGGAAGACATTCCCGAGCGGCGCGTTGTAGTCGGCCACGACGACGATGGCGCCGGCGCTGGCAATCGCCTCGGCGACTGGGCAATCCTGGAGGCCGGATTGCTGGAAGGCACCACCGTGAAAATAGAGCACGATCGGTGAGCCCTTGCCGAATTCGGCGCCCTGATAGACGCGCGCGGAAACGGGGCCGATGGCCACCTTCTCCAGCACCATGTCTTTCACCTGCACCGTCATCGTTCCGGCTTTCGCTTAATCGGAGTAAAACATATTGCGAGCCGCGACGGCTTGCAATTTCTGAAAAAAAGATATTGTTATTCCACTCACGGAATAAGTGACGCCATCGCGATTACACTGTTCCAAATTTCGAACAATACCGCAGTGCAACCTATTTAGGTGATTTCCGATGGACCAGCTCTCGGCAATGCGCGCCTTCATCCGCGTCGTAGAGACAGGCAATTTCACACGGGCCGCCGATACACTCGCCATGCCCAAGGCGACGGTGACCAATCTCATCCAGGGACTTGAAGCACATCTTCACACCAAGCTTCTGAATCGCACCACCCGCCGGGTCATGGTGACGACCGACGGCGCGCTTTACTACGAGCGCGCGGCACAGATCGTGTCGGAACTCGAAGAACTCGATGGCAGCCTGACAAACTCACAGGGCCTTCCGGGCGGTCGCCTGCGCGTCGAGATGGCCGGCGCTTTCGCCGACTGGATCGTCGTGCCCGCGCTTTGTGATTTCTATCAGAAATATCCCGATATCCGCATCGATCTCGGTGTCGGTGATCGAACCGTGGACTATCTCGCCGAGAACGTCGACTGCGCCCTGCGCGGCGGCACACCGGCGGACCAGTCGCTGATCGCACGGCGCGTATCGGAGGTAGATCTGATCACCTGCGCCTCACCCCTCTACCTCGAGAAGTTCGGCAAGCCGGAACGCCCGGAAGATCTTGAAAACGATCACTATTCCGTAAGCTACTTTCGCGCACAGACCAACCGGACGCTTCCGTTCGAATTCCGCAAGGACAACGAAAATCTGGAGGTCAATCCGCGCTATATGGTGTCGGTCAACGATAGCCGGACCTTTGTAACGGCAGCGTTGACGGGCCTCGGAATCGCCCAGCTGCCGCGCTTCATGATCCGCGATGCGCTGGCAAAGGGCGAGCTGATACCCGTGCTGCCGGAATGGACCCGCGAGCCGCTCGCGCTCTATATCGTCTACCCGCCGAACCGCCACCTCAGCAACAAGGTCCGCGTCTTCGTCGATTGGCTGGTCAAGCTGCTGGTCGATGCCAAGCTCAACGACGCGTGAAGGATAAGGCGTGAAAACAATTGCGGCCCGGAAGGGAGTTCCTTCGACGGGCCGCAACTGTCTGGGTATCGAATTTCCTTCAGACCCATCCATACCACCAGGGTAAATGGCACGGCCGGTATCTGAGAACCTGGCGCCCGGAGTTGGAGGCCTCCCGTCGCCCTTACCTTTCTAATATAAGCGCAGAATTTGCCTTTTGTAAGGGCTGATTCGTGCACAGCACGTATTCAAAAATGGAACAGTGCGGCCTAAGCGTCACACCATCCCGCCATTGGCACGCAGCACCTGGCCATTGATCCAGGCGCCATCGGGGCCAACAAGGAACGATACGGCAGCAGCAATATCGTCCGGCATCCCCAGCCTTTCGAGGGGATTCATCTTCGCCAGACGGGCGACAAGTTCATCGGATTTTCCGTTCAAAAACAGGTCTGTAGCTGTCGGCCCCGGCGCCACCGCGTTGACGGTGATGTTCCGCCCGCGCATTTCCTTCGACATGATCGCAGTCAACATCTCGACCGCTGCCTTGGTGGCGGCATAGACGCCATAGGTCTCGAGTTTGGTCCCGACGACCGAGGTCGAGAAATTGACGATCCGCCCGCCGTCCCGAAGGCGTTTTCCAGCTTCGCGCAGCGTGTTGAAAGTGCCCTTCAGATTGACGTCGATCTGGCGATCGAAGTTGGCGTCGTCGGCATCGGCTATGGAAGACAGCATCATGATCCCGGCATTATTCACCAGAATATCGACCCCGCCGAAGGCAGCTTCCGCCGCATCGAACATCCGGCGAACCGCTTCGGCATCGCTGACATCGGCCTTGGCCGTCAGCGCCTTTCCGCCCTTTCGCTCGATCGCCTGCGCCAGCTCCTCGGCCGGAGCCGCATTGCCCGAGTAGTTGATGACAACGGTGAACCCGTCTTTGCCAAGACGCTCGGCGATAGCAGCCCCGATGCCCCTGGAAGCGCCGGTAACCAGTGCGACCTTGTTCTCTGCTACGGTCATTGTCCTTCTCCTTCATCATTTGCGCCCAGCGCGTTTCGATGAGGACAAGATGGCGCTTTCTGTTCAGCGGATAATCATGCATTATTCGCCATCACTATCCGGGAAAGACGAACAACAAGATGGACAGATTCGATGCCATGCGGGTGTTTTCCCGGGTCGTGGAACGCCGCAGCTTCACCGCTGCCGCCGACGATACCGGCCTGCCCCGCTCCACCGTCACCGACGCGGTAAAGCAGCTGGAAGCTCGCCTCGGCGTGCGCCTGCTGCAGCGGACGACACGCCACGTGAGCCCGACGCTTGATGGCGAGGCTTATTATCAGCGATGTCTTTCCATTCTCGCCGACATCGAAGAGGCTGAGGGCGCGTTTGCCGGCGCCAAGCCAAAGGGCGTTCTTCGGGTGGATGTGCATGGCACGCTCGGCAGGCACTTCGTCTTGCCTAACCTGCCGTCGTTTCTCGAGACCTATCCCGATATAGAGCTCTACATGAGCGAGGGCGACCGGCTCGTGGATCTCGTGCGCGAGGGGATCGACTGCGTGCTGCGCGTGGGAACACCGCAGGACAGCGACATGGTCGCGCGCCGGGTGGCGATGCTGGAGGAGGTAACGCTCGCCTCCCCCGCCTACCTTGCAAGATTTGGAACGCCAGATCATCCCGACGACTTGAAGGGCCACCGCATGGTCGGCTTTCACTCCAGCGCGACCGGCTCGCTTTTACCCCTCGAATTCCTGGTAAACGGTGCGATCCGCAACGTGGTCCTGCCGGCAACCATCTCCGTCAATGCCGCAGAGAGCTTCCATGCCGCAGCCAAGCTCGGCCTCGGCATCATACAGGTGCCGCGCTATCACGCCGAGCGCTACATTCACTCCGGCGAACTCGTTCATATCCTTAAGGATTTCCCGTTGACGCAGACGCCCGTCTCGCTGCTCTACCCGCGCAACAGGCAACTCTCGCCGCGCGTGCGCGTTTTCATCGACTGGATCGTCAAGGTCTTTGCTCGACAATCCTGACGAAAAGCGTTTCACTTGGCTCAACTGTCAGAACCGGGAGAACATTCCATGGCCATCACAGACACCACCGTGCACCCCAGGGATGGCGGCTTCGCCGTTATCTTCGGCGACGACACCGGCAACAGCATTTCCGTCACCCTCTACAAGGCAGCGTCCCCCGGCCTGACGAGCGACAATGCGGTCGCGCGTGCGAAGGCGCTGCTTGCAGTCGCCCTGGACGCCCCGAAGACAGACAGCCGGCGCCAGAAGGATCCGGCCCTTTTGGAAGAGGAACTGGAGGAAGGTCTCGAAGATACTTTCCCGGCGAGCGATCCCGTTTCGGTGACGGGAACATCAGTCGCGCATCCCAAGACCGGCCACTAGGCCGCCGGTCAACTCGCCCAGAACCGATGACACAATCGCTCGGTGCGATCGGCACCACTCCTTTGACTGGCCGAAAACTGTCCGATTTCTTTGAACGCGACGCCATCAGTGTCGCGCGCGATCTTCTCGGTTGCCACTTTCTGGTGGACGGCGCCGGCGGTCGCATTACCGAGACGGAAGCCTACTTCCCGGACGACGAGGCCTCCCACACTTTCCGCGGACCGACGCAGCGCAACGGCGCGATGTTCGGCAAACCCGGAAACGTCTACATCTATCGCATCTATGGCATGCATTGGTGCCTGAACTTCGTCTGCACCCCCGCCTCCGCTGTCCTTATCCGTGCACTGGAACCAGAAGTCGGCTTCGCCGCCATGGCGGAGCGTCGGGGAACCGAGGCCCTGACCCAGCTTTGCAGCGGTCCCGGCAAGCTTTGCCAGGCGCTCGGCATCGACATATCACTCAATGACCGGCTGCTCGATCAGGCGCCGTTTTCCATCGCACCGACCACGCCCGCCGAGGTCGTCTCCGGGAAGCGTATCGGCATCACGAAAAATGCCGAAGCACCATGGCGCTTCGGCATTCTGGGGTCGCGATATCTCAGCAAGCCGTTCCGCTGATCATTCCATCACGGCGCTGTGGTCCATGACAGGCGCGACCTTCGGCTTGCGCAGCAGAAGCGCCAGCGGAATGACGGCGAGCGACATGAGCATCAGCAGCTTGAAGTCGTCCATATAGGCAATGATGGTCGATTGCAGCGTGATCAACTCGTTGAGCGATGCCCGGCCGGCAGCCGTCAGCGGATTGAGCCCCTGTGCAGCCGTGGCCTCGAAGGCGCGGTTGAACGGCGTGACATAGGCCGCGATCGTCTCGTGATTGACCTGCGCGTTCTCCACCAGCAGGGCCGACACGATCGAAATGCCGACGCTTGAGCCGATGTTACGCGACAGATTGTAGAGACCGGTACCATCGCCGCGCATGTGAGCCGGCAGGGTCGAGAAGGCGATTGTCGTCAGCGGCACGAACAGGAACCCGAGCCCGGCTCCCTGAACAAAGCCGACCGACACAATGGTCCACTGCGAGACGTCGGGTGTCCATCCCGTCATGTCATACATCGCCCACGCCGTCAGACTGAGACCGAGCACCAGAAGGATGCGCGTATCCACCTTGCCGATCAGCCTGCCGACGATGAACATGCAGAGCATGGTCCCCATACCGCGCGGCCCCATGACGATACCAGCGGTGATGACGGGATAGCCCATCAACGTCTGCAGGTAAGGCGTCATCAGTGCCAGCGAGGCGAGATAGGTGATGCCGATCACGAAGATGAAGATCATGCTGACCGAGAAGTTCCGGTCGAGGAACAGCTTCGGATTCACGAAGGACTTCTCCGCCGTCAACGTATGCACGATGAGGAGGTAGAAAGCCGACGCGCAGACAACCGCCTCGATGATGATCTCGCCCGAGCCGAACCAGTTGAGCTGTTCGCCGCGGTCGAGGAAGAGCTGTAGCGACGCAATGCCCAAACTCATCAGCCCGAACCCGAACCAGTCGAGTTTTGCCAGAGCGTCCAGCTTGGTCTCGGTGACGTAGATCACGATCCCCGCGAACGCCAGAGCCCCGATGGGCACGTTGATGTAGAACACCCAGCGCCAGCTGATGTTGTCCGTCAGCCAGCCGCCGATCACAGGACCCAGGACCGGCCCGACCATGACCGAGACGCCAAATAGGGCCATGGCCGAGCCGCGCTCCTCGACACTATAAATGTCGAGAAGGATACCCTGAGACAGTGGAACCAGTGACGCGCCGAACAAGCCCTGAAGCAGGCGAAAGGCAACGATCTGGTTCAGCGATTGCGCAAGACCGCAAAGAACCGAAGCAACCACAAAGCCGATGATCGCGGTCAGAAGCACTCTCTTGCGGCCGAACTTCGCGGCAAGAAAGCCGGACGGCGGCGTCATGATGGCGGCGGCGACGATATAGGACGTCAAAACCCAGTTGATCTGGTCAGCACTCGCCGACACGCTGCCCTGGATATAGGGCAGCGCGACGTTGGCGATTGTCGTGTCCAATGCCTGCATGATGACGGCGAGAATGACGCAGGCCGTGATCGCGCCGCGATTGGCGACCGGCGTGGCCGGCGAAGAAGCAGCAGCGTTACTCATGATCCTTGCCGCCGGTGCGACCCAAAAGCTTGGAGACGAAATCCGGAAGACCGCGGGCACGGCCGGTATCGACGTCGACGACGGTGCTCATGCCGACGCGCAGCGGCGGCTTGCCGGCGGCATCCTCGATGCTGACCCGCATCGGGATACGCTGCACGACCTTCACCCAGTTGCCGGTGGTGTTCTGTGCCGGCAGCAGCGAGAAGCTGGAGCCGGAAGCCGGGCTGATGCTCTCGACCTTGCCCTTCCACTCGACGCCAGGATAGGTGTCGACATAGATGCTGACCGGCTGACCTGGCTTCACATAGGTCAGCTCCGTTTCCTTCGGGCTGGCGGCGATCCACAGGTTGCTCGTCGAAACCAGCGAGAAGGCCTGCGTGGACGCCTGCAGATAGGATCCCGGCTGCAGCGAATTGACGTTCGTTGCGATGCCGTCGAACGGCGCCTTGACGACGCTGTGATCGAGCTCGCGCTGCGCATCGTCAACCTTGGCCTTGGCTTCGAGATAGAGCGGGTTCTGTTCGACCGGCTGATCGGCGTCGCCGCCGAGCTGTGCCAGCGTCGCAGCCGCTTCCGCCTTGGCGACGATCACCTTCTGGTGGCCGGCGTCCAGATTATGCTTGGCCTGATCGAACGCCGCGCGGGTTGCCGCAGAGCTGTTCATCAGGTTCTGCTGGCGATCGAATTCGCTCTGATAATAAGGAATGTCGGCTTCGGCCTGGGTGATCTCGGCAAGCGACTGCTGATAGCTGGCCTTCAGGTTCAGGATCTGGTTGCGCACGGCACCAAGCTGCGCTGTCGCGCCATCGAGGGCGATCTTGAACGAATCCTGCCGCAGGCTGAAGAGGACCTGGCCCTTCTTGACCGCTTCATTCTCATGCACGTTGATCTGATCGACGATACCGGACACATCAGTCGTCAGGCCGACCATGTCGGCTTGAATATAGGCATTGTCGGTCGACATGACCTGGCCGCCGTTGACGTAGTAGTAGCCACCAACCACCAGCGCGACCGGCAGAAGTGCAAACAGCACGGGACGCGTGAGGCTGCGCCGGCGGCGGACCTTTGTGCCGCCAGGCGCAGCCACGGCAGAAGCAGGCGCTGAATTGGATGAAGGCGCCTCAGCTACCGTTTCCTTGGATGCAGGAACGTCATTGTCTTCAACTGGAGTCTTGGCATTGGCATCGGCAACGATGCGAAGGGGGGATTGATCAGCCATGGTTGGTCTCATTTTCAGCCAGGGGGGTCCGGCAGGCCTGCACTAGGTTTATTTTCATCAGGGACAGGATCTGGAACAGTTCGTCACGCTGTTCCATCGAGATACCGTCCAAAGCTTCGCCGCGTGTCACGTCGCCGATTTCGCGCATCGTCTCCAGAAGCGGGCGAGCCTCGTCCCGCATGTAGAGAAGCCAGATACGACGATCAGTCGGATGTTGGCGGCGCTCGATAAGCCCACGCTCCGCGAGCTTGTCGAGAATACGCGCAAGTGTAATCGGCTCGACTTCAAGGATCTCAGCCAGCCCGCCCTGGTGGATTCCCTCGTTTGCCGAGAGATACGCCAGCGTCTGCCACTGCGATCGCGTCAACCCAAGGCACCGCGCACGATGCTCGAACCGCTTGCGCAGCAAGCGAGCGATGTCGTGCAGGAGAAAACCGAGGGTCGGATTGCTGTTCATTGAAGTCTGCGCCAATCATAAGTACACTTATAATGTGCCCAGATATATTAAGCTTGTGCGGCGCACAAGGGGTGCCGGCTACAGATTCGACGGATGCGACCAAAATGCCGCACCGGCGCTCCGTCCTTGCGAACGGCGGCACAAACGGACCTCATGGGCACACACGCATCGCTTTTTGCGCCGCACGAAATTGCAACCCGTCGGCATTTGCAATTTCGCTTCGGGGCAGTTTATATACCTCGTACAGCTACTTAGCGGCGGCCTCCGCCGCATCAGATTTCTGGCAATGGCAGATCACCAACACGTCCGCAGCGGCGCCTTGGTGCGGAATTCGATACGGGCGACCGACTCTCGTCCGCAGCAGCAAGACATGACGCGCATGATTTCATCGACCTAACCGGCGCTGCCAAGCAGCTGCCGCAATCGGGGGACTGCTATGCTTTTCTCGCTTAGATCCGCGCTTCTGCTCGGCGGCATGATCCTCCTACCCGTCGCAAATGCCGTCGCCCAGGGCGCGCCGGCGCCGCCTCCAGTCACGGTGGCAAAGCCTGTCGTGCGCGATGTCGTCGACAACGACGAATTCATCGGCCGCTTCGAGCCGGTGGACCAGGTATCGGTTCGCTCCCGCGTCGGCGGCTACCTGCAGGAGGTGCACTTCACCGATGGCGCAATCGTCAAGAAGGACGACCTGCTTTTCGTGATCGACCAGCGGCCGTTCATCACGGCGCTGAACGAAGCGAACGCCGCTCTTGAGGTCGCCAAGTCCACGCAGACCTATGCGGAAGCGCAGTTCAAGCGGGCGGAGTCGCTGGCAACGACAGGCAGCCAGTCCGTCTCCATCCTCGATGACCGCCGCCGCGAATGGATATCAGCGCAAGCCAACGTCCGCGGTGCACAGGCAACCGCCGATCGCGCCGCTCTTGATATGCTCTACACCCAGATCACTGCGCCGCTCAGCGGCCGCATCGACCGCCGCCTGATTTCGACCGGCAATCTGGTTCAGGCCGACGACACCATTCTGACCACCATCGTCTCGCTCGATCCGATCGATTTCTACTTCGACGTCGACGAACGTCGCCTGCTGAATTTTGCCGACACCGCTCGCCGGCAGGGCAAGGATCTGCAGCAAGGCGGTGGCGGCGTCGATGTCGTCGTCACGATCAGCGATCCCAACGCCAAACCCTTCAAGGGAAAGCTGGATTTTGCCGAAAACCGCATCGACAACGAGAGCGGCACCATCAGAATCCGCGCTCGCTTCGCCAATCCCGATCTCGTGCTTCAGCCCGGGCTGTTCGGCCGCATTCAGGTCGAGGCCTCCAACACCTACACAGCCATCCTCGTTCCGGATGAGGCGATCGGCTCGGATCAGAACGAGCGCGTCGTCTATGTCGTCGGCGCCGACGGCAAGGTTTCGACCAAGCCCGTGCGGCCGGGACCGCGGCTCTATGGCTACCGCGTCATTCGCGAAGGTCTGGACGGCACGGAAACGATCATCGTCAACGGCCTGATGCGCGCCCGGCCCGGCGGAACGGTCACACCACAAATGACCGAACTGCCAAAGGAGCGGAGCGAAACGCCGCCTGATACGGCCGGAGCGGAGAGCGGACAATGAGATTTGCCCATTTCTTCGTGAACCGCCCGATCTTTGCGGCGGTTATCTCCATCGTCTTCCTCGTGGTCGGCAGCATTGCCTACACACAATTGCCGGTATCGCAGTATCCCGAGATTGCGCCGCCGACCATTGTCGTCCGAACGTCCTACCCGGGCGCCGACCCGCAGACCATCGCCGATACCGTTTCGACACCGCTCGAGCAACAGATCAACGGCGTCGAGGACATGCTCTATATGTCCTCATATTCCAGCGCCGACGGCGCCATGTCGCTGACCATCACATTCAAGCTCGGCACCGACCTCGATAAGGTACAGGTTCTTGTCCAGAACCGCGTCTCCATCGCCCTGCCCCGCCTTCCCGAGGAAGTGCAGCGACTGGGTGTGACCACCGACAAGAGTTCGCCAGACCTGATGATGGTCGTGCATCTGTTGTCGCCGTCGCATCGCTATGACCAGCTCTATGTGTCGAACTATGCCCGCAATCGCATCCGCGATGTTCTCGTTCGCCTCGATGGCGTCGGCGACGTTCAGATCTTTGGTGAGCGTCAGTATTCGATGCGTATCTGGCTCGATCCCGAGAAGCTTTCGGCATACCAGATGACCTCGGATGACGTGGTCGCGGCACTGAGAGACCAGAACGTGCAGGTCTCGGGGGGCAAGATCGGAGCGCCGCCGGTCACCGGCAAGAATGCCTTTGAGTATACCGTTCGCACCAATGGCCGCTTCTCCGACGTCCGCGAGTTTCGCTATGTCATCGTCAAATCCACCGCCAGCGGCCGCCTCGTGCAGCTGCAGGATGTCGCCCGTATCGAGCTCGGCGCGCAGGATTATGTGACGAACAGCTATCTCAACAACGACCCGGCAGTGGCACTTGGCATCTTCGCGCGGCCCGGCACCAATGCGCTTGATACGGCCCATCAGGTCCAGGGGATCATGAAGGACCTCGCGCGGAATTTCCCGCAGGGGCTGGAATACCGCATCGTCTACGATACGACAGAGTTCATCTCGGACTCGATCTACGAGGTCTATCGAACGATCGCCGAGGCAGCGATCCTGGTGGCGATCGTCGTTCTGGTCTTCCTCCAGTCCTGGCGCACCGCGATCATTCCCATCATCGCGATCCCGGTATCGCTGATCGGCACCTTTGCCATTCTGTTCGCCTTCGGTTTCTCCCTCAATATGCTCACCCTCTTCGGTCTCGTTCTCGCGATCGGCATCGTGGTGGACGATGCGATCGTTGTGGTGGAGAACGTCGAGCGCAATCTGGCGCGCGGGATGACGCCGAAGGAGGCAGCGCACGTCACGATGGATGAAGTCGGCACCGCCGTCGTTGCCATCTCGCTGGTGCTGATCGCCGTATTCGTGCCCACCGCCTTCATCCCCGGCATCTCCGGCCAGTTCTACAAGCAGTTCGCGGTCACGATCTCGGTCACCACGGCCATCTCGGCCCTGAACTCGCTGACGCTGTCGCCGGCGCTGGCCGGTATCCTGCTGAAAAGCCACGACCACGAGGCAAAGCGGACCAATATCGCATCCCGCATCGGACGCGGCCTTGCCGATGGCTTCAACCATGGATTCGATCGGATGAGCGCCGGCTATTCATGGATCATCCGGCATCTGGTCAGCAGCTGGGTGGGGCTGACCTGCTCGCTTCTGGTCTTTGCCGGCCTCCTCACCGCCACCTGGTACATGGGAACGAAGGTTCCGTCGGGCTTCATTCCAACGATGGACCAGGGCTATGCGATCATCGTCGTGCAGCTACCCGATGGCGCCTCGCTTGCGCGAACCGACGCCGTCGTCAAACAGGTGGGCGACATTGCCCGCACCGTGCCCGGGGTCGGCAATGCCGTGCAGTTCGCCGGCTTCAGCGGCGCGACCTTCACCAATGCCTCGAATGCGGGCGTGGTCTTCGTGCCGTTCAAGTCCTTCGCCGAACGCGAGGAAGGCGGCGAAACCGCCAACAAGATCATCGGCGAACTCTTCGGCAAGCTGCAGAGCATCCAGGAAGCCTTCATCATCGCCATTCCGCCGCCATCGGTGCGCGGCGTCGGCAACTCAGGCGGCTTCAAGATGCAGATCTCCGATCTTGAAAATGCCGACATGACACGGGTGCTGGGTCTCGCTCGTCAGATGATGGGTGCTGCGGCAACGACGGAGGGCCTGACTGGCGTCTTCACGACCTTCTCGGACGCAAGCCCTCAATATTTCCTGGCGATCGACCGCGACAAGGCACGCTTCCTGAACGTGCCGATCCCCAACATCTTCAACGCCTTGTCAATCAATCTCGGTGTCGCCTACGTCAACGATTTCAACGCTTTCGGCCGCGTCTATCAGGTGCGCGCACAGGCTGACCGGCAATACCGCATGGACAGGGAAGATATTCTCGCGCTGAAGGTCCGATCCGCGACCGGCGCGCTGGTCCCGCTCGGCACCTTGATGGATATTCAAGATTCGAGCGGACCGTCTCTGGTGCAGCGCTACAATATGTATGTGTCGGTACCGCTGCAGGGCAATCCGACTCCCGGCACATCGACCGGCGACGCCATCAAGAAAATGGAGGCGCTGGCGACGAAGATCCTGCCGCCGGGCACGACCTTCGAATGGACGGAGCTCGCCTATCAGGAAACTCACACCGGCAACACGGCCATCTATATCTTCATATTGTCCGTCGTCTTCGTCTTCCTGGCACTGGCGGCTCAATATGAAAGCTGGATACTGCCGCTGGCGATCATCCTGATCGTCCCGCTCGCTGTCCTTGCCGCACTGATCGGCGTCTGGTTGAGGGGTATGGACAACAACGTCCTGACCCAGATTGGTCTGATCGTGCTGATCGGCCTCGCAGCCAAGAACGCCATTCTAATCGTCGAGTTCGCACGCCAGGCTGAGGAACAGGGCAAGTCGCCTGTCGAGGCTGCGATCGAGGCCAGCCACCTGCGACTGCGCCCGATCCTGATGACGGCGTTCGCCTTTATTTTCGGCGTCCTGCCGCTCGCGATCGCCACCGGCCCCGGCGCCGAAATGCGCCAATCACTGGGGACGGCCGTTTTCTCCGGGATGCTCGGCGTAACGTTCTTTGGCCTGTTCCTGACGCCTGTTTTCTATGTCGTCCTGCATTCATGGCGGCGGAAGCCCGTCGCGTCCGCCGAGACCGAAACGGCCGTCGAGGAAGAGCCGAAGGTCGAAGCCTCGTCATGAAGGGCGCCGCGCCAGCGCGCCCTGCTTGGGCCCGGTCCGCGAGAACATCTTCCTAAAGGGCTTTTCGACGAACTCGTAAGCCGCCGTGCCGAGGATCGTGCCGCCGATTACCGACGCCACCACCGTCGGCGCAGAGGAAAGGCCAGCGAAGCCAGCGATCTTGACGATCACCGAAATCGCCAGCGTATGCCAGAGGTAGATCGAATAGGACGCGTCGCCGAGATAGGTCAGCAACGGGACCCGCCCGATGCTTCCATCGGCTTCCAGCGACACCATGCCGTAGACAAGCGCCATCGCCAGCGGGCCGCAGATCGCTTCGTCGAAATCAGCGCCGATCAGGAAGATCGCGGCAAAGCCCGAAAGCGACGCGCCGACACAGGCGAGCCCGAGGCTGGTGCCGGCGATCCATCGGCGAAGCCAGAGTTCGGCAAGGAAAACGCCGCCGAGAAACTCCAGAATGATCGGCCGCGTGTAGGTGTGAAGCGCCGGAGACGTCGGCTGGAAGATCAAGCCGAACGCGAAGAAGCCGCCGAACGCCAGCGAAAGAAAGCCTAGCCGCCAGTTGCGCGGCAAAAACAGCGCACCGGCAAACAGCACGTAGAAGAAGATCTCGAAGTTCAGCGTCCAGCCCTGCACCAGAACCGGCCAGATCTCGCCATTGCTCGCCGAGCGCATAGGGACAAAGAAGAGCGAGGCGATGATATGCGACGCCGTCAGCTTGAGATTGGGAAACAACCCGACCACCGCACCGACGATCATGACAGCCGTGACCAACCAGTAGGACGGCGCGATGCGACGAACGCGATCAAACAGGAACTGTTGCGGCGACATCGGCCGCCGGTCGCTGATGACCCACATGATGAAACCGCTGATGACGAAAAACACGTCGACGCCGGCCGCACCGATCGCAAAGTGCTCGCCAACCTTTTCCGCCGCGTGAAAGACGACGACAGCGAGCGCTGCAAAGGCGCGCAGATATTGGATGCCGTAAAGAGTCTTCATCCGGTTCCCTCGAATGACCGATCAACGCCGGTCTGAAATGCAAATGACGTTATGGCATCACCGGTTCTGGCAGCCTTTGCCGACGCCAATTGCCGGCGGCCCGGCAGGCGTCGAGGGGCGGCCAATTTCCCGGCAGCAAAATAGAAAAGGAATGTCCCGACATTGTAGGGAGTCAGGATGTCGATCTCGACAAACGAGCGGATCGTGAGCAGCACCGCGATAGCAAACAGCAGGTAGGATTCGTCGTTCCTGATGTCCTCGATCAGGCGGCGCAGATGCCCCCACAGGATCCGGAGCAGCGTTAGGGCAAGCGTGATCACGCCGGCCAGGCCAAGCTCCACGGCCGTCTCGATATAGGTGTTGTGGAAATGGAAGCCGCTGCGCGAGCCGATGAAGAACTCTTCCCACAGACGCTCGGCCTCCGAAAACCCCTGGACCCAATAGGCCTGGTAGCCAACGCCGAAAATCGGATTCTGCTGCGCCGCCTCGATCCCCTGTTGCCAGAGATAGGTTCGGCCGGTCAGCGTGGAATCCTTGCCGAAAATACCGAGCACGGCATCGACGGCACCGAGATAGACACCCGCCACTGCCAGAACGATGACCGCAACGCCGCCGCCCACGACCAGGAGCTTGCGTTGGTTGGGCGTCAGCGCCAGCACGACCCGAAGCCCCACGATCAGCGCGATCACCACGAAGGTGGTTAGGACCGATGTTGCCGACTGGCAGGCAAGGAGGCAGTAGGCGGACAATAGGCCGACGACACCGGCAGCCGCCATCCAGAGGCGGCGCTCACCGAAGATGAACACCGCCGCGAAGCAAACGATCAGTCCCAGCGACGCATAG
The DNA here is from genome assembly GCF_030382195.1 of Rhizobium sp. S96. Classification (NCBI taxonomy): domain Bacteria; kingdom Pseudomonadati; phylum Pseudomonadota; class Alphaproteobacteria; order Hyphomicrobiales; family Rhizobiaceae; genus Rhizobium; species Rhizobium sp. S96. The sequence continues at coordinate 44,739 of NZ_JAUDRY010000017.1, forward strand.
AATCCAAGCTGGTTCTTGGAGGCAAAGGCCCCGACGAAACTGAAGGTGCCGTCGAGCGGATCGTATTCGTAGTAGCCGAACAGCAGGGAGTAGACGAGAACGATACCAACGCCGGCAATCATGCCGACAGTCAGCGTCCTGACATCGAGAACCCGCACCGCGATCAGCGCGCAGATCACCTGCGTCAGATATTGAATGCTGGCGCGCAGCGACACGCTGGGGACCGCCGACCAGAAAACCGACAGGAACGCCAGCGTCGCAAACGCGAAAATCCACATGTAGCGGCCGTAGCTGCCGAGTACCTTCTTGTAATCGACGGCAATCAGCGGCAGCCACAGCGCATAATAAAGCAGGATCGCCACCTGACCGAACTTGATCGAGTAGGCGAAACAGAACAATGACAGCGCCACGGCGGGAATGGCATAGGCCGCATTCCCGCCGGGCTGGATGAGCGCCGACTTAGCGATACGCATTGGGCCTCGTTACCTCATATACAGACCGGCAGTGACCTTGATCAGGTCGCCGGGCTGCAGTGCAGTGTTTTCCTGCACCGGGATTTCCTTCGGCTTTCCATCGACTTCGCGGATGATCGAATAGGCGATGCTCGCAGCACCTGTGGTCCCGTCGAAACGAGCCGCATCCGTCGACTGCGTCAGAGCCTCCGACATCAGCGAATTGCTCGTTCCAAGCTTCAGGTTGAGCTCGTCCAGCTGCGCATCGGCATTCTGGAGTTCCTGCGCCAGTTGGGCGTCCCAGTCGTTCTTGAGCGTGATCTCGTCCTGATTGGCCTTGCTGATATCCTGCTTGGCCTTCAGCGAGTTCGTGTCGATATCGAGAAGAGTGGCCTCGATGTCGGCGGCACGCTGCTCGGCCGACATCTTGCGGGCGCTGAGCGCGAGGCCCCTCTCCGCCAGATCCTCGACCTTGTCGCGATCTTCCGTCGCCAGCTGCAGCTGACGGTTCTGTGTCTCGGTCTTCTTCGCCAGCGTCTCGACTTCGCTTTGCAGCAGCGCGCGCAGATCGTCGAGCGCCTGCAGCTGCAGCGTCAGCCGCTTCCTGCGTGACGTCATGAGTGCCGTCTCGCTTGCGAGCAGAGCCTTTGCTTCAGGCTTGTCGCGCAGCTCCGCGGGCATCTCGATCGTATCCTGGTTGGCCGTTTCGGCCTTCAGGCGCGCTTGCTTCACGAGAAGCCGTGCGCGATCCGCCATGTAGACGACGGCATCGCCCTTGGCATTGATGAAGTCGCGGGCGAAGCGTTGCCCCGCATCGGCGCGGCGAAGACCGCCGGCGATGCTCACGGCCTTGACGACCGTGAGATTCGGCGCAAACGGGTATTCACCCGGCTTTTCCACGTCACCGGAAAGATAGACCGGCCGGAACTCCGACAGCTCGACGGAAGCGGACGGTCGATCCTTCAAGGCGAATTGCTTCTGCAACGCAGAGCCGATTTCCTGCGCGATCGCGTCGGTCGTCTTTCCAGACGCCGGCACATCGCCGACGAACGGCAGCGAAATGCTGCCCGACGGACCTACCGCGTAGTCGCCGCTGACGACTGACCAGTCGCGGATCGTTCCATCCGCCGTCTGCCATTCGGCAACCCGGATCTTCAGCTTGTCCATCACCCCGAGCCGATAGTCATCGGCGCTGGCAATGCACGTTGATAACAGAAAGGCATTCAACCCGGCCGCAAGCGCGATACCGGATTGCAGGGCACGGGTTCGCCCGGCCTTGCCGCCAAAGAAGCGTCTATTCATAACTTTCCCCGTGTTACGGCACGACAAGGCTCAAGGCGTTGCCGCGCGTTTGCTCGTGGAGCTTGGAAGAAGAAGCAGCTAGTAGCTGCCGCGCTGAGCGCAAACGGCGGGGATCGTGCGTGCGATAATCACGACATCCCGGACCAACGACCAGTTCTCGACATAGTGGGTGTCGAAAGCGACGCGGGCTGCGTAGGAAACATCGTTTCGTCCGCTGACCTGCCAGAGGCCAGTAAGGCCCGGACGCGATTGCAGATAATAGACGGCCGCATGTTCGTACATTTCAAGTTCGTCTTGAACGACGGGACGCGGTCCGACGATGCTCATTTCGCCGCGAATGATGTTGAAGAGCTGGGGCAGCTCATCAAGGCTCAGCTTGCGCAACACCGCACCAACGGCAGTGACCCGGGGGTCATTCTGCAGCTTGCGCGTTGCACGCCATTCTTCCATGGCTTGCGGGTTGTTTCGCAGGTGCTCCTGCAGAACCTTGTCGCCATTGGTCACCATTGTCCGAAACTTCAGGCAACGGAATTCCTGGCCGTTATGGCCGATACGACGATGCCCATAGAAGGCCGGACCTCTGTCCGTGAGCTTCACAAGGAGCATCACCATAAGAAAAATCGGGCTGAGAAACAGTAGCCCGATGCAGGCAGCGGACACATCGAATGCCCGTTTTGCGAATCCGCCGGTGGGCGGAAACACCCTTTCGTGAACTGCGCCATAGAATGGCGAACTGTCCGATCTCGTCGCAGACTTCATAGAGGTAACTCCACTTATGTTTGCCGTTTGGTCGGTAGGCTCAGGACGCTTAGCTAGCGCTGACGAGTTTGAAGTGTATGAGCGGATTTTGTTTTTTTAAGCCACATTTTTAAAACCAAACGTTTCCGAACGGTTTTGATAGGGTGCTGTTCACCTTTTTGTCTTTCAGCAATCACTGAAACAATTTTACATTTGTCGGACATTCTTGAATTGATCTTTGCACAACAAAACAACCTGAACGTCAGTTGCTTGACCGCGCAAAAATACTGAAGTCTAAGTCATTGCGACATCTGTCGGCGAAATCATCCATTTGACCGTTCGCTTCTGCAGGAGGGGTGGTTTTGATCTTGCCGGACAGATTTTTATTGCATCGCAACATTGATTTCGCAGAGCACAAACGAAACGTTTGAAATTAAAACTTTGTAATAAAAGTTGAACGTAAAACGCCCAAGCGGCAGCTGATGCGGCAGGGAATTGTGGCGCGGTCGATACGATCCGTCGCCAGTTTCGCCACATTCGAGAACGAAGCGGCCATCTCGTTGCGTTTGCTTCGAAAAATGCGAGAAATCGTCATAAGTGGTATTTTTACCAATCCCCGGAACAAACATTTAAGATCGTGCTTGTACTACCGGTACCGCAGACGCAAATAACGTCTCCAGAGCTTCTGTTAAATCAAGAAGTCCTGTAAAACGTGTCTACCAAAGGTCCTGATGGGGCGGTCGTATTCAATGGTTGTTCATTGAATGATAGCTCCGATGGGGAGGCAACATATGTATGCACCTCGCGTTTTCGTCAGCATGCTCGGCGCATTGGCGGTTTTTGCAATCGCGACTTATTGGCTGGGCGGCTCTCTTTCCAGCGCACTTTTCAAGACGGCGATCTGCGCTGTCCTGCTTCAGGCCGGATACTTCGGCGGCGTGCTGTATCTCGTGTGGAAAGAGTCCCGGAGCCGGAACGTGAACAAGAACGCATCGGCACGCAGCGAAGAGCCGGAAAAGCTGCCTGTCTCGCCGTTCAAGGGCTCCGAACCCTTCAACCGCTGAGAATCGAATCGCCGGCGTCCCACCACGACGCCCTGGCCGCGGAGATCGGCCCGTAACATCATGTGAAGTCCGATCCGTTGTCTGCCGTCGCCCGACGTCCTAGTTCTGGGGCGAAACAACGGAGGTAGAGTGTGGCTCAAACGGCAAGCACCTGTGTCATCATCGCCGCCAAGAATGCGGCCGATACCATCGAAACCGCTGTCAGATCAGCCCTTCGCGAGCAGGAAGTGGCCGAAGTCATCGTTGTCGATGACGGATCGACCGATGGCACCGCCGACGCCGCGAAGCGGGGCGACGATGCAAGTGGCAGACTTCATGTGGTCCGATTCGACGTCAACAGGGGGCCGTCAGCCGCCCGCAACCACGCGATCGACATCTCTTCCGCTCCCCTGATCGCCATTCTCGATGCCGACGACTTCTTCTTCGAAGAGCGGTTCCGTCGAATGCTTGCGGAGGATGACTGGGAGTTCGTGGCTGACAACATTGCCTTCGTCGATGCCGATGCGGCCGCTCTCGCTTCCGAGAAGCTGGACGACTTCGACGAAGATCCGCTTTTCCTCGACCTTACGACCTTCGTGGACGGCAACATCTCCAAGCGTGGCGTCCGGCGAGGCGAGATCGGCTTCCTCAAGCCGGTCATGCGCCGCTCGTTTCTCGACAAGCATGGATTGCGATATCGCGAGGACATGCGCCTCGGCGAGGATTACGATCTCTATATCCGCGCCCTGGCGCTGGGCGCCCGGTACAAGGTCATCCATAGCTGCGGCTATGGAGCTGTCGTTCGCAGCAACTCGCTGAGCGGCAGCCACCGCACCGGTGATCTGCAACGGCTCTATGAAGCTGACCGCGCGCTTCTTGCGACATCCGAGTTGCCGCGACCCGCGGCCGCGGCGGTGCGGCGGCACGAACGCCACGTGCGCGGGAAGTACGAGCTGCGCCGCTTCCTGGATATCAAGTCCCAATCGGGCCCGGTCGCGGCCGTCGCCCATGTGTTGAAGCATCCGGGCGCCTTTCCGGCCATCACCGGCGGCATTCTCGCCGACAAGACCGAGCGCTGGCGCAACCCGGCCGGCGTCTCGGTCACGATTGAAGGCGAGCGTTTGCGATATCTTCTGCCGGCCCAGGCCAAGTAGCGAAAGCTACTTGGCGAGCTTGCCCACGGCGAGCTGCAGGGCGCTTTGCAACAGGCGCGGATCCTGCGCCACCCAGCGCGCCAGCAACTTGAAATCAGGACGTCCGCGCCGGCGCAGAACCCCGATCTGACTCCAGACGGCCTGCCTGCGCGCCATCATCTTGTGCGCCTTGATAGCCTCGATCTCGCGCGGACGGCGCGCGAAGCGGGTCTCGAGCCGATCGAGCGCCATCCAGGTGATGAATTGCTGCTTCAGGAACTCCGGCGACGTGTTGTCGACGCCGTGGAAGATGTTGATCCCCTCCCCGCGCAGCGCGCCGGCCTCGGCGCAGAGCAGCACCTGCTTCGCCGCGAGCATGCAATCGCAGAAGTACAGCACATCCTCGGCCGCCAGACGCAACGCCGCATCGAAGCGAACGGTCTCGATCAACGGCCGACCGATGACCATGCATGACATGTGCAGGAAGGCCCAGTTGTTGACCATGACCCCGGCAATGTCGGGCACGTCAAGGACGACGGGCTTTTCCATCACCCGGCGCGCGCCTTCGACTTGCTCCAGCGCCGCAATTCCGAAGTGGTAGTCGAATTCCTCGCCACCCTCGATCGAGGCCCAGTAGCAATCGCCACCGAGCGTCTGCATCGCGGCAAAGGCATTCTCCAGATGGTTGGGCGTCCAGATATCGTCCGAATCGAGGAACGCCACATAGCTCGTCTGACCGGCAACATGATCGAGGCCGGTATTGCGCGCTCCACCCGGGCCGGCGTTCGGCTGGCTGACAACGGTGATTCGCGCACGTTCCTCCTCGGGAAGCGGCGCAAGTTCGCTGGCCACCGGATACGGCGACTGGTCGTCGACAACGATGATGTCGAAGTCCTGGAAAGTTTGCGAAAAGGCCGACGCCAGCGCCCGCCTGAGGATCCCGTCCTCCCGCTGATAGAACGGGATGATGATCGTGAAAGTCGCCATACTCTCTCCTTGAGAGGTTCGAATTGGTGCTTCAGTCCGCGCATATAGCGGCCGAAGGATCGGCCACAAGCTGCTGCAGCGCACAATCATCAGGGGCATTTCGTCCGAAATTTGTCAAAGCGGACAAACAACCGATTCACGAACAGCTGCCTCAAAATGCAGCTGCAAGCTGCTATTTGCCCCATTCCTGCCACAAAAAGCAGTCTGCGACGTCTCTAACATTGTAACATTCGTCACCAGTCGACAAAAACTTTCGTGTTCGCCGGCCGGCGGCGAACAGCTAACCCAATGAATATAACCATTTTCTTGAATGCACTGCTGACGTTGACATAGACAGCGGCTCGCGACGCTCGCTGGAGCGCCAAAAGAGCTTCCGTAACGGCAGGTAGCAAACGTTTCAAACCGGGGCCGACGATCACTTTTTGCTGCAGTGCCATATTTTATTCCGCGAATCCGCCCTAGCTTCTCGCCTGCGGGCTCGGGTCTGCTCTGATTGAAACGGTCGCGAGGGAGGTGCGACCCAAAAGGGGTGACTGATAACGTGAATGTTGATGCAAACGTTTCCTCGCGGATCAACTTGATGCGCATAGTGCTCATTTCGGGCATCGTGTTTGTTCATATACCGTTTGATGCAGCGAATAGCGCTTTCAACGGGACTTACGGGATTTTCGACTGGTTCAGGGTGTTTCTGACGGAAGCGCTCTTCCGTGTCGGCGTGCCGTGTTTGAGTGCAATCTCCGGTTACCTGCTGTTTCGCAGCGGGTTGGAGAGCTTCAGCTATCTGAAGACCGTGCGAACCAAGTCGCAGACGGTGCTGCTGCCGTTTCTGCTTTGGAACAGCGCGTTCTTTCTCGCAATCGTCGTCGCGCTCGGTTTCGGCCTGGGCAACGGCTATGTGCCGGATCCTTGGCACGCATCCGCACGCGATCTGATGACACAACTCCTTGCAACGGAGGACTTTCCGGTCAACGTCCCGCTCTACTTCCTGCGCGATTTGTTCGTCTGCATTCTGCTTTCGCCGCTGCTCGCCTGGCTGATCAGCCGCGTGCCGTTGCTAACGCTTTCGGTATTGCTGGTGCTGGCGCTCGTTCCGGAACTGTCGCTCTACATCGTTCTCAAGCGTTCGATCCTCTTCAGTTTCAGCCTCGGAATCTACATTGGGTTGTACAAGATCGATCTGAAAGCGCTTGACCGCTATGCGCATGTTGGGGTGGCACTTCTGCTTGCGAGCTCCGCGCTGCTTGCGACGATCATCTACCTGACCGGTCCATCGATGCCCGATTGGGTACAATTGTTCCGCAACACGCTGGCAATTGTCGGCGCCCTCGGCTTCTGGCTGCTATCCGCATTGCTGATCAAAACCCAGATCGGCCAGCGCCTGTCGAAAACCGGAAGCCTCAGCTTCTGGATCTTCTGCGCGCACTATCCCCTGCTGCTTTTTCTCTGGATCATCTGGGGCAAGGGAGGGATCAGTATCTATCCGCTGTTTTTCCTGGGCTCGCTGGCGTTGCTGTTTCCGGTTCTTGCGGTTTCCAACAGCCTCTGCCGAACGATCGCTCCCCGCCTCTATGCGACGCTGACAGGCGGGCGCACGAAAAAACGGGCCGAAGCGCCTGCAACGGCAGCGGCGATCTCTTCCGAATTCATTTCACAGCGAAGGTGACACATGACGACCAAAATCGCCCATGCGCGAACACTTTCCCCCACTCTTGGCCTGCTCGGAGTCCTCGTTCTCGGAGCCTCGTCGACTGTCGCCCAACAAGCCGGCGGCTCCTTTGTCGAAAACTTCGACAAGCTCGACCGCAGCGCCTGGTATGTCTCCGACGGCTGGAACAACGGTGCCCATCAGAACTGCACCTGGTCGAAGAACCAGGTGAAAGTCGAAGGCGGCTCCCTGCATCTTTCCTTCGCCGAGGGGCAATCGAAGGATCGCAAGTATCTCTGCGGCGAAATCCAGACGACCAAGCGATACGGCTACGGAACCTATGAAGCGCGCATGAAGGCCGGCACCGGCTCTGGCCTGAATTCGGCGTTCTTCACCTACATCGGCCCGGCGGACAAGAAGGAGCACGACGAGATCGACTTCGAGGTGCTGGGAAAGAACACCGGCCAGGTGCAGGTCAATCAGTACGTCAAGGCCAAGGGCGGGAACGAGAAGCTCGTCCCCGTCGGCAGCAAGGCGGATGACGGCTTCAACGACTACGCCTTTGTCTGGGAGCCCGGCCGTTTGCGCTACTATCTCAACGGCAAACTCGTGCAGGACGTGACCGACCCGGCGAAAATCCCGACCAACCCGCAGAAGATCTTCTTCAGCCTCTGGGGAACGGACACGCTGTCGAACTGGATGGGCCGCTTTGCCTATACACAGCCGGCCACGCTGGAGGTCGAGCGGTTTGCCTATACGGCCGCCGGTGCTCCTTGCCAGTTCCCCGAATCCATCGCCTGCACGCTCAACTAAGTGATGCCACCGGCTCGCAACGGAGAAGACATCTCTATGCTCAAAGTCCTCTATCTCGTGCACGATCTGGCTGACCCGGCCGTCCGGCGACGGGTGCTGATGCTGCGCGAGGGCGGTGCTGATGTGACGCTCGCCGGCTTTCGGCGCGGCGAAAATCGCCTCGCCGAAGTGCACGGACTGACGCCGATCGAGCTCGGGCGTACCGCCGACGCGCGGTTCGCCCAGCGCATGGCCGCTGTCGCGAAAGCGATGACGACATTGAAAAGCCTGCTCAAGAATACCGGCAAACCAGATGTCATCATCGGCCGAAATCTCGAAGCGCTTGCCATCGCCGATCGTGCCAATGCCCTGTTCGGCGGCGCTGTACCCGTCGTCTACGAGTGCTTGGACATACACCGTCTGCTGTCGCGCGGCGATTTCACCGGCAAGGCGATGCGGCGGGCCGAGGCATTCTTCGGCCGCAAAGCCAGACTGATCATGACCAGCTCTCCGGCATTCATCGAGAATTATTTCGCGCCACGCTCAGGCATCCGCGCTGAAACATTGCTGATCGAAAACAAGGTCATAACGCTCGACGACGCGGGGCCGGAGCCATCGATTGTCCGCCCCCTCAAGCAACCCGGTCAGCCCTGGAAAATCGGCTGGTTCGGAGCGCTTCGTTGCCGGAAATCGCTTGCCCTGCTGGCCGATTTCTCACGCCGCATGGAAGGCCGGGTAGAGATCGTGTTGCGCGGTCGCCCCGCCTATTCGGAGTTCGAGGATTTCGACAGCTTTGTGCGCGATGAGCCCTATCTTCGCTTCGACGGGCCATATCGAAACCCCGAAGATCTCCGGGCCATCTACGACGACGTCCACTTTTCCTGGGCCATCGATTTCTTCGAGGAAGGCCTCAATTCCAGCTGGCTTCTGCCGAACCGGCTTTACGAGGGCTGCCTGTACGGCACCGTCCCGATTGCCCTCGACGGCACTCAGACCGCAGGTTTCGTCCGCGAGCGAGACATCGGCATTGCGCTTTCAGAGGCTAGCGCATCGGGCCTGCAGGCGCTCTTCGAGACCATGACTGGCGAGCGATATCACGCCTTGAGCGAAGCCGTCGCCGCCCAGGATCGCAAGACATGGCTTGCCGATCGCAGCGATTGCGAAGCGCTCGTCGCAAACCTTTCCCGCCTTGTTCCGGCCATCGCAGAGAGGGGCGAAGCCGGCGCAATTCTTTCAGAAACAGCAGCTCCAGAAGGGTGGACAAACATGAAGTCTGATGTGTGTAGCAGCGTCTCCAGCCTCATCATCATCCCTTGCCTGAACGAAGAGAAACATATCGAAGCGCTGCTCGGCAAACTGAGCAACGAACTCGACTATCTCAATGCACAGATCGTGGTTGCCGACGGCGGCAGCAAGGATGCGACGCGCGAAATCGTCGCCCGCATCAGCGCAATCGATCCTCGCATCGTCCTGCTGGACAATCCGCGCCGAATCCAGAGCGCCGCCATCAACCTGGCAGTCGCCACCTTCGGGCGCGACTACGACTACATGATCCGCATCGACGCGCATGGCGACTATCCCGCCGACTATTGCCGCCGCCTCGTCCAGGAAGCCGTCGAAACGCAAGCTGACTCGGTTGTCGTGGCAATGCAGACGGTCGGCTTCGGCACATTCCAGAAGGCGACCGCATTCGCGCAGAATTCCAAGCTCGGCAACGGCGGCTCGAAACACCGTGAGGGTGCCAAGGGCCACTGGACCAACCATGGCCACCACGCGCTGATGCGCATCGCCGCCTTTGATACCGTCGGCGGATACGACGAAACGTTCAGCCACAACGAGGACGCGGAACTGGACTACCGCCTGAAGAAGGCGGGTTTCGGCATCTGGATGACTGACAAGACACGGATGATCTACTACCCGCGCTCCAGCGTCGCCACGCTGTTTCGCCAGTATCTCGGTTACGGCCGCGGCCGGGCTAAGAACATTCTGAAGCACGGCAGCATGCCGAGCCTGCGCCAACTGCTGCCGCTTCTCGTCGTTCCGATATTCATCGGCGCCTTCCTTGCGGTGCTGAACTGGGCCGCCGTCATTCCGTTCAGCCTCTGGGCCGTCGCCTGCGTCGGCTACGGTTTCTGGATGGCCGTCGGACAGCGCAACCCCTACGGGCCGCTGGCGGCGCTATCCGCCATGGTCATGCACTTTGCGTGGTCCGCCGGGTTCTGGATGGAGCTTCTGAATTTCCGCGGGCGAAAGGCGTCCTGATGACCCAGAAAAAAACCATCCAGATCGATATCGGCATCTGCACCTACCGGCGCGCTTCGCTCGATGAAGCGCTGCTCTCACTTGCCGTCCTCGCTGTGCCCGAAGGCGCCACGCTGCGGATCATCGTTGCCGACAACGACAAGGCCCCGAGCGCACAAGCGCGCGTCGATGCCCTGCGGCATACCGTGCCCCACGAGATCGCCTATGTTCATTGCCCGGCCTCGAACATTTCGATCGCCCGCAACGCCTGCCTGGATAACGCGACCGGCGACTTCCTCGCCTTCATCGATGATGACGAGGATGCCAGCGAGGAATGGCTGGTCGAACTGCTGGCAACAGCAAAGGCGACCAAGGCGGATGCAGTGCTTGGCCCGGTTCGCAGTGTCTATTCGCAGACCGCTCCCGCATGGATGCGCGAGGGAGATTTCCACTCGACCCTGCCCGTCTGGGTCGCCGGCGAAATTCGGACCGGCTACACCTGCAATGTCCTGCTGCGGCTTGCCTCGCAAACTGTGGCCGGTCGTCGCTTCAACCTCGCGCTTGGCCGAACCGGCGGCGAGGACACGGAGTTCTTCAGCCACATGCATGCCGATGGCGGCAAGATTGCCTATGCCGAGAACGCCTATGTCTACGAACCTGTAACGGAAAGCCGCGCTGACCTGACTTGGCTCGCGAAGCGCCGCTTCCGCTTCGGCCAGACCCACGGCCGGCTGCTGCAGCAGAAGAGCCCGGGTCTGAAGCGGATCAAGACGATTGGACTGGCCCTGGCCAAAGCCGGTTTCTGCTATGCGGCGGCACTGGCATGCGTCTTTTCGGCGGTTCCCCGCTACCGCTATGCCCTTCGCGGCGTCATGCATTCCGGCGTCGTCAGCGGCCTGCTCGGCGTACGTGAGATCCGCCAATATGGAACGGCGGAGGCTGCATGACGCAAACCCAGCCCGACGTCAGCTTCATCATCGCCGCCTATAACGCCGCCGGGACGCTTGCCAAGGCGATCGACAGCGCGCTTGCCCAGCGCGGCGTTTCGGTCGAGGTCATCGTCGCTGATGACTGCTCCACCGACGAGACAAGAGCTGTTGCGGAAAGCTACCAGGCAGCCGATGTCCGGCTGGTGGCGCTTGCCCGCAACGGCGGACCATCCGCGGCCCGCAACGCGGCGATCGCGGCAGCGACCGGCCGATGGCTTGCCGTCCTCGATTCGGACGACATGGTAGAGCCGGACAGGCTGCAGCGCATGATCAAGCGCGCCGAAGCCGCTGGTGCCCAGATCGCGGTCGACAATCTTCGGGTGGTCAGGGCCGATGGTACGCCGCCGGAAACGATGTTCGCCGAACATGACCTGTCGCGGACACCGGAGCTGACCCTTCCCGTCTTCATCCGCTCCAACGCCCTGTTTCAAACGACGCACAATTTCGGATATCTCAAGCCCATCTTTCAGCGAGCTTTCATCGAAAACCATGCGCTTCGCTTCGACGAGGCCTTGAGGATCGGCGAGGATTATCTCTTCTTCGCCGCCGCGATGGCGCTCGGCGCGCGATGCGTGATCGAGCCTGTCCCCGGCTACGATTACCACATCCGCGAGGGCTCGATTTCCCGGGTTCTCGCCCTGCATCACATCGACGCCATGATCGAAGGCGATAAGACCTTCCTTCGAAATTACCCGCTGGATGCGGAGGCCACGGCCGCGCAGGAATTCAGGACACGAAGCCTGCGCCGGGGACACGCGTTCCTCGTCCTTGTCCAGAATATCAAAGACCGGTCGATCTTAGGAGCGATCAGAACAGCATGGAGCAACCCGTCGGCCGTCGCGCATCTGAAGATGCCGATCGCCGCACGACTTGAGCGCGCCTTTGCGCCGCTCCGCAAACTGATTGGCCAGCAAGCCGACCTCACAGCCATCGATGGCGCCCGCTCCCGCAAAGGATAGAGCCATGAACCAACGGAACCTGACCTTGCACAGCACTCTGCCGAAAGCGGCCGACGACAGCGATTCCTTCATCGACATCGACCGCCTGATTGCCATCGTGATACGCCGCGCCGGTTCGATCGCCCTTTGCGTCGGAGCGATGGTCGCCGTTGCGGTCGTCTACCTGCTCTTCTCGACCTCGCAATACACATCGATGACGCAGATCCTGCTCGATGACAGCATGACCAAATATGCCCAGGATCAGCCGCCGATCGCGAATTCGCAGCAAGTGGACATGCAGATCGCCAGCGCCGTCGAAATCCTGAAGTCGAACCAGCTCGCGCTTCGCGTCGTCGACGCCGAAAAGCTCCAGGACAACGCCACGATCCTCGATCCGCCGCAGTCGCCGGTCGCGCTCGTGAAGTCGGGCGTGAAGCTGATCATGAGCGCGCTGCTGCCGGGCCGAACCCCCGCGAACGAAGACGATGAGCGCAACATTCGTCGTCAGAAGGCCGCCGCCCTGCTGCAGGACGCCGTCACGGTGTCGCGCGTCAACCGAAGCGCTGTTCTCGCCGTTTCCTTCCGTTCGACCGACCGCCTGCTCGCGGCCCGCATCACCAAGGCCTACGCCACCGCCTATCTCAGCGACCAGCTGAACGCCAATTTCGACGCAACCGAAAGCGCGTCGGTCTGGCTCCAGCAGCGTCTGACCGACCTTCGGGAACGATCGCAGCAGGCAGCCCTTGATGTCGCGAAGTTCAAGGCGGACAACGGGCTGACCTCCGCCAACGGCGAACTGATGTCGGAACAGCAGCTTGCCGACCTCAACAAGCAGTTGATCGTTGCCCAGGCGGATACGGCCAGCGCCTCGGCCCGCTACAACCAGTTCAAGTCGATCGTTGACCTTGGCCCCGATAGTGCAGTCAAGAACGCTGCGATCTCGTCCGGCCAGACCGACAACACGGTGATCCAGGATCTCCGCACGCGCTACATCTCCGTCAACAAGCGCGAACAGGAAGTGACCACGAATTTCGGCGAGGACCACCCACAGGCCGTCGCACTGCGCGCGGAAAAGCAGGACCTGACGCGGCAGATCTATCAGGAGCTTCAGCAGCTGACGGCGAGCTATCGCAACGAGTTCGAAGTTGCCCGTTCGCGTGAAGCGTCGCTGCGCCAGAACATCGACCACCTCACCGGCAAGAATTCGGAAGCGGATCGATCGCTCGTTCAGCTGAACGATCTCGAGCAACGCGCCACGGCACTGAAAACGCTCTATGAATCCTACCTCGGCAAATACGAGGAAGCCTCGCAGCAGCAGTCCTTCCCGATCGCCAAGGCTCGTGTCATCTCCGAGGCCGGCGTTCCGGCGTCGCCATCCAGCCCCAAGAAGACCATGACGCTCGGACTGGCGATCGTTCTCGGACTGATGGCCGGCGGCGCACTGACCGTCTTCCAGGAATTCCGCGAGCGCTTCTTCCGTGTGGAGGGTGATGTTCGCACCATCCTCGGCCTCAAGTTCCTGGGCTATCTGCCGCTCGTCGGCAAAGGCCCGCGCGAAAGCAAGATCTTCCGCCCCCGCGCTCAAGCACCGGTAAAAGAGGAAGATCCGACGCCTGATACCAGTGGCGCAACGTTCCAGCGCATCATGCGCGTCGTCCTCGAAGCACCTCGTTCGGTCTTTGCCGAAACGCTGCGCAATGCCAAGCTTGCCAGCGACGTGATGTTCCAGGGCAAATCTGATCGCGTCATCGGCGTGGTCTCGGCAATGCCGGGAGAAGGCAAATCGACCACCGCAGCGAACTTCGCAGCACTACTGGCATCGAGCGGCAAGCGCACGCTTCTGATCGACGCCGACCTTCGCAATCCCGGACTGACGCGCATGTTGAAGACGCCGCCGCAGCATGGTCTTGTCGAGGCCGTCCTTGGCGAAGTGCCGTGGGCAAGCGCCGTCAAAGTAGATCCGGTAACCAAGCTCGCGATCCTTCCGGTTCTGCCGAACGATCACCTGATGCACACCAGCGAGCTTCTGGCCTCGCAGGGCATGTTCAACCTCATGGAAAATGCGCGGAAGATGTTCGACTACATCGTCGTCGACCTTGCGCCGCTCGGGCCTGTCATCGACGCCAAGGCCTTCGCGCCGCAGGTCGATGGCTTCCTGTTCGTGACCGAATGGGGTGCGACACCGACCAATGTGGTGCGTGACCTGCTCAACGCGGAACCGCAGATCAAATCCAAGATCCTGGGTGTGATCCTGAACAAGACCGACATGACCGAACTCGGCAAGTTCACCAACTTCGGCGGTGCGGAACGCTACCGCCAGAAATATGTGAGCTACTACACCGACGAAGCACCGAAGCCCCGGCAGCCGGCCGAGGCCGGCGCCTGATCAGGTCGAGAACAGGTGCACTCGTCCACGCCACAGACGAGCGACCGTGAGGCGGTCGCTCTTGTAGGCTCCGGTATCGATGTTGAGGCGACTTGCCCGCACATCGGGCTGTTCGACCGGCGTATGCCCGTGAACGACCAGCTTCGGCAAGGGTAGCGCGCTGTTGATAAAGCGCTGGCGAATGAAGACGAGGTCCTCGTCGTCCTGGTCTTCAAGCGGCCGTGCCGGATCGATCCCGGCATGGACAAACAGGACATCGGGCGTATCGACCAGGATCGGCAACGATCGCAGGAATTCGATGTGCGACGTCGGTATGGATTGCCGGATAAAGTCATCGAGCTTGGCGGCCGTCGGGAAAATCCGCGGCAGCTGCTCGGGATCAAGCCCGTAGGATCTCAGCAGCGCATCGGAGCCCATCGGCATCCAGTCGGAAAATGAAATCAGCCCGTCGAGGTAATCGAGCATGGTGGTTTCGTGGTTTCCCGTCAGGCAGATGCGATCGAAATTTTCCGGCGGCGCGGTCATCAGGTGCGAGATGACCTGAGCGGAGGACGGCCCCCGGTCAATATAATCGCCGAGTGTGATGATCAGCTTGCGACCCGGCAGCATGGCGGCGTCATCGATGATCGCCTGCTCGGCCTGTTGCAGGAGATCCTGCCTGCCGTGAATGTCACCGATCGCGTAGATCGGCATGTCACCGGGATCAAGTGTAAGCCGTGTGCGGCCGTTCGGTGTCATGTAAGACCTCTCACTGCATAGGAATTTGACGACCTGATTTTCAGGATGACGCCCGCCAAGGTTTCACCGAGACGCGACGCCATAACTACCGGGCTTGCGGCGACAATCAAGCGGATAAGAAAATTTCAATACCATGCCTACTTGTAGAAAAACGCACCTTATCTTCACAAATGTGATCCCTCAGACTGCCGGGAACAGAGAGGTTGCCGATGGGAACCGTTTCGCAGTTTCACAACCGGCAAAGGCCGGTGGCGCATAGAATTGAAAGCGAGGAAGAGGCGATTGCGATCGCCCGAAGGCTTGCGACAGCATTCGCGCAACAAGCGAGTGAACGCGATATCAATCGCATTCTCCCCTATGCGGAGCTCGATCAACTCTCCCAGTCCGGCCTGACCGCTGTCACCATCCCTCCCGAGCATGAAGGGCTCGACGTTTCCAACGCCCTGCTCGGCGAAATCGTCGCCATCATTGCGGAGGGCGACTCGTCGGTCGCCGAGTGTCTTGAGCTGCACTTCCGCGTCCTGGAACAGGTCCGTATTCTTGCCGATGACGAATTGAGGTCCTCGCTCTTCGCCCGCGCGCTAACGGGCGAACGCTTCGCCGGCGCATACTTTGCCGAACCGGACGCCGTGGCGTCTGCAGGAAGCGGTTATCGATTGACCGGTCGAAGCACCCCGGCCCCCGCTCTGCTTTTCGCAGACTGGTTTGCAATAACCAGCAATAACGAAATTCAGAATCTGGTGCTCTACCTGCCGCTGGAAGCCGAGGGCCTGCGCATTATCGACGACTGGGACGGCTTGGGACAGCGAACGAACGGCGGCGCCACCATAATCGCTGATGGCACTCTGGTGAGCGCGGATGCAACGTCTACCGTCGCAACACCCTCCCCCTCGATTGTCGACGCAATCACAGCTCTCCTGCACGCCGGCACAAGCCTTGGGATCGCCCGGGCGGTCCTGGCAAACCTGGCGGCATCGCCGCGTCTTGCGGAGATCGGCAAGCTGGTCGTCACGATAGAGGCTGCCGCCGCGCTCGTGGAAAGTGCGGGCCGAAAGCTCGATGTCGCGCAGGTCTCGTCATCGCAGAAGCTCGTCGAAAGCGCGTTCTACGCCGCGTCCGCCGCCCAGATCACCGCAAGTTCGGCAGCACTCGAAACCGCCAACGCATTGTTCGCGCTTTCAGGGGACGACGCAGCCGGCATCGGTCGTAACCTCGATCGGCACTGGCGAAACGCCCGCATTCACGGGCTGGCTCAGCCCGCGAACGGCTTCTATTCGGGCATCGCAGGGCACTATTTTAGTGAAATCCGCAACAGCTCAACTGACGGCTGAGATCGGCAATTCTTCCGGGGCGTCATCGAGCTTGCCGCCGGAGGCCACGAATTGAGCCAGTGTCATGTTGTCGAGAATGTCGGCAATCGCGTCGCGTACCTCAGTCATGGAGCGACGCACCTGACAGGTTTCGGGATCCGAACAGTCGTCGCACGCCTCATACGCGGTGCGGCTGGCGCAACGGATCGGCGCGAGCGGACCGTCCAGCGTGCGGATGACATGGCCGATGCGAATTTCGGTTGCTGGACGCGATAGCGAATAACCGCCGCCGGGCCCCTTCTTCGAGCGAAGGATGCCGACATTGCGCAACTCGAGCAGGATCGTGTCGAGAAACTTCTTCGGAATATTGTTGCGTGCGGCAACGTCATTGATGAAGGCGGTTTCGCCCGGCGCCAGCCGCGCCAGATCGACCAGAGCCTTCAGCCCATACTTCCCTTTTTTCGTCAGCATTTTCTATGCCTCGCACCCTGTATTCCATCCCCTAACCAGCAAATAACGCCAAAACGATGAACGCACAACAAATAGCTATCTTTTATATAGTTTATATCCACGTTTTGCCTGGACTTGGATTTTTTGATCTTGCTTCAGCAATAAATTTAGTAACTTTGCCCACGTCCAATAGTCGCGGGAACAGGTTCCTCGCAGGGTTATGACGACACGAGAACATGAGCAGCGCCGCCAGCCGCCCGACGCTGGACAAATCAGATCAGCGGATCGAGTCCCTGGGCATCGCTGCTGTTCAACTCTTTCGCAATATCCTCGGCATCCTGCTTTGTCAGACCGACCAAATCGCGTCCGTCCGTCGCAGCGGGCAGTGAGGTCATGGTATCCATGACCGCCCATCGACCGGGGAATTCCTGGAAGACTTCATAGCGCGGAAGATTTTCAGAACGGCAATATTTCATCTGCGAAGACCTCCGGTCGATCGCGTTCTGCGCGTCATCACCTATTTTACCGCACCAGCCCTCCCCGGCAAGGCAAAGCCGATCAACTCTGTCCGTCAGCCTTTGACGTCGGGCACGTTTGCCTTCAGCTCTTTCAGCCATATTCGCGCGTTGCCATCCGATGGCGCACGCCAGTCTCCGCGCGGCGAAAGCGAGCCGCCCGATGTAACTTTCGGCCCGTTCGGCGAGGCCGAGCGCTTGAACTGACTGATCGTGAAGAAACGGAACAGAAAGACTTCCATCCAATGCTTGATCGTGGGCAGATCGAAGCTCCGGCGCTTGTCGGCCGGAAAATGCGGCGGCCAGACGCCGGCGCCGGCATCGTGCCATGCCTTGTAGGCAAGGAAGGCCACCTTCGACGGACGAAGACCGAAACGAGTAGTGTAATACAGCGCGAAGTCGTGGAGGTCGTAGGGCCCGATCTTATCCTCGGTACTCTGCATCACGCCATTCTCGTCGGCAGGAACCAACTCGGGCGAAATCAGCGTATCGAGAATGCGCTCGAGCGTTGCTTTTGCCTCGGCATCGAAATCGCCGGTGCGAATGACCCAGCGGATCAGATGCTGAATAAGCGTCTTCGGAATCGATGCGTTGACATTATAATGACTCATCTGGTCGCCGACGCCATAGGTCGACCAGCCAAGCCCGATCTCGGAAAGATCGCCGGTGCCGAGCACCAGCGCGTTACGCTGGTTGGCGGCGCGGAACAGGAAGTCCGTCCGCAAGCCGGCCTGAACGTTCTCGAAGGTGATGTCATAGACCGGTTCGCCATCCGTGAACGGGTGCTTCAGGTCCTTGAGAAGCTGCAGTGCCAGCGGGCGTATATCCACTTCTTCGGCGGTCACGCCCATGCTGCGCATCAGCGCCCACGCATTCGACTTGGTGGCATCCCCCGTGGCGAAACCGGGCATCGTGAAGCAAAGGATATCTGAGCGCGGCCAGCCGAGCTGATCATAAGCGCGCGCGGCAACCAGCAGCGCATGGGTCGAATCGAGACCGCCTGAGATGCCAAGGCAGAGACGCTTGATACCGGTCGACCGCAGCCGCTTCATCAAGCCCTGCACCTGAATGTTGAAAGTTTCGTAGCAATCCTGATCGAGCCGCCCCTCGTCTGCGGGCACGAACGGGAAGCGCGCGACGTCCCGCTTCAGCCCGATATCGCCTTCAGGCTTCTTGAACGCGAACGAGAGCCGCCGGAACTCGCGATCCGGGCCGAGGTTGAGCGTGGCGGCATCGTTGAACGTGCCGGTCCGCAGCCGCTCGAGGCGCAATCGCTCGACATCGATATCCGCCACGCACATCTGCGATGTCGTCGGAAACCGTTCTGTTTCCGCAAGCAGGCTGCCGAGCTCGTAGATGCAGGCTTGGCCATCCCATGCAAGGTCGGTTGTTGATTCGCCCGGACCGGCCGCTGAATAGACATAGGCCGACCAGCTACGCGCCGATTGCGCCGAGCACAGCAGCTTGCGCGTGTCCGCCTTGCCAACCGTAATATTGCTCGCGGAAAGATTGGTGAGGATCAGTGCACCCGCAAGCGCACCGAAATCGCTCGGCGGTGCAGGCGCCCAGAGGTCCTCGCAGATCTCGATGTGAAACACGAAATCAGCGACGTCTTCGGCTGCAAAAATCACATCGACGCCGAACGGCACGACCTGGCCCGCGACGCGGATCTGCTGGCCACGCACGCTGCGGCCGGACGCAAACCACCGCTTTTCGTAGAACTCACGGTAATTTGGCGGAAACATCTTCGGAACGACGCCGAGCACGCGTCCCGCATGGATGGCAACGGCGCAGTTGAAGAGCCGCCCCTCGCTATGCAGCGGCGCGCCGACGAGTAGCACCGGCGTCAGATCCCGGCTGGCCCGAACGATCTCGGCAAGCGAGGCTTCGACTGCCTTGAGCAGTGCATCCTGGCCAAGCAGGTCGTCGATGGAATAGCCGGAAATGCCAAGCTCTGGAAAGACCATGAGGGCGACGCCCTGCGCATGCCCCTGCCGCGCAAGCTCCAGGGTCGCGGCTGCGTTGAAATCGGGATCGCCGATTTCGCAGTTCGGCGTACATGCCGCTACACGCACAAATCCCTGATCATAAACCGAATAGAAATTCACAAATGCCTCCAGCAGCCAAGCGCTTCAGGATCAACCATTACATCCAAACCCGCTCACGCAAAACCTGATCTCTCGCCAGGATAGCAATTCAAGCAACAGCTCATGCAAGTGGGTGGAAAGTCTTCGCAAACAGCAACTTACCCAAAGTTGAGCGACGATGCAAAGACATCGCGGGAAGATGAAAATAATTACAAATTTGTCATAAAACGATGGGGGACAACGCCTATATCGCTCGGGCACCACGTCGAAATGCCGTCTTGAAGAGCGATGAATGCACAACACTATCCGCGTCCAGATCGGACTGCTTCGGGAGACCTTTCCCGGTGAGCGTCGCGTTGCGCTGACGCCGGATGATGTGCGCCGTCTAGCCCCCCGCATGACGATCCGCTTTGAACCTGGCTGCGGTGTCGCCTCGGGTCATGACGATAGCGCCTATCTCGCCGCCGGAGCACAGTCGGCCTCGTTCGAGGACATTCGATCTCGGTCCGATATCATCCTCGCCGTACGCCAACCGGACATCGACCGGGCGCCTCCCGAACGCGCCATCCTCATTTTTCTCGGCTCGGCCGAGGCCGGCGGCACAAGCCGGAACCATCCTTCGCGGTTCAATCTTGCGCGGCTTGCCGGTTTTCCGGATGCCGGCAGCATGGATGTTTCTACGACGCAGGCGATCATTTGCGGACACGCCGCGGTTCTGGAAGCGGCGCGGCGGCTCGGTGTCTCACCATCGATGCTGACGATCGACGGCAGCTTTGTGCGCCCCATCAAGATGCTGGCGCTCGGCGCCGATGCGTCTTGCCTGCAGGCGATTGCGACCGCGCGTCGCCTCGGCGCGATGACGCATGCAATCGCCTTCTCCGACGACGCGCAAGACAGGATCGAGAAGCTGGGCGCAAAACTTCTTCTCGGCGGCATCAGCCTCTCGGCGAATCAGTCCCCGGCAGACATGAGCGCGCTACGCCGCCGAATCACGCCGCAGCTGATCGACAAGCAACTGATCGTCACAGGCGCCACCCTGCCGGGCGCGCGGCCTCCAGCTCTGATCGACGAAGAAACACTGTCCAGCCTCGCGCCGGGTACGATCGTAATCGACCTGACCGCGGCCGACGGCGGCAACTGCTCGCTGACGGAACCGGACCAAGTCGTCGACATTCATGGCGTCCGCGTCGTCGGTCTGACGACGCTGGCAAGTCTCGAAGCTGCGGAGGCAAGCCGCCTTTTCAGCGAAGGCGTCCATGCGCTGCTCGGCCGTATCGTCGGTTCGGACGGCGACCTGTTCCTCAACAGATCAGACCCGATTGTTCGCGCGCTGATAGGACCGAAGGGGGACGCTGTACGCGTCGCGTCCTGATCGCCGCGACCGCCTTCGCCGACCAAAAATACAGAACATCCGAAGGGAGATGCTGCGATGCAGCATCGTTACTCGGATAAGCACAACGGCTATAAGTTATTGATGAATAGCAGTTTTCTACCGTGGCCGAATTGCGTCAATCGCCACCGTTGCCTTTCTGCAACAGATGTTTTTGCTCTGCAATAAAAAACAAAATATGACTGTATCTATAATTGATACATTCTTTCGGAAATGTAATTTGGCGGCGCGGAGACATCACGTCCCCGTGAGGGCTTGTTTGACAATTGGGGTAGGTAGGGCCGTTTACGGCAATGATGACCTGTGCCCAATCCACATTAGATTGGACTCAACTATGACTATTAGAATGATGCTCATCAGCTCGGCAGCGGCTCTGGCCGCCGTATCGGGCGCCCAGGCTGCCGACGCCATCGTCGCTGCTGAACCGGAAGCTGTTGAATACGTCCGCGTATGCGACGCCTACGGCACCGGCTACTTCTACATCCCGGGCACGGAAACCTGCCTGAAGATCAGCGGTTACATCCGTACCCAGGTCAACGGTGGCCCGAATGCCAGCGCGACCAACGGCAACGGCACCTCTGTTGCCAACGACTCTGACTGGGATATGTACACCCGCGGTCAGGTCCAGTTCACCGCCAAGAGCGACACTGAGTATGGCCCGCTCACCGGCGTTATCGTCCTGCAGACCAATGCGGACAACGCTTCGTCGCAGGCCGCTGTGCTCGACTCCGCTTACATCGACGTCGCCGGCTTCCGCGCTGGTCTGTTCTACAGCTGGTGGGACGACGGCCTCTCGGGCGAAACGGATGACATCGGCAGCAAGGTTACTCTGCACAACTCGTTCCGTTATCAGTACGAAGCCAGCGATTTCTACGCTGGTATCAGCGTTGACGAACTGGAAGACGGCTACTTCGGTGCTGGCGAAACCCCCAACAATATCGGCGTAGCTATTGGTCTCGGCGGCAAGGCTGGTATCTTCACCTACCAGATCACGGCTGGCTACGACACCGACAACGAAGAAGGCGCAGTTCGCGCCATGGGTACCGTTGCGGTTGGCCCGGGCACGCTCGGCCTCGCAGGCATCTATTCGTCTGGCCCGAACTCCTACTACCAGAAGGCAGAATGGGTTCTCGCTGCTGAATACGCCATCAAGGCGACCGACAAGTTCAAGATCACCCCCGGTGTTCAGTACTACGGCAACTACGGTATCGACACGGCAACCGGTGATTTCGATGACAGCAACGACGCATGGAAGGTCGGCGTAACGCTCGACTACCAGATCGTTGACAACCTCTACGCCAAGGCAACCGTCAACTACTTCGAGCCGGACAACGGCGACGATGTAACGACCGGCTTCTTCCGCCTGCAGCGCGCGTTCTAATAAGCGGCAGCGCCGCATTCTATCTTTCCTCGACGACCACAGTGGTCGAGGAGAATTTGCGGCGCTCCAAATCGCTTCTGATCAGATTGACCTCCGATCAGTTAGGAGAGGTGGTCCGGGTTCCCTGCCTGGCCGCCTCTTTTTGTTGGTGAGTTTTTATTCCGCAGCGTGACGACCGCTATTGAGGCCTGTCTCCGTCGTGCCCTGAAGAGCCGCTTTTTGCGCCTCCAGTCGGCGCAATTCCGAGACGCTGTCTTCAATGGTCACGGAACCAAGCATGTCCACGACCGCCTTTTCCGCCCGATCGCACAGAAACTCGGAGAGATCGCCGATGTTTTCGCCCACAAGTCCTTCATGGGGAATGTCGTGGCGTGTCGCCCAGATTCTCTTGTCGCCGGTTACCGCAGCATAGATCTGGCTGAGCAGGATCTGGTCTCGCGGACGCGCCAGACGAATACCGCCCTTGCCACCCGCCGAAGTCGCCAGAATGCTGCTTTCGTTGAGCGGCAATAGCAGCTTGCGGACAAAACTTGAGCTGGTATCGAGCCCCTGCGCGAGCGACTGGCTCGTGGTTCGAAGATCGGCTTCCTCATTTACGGCAACGCTGATGACGATCTGCAGAGCTGTCGAGAAGCGAGTGTCGATCATGCCGAACCTGAAGCCTTATATTTCACGCGGATGACGTGTGACATCCGCAACAGAAATATTTCCGGGAGAATCCCCTTGTCAAGAAATGAGGCAACGCAGCGCTCGTCAAATCTTCGTGTGACTATACACGCAACAAACAACGAATTGCGTTTTCTTACAACCAGCCAATGCGTCGTAGCGCCCACAAGGTCGCGATCGACGTGATCGTCACGAAGGCAACGATGATCACAAAGGCCCAGGTATCGTTGACACCGGGGATCCCGCCGACATTCATCCCGAACAGACCCGCCACGACGCTCGGCGGCAGCAGCAGGGCCGCCAGCGCAGCCAGTCGGTTAGAGTTGCGGGCAATCCGCTCGCTGATCACGGTCGAGAGGTCGTCGTGCAGGATGCCTGTCCGGTCCCGGATCGCGTCAAGATACTCGATGAAGCGCATGAGCTTGTCGATGACCTCGCGAAGCCGCAGCTTGTCTCGTTCAAGCAACCAAGGCGCATCGTCGTGCTCGATCCTGTTCAGGGCGTCGCGCTGCGGCGCAAGATAGCGGCGAAGCTGCACGGAGCGCCGGCGAAGCAGCTTCAGCCGCTCCCGGACTTCACTCGCATCGCCATGGAAGATCATTTCATCGAGTTCGTCGACCTCTTCGTCCATGCCATCCAGCACCGGTTCGAGGTCGCGCACGAGCTTGTCGCCGATCAGCGCCAACAGGTCGCCGGTGCGTTGCGGCCCCTTGCCTTTCTCCAGCGCCAGGCGAATGTCGCGAAGCGCCATGATGTAGTGGCCGCTGTCACGCAGCGAGATCAGCCTGTTGACGTCCGACCATAGATGGAGCGGGACAAGATCGATCTCTCGGTTGCCATTCTCCACCTCTTCCGGTGCCGTGGCGCAGACGCCGCGCAGGATGATAAGCAAGCCTTCATCGACCGGCTCGACGCGCGGTCGCGTCTCTTCCTCAAGCAGGGCTTCGGTCACGAAGGGATCAAGGCCACCCTGCCGCTCCACCCACTCCGCCGCCGCGAGATGATCCCTCTCGAAATGAAGCCAGAGCACGCCGTCTTCCGGCTTCCAGGCACAAACGCCTGCCATATCGAGCTGTCGACATCCGCCGTGTCCGTCGAGCAGGAGCGCAAAGCGCAATCCCGGTTCGACACCGTAGTGGATCGTTAATGAGGCACTCGCAGTCTTCATTCGCCCTACCCGCCAGACAGAGCCAAAAAATGCAAACAACACAGACGCTTGCCATGTTTCGACGAAATCTAGCACGTACGAAAGAGCGTGCAACAGAATTACGGCTGAGCGACGGTCGCCGCTTGTGCCTAGCGCACATCCCCGGGCTCGTCACCGGCAAGCGCTGGCTCGGAAACATCGATGTTGTCGAATGCCTGGAGGACGCGTACTGCCGCTTCGAGATCGGCCTCATCGACGTCGCGCAATATTCTCGAGCGTAAATCGTCGAGAATTCGCTCCATGCGAGCCGCCAGCGCGACACCTTCTGTCGTCAACCATAGGCCCTTTGCGCGGCGATCCGTCGGATCGTCCTTGCGTACAACAAGACCGAGGGACTCCAGCTGGTCGAGCAGCCGCACAAGCGAGGGCCCCTCGATACCGACATGGCTGGCGAGCACCACCTGTCGAACACCATCGCCAAGTCGGCCAATCCACAGAAGCGGCGTTGCCGAGGCTTCTGAAATGCCATGAGAACTCAAGACCATATCCACCGCCCGGCGCCATTGGCGGCCGGTCGACAGCAGATTTGTCGTAAAGAGGCGTTGTTGGGCGTCGAGCGAATGCATAGCCTAGATTGATAGCTGCAACATAGGTGCAATTCAAACGAAATGGCGTCTTGGAAACGGGTTTCATTGTCGCGCGGGTCGCACCCCTTTTTCGAAGATACTAGCCGAGCACGACAGCAGTCCTGATTGAAATCTTATGCGGTCCCGCACCACATCGAGCCCACCAACCTGACCGCCCCAAAGGTTGCCAGCCCGCATTCCTGGGATAGGTCTGGCACCGTCTGAGACCGCGATATGGGCGCGATTTGGCCTTGCTTCGATGGGAGAATACGGCCATAAGCCAAGGACTCACCACGGACCCGGTGAAACTCCGGGTGGCTCTTCTGGCCGCCGATCCGCCAGACCACGCAAAACCTCCATGTCATTTTGACAGCCGCTCGACAGCGCGCGTGCGGTATGCTTTGCGAGACAGATCCTATGCAACTTTCAATCATTCGTCGGGATTGGTTCGCCAATCCAGTCCGTGAAATGCTCGCCGGGGCAGTTGCGACCTTCGCACTGATCCCTGAGGTCATCGCCTTCTCGTTCGTGGCCGGCGTCGATCCGCAGGTCGGATTGTTTGCCTCCTTCGTCATCGGCATCGTCATTGCCTTTACCGGCGGACGCCCCGCCATGATTTCGGCCGCGGCCGGATCGGTGGCGCTGGTGGCCGCACCGCTGGTCCACGCCCACGGGCTGACGTATCTTTTCGCTGCCGGCTTCCTTGCGGGCTTCATTCAGATCCTGTTTGGCCTTCTGCGCCTCGGCGTCCTCATGCGGTTCGTGTCGAAGTCCGTCCGCACCGGCTTTGTCAATGCGCTGGCGATCCTGATTTTCGGCGCGCAGATGCCGCATATCCTTGGCGGCAACTGGATTACCTACGCAGCGCTGGCCGCAGGCCTTGCAATCATCTATCTCGCGCCAAGGATCACCACGGCGGTCCCATCGCCGCTGATTTGCATTCTCGTTCTGACTGTCGCGTCGATCGCCTTCCAGCTTCCCCTGATGACCGTCGCCGACCTCGGCAAGCTGCCGGATTCGCTTCCGGTGTTTGGCTGGCCTGCGGTTCCGCTGACATGGGAAACGCTGACAATCATCGCCGGCCCGGCACTCGCCATCGCGATGGTCGGCCTTCTCGAATCCATGATGACAGCAAGTGTCGTTGACGACCTTACGAATACAACCAGTTCGAAGAACCGGGAATGCACTGGCCTCGGTATCGCCAACGCCGCCGCGAGCCTCTTCGGTGGGATCGCCGGCTGCGGCATGATCGGCCAGACAGTCAGTAACGTGAAATATGGCGGACGCGGACGCCTCTCGACCTTGTTTGCCGGCGCCTTCCTGCTCATTCTGATGGTCTTGCTCAAGCCATGGGTGTCGCAGGTCCCTGTCGCGGCGCTGGTCGCGATCATGGTGACGGTGTCGATCGATACGTTCGACTGGTCATCGCTGCGCGCCCTGATCGTCCATCCCAAGTTGTCGAGTGCGGTAATGGTCGTGACGGTTGCGGTCACGGTCTTCACCGCCAATCTGGCTCTCGGCGTCACGGTGGGCGTTCTCCTGAGCGGCGTGTTCTTCGCCTTCAAGGTCGCGCGCCTGCTCCAGGTGGAAACGGAAACGGACGCCTCCGCCGCGCGCCTGACCTATCGTGTATCAGGCCAGGTTTTTTTCGCCTCGGCGGACGCCTTCATCGACTCCTTCGACATCCAGGATGCCAATGGCAAGTCGGTTCTCATCGACGTGTCGCAAGCGCACTTCTGGGACATCACCAGCGTCGAAGCGCTCGATAAGGTCGTCCAGCGGTTCAAGGCCCATGGTGTCCATGTCGATGTCAAAGGCCTGAACCTGGCGAGCTCGACGCTTGTCGGCCGGCTCGGCAGCCCCCTGCTGCCCAAGGAAGCCTAGCGAAACAACGGCGCGAGTGCCCCAATGGCGCTCGCGCAGTCCTCAACGGTTGAACGAACCGTTCGCCGTAGCATGACTGTCGCTGCGCCCGATCTTGTGTCATCAGACTGCATCAGACAATTTCAGGTGGCACAACATGAAGAAAATCGGCTTCCTTTCCTTCGGGCATTGGACACCCTCTCCCCAGTCGCAGACCCGCTCGGCGGGCGATGCGCTTCTCCAATCCATCGACCTCGCGGTTGCCGCCGAAGAGCTCGGCGCGGACGGCGCCTATTTCCGCGTCCATCACTTTGCCCGCCAACTCGCCTCTCCCTTCCCGCTTCTGGCGGCCGTAGGCGTGAAAACGAAGAGCATCGAGATCGGCACTGCCGTGATCGACATGCGTTATGAGAACCCGCTCTATATGGCCGAGGATGCTGGCGCAGCCGACCTGATCGCAGGCGGCCGCCTGCAGCTTGGCGTTAGCCGTGGTTCGCCGGAACAGGTGATCGACGGCTGGCGTTATTTCGGTTACCAGCCCGACGAGGGCAAGAGCGATGCCGATATGGGCCGCGCTCATGCCGAGGTCTTCCTCGACGCCCTGAAGGGCAACGGCTTCGCCCAGCCCAACCCACGGCCGATGTTCCCGAACCCGCCGGGCCTTCTGCCGCTTGAGCCCTACTCTGAAGGATTGCGCGAGCGTATCTGGTGGGGAGCCGGCTCCAACGCCACCGCCATCTGGGCGGCCAAGCTCGGCATGAACCTGCAGAGCTCGACGTTGAAGGATGACGAGACCGGCGAGCCATTCCACGTCCAGCAGGCCGCGCAGATCCGTGCCTATCGGGACGCATGGAAGGAAGCAGGACACACGCGCACGCCGCGGGTCTCCGTGAGCCGCAGCATCTTCGCACTCGTCGACGACCGCGATCGCGCCTATTTCGGCAGAGGCGGCAAGGAACAGGATTCGATCGGCTACATCGACGACAACACCCGCGCCATCTTCGGCCGATCCTATGCCGCCGAGCCGGACGCGCTGATCAAGCAGCTTCGCGAGGACGAAGCCATTGCCGAAGCCGATACCCTGTTGCTCACCGTCCCGAACCAACTCGGGGTCGACTACAACGCGCACGTCATCGAGGCCATCCTGAAACACATCGCACCCGCCCTCGGCTGGCGCTGACCGAAGAAGCCCAGCGCCGTCTGGATAGTTTCAGACGGCGCAACTCAGTCCTCAGTCCACGGCCCACTCCGGCAACGCACAACTCTCGCCGAGCTACTCAGTCGATGATGTGGTATCCGCCGTCGACATAGAGGACCTGCCCGGTGATCAGGCGTGCAGCGTTGTGAGCGAGAAAGGCCGTGGCAACGCCGACGTCGTCGATGTCGATCAGCTCGCGGGCTGGCGACTTCGCCTTGGTCTTTTCAAGCAGCTCGTCGAACTCCGGTATCCCCGAGGCAGCCCGCGTTGCCAGCGCGCCGGGCGAGATGGCATGAACCCTGATCCCCTTTGGTCCGAGTTCAGCGGCCAGATAGCGCACGGCGCATTCCAGCGCCGCCTTCGCCACGCCCATGATGTTGTAGTTCTCGACGACCATCTGCGAGCCGTAATAGGTCATCGTAAACAGCGAGCCGCCGTTCTTCATCAGCGGCTCGGCCAGATGAGCCATGCGGATGAACGACCAGCAGGAAATGTCCATCGTCTTGAGGAACCCTTCGCGCGGCACATCGACGACGCGACCGCCGAGCGTATCCTTGGGCGAGAAAGCGATCGAGTGAACGACGAAATCGAGCTCCCCCCAGGTTTCGGTAATGCGCTCGAAAACAGCTTCGAGCTGACCAGGAACGGAGACGTCCAACGGCATGACGATTGACGCCTCCACCTCATGAGCGAGAGGCTCCACATAGGGCTTGGCCTTGTCATTGAGGTAGGTGACGGCAAGCTCGGCGCCGAAAGCGCGAAACGCACGGGCGCATCCCCAGGCGATCGAACGATCATTGGCGATGCCGACGATCAGCCCTTTTCGTCCCTTGAGAAGCTCTGGGTTGATAACCGAGATGGGCATTGATGCATCTCCTTAAAGGCCGGTCAGGATGTCCTGATGAGTGCGAGCGTATGGCGTGCGATCATCAGCTCTTCGTCGGTCGGCAGGACGTAGAGACGAACGCGGCTCGCCGGTGTCGATATGACCGTTTCGCCGGCCTCGTTCGCCGCAGGATCAAGTTCGGCGCCGAGCCAGGCGAGACGCTCGCTGATGCGAGCGCGGATCGGGGCGGAATTTTCGCCGACGCCGGCTGTAAACACGAAGGCATCCAGTCCCCCCAACGCCGCCGCGAGCATGCCGGCGCTGAGCGCGCAGCGATGGACGAAGTGATCGATCGCGAAGGCCGCACGCGGATCGCTGCTCGCGAGAAGTTCACGCATATCGCCCGAAATGCCGGAAAGTCCCTTCAGGCCCGACGACCTGTAGAGGAGGTCCGTCACCTCGGCCACGCTCATGCCGTTCTGATCGATCAGGTAGAGCACAACGCCGGGATCCATCTGCCCGGGCCGCGTGCTCATCGGCAAACCATCCAGCGCGGTGAACCCCATCGTCGTCTCGAGGCTCTTGGCCTCCTTCAGCGCGCACATGGATGCGCCGCTACCGAGATGGGCAACCACGACGCTCCCACTTGCGACGTCTGGCGCGACCTCCGTCAGCCTCTCGGCGATGTACTCATAGGACAGGCCATGGAAGCCGTATCGTCGCACCCCATGTTCGTAATAGCTCGCCGGCAAGGCATAGCAGTCGGTGTGGGCGGCGTGGCCGCGATGAAACGCCGTATCAAAACAGGCGACCTGCGGAACGTCGGCATTGATCTCCATGGCAAGGCGAATCGGCGCCAGATTGTTGGGCTGGTGCAGCGGCGCGAGCTCCTGAAAGGTGGCGAGGGTATCCAGGATGTCGTGGTCGATCAAAATCGGCTTAGCGTAGTCGGGGCCGCCGTGGACAACGCGATGGCCGATCGCCTTGAGCGCAAAGCCCTCGAGGGTCATCAGCCAAGCGCGCGTTTCGGCAATCGCATCCGGCAGGTGATCGACCGCTTCCGGCGCATAGCGGCGGTCAACGAGAACCTCGCCGTCCGCACCTTTCGCCACAAGGCGCGGCTTCGTCCCGATACCGTCCATCTGGCCGCGAATGCAGCGCCTGAGGCCCGTGCCGGTGATCTCGAAGATCTGAAACTTGAGGCTCGATGACCCCGCATTGACAACGAGAATTGCGTCCATGCGTCAGGCCACCACTTGCGCGACGCGCCGCTGGGCCGCCGCAAAGAGGGTTGCGACAGCGCACGAGGCCAGACGGCTGCGCACTGTGTCGGCTCGGGAGGTCAGGACAATCGGTACACGAGCTCCAAGAACGATACCCGCTGCATCCGCGTGCGACAGGAAGGTGAGGTTCTTGGCTAGCATGTTTCCTGCCTCGAGATCGGGCACAACGATGATCTGCGCCCGGCCGGCGACAGGCGACGTCAGCCCCTTGATGCTTGCCGCTTCCGGACTGATCGCATTGTCGAATGCAAGCGGGCCGTCGAGAACGGCGCCGGTGATCTGGCCGCGTTCGGCCATCTTGCAGAGCGCTGCAGCGTCGATCGTCGAAGGGATCTTTGTCGTAACCGTTTCCACCGCCGAGACGATCGCCACCCGCGGTTCGCCCAGCCCGATCGCCGTCCAGAGATCGATCGCATTCTGAACGATGTCACGTTTGGCGTCGAGATTTGGGAAGATATTGATGGCGGCATCAGTGATGAAGAGCGTGTCGGCGTAGCCGGGTACGTCCATGACGAAGACATGGCTGATACGGCGTTCCGTGCGCAGCCCGGTGGCTGATGCGGTGACCTCACGCATCAGCTCATCGGTGTGCAGGCTGCCCTTCATCAGGAGTTCGCCCTTACCCTCACGTATCAAAGCGACCGCCTGCGCGGCCGCTCCGTGGCTGTGCGGAGCATCGACGATCTCGTGCCCCTTCAGATCGAGCCCTTTTTCCGCCGCCACCTCGCGGATCTTGGCGGATGGGCCAACCAGCACGGGGACGATCAGGCCGCTTTCGGCAGCATCGAGCGCTCCCCGCAGCGAGGTTTCGTCGCAAGGATGTGCAACGACCGTCACGGCCGGCACGACCTGTCGTGCGGTGGCGATCAGGCGGTCGTATTTGGAAATGCTCGGCGCAGCCGTGGTGAGATCGATCAATGGGGAGCCCCTTCTCTTCTGCCTGGATGCGTTGGTACCCGGACGGGCTTGCCGCCGGCAGCCTTGACCAGCGCGGCGCTTTCGGGATCGGACTTAGCGATATCGAAGAATGCAGCCACGCGATCCAACCGCTCGGCTGCCTCGCCGTCGAGCGCCCCGGACGATTCCAGCACCTCACGCAGCATGTCGAAGGCCTTGCGGCGCTCGTCCGCATCTGGCGGCAGGAGTGACGGGATTGCCGCAAGGGCTGCCGCCTCGTCGATCAGCAGCATGAAATACTGCTCGCGCACCAGCGCCTTGAACTCGGCGAGCGTCAACTGGCTTGCCGCCGGCTGGCTGCGCCTTATTCTGCGAATGGCTTCGAAACCGCGCTCGTCAGCACTGCCCCGCGCCATGCCGACATACACCATCGATCGCGCAAGGCCCTCCAGCAGACCACCTTCTGCGATCTTCGCTTTCAACGCCGCAACACGGGTTTTCAGTAGCGCGCCGCTCAGGAGACTTTTCGGCGCCTTGCGTGGCGGGCGACTGGAATTCGGATCGATCCCTAGGGCAGTCTGCAGGGGAGTAGAACCGTAGACCGCGCGGAACGTCTCCTCCGCCAGCCGTTCCGACAGGATCCGCCAGCTTTCAAGGCCATCGACAATCTGTTCCGACAGCTTCTCCTGTATGGAAAGAAGCGGATTGTCGGACGCAACAGGACGACGGTTCTTGCGGACATAGTCAGCTGCATTCTCGACCCATGCCATCATCGGATTGCGCGGACCGAACATTTCATAGCTGAGGCGCAACGGGTGGAGATGGCGGCTCATTTCGGCAAACTGCGGGGTGACCGCAGCCTGGATCGCCGGCTGTGCGAGAACGCGGTAATTCGCCAGATTGATCTCCGAAAGCCGCGCGGCCGCGGCGAAGCGATGCTCGTCTTCAATATCGTTGCCGCCAAGGGCGCGAATATCATCCAGAGTGCGCGCTTCACAGCGCATGATCCACTGGCCGTTGACCAGTTCCGGGCGGTCGATGGCATCGCCGACAGGCTCGAGAACCGCTTCGTAGAGACCGGGAGGCAGCACATCGATAAGGTCGATGTTCGAGGCGAACTCGTCGTGTTCCTTGCGCGCCACGCCGGCCGAAACGAAGATGCCGAGATGGCCGATTTTCTCATGGACGGTGTAGACGATGGTCTGCCCGAGAGAGCGTATCTCGTCCACGCTGTCGTAGAGGTCGAGGATCCAACCCAATGCCTGCTGCGGCGGCGTGATGTTGTCCCCCTTCGAGCAGAAGACCAGGATTGGCGAGCGGATGTTACGCAGATCGACCGCCGTCCCGTCGGACGTCCGGATCTCGCCGGCGGCGAGCTTGTTGCCGACG
Organism: Rhizobium sp. S96; assembly: GCF_030382195.1. Lineage (NCBI taxonomy): Bacteria > Pseudomonadati > Pseudomonadota > Alphaproteobacteria > Hyphomicrobiales > Rhizobiaceae > Rhizobium > Rhizobium sp. S96. The sequence continues at coordinate 77,151 of NZ_JAUDRY010000017.1, forward strand.
AACAGTTCATCGACGATGAACTGCATCTCTTCGGCATTGAGCATGACGTGCCCACCCCACCAGCGCTCGAAACCGAGATAGCGCTCGGCCTCTGTATCGACCTTGGAATAGAGGTTGTATTGCTTGCTCCAGAGCGTGTTGGCCGGGTTCTGGTTCTCGAAGTTCTGCACCAGCCACGCTCCGTCGAACTTGCCGGCACCGAGGTCGCCGGTCAGCGCCGTCAGCCAGCTTCCACCGAGAAGGCCGCCGGAATAGCGCATCGGATACTGCCCTTCGACGCCCGCCCAGTAGGAAAGCGGGGTGCCGGCAATGATGATCGGCCCGAACAGCTCCGGACGCAGTGCGGCAAGCATCATCACAGCCCAGCCCGCCTGGCAGTTGCCGATGACGCACGGCTTTCCATCGGCATTGGGATGGCGCGCGATCACCTTTTCCAGGAACGTCGCTTCCGCGTGAACGATATCCTCGATCGTCTGGCCCGGCACCGGTTCCGGCAGGAACCCGATGAAATAGCACGGATGACCTGCCTTCATCGCAACGCCGATCTCGCTGTCGGCTTTGAACCCGCCTATTCCAGGCCCATGGCCGGCCCGCGGATCGACGACGACAAACGGCCGCTTCCCCTGGTCGATGACGACGCCCGAAGGCGGGATGATATGGGCAAGAAGGTAGTTGACGGGCCGCTCCAGCCGACGACCGTCGCAGACAAGCTCCGCATCATAGTCCAGCACATGAGGAGCACTAAGCGCGGCCTGCTCCTCATACTGAGCGCCGCGTCGTCTCATCACATCAAGGTAGAGCACGGACCGTTGCCATGCATCGGTCCAGTATGCGGTGACGGGGTTGGAGAACATCAGGGTGTTCGTGATGTTGGCGAGATCGGACATCATGTCCACTCCTCTGTGGGTACGGGAGTTATGCCTGGCAGAACCAGGCGCGATCATCTTGACCGTCATCTGACGGTTGGCATGCCGGTGCACGAAAGGCAGATTTGGCGCATCCTGTGATGCGCACCCAAACTAGGGCAGAGTAGCGCTCCAGCGTTTCATTTGCATGACACCACCGGCCGCACCTATGCGACCGGAAAACTGGCGTCGCGTCAAGATAGCCGGTGGCGATATGCCTAGTCGGTCACGAGCTCCCAGCTCGAGTCGGGATTAAACTCCCTGATGGCGGCGGCCTTTTCTTCGGTCCGCTCACCCAGATCTCGCTGGTAGACGATACCAGCATTGTTGACGAGGAAGGTCTGAACGCCGGTGACGCGATACTTGACCGGCCAGGCGATCAGCGCAAAGCCACCCGTCATGTTCTTGTTGACGATGTAGCTCTGCTTGCCTCCCAGCACGTTGTCACCTTGGCCCGTCAGGATCCGATAGTGATAGCCGTAGTACCCCTCACCCTGCTTCGCGCGGCCAAGGGCAGCCGTCTCGATCAGCTTTCCGGCGGGACTATCGACATCAAAGGTGCCCGGCGGCCAGTACAGGCCGTCGCGTTTACCCGGGCTGCTGATCAGCTTCTGGGCAAACTCGTAGACGCCATCTTCATCCTGGTCCTCTTTCGCATATTCGTACTGCGCAGCAACGTAGTCATGCATCGTCTGGATCGTCTGAAGTTCGTTCGCTCCAACGCGCCGATTGACGATTTCCTGCAATCCCACCTGCGTGTCGAAAGCCCACTTGCCGTCCTTCAGCTGCGATAGCGGGAAAGGCAGCGGCCACAGAGCCTTGCCGATCAGGACAATCTTCCGCCCTGAAAGGTCCTGCAGCTGCAACTCCCGGTCGGCGCCGGCGCGGATAAGCGCGTAGGTCGCCATCGCGTCGCTGTTGGCGCCGAGCTTGCTGGCGTCCAGACCGAGCAGATTGGCAAAGCCAGCTTTGTCGTCGGCACTGAGCACCGACTTCAGACGCTCTAGCGCATCCGATGGATTGTCGAATGACGGTGGCGTTCCGCCGACGAATTCCGACAAATTGGTCTGCAGCTGCGATACAGCAGGGTAAGCCGGCAACAGGGTGAGCGCCATTCCCAGCGCCAGTGGGATCAATCGCAACTCTCGTCTCATGATCTATCTCCGGTTATCTGACAGCCAACTATCGTCTTCCGCCGCCGCCGCGGCCGCCACCACCACCTCGGCCACCACCGCCGCCGCCGTGGGGTCTTGGACGTGGCCGACTGGCGTGCGAGCCACCGCCGCCGCGCGGCGCACCCATGCTCTGCCCACCGCGATGACCGCCACCCATGCTCTGCCCGCCCCGCTTGGAGGCAACCGCCTCACGGCGACCGGATTGTACGTTGCCGAGTGCATTCGGCTGGCGAGATCTGTTGTCAGGCCGAGCCGCCATCTTTGGTGCGTTGGCCTTCTTGTTGGTCTTCGCCGCAGGACGATTGTTGCCGGCCGCCGGACGCGTTTCAGGTCGTGCGCCGGCATTGGGCCGGTTGGCGGCCGCGTTTCCTGCCTTGGATTTTGGGCCCGCCTTCAGGCCTTCGGCCGTGCTCTTGCGGATGTCCTGGGCGCGCGGGCCTGCATCACGTGTCGAGGGCCCGCGAGCCTGCCCCTCGCCGATCTTGTTCTTCAGCTGGTTGCGGTTATCGCCCTGCAAGCCGGATTTGATCGCCGACCGGTCCAGGTTGTTGATCTGGTCACGGCCGATATTCAACTTGCTTCGATCGACCTTGCTCCAGTCGACATCATTCAACTTGATCTTGCCGTTGAAGTTGCGATCGTTGAAGCAGTTGTTGCAGTCGATATCGACGTCGCCGCCCCAGTTGCCGCCCCAGACCCCCCAGTCATCCCAATTCACGATTGCGGCCCATGCGGCGCCGGTCACGGCACCGGCGAAGAATGCCGCGCCGGGATAGTAATAGCTGTCGTAGGAACTCGGATAATACGAGATAGGCGCCGCCTGATAGCTATCCTCGTAGAGCATTTCCGGCGGGTATTGGGGGATATAGACCTTCTCGGGGTTTGTCGGACGAATGACGATGTTTTCGTTTTCGTTGACGATGGTCACCTTGTCGTCGGTCTTGATGATGTTCTTGGCGACCGCCTCGTCACGAAGCTGCTGGATGGCAATCAGCACGTCCTTCTGCTGGTTGGTCAGAGCATCGGCGAGCGACTGCGTCCAATCGAGGTCATCGCTCATCATCTTGACGATGTCGGGATAGTTGAGGAGGGAAATGACGCTGCCGTCCCAATCCGCCTTGGGCTTGAGATCGGTCTTTTTTTCCTTCGCCTCTAGAAAGCGCTGCGCCTCCACGATCTGCAGCGGGAAGAGCGACGCAGCAGAAATCGCCGCGACAAGCTCATCCGGATAGAGCGCAATACGCGCGACCAGAACCTCGAGCTCGTCCTCTGAAAGGAGGTCAGGTGTTTCCACGGTGGTCGCTGCCGCAGCTGCCGGAGCCGACGCCGGGGTAGCCGTCTGCGAATAGGCCACGGGACCAGGATATATCCAAATCAATGACAGGGCCGACAACCCGGCCAGCAGCCTGAAGGATCTTGCTCTCAGCATGCGTCGACCTCCTTGCATCACAGACGTTAGGAATTTATCGCGTTGCGTATTCAGCTGTGTCTGAGCACCCCAAGCAACGCGACCTTCGGCCCCTCCGCCTCATGTCGATGTCGCATGTCAGGGCTGTCGTTCCAGCCGCATCAGAAGCCGCACTCTATTACAGCGACCCGGCCATGGGGCGTAACTTACGTGAGGCTACACTACGGAGGCAGTAAGGCGGGTCATCGACCCACTCATGCGGCAAGCCCTCGCGCTTAGAAGAAAGCTCGTCCGCCGCAGCGGGATGCCTAGCCGGCGGAAAGCGTGGATCTCAGCAGGTCGTTGGCACCTGACCAAAGGATCTGCAGACCGAGGCAGAACAGGATGAACGCGGACAGGCGCACCGCGATGTCGGTTCCGCCGCGGCCAAGGAGCCGCTGGATGCGATCCGCATAGGAAAAGCAAAGCAGGATCGTCAGGGACAGCACAAAAAGGGCGAGAAGGCTTGCCAAGACGAATATGATCCTGTGCGCAGGACTGGTAACCGTCGCCTCCGAAAGCCCGATGCTGATCACGATTGCGATCGATCCCGGTCCTGTCGTCAACGGCAGTGTCAGCGGATAGAAGGATTGATCGAGCAAATCGACCCGAGAGGTATCGCCTGCCGGGTCATCCAGTTCCTTGCGGCTTCCTTCATTGAGAAGCTTCCATCCAGCCACGGCGACGATGATCCCACCGGCAACGCGCAGGATAGGCACCGAAATCCCATAAAACTGCAAGATGAGAGCGCCGAGCAGAAATGAGCAAGTGAGCAGTATAAGCGAATTTAACGCGATGCGCCGTGCGAGCGTGGCACGTAGCTCGGGTGTTGCCCCGCGGGTCAATCCGAGAAAGACAAGCGCCGAGCCCGGTGGGTTGACGACCGGAAACACGGAGGCCAGCACCAGCACGAATGTGTTGATCGCCGCGTACATTCAGAGGTGCCAATACCGAAAGAAGGCGCAACCGTATTGAGGTTCCATGCTTTCAAAACGATCGACAGCTCGGGTCACATCGGTCAATTTCGTCCTCTCGCCTTCTGCCGTAGGGGTGAAAGCTTGCCTACCGAGAACGGGCCTCCGGTGCGACGCCATGCAGAATTGGCGCGGAACACCGTCAGGTCCGGCTATGGACCGCGACGCTATACGGCCTCCGGCCGCTTCTGCAATCGCCGCCATGTACTTTACCGTAATATACGCCTCGTCCGCGCCGTTCTGTGCATGTTCATCGCGGCGTTAGCTCGACATCCAATCTTCCGCCAATGGTGCTCGAGATCAATTTCGAAAATGACGCCGCCGCCATCCAACCGAAATTTTACCGGACATTGGGTTTGCTGGCGGATGCACTGCATCATCCCAACCGGTGGGACTACAGTTTTCTGGCTGGAAAAGGAGCGATGGCAAATGATAAGCGTTGAGACAACGAGTAACAGCAGCATTCTGATCATTACACCACAAGGCCCACTCGAGCGGCAGGATTTCGAGACGATCGGGAAGGAATTCGACCAAGCCATTGTGTCGAGCGGCAAGGTGACCGGTCTCATGATCAAGATGAAGTCGTTTCCCGGTTGGGAAAACTTCGAGGCGATTGCCACCCACCTGAGTTTTGTCGCCGGTCATCACCGATTGATAGAACGGATCGCTGTCGCGACCGATAACAGCTTCCTGAAGCTCGTCCCGGGCTTGGCCAGCTATTTTGTTCACCCCAAGATTCAGGTTTTCGACCTCAGTGAAACGGAGCAAGCGATCTTCTGGCTTGAAACGGGACGTTGATAAACCCTAACGCAAACAGCCCCTTGCGGGGTTTATTGAGTGTGTGTTCGTCTTGATTGGAAAGTTGGTTGCGGGGGCAGGATTTGAACCTGCGGCCTTCAGGTTATGGTCC
>NZ_JAUDRY010000018.1:0-81520 GCF_030382195.1 Rhizobium sp. S96
AACGCAATCCATCCTCATTCCGCGCTCAAGATGGCTTCCCCTCGGCAGTTCATCAGGGCTAAATCAAACTAGCCGATCTGTCCGGTGAAACGGGGAGCACTCCAGTGTGGCGTCGCGTTGGCCCGTTCCGCGCTTAGGCTGCCGAGACCGCCTGATGTTCAGATATGCTACGCTTGATTTCGGGAATTATTGGATGCTTCATGTTGTCTTAAGTAATTCCCTTGAGATTGTAATTTCGTTGCTCCATGATGCTGTCGATGCAAAGAGTTTCTCGCGTCGCGCATCGTGACGATCGATGCAGATCGTTTCAGCCATGAGCATGTTTCTTTATTGCCGGTTGTTGTCATGCGCCGCTGGACTCAATTTTGATCTGCGTCCAGCCTGATCGTACGTGCGGCGGATATGATGTAGGAAGATTGCATGAATTCGGAGTTTGCCGTTCGTCCGATGCGGCCCGGTGAGTTGGAGCTTGTACTCGAATGGGCTCGACAGGAGGGATGGAACCCGGGTCTCGATGACTCGCTCGCCTTCCATGATGCAGATCCCTCCGGCTTCTTCGTCGGGGCGCTGGGCGAGGTGCCTGTCGGATCGATTTCCGTCGTCAAGTATGGCGATGCCTTCGCCTTTCTCGGCCTTTACATGGTGCATCCCGATTTTCGCGGCCGAGGATATGGCAAGGCCATCTGGGATATCGGCATGGCATCGGCTGAAGGCCGGTCGATCGGTCTCGATGGCGTCACCGCGCAGCAGGACAATTACCGCAAGGTCGGTTTTGAAACGGCCTACCAGACTGTTCGCTACGGTGGCGTGATTTCCTCCCTGCCGCAATCACCCCTGGTGGCGCACGCCGTATCCGACAAGCTCGACGGCTTGTTGCGCTACGATACGACGGTCTTTGGAGCGCCACGATCGGCCTTCGTTTCATCGTGGTGCGCGGAGCGCAAGCATCGCCGCACGGCAATCGTGCGCAAGAACGGCAAGATCCGTGGTTATGGCACGATCCGCCGCTGTTATGAGGGCTACAAGATCGGGCCGCTCTTTGCGGCTGATGTGGATAGTGCTGCCGCGCTACTGGCGGTCCTCGGGCCGGAAGCGGAGGGCGCGCAGGTCTACATCGATGTTCCCGTCAACAACAAGGATGCAGTTGCCCTTGTCGAAGGCATGGGGCTCGAGCCCGTTTTCGAGACAGCCCGCATGTATCGGGGAACGGCGCCGGCGGTGCCGCTTCGAAACGTGTTCGGCGTCACGACGCTGGAACTCGGCTAATCCATCGCGGACGCAGGCATCGCTGTTGCGGTGCCCTTCGGGCGTCCCTTCTCGGCAATGGCGATGCCGCCGAGCGCCAGAGCGAGCGCGATAACATGAAACAGCTGCAAGCTCTCACCTAGCAAGGCCACGGACAGCAACGTGCCGAAGACCGGCACGAGATTGATGAATAGTCCGGCACGATTGGCGCCGATCGATTCTACGCCCTTGATATAGAGGACCTGCGCCAGCAACGATGCGAAGATCGCCGTATAGATGGTAATGAGCCAGCCATTCTGGTCGGGCATCTGCATGGCTCCCTGCGTGCTTTCCCACAGCAGGAGCGGTATCGCGGTCAGCATCGCACCGAGCGCTGGTATCGCCATCAGCGTGCGCCAGTCGAGCGGAGGCTTCCAGCGCAGAAAGATCGTGTAGATCGAGTAGGCTGCGACCGCGATCAGCATCAGGCCATCGCCGCGATTGAGGCCGAGTTGCAGCAGGGTGGCGAGATCGCCATGCGCCGCCGTGAGCGCAACGCCTGTAAGCGTTAGACCGAAGCCAGCAATCTGGGCGAAAGAAATGGCTGTGCGGAAGAGTATAAAATTGAGCAGGAAGATCAGTATCGGAATGCCGGCCTGTTCGATTGCGACATTGATCGCTGTCGTATACTTTACTGCGGAATAGAGCATCGCGTTGAAAAGCGTGTAACCAATAATGCCGTAGAAGAAGAGCAGCGGGAGATTTTTTCGAACGACCGGCCAGTCGCGCTTCAACTGCGGTAGGGAGATTGCGGCGATCAGCGCGGTCGCCAGAAACCAGCGCAGAAAAGTCAGCATCATCGGGCTGACATGCCCGAGGGCAAGCTTGCCGGCGACAGTATTGCCGCCCCAGCAAAGGGCGGCGACGACGAGGCAGATATAGGCAGTAAATCGCACAGCCGATTCTTTCCAGCGCGTGCGGAGACGGCGCTTAGTTTCTCTTAATCAACGGGCAGGTAGCCCGCGCTTAGCTGATTTGTCACGTAAAAAGCCGATTCAGGCGGCAATACAGGGTCGCTTTCCCAAAAACAAAGTTTTATAGATGCGCGGGTTTGAGCAGGGTGCGGTTAAAACCGCCTTTAACAGGAAGACGTGAATGACGAACGTAGTCGTAGTCGGTTCGCAATGGGGTGACGAAGGCAAAGGCAAGATTGTCGATTGGCTTTCGGAACGCGCCGATGTGATCGTGCGCTATCAGGGCGGACACAATGCGGGCCACACGCTGGTCATCGACGGTGTCAGCTACAAGCTTGCCCTTCTGCCATCTGGCCTCGTGCGCGGCAAACTCAGTGTTATCGGCAATGGCGTCGTCGTCGATCCCCATCATTTCGTCGCTGAAGTCGCGAAGCTGCGCGCGCAGGGTGTCAATGTAACGCCCGAGGTGCTGCGCATCGCTGATAACGCGCCGCTGATCCTGTCGCTGCACCGCGACCTCGACGGCTTCCGTGAAGACGCCGCCTCCAACAGCGGTACGAAGATTGGCACCACCCGCCGCGGCATCGGTCCGGCCTATGAAGACAAGGTCGGCCGCCGCGCGATCCGCGCCATCGACCTCGCCGACAAGGAAGCACTGCCGGCCAAGATCGACCGTCTGCTGACGCACCACAACGCGCTGCGCCGCGGCCTCGGCCTGCCGGAGATTTCGGTGGAATCGCTGGAGAAGGAACTGAACGACGTCGCCGACCAGGTTCTGCCCTATGTCGACCAAGTCTGGCGCATCCTCGACGACCAGCGCAAGGCCGGCGCCCGCATCCTGTTCGAAGGTGCGCAGGGCGCGCTGCTCGATAACGACCACGGCACCTATCCCTTCGTCACCTCGTCGAACACGGTTGCAGGCCAGGCTGCCGCGGGTTCCGGTCTCGGCCCGACGGCAATCGGTTATGTTCTCGGCATCACCAAGGCTTACACGACGCGTGTGGGCGAAGGTCCGTTCCCGTGCGAGCTGAATGACGACGTCGGCAAGCATCTTTCGACCGTCGGCCGCGAAGTCGGCGTCAATACCGGTCGTCCGCGCCGTTGCGGCTGGTTCGATTCGGTTCTGGTCCGCCAGACGGTGAAGACATCGGGTATCACCGGCATCGCGTTGACCAAGCTCGACGTTCTCGATGGTCTCGACGAACTGAAGATCTGCGTCGCCTACAAGCTTGACGGCAAGGAGATCGATTATCTCCCCGCAAGCCAGGCGGCCCAGGCTCGTGTCGAGCCCGTCTACATTACGCTCGAAGGCTGGAAGGAATCGACCGTCGGAGCCCGTAGCTGGGCTGATCTGCCGGCGCAGGCGATCAAGTATGTCCGCCAGGTCGAAGAACTTATCGGAGCGCCCGTCGCTCTCCTGTCTACAAGTCCTGAGCGAGACGACACCATACTTGTGACCGATCCGTTTGAGGACTAAGGTCGCGGGTCATTATTTTGTGTGGTTTGGTTAACAAACCACGCTCTTTGAGAAAGTACGAATGGCGGATTTTATCGCAGTTATCCGGCGGGCGGTTGACGGCCTGACCGACAACACTCCCGAGATGCGGGTGAAGGTCTACGAGCGCGCTCGCGGTGCCGTTCAGCGGCAGCTCGAGAACATGAAGCCGCGTCCGCCGGAAGCGATGCTGCAAAGGCAGCTTGAAAAGCTCGAAGCAGCGATCCGCGAAGTAGAGGCCGAGCATGCCGTGGCGTTGCCGGCCGAGGACGACATCTCGGATGTCGAGCTCGCGCTGGAGATCCCGGCAGAGCCGATCGACGAGGCCGAGCCGGAACCCGCGGCAGCCGCGCCCGTCGCAGAGGTAGCCCCGGTCGAAGAGCCGGTTCATGAACAGCAGGCGGTGTACGAAGAGCCTCGCCACGAGGAGCCTGCTGCAGCTTCGGCGGCTCCGGCCTACGAGGAACCGGTTTATGAAGAGCCGGTCGCGCATGAAGAGCCCGTACAGCACGTCGAGGAGCCGGTTCAGAATCACGAAGAACCGGCGCAGCACTATCATGAGGCTCCCGCCGACGAGGTGGTCGAGGCTCAAGAAGAGATAGCGGCCGAGCAAGTCTACACGCCCCCGGTCCACGAGGAGGCGCCTCAGGCTTGGCACGAAGCGGAGCCGTCCTTTGCGGCTGAACCCGAGCCGGTCGAGCCGTGGCAGGCACCTCATCACGACGATGTCGTCGAGAAAGAGCCGTATCAGGAGTTCTCGCCGGAGCCGGCGGTCGAGCCCCATATCGAGTCAGCTTATGAACCGGCGCCGCAGCCGGTGGCACGTGATTTCGACCTGAGCAACCGGCTCGTCGAACCTGTGCATGTCTTCGAGCAGCAAACGGCGGAATTCGTCGAGCATGTTCGCGAAGAACCGATTCATGCTGATACCGCCGCGCATTTCGACCCGGTATGGTCCGAACATGCCGAGGAAGTCCCGGAGCCGGTCAGAAGAGACGAGCCGACCGACTGGGCGCTCGAGGAGCTCCGCCAGTTTTCGGAGAAGTCACCGGTCGCGCCGGCAAACGACGCAGCGCGGGCCTTCGAAGATGTGATTGCCGGGATCGAGCATCCGCCTGAGCCCACGAAGATGCCTGCCGCAAACGAGGGCTTCTCCTGGGAAGCGGCTGCGTTTGATGACCTGCCGCCGCTCGACAGCGGCAAGAAGGAGCAGATCAGCGCCCATTTCGATGATGGCGATCTGTTCTCCGAGGTTCACGGGACTTCGGCCGCGAAGCCCGCGCCGGCCACCAACGATGCCTGGCAGGAGGCAACGCAGCTTCGCGGTTACGACAACCGCGGCGTGGTTGCCGAAGACGATGATGGCATTTCGTCGAGCGATGTCGACAACGCCATCGCGTCGAAGTTCCAGGGCAAGAATTTCCGCATGGAGCCGAAGCGCCGTCGTTTCGGCATCGGCTCGATCGTCACGATCCTGATCGCGCTCGGCGTGGTGGGTGGAGGCGGCTATGCTGCCTGGACCAACCAGGCCGCTCTGACCGAAATGGTCAAGGGTCTTGTCAGCGCTGCGCCGTCGCAGACCGCCAAGACCGAAACGGCACCGGCAAAGCCCGATCCGGCTACGCCTGCATCGCAAGCCGGCGATCCGGCGGCAGCGAACCCGCCGCAGAAGGAAGTCGCGTCGTTGAACGACGGCTCTTCCGTCAACAGCAAGTTCACCCAGAGACTGAATGCCGACGGTACCGAAACGGATGCCGGCCCGGCCGCTGCCCCCGGCACTCAGGTCGCCGAAGGAAAGTCTGTCGCTGAGCAGAACGTGGCCGCATCCGATGCTCCGCCACCGGTCTCAGGTGGGACGCAGCCGGTTGCAGCGCCAACGCCGGGAACGGCATCTGCCGCGACGCCGACTGCCGACTCGACCACGCCAGCAGCGACCGCGCCGGTTGGCTCGAGCGAAAAAATGTTCCTCTACGAGGAGCGCATCGGCCAGAGCTCGCCGACAGCCATCCAGGGGTCGGTCGTCTGGAGCCTTCAGCACGAGGCTGGCCAGGATGGCAAGCAGGATGCCGTCGTTCGTGGCATGGTCACCGTTCCCGAGCGTAATCTGAGCGCGCAGCTGACCTTCAAGCGCAATTCCGATCCGTCGCTGCCGGCGAGCCATATCGTCGAGATCGTCTTCTCGCTGCCGCCAAACTTCGAAGGCGGCGCCATCGATGGCGTTCAGCGCATTTCGATGAAGCGGACCGAGCAGGATCGCGGCGACGCGCTTATTGCGGTTCCGGCCAAGATTACCGACGATTTCCACATGATCGCGCTGAACGATTATCCGGATGCGCGCAAAGCGAACCTCGATCTTCTGTCCAATCGTGATTGGCTTGATATCCCGATTACCTACCGCAACGGCCGCCGTGCCCTGCTGACGATGCAGAAGGGGACGACCGGCGCCGAGGCGTTTACCGCGGCGATCAAGGAATGGGCCGCTTCGGGCGACGTTTCCACCAGCCAGTAAACCGAACTGGACACAACGATCAAAGAAAAGGGCGGGTCATGGACCCGCCCTTTTTGTTGGGAAATAAACCGTGATTATGCGGTTGCTTCAACCACGCGCACGGCCTTGGCTCGTTCAAGCGCTTCCTTGCGCACGGCGTCCTGAACCTTCTCAAAGGCCCGGACTTCGATCTGCCGCACGCGTTCGCGGCTGATATCGAACTCCGTCGACAGATCCTCGAGCGTCACCGGATCTTCGGCGAGGCGGCGTGCCTCGAAGATGCGGCGTTCGCGGTCGTTGAGCACGCTCATGGCCTTGGCCAGCATGCGGCGGCGCGTATCGAGCTCGTCCTGTTCGATCAGAACAGCTTCCTGGCTGTCGTGATCGTCGACCAGCCAATCCTGCCACTGACCGGAGTCGCCTTCGGAGGCCTTGATCGGTGCGTTCAACGAGGCGTCGCCGGAAAGGCGGCGGTTCATCGAAACCACTTCTTCCTCGGAGACCTTGAGCTTGGTCGCGATCTCGGTCACGTGCTCGGGCTTCAGATCGCCTTCATCGATAGCCTGGATGCGGCCCTTGAGGCGGCGCAGGTTGAAGAAGAGACGCTTCTGATTGGCGGTGGTACCCATCTTAACGAGCGACCACGAACGCAGGATATATTCCTGGATCGAAGCCTTGATCCACCACATCGCGTAGGTCGCCAGACGGAAACCGCGCTCCGGATCGAATTTCTTCACGGCCTGCATGAGGCCGACGTTGCCTTCCGACACGACTTCGCCGATCGGCAGGCCATAGCCACGGTAGCCCATGGCAATCTTCGCCACGAGGCGCAGATGGCTGGTGACGAGCTTATGCGCAGCTTCGCGATCGCCATGCTCAGAGTAGCGCTTGGCGAGCATATATTCTTCCTGCGGCTCCAGCATCGGGAACTTGCGGATTTCGTCGAGATAACGATTGAGACCGGCTTCACCGGCCGTAATGGACGGCAAACTATTTCGGGCCATGGATTGCACCCTCCTATCTGAATTCCGGCTCCCGCTCGGACGCGTCCCTGCGTCTTCAAGGCAAACCGGGAACGTGCGGCTTGGGAAGCCCGCACGAAGTCAGTGTAGAGATAAGTATGGCGAAACAGTAGTTCAAGGCCGCCGTTCACTTCACGTTCTTGTGACGGCTGACCCGTTGCAGTCCCGTTACAGCTCGGCGTCCCTGAGCGCCTCGGTCAGTGCCACCATGTCGTCGGGCAGGGGAACTTCGAAGCGCATGAGTTCGCCGGTGCGCGGATGTTCGAACTGCAGCATGTAGGCGTGCAGGGCCTGACGTCCGAAGCTGTTGACCGCCTTCTTGGCGGCATCCGGCAGCAGGTTGGCCTTAGTCTTGAAATGCGCGCCGTAAACCATGTCGCCGAGCAGCGGGTGGCCGATATGGGCCATGTGGACGCGGATCTGATGGGTCCGGCCGGTCTCCAGGTGGCATTCGACCAGCGACGCCAGAGATAGCGAGTCCGGGGTTTCGTGGAAGCGCTCGATCACCTCGTAGTGGGTGATCGCCTCGTCGGCATCGGCGGTGCCAGGGCGCTTGACGGCGCGGCGGGTGCGGTCGCCGGTGTCGCGGCCGAGGGGGGCGTTGATACTGCCGGTCAGCGTGCGCGGACGGCCCCAGACGACGGCCTGGTAGGCGCGCTCGATGGGCATGGTGCGGCCGTGGTCGGCAAACTGGGCGGAGAGATGGCGGTGAGCCACGTCGTTCTTGGCGACGACCATGACACCGGTCGTGTCCTTGTCGAGGCGGTGAACGATGCCGGGGCGGCGGACGCCGCCGATGCCGGAAAGGCTGTCGCCGCAATGGTAGATCAGGGCGTTGACCAGCGTGCCGGTCCAGTTGCCGGCAGCGGGGTGCACAACCATGCCCGTGGGCTTCGAGATGACGATCAAGTCATCGTCCTCGTAGAGAATGTCGAGCGGGATATTCTCGCCCTTCGGCGTCGGATCTTCAGGCTCCGGAAGATTGATCTCGAAGATGTCGCCCGGGCGCACCTTCTTTTGCGGATCGGCAACGACGGCGCCCTTGGACGATACCTGACCGTCCTTGATCAGCACCTTCACGCGGCTGCGGGAGAATTCTTCACCAAGCTGGGCGGTCATCCACGCGTCGAGCCGCCCTTCCGCGTTCTCATCGGCCGTCAGGACTTTCATAATGCCGGATGCTTGTTTAAAGGGGTCACTCAAGACGCTTCTTCTCCGAAGTATTTTATAAGAATGGAACGCCAATAATGACGAAAATCCAGCCAGAAGACGATCAGGAAGAAAAACCCCTCGATCCGGCGATGGAAAGTGTCCGGCGCAAGATGATCCGCCTGCAGATCGTCTCGGGCATCATCATGTTCGTGAGCCTTATGGCGGTCTTCGGTGCGGTTGTCTACAAGACGATGCGTGCTCCGGCGAAGGATGCGGCAGCGGTGACCTCGGCAGGCGTCCCCTCCGATGCGCCGGTATCCGTGACCGCTACGCTTCCGCCCGGCTTCGTGATCCAGTCCTCTTCGCTTTCCGCTGGCCAGATTCTGTTTTTCGGCACGACGGCTGATGGTGTGATGAAGGCCCTGGTGTTCGATATCAAAGCCGGCCGTATCGTGGCGGACGTGACGATCAACGGCGGCTGAGTGCCATGACCTCGCGGCTCATCACCATCGAGAGTGCCGATGACCCACGCATCGCTGAGTTCCGCGACATTCGCGAACGCGACCTGACCGGGCGAGAAAGCCGCTTTATCGCCGAAGGCACTGTGGTTCTCAGGATGCTGGCGGCCGCGCACGGCGGGGAGGGCGACTTTGAGGCGGAGAAGGTTCTCCTGCTTCGAAATCGCGTCGATGGCGTGTCCTCGATCCTCGACGGGTTGCCCGAGACTGTCCCGGTCTATGTCGCCGAAGCGGAGGTGCTCGATCGTATCGTTGGTTTCCACTTGCACCGCGGGGTGCTGGCCCTTGGTCGCCGGAAGCCTGCCGCAGCGGACCTGATCGAGCGCCTGCCAGCGCGAGCTCTGGTGCTGGTTGGTTGCGGCATTTCAAACCACGACAATGCCGGCTCGATGTTCCGCAACGCTGCGGCGTTCAAGGCTGACGCGATCTTCCTGGACGAGACGTCCTGCGATCCCCTCTATCGCAAGGCGCTGCGTGTCTCTGTCGGGTCGGTGCTGACCGTGCCTTACCAGCGTGGCGGTGATGCCGTTGACGTGCTGACCCGCCTTGCGGAGCAGGGCTTTGCGATCTGGACACTTTCGCCGCGCGGCGAAACGGATATCCGACAGATACCGGCCTCCGATCGCATGGCCTTGGTTGTCGGGACCGAAGGCGAGGGGCTGCCGGAGGCGGTACTGTCTCGTTTCCGCACAGCGCGCATCCCGCAATCGGAAGGGCTGGACAGCCTCAACGTGGCTATGGCGACCGGTATTGCCCTGTTTGCGATGTCGTCTGCCGCGGGCCTGATCTGAGATCAGCCTGGTTCGGAAAGAACGGTTGCCGCACGCTGGGCCAGGTCCAGACGTTCGCCCTCGCGAGGCTCCGCCGGCTCCGGTAGGAGGTCACGGATCGGGGACGAGGGACCTTCGTTCAGGGCGGTCAGCGCCACCATGTTCGCCGCAATCGCCGCGATTTCTTCGCGGATCGGGCCATCATTGCCGGTGTTGGTCTTCGCCTTCAGGAGGCTTTCTGAAACCGCGGCACTTCTTGCGCGGACCTCCTCAGCAAGACGTGCAGCAACGGCGGCTGTGTCGAGTTCAGATGGCATCGCGCTCTCCGGCGGTTGCTTTTCAGAGACCAGTTCTGTGGTCACGGTGGCGAGACCTGCATTGCGCAGCGCACGGTTGGCTTTGCGCAGGTCCGCGTTTACGGCTTTCACCTGTTCCTTAAGCTTGGCAATGTCCTGCTGCCGGCGTCCGAGCAGCGTCGTCTTCTCCGACAGCGCAGCGGCATCGCGTGCCGCCCTGTCTTCAAAGCGGATGACGGTATGCTCCTGCTGGGATAGTTTCTGCTCGGCCTCTTTGGCGCGCTTCTGGAGCAGGCTGGCGTCCTGACGGAGATTGTCGCGCTCGATGCGAAGCGTGCCCGACTTGAATGTCAGGCTTTCGATCTGGGTGTCGCGGGCGGCCATATCGATCTTGAGGTTGTCCGCCTGTTCGGCCAGCTTGTTCAGCCGCGTCCGCAGCGCATCCAACTCCCCATCCTTCGCAGCACCAGCCTGTTCGGCAATATGCAGGCTGGTCTTCAGCTGGCTGATATAGTTCTCATCCTTGCGCAGATGGGAGCGAAGCTCGGCTGCCTCGACGCTCATGTCGCCGATCTGCGCCTGCAGGGCACTGATCTCGGATGCAAACTTGCCGGCATCGAGGGCGACCGAGTCATGCTTCAGCTGCAGAGACAGGGATTTTTCGCGCTCGCGGACGAGGTCCTGCGTGGTGCGCGCATTCTCGGCTGCATAAAGGGCACGCACCATGTCTTTCTGGGCGCGGACTTCCTGCGGGCTTAACGGCATGGTCGCCCGCATCCGGTTCTCGGTGTACCAAACGATGCGTCGATGGATTGCGGGCGATACCAGAAAGGCGAGGAACGCCGCGGTCAGGAAACCCAATCCGAACAACAGAGCATATTCGATCACGGCGTTGCCACTGCTTCCAGGAATTGATTTGCGTCAGCGCTAATCATTAAGCGGACGACCGGCATAGAGCAAGTGGCGGAAAGGCGACGCTCCAAGAGAGTTCGTCGCCTCGTGCCGATCAGAAGGGGTTCCAGGTCGGGTTCGGCGTAACCTTGAGGTAGCCGACGTTCAGGCCGAGGCGGGCGCCGACGCCGGTCCGGATCGGAACGACGAGCACGTTGTTGTTCTTGAGCAGCGTCATCCCGAAGCCGGCGATCACGAAAGCCTGGCCGCTGACGCCGCCGAACCGGGCGTAGATCGCGTCGGTGGAGGGAAGGTCGTACACCAGCATCATCACCCGCGTGCCCTGGCCGCCGTAGTCGATGCCGAGGGACGGCCCCTGCCAGTAGAGCGAGTGCTCACCGGCATTCTTGGTGTTCAGCTGCCCTTCGCCGTAGGTGAGACCGGCTATGAATGCACCGGATCCTTCCTGTCCAAGGACATAGCCATTGGGCAAGCCGTACTTCTGGAAGGCTGCCTCGACGACCTTGGCAAGGCCGCCACTTGTCGAGCCGAAGAACGAATGACCGGCGTCAACGATCTCCTGCATCGTGTACTGGCTGCTGTTGGCCTCTTGCGCGGATGCCTGCGTCGAGGCAAGCATCGCCAGCGGAAGAGTCAACGCAACGAATAACCGGCAGAAGGCGGTCAGTCTTCCGAAGATTTGAGGGCGCATGGGTGTCATCCGTTCATCATGGTCGGTTCGGTAGGCCGTTTCCGGCGTTTCATTCATTTTGCGCGGATGGTCTTAACAATCGGTTTACCAAATATGGTGTCATTATGGCGCCGAATACGCGCGCAAACTTCGTGCAATTTTGATGACGCAAGATATACGGCGAAATGAGCCTATCGCCCTCAGGAGACGATGATGTCGAAGAATCCCAACCTTACTCTGACAGGTCCCGATCTGGCAGCATTGCTGTGCAGCCGGGTTTGCCATGACGTGATTTCTCCCGTCGGAGCCATCAACAATGGCCTGGAACTGCTTGACGAGGGCGGCGCCGACGCGGATGCGATGGATCTTATTCGTACAAGTGCGCTGAATGCTTCGGTTCGCCTCAAGTTCGCGCGGCTTGCCTTCGGCGCCTCGGGCTCCGTCGGTGCCTCGATCGATACCGGCGAGGCCGAGCGGGCCGCCAAGGACTTCGCCGCTGCTGAAAAGAAGACCGAGGTCACCTGGACCGGTCCACGTGCCATCATCGCGAAGAACCGCGTCAAGCTCCTGCTGAACCTGTTTCTGGTTGCCTATTCGTCGATCCCGCGCGGCGGCTCGCTTGAAATCACACTGGAAAATCCGGAATTCGACGCAAAGTTCAAGATCGTTGCCAAGGGCAAGCTGATGCGCCTGCCGCCGAAGTTCGTGGAAATTTCCACGCGCGAGATCGAGGAAGCCGTCGATGCCCACTCGATCCAGCCCTACTACACAGTGCTCCTCGCCGAAGAATGCGGCATGGAACTGGGCCACAGCGCGACTGCGGAAGAGATTGTTTTCACCGCCGAAGTACCGGCTGCCTGATGCGCTTCGGCGCATCATTTGCAGCGCCGAAGTAACAATTCCTTAGCCTAATGTTTCTATCGTCGGCTGATATAACGCCCGATACCACAAAAATTGGGCGAAGGAGCAGCTATGCAGAGATTCATGATCACTGACGCATCTGACGTTGTTCGCAAGGTCGGGAGGCGCATTCTCTCAGAGCTCGATTTTCTTGTCAGCGAAGCATCCAATGTAAGCGAAGCGCTGTCTCGCTGCGGGGCAGAGCTCCCGGACTATGTGATCGTTGATTCGGGCATGGACGGCGCCCTGGAGCTGATTGCCGGCATCCGCGCCATGGAAGGCGGCAAAGAGGTAAAGATCTACTACTGCGTGATCGAGGCCGACCTCAAGAAGCTGATGATGGGCAAGCGGGCAGGGGCCACGGATTTCCTGCTGAAGCCATTCGACCGGAAGATCCTGACCGCAGTCTTCGGCAACCGCGCCGTCGCCGCATAACCAATCGACAAATCCAATCCCGGACCGAGCCGCTTGTTTCAAGCGGCTTTTTTATTGCTTTACAGACAAAAAAATCCCGCCGAAACGGCGGGATTCTTGTTGCTCGATGGCAAAAGGGGCGGACGCGTCAGGCGGTTTCGGCGTATTCGGCGCCATCCGGCTCGCGCAGCACGTAGCCACGGCCCCAGACAGTCTCGATGTAATTGGCGCCGCCGGCTGCATTTGCTAGCTTCTTGCGCAGCTTGCAGATGAAAACGTCGATGATCTTCAGTTCAGGCTCGTCCATGCCGCCGTAGAGGTGGTTCAGGAACATTTCCTTGGTGAGCGTGGTGCCCTTGCGGAGCGAAAGCAGCTCCAGCATCTGATATTCCTTGCCCGTCAGGTGCACGCGCTGGCCGCCGACTTCGACGGTCTTGGCGTCGAGGTTGACGATCAGTTCGCCGGTCATGATGACCGACTGGGCATGGCCCTTGGAACGACGGACGATCGCATGAATGCGCGCGACCAGTTCGTCCTTGTGGAACGGCTTGGTCATGTAGTCGTCGGCACCGAAGCCGAGACCGCGAACCTTGTCTTCAATACCGGCCATGCCGGAGAGAATCAGGATCGGTGTTTTGACCTTGGACAGACGGAGAGTGCGCAGCACTTCATATCCGGACATGTCTGGAAGGTTGAGATCAAGGAGGATGATATCATAATCATACAACTTGCCGAGATCGACGCCCTCTTCACCTAGATCGGTGGTGTAGACGTTGAAACTTTCTGATTTGAGCATCAGTTCGATGCTCTGCGCTGTCGCGCTATCATCTTCGATGAGTAGTACCCGCATTCTTATCCCCTTTACCGCCGCCGAAAGGTGGTCTGGCCCCTACGCGATACCGAACATGTCACTGCGTGATTTGGAAGCTGCCACGAAATGGTTAACAAATTCTGATTCACTCTGGCAAGAGGTAACGAATTTATTAAATATTTTACCCATTACGCTGTTTTCCAACGAGAATCCGCAAAGCTCACTCCTCAACTGTTACATTAAGAAGGGCCGGTAAGCGATTCATTCGACTCACCAATGAAACAGGCCGGAAATCGCGTAGTTGTGTTTACCGACCCTTAAATCATCGGCACTATCATTAACGATGCCCGTAAACGAAAGGTTACCAGCGGTAGGTTTTTGTTAACACCGAGGGAAATTTTTTGGGCAGGCCGTGTCAAAGCGGCTCGCAGGGGCGGTTTCAAGTGGAGCCGGGGTCTCGCATCACTGGAGTAATGCGTATGAAGTCGCGTGAGAGCCTAACTCGCCTGAAAGAGTTTCAGGTGAATGAAAAACGTCGTCAACTGCAGCAATTGCAGATGATGATGTCCGAATTTGACCGGATGACGAAGGATCTGGAGAGCCAGATCGTCGTCGAGGAAAAGAAGTCCGGCATTTCCGACCCGAATCACTTCGCCTATCCGACCTTCGCAAAGGCAGCACGCCAGCGCGCGGACAATCTTCAGGTTTCGATCAAGGAACTGAGGATGCAGGAAGAGGCTTTGGAGCAATCGCTCGAAGAGATGCAGGCGGAATATGCACGTGCTGCCGCGCTTGAAGAGCGCGACGGTGCAATCCGGGCACGGGCCTAAGCCAGGGTGACAGGCGCCTGACGGCGCCAGGGTGTCATCTCATAAAAGCCATGCATGGTGGGCGTGCTGCCCGTCATACATGGCTTTTGGCGTTTTTTGATTCGTCAGTTGACGACGTCGCGCCATTCTTCGTGGCGCTGCGACTGGGCCTTGAAGAAGGGGCACAGCGGGAAAATCTTCCAGCCGCCCTTTCTGGCTTCTTCCACGGCATGCAATGCCAATGCTTGGCCAACACCCTTGCCACGCAGAGCATCAGGAACGCCGGTGTGATCGATGATCACGAGTTTCGGTGATGTCCGGGAATAGGTCATCTCAGCCTGATGACCGTCGAGTTCGGCGACGTATCTGCCGCCCGATGCATTTTCTTCGTTGGTGATTTTCACTGCCATATTCCTCTCGACTGTGTCGATCGGCAAATTGGCATGGCGCCGCGTTTCCGCAAAGCTGCCTGAAGGAGACGCACTGTTCGCTGAAAGGGGCAGGGGACGTGGAGACGGCGACGGCGTTCATCCTTTCCCTGAACCATTGCTTGCCCGGCCTTGGGCCGAGTGGTCTTTGTGGACCTCGGCCGAGCTGAAGCATCGATTCAATGAATTGGCGACGATAGTGCCTGCAGTATATCAATGACTTCGGGCCGGCGTCAGATCCCTACTAGGGATGTGCGTTCGGCCCGAAAAATTACGATAGGCTTCAAAAATTGATCAATGGCGGTACTGCTGGATGCGCGTCGTGCGCAAACCGGCCAGACCGTGGCTATTAATGGATGACTGCCAGGAGAGGAACTCTTCCACAGTCAGCGTGTAACGTTCGCAGGCTTCTTCCAAGCTCAGCAGGCCACCGCGCACCGCGGCGACAACCTCTGCCTTGCGACGGATTACCCAGCGCCGGGTATTCGGCGGCGGAAGATCCGCAATCGTCAGCGGGCTGCCATCGGGGCCGATGACATATTTCACTCGGGGACGTATCATTTCGGTCATTGGACTCTCTACACAACTCAAGACCACGAGAGCCACTCTAGCTTGTCACATTTAAAAATTGCCTAAGCACAAAGTAAGACTTTGATAACAACTTTAAGCGCCAACCTTTGTCGAGGCGATTTGGGGACCCGATACGCCTTCCGTTAGGTAAACTTGTACTCAGCGCATAGGAGCCATGCGCAATGGTTATTGTTTAATTGATCTCCATCAATTTATAAGCACTGCAACATAAATGCGCTGCTAGACCCTCGTCTCCGTTCTTCTCATCTTGTCCGGAATGACCGCGGCTACCGCTTCGCCTCTTGGCGATCCGGGCGTGTCTGCTTTTCCGGTACTCGAAATCCCCTTGTTTTGGAGAGAAGCTCGAGCCGGAGCCGGCCGCCAAGGGACGAAAATCAATGAGGAAGCCTGTGCGCGCCGTCCGTGACGGCGTGGAGGATACTGTTTTTCCGCATTCGGACAGGGTGCCGAAAACTCCAGCATCAATGATTGGTGAGCGCCTTGGTGAAATGGCGCGACGTACAGGCCACAGCTTCTATCTGCTGGCTGCATTTCCGCGCGGCGACCGCGCCGGTTTTGCCGTCAACTGTCTTGCTACGAATTGGCCGCAAGAGATCACCGACTTTTACGAAGATGCTGATCTTTTCTATTGCTGCAAGCTCGTGAACCGGCTGAAACGATCGGTGATGCCGGTTTTTTGCGACAAGGCGCCGTTCGAGAGCACGGCGGCGAACCAGGAAAACCCTGAGCTTGTGAAACTCTTCAGAACGCATGGATTGAAGAACACGTTCGCGTTCACACTGCATGACGCCGATCTCAGACAGTATATTTTTGCCTTCTCCGGGGATCGGGCCAAAGCCAGCCGCGACGAAGCGATGGCGCAAGTTTTCCTCGCGATGGAATTTCTGGAAATGTTTTCCCAGGATTATCCTGTGGAACGCCCGTCCGAGAGCCTCAGCAATCGCGAGATCGAATGTCTGCGCTGGTCGGCGGCGGGCAAGAGCAGCGAAGAGATCGCGATCATCCTGGATCTCTCGTCCCACACGGTCGTCGGCTATCTGAAAAGCGCGATGCGCAAACTGGATTCGGTCAATCGCATGCAGGCCGTCGCTCGCGCCTTTCGCTATCGGTTGCTGTAGCTCTACAGCATGATCACGAAGAGTTCGGTCTTTGCCGGGCCGAACTCGTAGAGCGCCGAGCCGGTGTGAAGAATCGCCAGCCAGTCGCCCTCATCGAGCCAGGCGACGGTGGCAACCGATTGTTGCGCAGGATTGGCCGAGGCGGCTCCTTCGGCAGAGCCCAAGACCGTGACGCCATTCTTCTCGATCGAGGCCACGTGTCCTGAGGACGACAGGGTCCTGAGACCAAGCGACAGCAGATAGAAGCCGCTTGCCGGGACGAGCAATCGACTGCCGGCACCCGAGGAAACCGCCGCTCCCAGCGCAAATCCACTTTGAAGGACCGGCATGTCATCAAAGCCGCTCCTGCTGCCCGTTGCGGGCGTCGCGGTGCCTGCGGATCTCGAAGTCCGCACGATCGGACGCGCCGGCGTTCTTACGACACCGCCTTGCGAGACATGCAGCGCCGTCTGCCAGTCGGTGCCGTTGTTGCTGACCTTGATCGAGAACTCGTCGTTGCCGGCGAGCCCCATTTCGGCACGGCCGGACCATGCTGTCTGGAAGAGCAGGGATCCGGTGTCGGAGGCGCTCGCCTTGTTGACCTTTAGCTGATGACCGCTCCCGACATGGCTGAAAAGGCTTGCCTCGGAGGCCACCGACAATCGATTGACCGCGTCCGGCGTCGCATTGATGCCAATCATTGGCACTGAGCTATCGCCGGCAAAGGGTACGGTATTCCAAGCCGCGCCGTCGTACGAGCGCAGCTGTCCCGATGCGGTGAAGAATCCGCACCACCCGGCCTTCGGGCTCAGATACAGCCAAGCGCCATCCTGCCACACGGCAAGCATTCCACTCTTTCCGGTCCAGATGCCGCTTGCGCCCGCCGCAACGAGGTAGCATGCGCCCTCCGCAGCGTCTTCGGGTGGTGCTGCTGATTCGTCCGTGATCGTCAGTTGGACGAGCGCGTCGAGGCGTTGGAGAGCCTCGTTGTGGGTTACGTGTTTCTGAGCCTGCGAGGGCAGGATGAAAGGCAAGGCGAGGTTAGCGGTCTGTTCGGACACGATAGGCGGCTCCCGATTTCGCCGCGCATGTTGCCGGCGTGGTTCATCGCCGCAATGCTAGGAGCCTCGCCGCAGGGGAGTATGAAAACGTCAGCGTGTGCTTGATTTCTCTCGATGTTTTGCGGTTCTCATGCCCGCTCCACGACACTCTTTCCACCCCAGGAGATGAAGTTCGGGTTCGCAAAATCGACGTCGTGGCTCTGGCCGATCTTGCCATAGGTTAGCGGTAGGCCATCGAGCGTGACGGTGGTGCCGCCCGCTGCGCGCAAAACGGCGTCTCCCGCCGCTGTGTCCCACTCCATCGTGCGCGTGAAGCGCGGGTACACATCAGCTTCGCCTTCCGCCAGGAGGCAGAACTTCAAGGACGAGCCGATGTTGGTGCAGTCCGAGATCGATTGCTCGGCCAGGAAATGGGCAGTCTGCGGGCTGTCGTGGGACCTGCTCGCGAGCGCCGTGCGCCTAGCTGGCTGCGCACGCACGCCGATGTCGTGCCTGCGTGCGACCTGAAAACCATCGTCGACATACAGCTTCTCGGCCCTCGCGCCCTCGCCACAAAAGGCGATGCCGAGGGCAGGGGCGAAGACGATTCCGGCGACCGGCTTGCCATCGACGATATAGGCGATGTTGACGGTAAATTCGCGCCGTTTGTCGACGAACTCGCGCGTGCCGTCCAGTGGATCGACGAGAAAGAACGATGTGCCGATGGCGGGAACGATGCCGCCGGCGACCGATTCTTCGGCGATGATGGGGATCTCAGGGAAGTCACGCTGCAGGTGTGAGATGATGATTCGCTCGGCCTTTTCATCGGCGATGGTGACTGGACTGTTGTCCGCCTTCTTCGCGGCAGGACAGCCGTCGAGAAAGATCGTCATGATCACCTTGCCCGCTTCGATGGCGGCGCGTTCGAATGTTTCGAGCATGGCTCGCCTTCCGAATGACCTGTCTTATGCAACCAATGTCGGAATAGACACCGGGCACAGCGAATTCAATACTTACGCCTGTCTATCATTTGTTGCGCCAACAGGCAGCGGCGCGCGGCCGATTCTTCGTCGCCCTGGTATGTCGATATATAAGCGATCCAAAGGAGGATTGCAGGTGCCACCCGTGACCTCGAAGATGCCCCGAAACTGGTGTCGGCAGATGCTATCGCTTGCCCTTTGCCGGTACTTTTAAGGGGCTCCGTCTCAGTGTCATACAGCGCAATGTGGTCAAAAGAGGCGTTTTTAATCAGGTGGCGTTGAAAAAATCGACTTTTTGGACGCAAAAAAGTCATTTTCACCAAAACGGCAAAGAACTTTGGAGTATTGTGATTTTGCACTTCCCTTTTGGCTTGAAAGCAGTATGAAATCTTTAATCAAGGGCTTAATAAGGGCTCTAATAACAAGAGATGCAGGTTGATCTGGTCTGCATCCAGGGGAAATGACATATGGAATATTTTGTCCAGCAGCTCGTTAACGGGCTGACTCTTGGATCCATCTATGGCCTTGTGGCTATCGGCTATACGATGGTTTACGGCATTATCGGCATGATCAATTTCGCCCATGGCGACATCTTCATGCTCGGCGGATTTGCCGGACTTATCGTCTTTCTCGTCCTCACATCGATGTTTGCAGGCCTGCCGGTCGCCGTGTTGCTCCTGGCCATGCTTCTCGTCGCGATGCTGATGACGAGCTTGTGGAACTGGACGATCGAGCGTGTGGCTTATCGTCCGCTGCGCGGCTCCTTTCGCCTGGCGCCGCTGATTACCGCGATCGGCATGTCGATCACGCTGTCCAACTTCATCCAGGTCACCCAGGGTCCGCGCAACAAGCCGATCCCGCCGCTGGTCAGCAGCGTCTACAACGTTGCCGGCATCTCGATTTCGCTGAAGCAGATCGTCATCATCGTCATCACGGCGGTGCTGCTCACGGTGTTCTGGTATCTTGTGAACCGTACGGCTCTCGGGCGCGCCCAGCGTGCAACGGAGCAGGATCGCAAGATGGCGGCACTGCTCGGCGTGAATGTGGACCAGACGATCTCGGTTACCTTCATCATGGGCGCGGCGCTCGCTGCTGTCGCCGGCACGATGTATCTGATGTATTATGGGGTGGTGAACTTCAACGACGGCTTCGTGCCGGGCGTCAAGGCCTTTACCGCAGCTGTTCTGGGCGGCATCGGCTCCCTGCCGGGCGCAGTCCTCGGCGGTCTGATGATCGGGCTCATCGAGTCCCTTTGGTCAGCCTACTTTACCATCGCCTACAAGGATGTGGCGACATTCGCCATCCTCGCTTTCGTGCTGATCTTCAAGCCGACAGGTATCCTGGGCCGGCCGGAAGTCGAGAAGGTTTAACGTCATGGCAAATGTTGAAAACGCCTCTGGCAAGCCCGCATCCGGACTTGTCCAGAAGGGTATTAAAGAAGCTCTGTTCGCTGCTGTCATTTCGTTCGGCATGTTCGTGCTGTATGTCGGCCTCAAGAGCGATCAGAACATCAGCAACGAGTTGATCATCGTTCAACGGTGGGGCCTGCTTGCCATCTTCGTGGCAATCGCGGCGATTGGCCGGTTCCTGATCGTTGTTTTCCTGCGGCCGCATCTCGATGCGCGCAAGCTTGCGAAAGCGCGTCGCGGCGAGTTGGATATTTCGACGGAAAAAGGATTTTTCCACAAGCACTTCCTCAAGATCGCGCTGGTGGCTCTGCTGCTCTATCCGATGGTGATCGTAGCGCTGGTCGGTGCTCAGGGTTCGCTCAAGTGGGTGGATAATTTCGGCATCCAGATCCTGATCTACGTGATGCTTGCCTGGGGCCTGAACATCGTAGTCGGTCTCGCTGGTCTTCTCGACCTCGGCTACGTCGCCTTCTATGCGGTGGGCGCCTATTCCTACGCGCTTCTGTCGAGTTATTTCGGTCTGTCGTTCTGGCTGCTTCTGCCGATGTCCGGCATTCTGGCGGCCCTCTGGGGCGTCATTCTCGGCTTCCCGGTCCTTCGTTTGCGCGGTGACTATCTTGCGATCGTGACGCTTGCCTTCGGTGAAATCATTCGCCTCGTCATCATCAACTGGACGGATCTCACCAAGGGTACGTTTGGTATCTCGGGTATTCCGAAGGCGACGCTTTTCGGCATTCCCTTCGATGCCAGCCCCAACGGTTTTGCCAAGCTGTTCCATCTGCCGATCTCGTCGGCCTACTACAAAATCTTCCTCTTCTATCTGATCCTGGCGCTCTGCTTGCTGACCGCCTACGTCACGATCCGCCTTCGCCGCATGCCGATCGGTCGTGCATGGGAAGCGCTGCGTGAAGACGAAATCGCGTGCCGCTCGCTCGGTATCAACACCGTCACGACGAAGCTGACTGCGTTCGCAACCGGCGCCATGTTCGGCGGCTTTGCGGGCTCCTTCTTCGCTGCGCGCCAGGGCTTCGTGTCGCCTGAATCCTTCGTCTTCCTGGAATCGGCCGTGATCCTTGCCATCGTCGTTCTCGGCGGCATGGGTTCGCTGACCGGGATCGCGATCGCCGCCATCGTCATGGTCGGTGGAACGGAAGCACTGCGCGAAATGGACTTCCTGAAGGTGATCTTCGGACCTGACTTCACGCCCGAACTCTACCGCATGCTGCTCTTCGGTCTGGCGATGGTCGTCGTCATGCTGATCAAGCCGCGCGGCTTCGTGGGCTCGCGTGAACCAACGGCCTTCCTCAAGGAGCGCAAGACCGTTTCCGGAAGCTTTACCAAGGAGGGCCACGGTTGATGAGCCCCCAGGAAACCAACATGACCAGCGATACCCTGCTCAAGGTCGAGCACCTGTCGATGAAGTTCGGTGGCCTCATGGCGATCAACGACTTCTCGTTCGAAGCCAAGCGCGGCGATATCACCGCGCTGATCGGGCCGAACGGCGCCGGCAAGACCACCGTGTTCAACTGCATCACCGGCTTCTACAAGCCGACGATGGGCATGATCACCATGCAGCAGAAAAGCGGCAAGGAGTTCCTGCTCGAACGCCTGCCCGACTTCCGCATCACCAAGGAAGCCAAGGTCGCCCGTACATTCCAGAACATCCGCCTGTTCTCCGGCTTGACGGTTCTGGAAAATCTGCTGGTTGCGCAGCACAACAAGCTGATGAAGGCGTCCGGGTACACCGTTCTTGGTTTGCTCGGGATCGGGCCTTATCGCGCGGAAGCGAAAAATGCGATCGAGCTTGCTCGTCATTGGCTTGAGAAGGCAGATCTGATCGATCGTGCCGACGATCCTGCTGGCGACCTGCCATATGGTGCACAACGCCGTCTGGAGATCGCCCGCGCCATGTGCACGGGGCCGGAACTGCTGTGCCTTGACGAGCCCGCCGCCGGCCTCAACCCGCGTGAATCCGCAGCATTGAATACGCTGCTGCGCAGTATCCGTGCCGAGAGCGGCACATCTATTCTGCTGATTGAACACGACATGTCCGTCGTCATGGAGATTTCGGACCACGTTGTCGTTCTGGAGTATGGCCAGAAGATTTCTGACGGTACGCCTGATCAAGTAAAGAATGATCCGAGGGTCATCGCGGCCTATCTCGGTGTCGAGGACGAGGAAGTGGAACAAGTGATTGCAGCCGTCGAGAACCTCGAAGGAGGCTCAAACTGATGACCGGTCAGCCACTTCTGAAAGTTCAAGGCGTTGAAACCTACTACGGCAACATTCGCGCGCTCGCAGGCATCGACGTCGAAGTCAACCAGGGCGAAATCGTCAGCCTGATCGGCGCCAACGGCGCCGGCAAATCGACGCTGATGATGACGATCTGCGGCAGCCCGCAGGCGCGTACCGGCGCGATCATCTTCGAGGGTCGCGACATCACCAAGATGCCGACGCACGAGATTGCCCGGTTGCGCATCGCGCAGTCGCCGGAAGGTCGTCGGATCTTCCCGCGCATGACCGTCATGGAAAATCTCCAGATGGGTGCCGGCCTCGATAACCTCAAATACTTCAAGGAAGACGTCGAGAAGATCTTCACGATGTTCCCGCGTCTCAAGGAGCGCCAGACGCAGCGCGGTGGTACACTGTCGGGTGGCGAGCAGCAGATGCTGTCGATCGGCCGCGCCCTGATGGCACGCCCGAAGCTGCTGCTGCTCGACGAACCCTCGCTCGGTCTGGCTCCGCTGATCGTCAAGGGCATTTTCGAGGCGATCAAGGCGCTCAACAAGCAGGACGGGCTGACCGTCTTCCTCGTCGAGCAGAACGCATTCGCGGCGCTGAAGCTGTCCGACCGGGCTTACGTCATGGTCAACGGCAAGGTGACGATGTCCGGCTCCGGACAGGAACTGCTGGCAAACCCCGAAGTCCGCGCCGCCTATCTCGAAGGCGGACGGCATTGAGCATGACGAAGAGGAGACTTTGATATGCAGGGACTTTTCTTTGAAGGCGATACCGGCGTGCGCAGCGTCATTCGGCTTTTCGTCGTGCTGATCGGTTTTTGGACCGCCTGGCGTGCGGGCAGGGCTGCAGCGGAAAGCTGGAGCAACTACCCGCTGGTTATCGCCTACACATTGCTGCTGGGATTTGCGATGCAGTTTCTGCATCACGCGCTCTTCGATGGGCCGTTCCTCAGCCTTTTCTACTACGTCATCGACGTAGTTCTTCTCTTGATCTTCTCGACGGCCGGCTATCGCTATCGCCGGACCAACCAGATGGTCAATAACTACTACTGGCTCTACGAAAAGACGTCCCCCTTCTCCTGGAAGGCAAAACATTGACAGCCGGTTGAATCTAGGGACAGATTGCCCCTCGGAGTGGAACAAGTTTCCTTGCGCAGTAAAGTGGGTAATGCGCCGGGTAGTGGAACAGAACCCGCTAAAAAATTGGGAGTAACAAATGAAGAAGTCTCTTCTTTCGGCAGTAGCCCTGACGGCGATGGTCGCCGTCAGCGGCAACGCTTGGGCCGACGTTATCGTTGCTGTGGCCGGCCCGCTGACTGGACCTAACGCTGCGTTTGGTGCTCAGCTCCAGAAGGGTGCCGAACAGGCTGCTGCAGACATCAACGCTGCTGGTGGCATCAACGGCGAGCAGATCAAGATCGTGCTCGGCGACGACGTTTCCGACCCGAAGCAGGGTATCTCGGTTGCGAACAAGTTCGCTGCTGACGGTGTGAAGTTCGTTATCGGCCACTTCAACTCGGGTGTTTCGATCCCGGCTTCGGAAGTCTACGCTGAAAACGGCATCCTCGAAATCACCCCGGCTGCTACGAACCCGAAGTTCACCGAGCGCGGCCTGTGGAACACCTTCCGTACTTGCGGTCGTGACGACCAGCAGGGCGCGATTGCCGGCAAGTATCTGGCTGACCACTTCAAGGACGCCAAGATCGCTGTCGTTCACGACAAGACGCCTTACGGTCAGGGCCTCGCAGATGAAACCAAGAAGGCCATGAATGCCGCTGGTATCACCGAAGTCATGTACGAAGGCATCAACGTCGGCGACAAGGACTTCTCGGCCCTCATCGCCAAGATGAAGGAAGCCGGCGTCTCGATCATCTACTGGGGTGGTCTGCACACCGAAGCTGGTCTGATCATCCGTCAGGCTGCCGACCAGGGCCTGAAGGCTACGCTCGTATCGGGTGACGGTATCGTTTCGAACGAACTGGCATCGATCGCTGGCGATGCAGTCGCCGGTACGCTGAACACGTTCGGTCCCGATCCGACCCTGAACCCCGACAACAAGGACCTCGTTGCCAAGTTCAAGGCAGCTGGCTTCAACCCGGAAGCCTACACGCTGTACTCCTACGCTGCCCTCCAGACGATCGCTGAAGCTGCCAAGGCAGCCGCTTCGACCGACGCTGAAGCCGTAGCTGCAGCGATGAAGGCAAAGGGTCCTTTCAAGACCGTTCTCGGCGAAATGTCCTTCGACGAAAAGGGTGACCCGAAGCTTCCTGGCTACATCATGTACGAATGGAAGAAGGGTGCGGACGGCAAGTTCGGCTACTTCCCGCAGGACGCGAAGTAAGAACGCCTGTTCCTACCACTTTGGAAGCCCGGTCTTCGCACCGGGCTTCTTTCGTTTTTGGCGGCGATGCGAACCGCGCGGCCGTTGACCGGCCTTGCGATTGAGGATGATCCAGTTAGGATCGCCCGCGAATTCAACAGGTTGCTGTACTCGAAATTTCTCCGAGCGGTACAGCCGCATAAGATACGGATACGCCATGCCTCGCCCCAAAATTCTCGTCACCCGGCGCTGGCCGTCAGCCGTCGAAGCGGTTCTTTCCGAGCGTTTCGATGTGACCTTCAATACCGGCGATCAGCCGATGTCGGCGGAGGCGATCGCCGACGCGCTGCGCAGCCACAATGGCGTGCTTCCGACCGTGTCCGACAAGCTGCCCGCCTCGGTTTTCGAAGGGGAGACGCGCGCGAGGATCCTCGGCAATTTCGGGGTCGGCTATAATCACATCGACATAGCGGCGGCGAAAGCCAAGGGCATCGTGGTCACCAACACGCCCGGCGTGCTCACCGACTGCACGGCGGATATCGCCATGCTCCTGCTTCTCACGATTGCTCGTCGTGGCGGTGAAGGAGAGCGGCAGGTTCGCGGCGGAGAGTGGAAAGGATGGTGCCCGACGCATATGATCGGCACCAAGGTCACGGGCAAGACGGTCGGCATCATCGGCTTCGGTCGTATCGGCAAGGCATTCGCTCAACGATGCCATTTCGGCTTCGGCATGGACGTCGTCTTCTACAATCGCTCGGTAGTCGATCCCGCGGAGGCGGCTCGCTACGGCGCGCGCCAGCTGCCGACGGTCGAGGATGTTCTGGCCATGTCCGACTTCGTCTCTCTGCATTGCCCCGGCGGCGCGGAGAACCGCCACCTCATGAACGCCGCCCGGCTGGCCGCCATGAAGCCCGGTGCATACCTGATCAATACGGCCCGGGGCGACGTGGTTGACGAGACTGCGCTCATCGCCGCCCTGCAGGGAGGCGTCATTCGCGGCGCCGGCCTCGATGTCTACGAGGCGGAGCCGCATGTGCCCGAGAGCCTGCGTGGCATGGAGAACGTCGTCCTCCTGCCACATCTCGGCAGCGCCACCGAGGAAACCCGCAATGCAATGGGAATGAAGGTGGTGGACAACATCACCGCCTTTTTCGAGGGCAGGGAGCCGCCGGACCGGGTGGCGTGATAGCCGCTATCGTTCCGCGTTGACCGTTCTCTGCGCGGCTGATGGACCACGCGGCTTTGCCTCAAGACCGAAGAGCAGCCGTGCCCGCCCCGGGATGCGATCGACGGCGACGGCAAACAGGCCGGAGATCACGAACGTGGCAGCGGCGACGATCAGGAAGCTCGGCACGGCGGCAAGGCCGAGCGGCAGCACATGGTAGAGCGCGCCGACGATCACCGTCTGGTGGATGATGTAGAGCGGGAAGACCAGTCGGTTGGCCGTCACCAGCCGCGCGTCCGGCTGGTTGAAGTGGCGGGCGGCAAAGCCGATCAGCGTCAGGATCATCGACCAGGCGAGCACGAAGATCGCGGCCTTGAACAGCGGCGTTTCATTGGCGTAGCTGCCGATCGCCTGCTCGGCGGGCGGCATCCAGGCGAAGACGTAGAGGAATATCGTGGCAAAGAGCGCGATGGCGGCGCTGACAAAGCGTTTCGCGATGATCGTCTCGATCAGGCTGCGGTGATTGCAGGCGATGAGGAAGCCGAGACCGAACCAGCTTGCCCAGACCGCGAACCAGGCGCCGTCATTGTAGAGGGCATTGGTTTCCTTGGGATAGAACGGCGTCAGAGCTAGGTTGAGCAGCAGCGGCAGCAGGAAGAACGCGTAGATGCCGCCCGTCTTCGCGACGCGCTCGAACCAGGCCATGATCGCGTTGCCCGGCCGGCTGAGATAGAGAAAGATCGGGTAGCAGATCACCGACATCACAAGCAGATAGGCGACGAACCACATGTGCGCCCAGGTGAAATTGCCGGTGGGATAGCGACCCTCGGTGAAATAGCGCGTCAGCCAGAAGGTCAGCAGTGAGCCGTCATAGTCGTTCTCATACATGCGCTCGTACCAGACTTGTGGGACGACGAGGACGGCCATGGCGAAGAGCAGGGGGACGAGCAAGCGGATGGTGCGCTTGCGCAGAAACGCGAGGCTGGAATCCGAGCGGAACGAGAAGGCAGCCCCCATGCCGGAGACGAAGAACAGCAGCGCCAGCCGCCAGGCGCGCGGGAATTCCATGATGAGTGATAAAGCGGGACTGGTGCGATCGCTATGGATCAGCCACCCCATGTCGGTGAAGAAGGCCGCCGAGGAATGGTAGAGGATCAGGATCGCGAAGGCGGAAATCCGCAGCCGATCCACATAATAAAGCCTGTCTTTCATGACCTGCCGGATATCATCTTGATGCCATGCCCACCGAGAGGCATGCCTAATCTACCGCGCGAGGCTTTAAGAATGTCTGTTCGTGCCTAGCAAAGTGCGGCGCACTAGATTTCCAGTTCGAAAAGCAGCTCGTTGTCCTGCTCGGCAATCAATTGCCAACCGGCCCTGCGATAAATACGCTCCGCCCGGGTTCCGGGGTCTGTGGTCAGCCACATGCGGGTGAAGCCGGCATCCTTCAAGGTCCCGCAAGCCTTGTCGAGCAGCGCGCCCGATACCACGGCCGGCAGCCGCGTTATCGACGAACAGAGCCCAGACGTAGCCGTTTCGCGGGTCGACTGCGGAAAAGCCTCTGATGTCGCCGCCCTCTTGCCATACCCATAATCCGGGGTTGGCAATGAACCATTGGATGTCCGCGATCGTCACCTTGGATGGATCGGAGAGCCGATTTTCCTGAACACTGGCCCGGATTTCGACGATACGCGGAATGTCAGCATCTGTGGCTTTGCGGATCAACGTTGCATCCAGCCCGTATTGTCTTGGCTATTTTTACCCGAGGAGCAACCTACGTTTCGTGCAGAACATGGGCCGCCTTCACGGCAGCAGAGGCGCGGTTTTCGACGCCGAGTTTGACGTAGATCTGCTCGAGGTGCTTGTTCACCGTCCTTGCCGACAGTCCGAGAATTTCGCCGATATCCCGGTTCGCCTTGCCCTTGGCGATCCAGAGCAGCACTTCTGATTCGCGGTGGGTGAGCGCGAAACTCTGGCGCAACGTCTCGTCGTCGGGGCGCCGGTTGTTTGCTGTCAGTCGGAACAGATACTCGTCGGGACCGATCGTACCGAGAAAGGCGAGGCCAAGGACATCCTTGCCTTCGTGAGAAACCGAGATCGAGCCGTCGGTCGTGGTGGAAGAGGAGCGCTTCTTCATCCATTCCGCAATCCGGCCAACGACGACATCAAGGCTGTCGTCGCCGCCAAGCGCCGTGTTGATCAGCCTCGTTGCCTGCGGGGTCGACCAGTGGATTTCGCCATCGCCTTTCACGGCAAGCAGGTGACGGCCGGCGGCATCGAGCGCCACGCGGGCGCTTTGCGCCGACCGGGCATTGCGCAGGTGGACGCCGATGCGGGCGCGCAGTTCGTCGATGTTGATCGGCTTCGTAAGGTAGTCGACGCCGCCGGACTCCAGCGCATGCACGACATGCTCCGTTTCCGTCAGTCCGGTCATGAAGATGACTGGTATCTGGCTGATCGCCGGGTTCGCCTTCAGTCTCCGGCAAGTCTCGAAACCGTCCATCGCGGGCATGATGGCGTCCAGAAGGATCAGGTCTGGCGTGATCCGCTCGACGATCCCCAAGGCCGCGGTACCCGAGGTGGCGATCAGCACCGAGAAGCCCGATTGCTCCAGCGCATCGGTCAGAAACCCCAGCGCTTCCGGTGAGTCATCCACCAGCAGGACGATATCGCGGGGAAGTTCAGCCAAGGGTCTCTACCTTTTCATCGAAGCGGTGCAGGAAGTTCGTGGCGCCATCGAGATCGAAGGCACCGACGTAGGAGTGGAGTTCGTCGGTAAATGGCTGATTTGCCTCCGATTTGGCAAGGTCGGCCAGCTTCGCTTCGATGCCCCTGATGTAACCGATTTCAGCAAGGCGCAGCAGTTCCTGCACGTGCGCCGCGCCCGGGCTGCGCATTTGCCGCTCCGGTTTCGAAACGGGGAGGGCTGTGGGCTCCGCATATGTCCATTTGAGGCCGAGGTGCAACGCGAGCTTGTCGCGCAGGCGGCGGATATCGACCGGCTTACCGATTGCGTCATTGTGGCTGTCGTCGCTGTCGCCATGGGCGGCGGCGTCGCCGATATTGGCCGACAGCATGACGATCGGCGCAGTCTGGCCGGCTTCGCGCAGACGGGAGACCAGCTGCCAGCCGTTCATCCCCGGCATCAGGATGTCGACGAGGAAGAGATCGGGTTGAATGCCTTCGATCAGCGTCAGGCAATCCGTGCCGCTTGCCGCTGTCAGGACGACGAAGTCGAGCGGGACCAGGATCTCGCGCATCATCTCGCGGTGATCCTCGTTGTCGTCGACGACGACGATGGTGCGGCGCGGGCCGTCATAGCTGACGATCTTCTTTTCCTGCGGCGGCACGGTCATCTCGCGCAGCACGGCCGAGAGCATCAGGCGCACCTTGAAGGTCGAGCCCTTGTCCTTTTCGCTCGTGACCGCGATTTCGCCGCCGAGCGTGTTGGTCAGAAGGCGGGTGATGGTGAGGCCGAGACCGAGGCCGGGCATGGGGCGGATGCTCTCGGCCTCGCCGCGCTGGAAGGGCTCGTAGATGCGGCTCAGGTCCTTCTCGGCGATGCCGCGGCCGGTGTCTGATACGGTGAAGGTCGCGACCTGGCTGCGATAGGCGACGTCGAAGGTGACGGTGCCCTCGTCGGTGAACTTGATGGCGTTGGACAAGAGATTGACGAGAATCTGGCGCAGGCGCTTCTCGTCGGAGCGAACGAATTGCGGCAAGGCGGGGGCGCGCTGGTGCTGGAAGGTCAAGCCCTTGGCGAGTGCCTGCGGGCGGAACATGTCGACGATCTGGTCGAGGAAATCCTGGATGTTGATCTCGTTGGAATAGACCTGCAGGCGGCCGGCCTCAATCTTGGAGATATCGAGCAGGCCGTCGATCAGGCCGGAGAGATGTTCGGCCGAGCGGCGGATGACCTTGATCGAGGATTGGCGCGGCGTCGGGATGGTGTCGTCGCGCTCCAGGATCTGGGCGTAGCCGAGCACGGCGTTGAGCGGCGTGCGCAGCTCGTGGCTGAGGCCGACGACATAGCGGCTCTTGGCACGGTTGGCGGCCTCGGCGGTTTCCTTGGCGGCCTGCAGGGCGGCGTCGGTTTTCTTGTGGGCGGCGATTTCTTTAAGCAGCAGCGTGTTCTGGCGAGAGGATTCCTCCTCGGCGACGACGCGGCTGTCATGGGCCAGCACATAGAACCAGCAGACGACGCCGGCGATGACGGCGAAGACGAAGAAGACGATCAGGATCGTGCCGTTGACGACCTCGGCGGTTTCCGGCGAGGCCGAAGAGACCTGGTGGGCAATCATCGCCAGGATGGCGCCGACGGCGGTGAGCGCCAGGATGACGGCGATGCCGTAGCGGCCGAGGCGGGTGGTGAGCTTCTGGACGATGGTTTCCGGCAGAACCGCCTTGGCGACATAGCCGACCTGCGCGTTCAGATGCGCATTGGGCTTGCACATGTCGTGGCAGCGGCTGTCGAGCGAACAGCAGAGCGAGCAGATCGGC
Organism: Rhizobium sp. S96; assembly: GCF_030382195.1. Taxonomy (NCBI): domain Bacteria; kingdom Pseudomonadati; phylum Pseudomonadota; class Alphaproteobacteria; order Hyphomicrobiales; family Rhizobiaceae; genus Rhizobium; species Rhizobium sp. S96. The sequence goes on from NZ_JAUDRY010000018.1 coordinate 30,226, forward strand.
GCGGCATAGGCGGGACACCAGGCCATGTCCTCCGGCTCGAACGGGTGTTCGCAAACCGAGCAGGTGATATTGGTCAGGTTCTTCCAACTCTGGCGCGGCTTGCGAGCGAGGTAGAACTTGCCCTTCGTGGCCCAGGCAATCGCGGGCGAGGCGATCAGGGCGACGATGAGGGTGATGTAGGGGGCGAGCGACGCCGCGATCGTGCCGAAGGCGCCGAAGTGGGCGACGAGCGCGATGGTCGCCGACAGCGTCATGGCGCCGAGGCCAACCGGGTTGATGTCGTAGAGATGAGCGCGCTTGAACTCGATGCCTGGAGGGGCAAGGCCCAGCGGCTTGTTGATGAAGAGATCGGCCGAGATGGTGCAGAGCCAGGCCATGGCGATGATCGAGAAGATGCCGAGCGTTTCCTCGAGCAGCCGGTAGATGCCGAGTTCCATCAGGAGCAGCGCGATCGCCACGTTGAACACCAGCCAGATGACGCGGCCAGGGTGGCTGTGGGTGAGGCGGGAGAAGAAATTCGACCAGGCGAGCGACCCGGCATAGGCGTTCATCACGTTGATCTTCAGCTGCGAGACCATGACGAAGGCGGCCATGAGCAGAAGGGCGGCGTTGTGCCAGGGGATCATGTAGCCGAAGGCGGTCAGATACATCTGCGCCGGATCGGCGGCGCGGTCGGCTGGCACTCCTGAAGCAAAAGTGAGCACGACGAGGAATGAACCGGCCAGCAGCTTCGGCGCGCCGATGATGACCCAGCCGGGGCCGGCGAGGAAGACGGCGAGGCGGTGGCGCCACTTGGTCTGCTTTTCCGGGGGGAGGAAGCGCAGGAAGTCGGCTTGTTCGCCGATCTGCGACATCAGCGCCAGGATGACGGCGGAGGCCGCGCCGAACTCGACGAGATCGAAGGGGGCGATGGTGCCAGGTGGTCCTGAAGCGTGGCGAATGCCGGAGAAGGCGCGCCAGAGATCGAATTTTTCCCAGTCCATCACGGCGATGAACAGGAAGGGGAGGACGTTGAGCACGATCCAGAATGGCTGGGTGAGCAGCTGGAAGCGGCTGATGAGGCGGACGCCGTGGGTGACCAGCGGGATGACCATGACGGCGCTGATGATGTAGCCGATCCAGAGCGGGATGCCCAAGGTCAGCTCCAGCGCCCCGGACATGATCGATGCCTCGATCGCGAACAGCATGAAGGTGAAGCTGGCATAGATCAGCGAGGTGATGGTCGAGCCGATATAGCCGAAGCTGGCGCCGCGCGTCAGAAGGTCGATATCGACGCCGTGGCGGATGGCATAGCGGCTGATCGGCAGGCCGATGGCGAGCATGGCGATCGAGGCGACGATGATGGCGAAAAACGCGTTGGTGGTGCCGTAGGAGAGCGTGATGGCGCCGCCGATCGCCTCCAGCGCCAGGAAGGAGATGGCGCCGATGGCAGTCTGGGAGATACGCTGGGAGGAAAACTGCCGGGCGCTCTTGGCTGTGAAGCGCAGCGCATAGTCCTCCAGCGTCTGGTTGGCGACCCAGCGATTATACTCGCGCCTGACCGGAATGATGCGTTGCCGCGCTGCCATGCCTTGGTGCCAGCCCTTTTGTTCCCCTTGTCATGCGTTCGTAACATGGAACCACGCGAGGCTTAAGAGTGCGGCGCAGCACAAAACTGCACATTTCGCCCCGTCACCTACGTCATATCACGTATACGCTTTCGCAGTGCAGCACCGGATAGTCCCTTAAGCAACAGTTAACTTCCGTTTTCGGCCTGTTGTCTAACAAGAAGAGGGGATCAACCAGATGAATCTCAAGTCCTATATCACGGGCGCCGCACTCGGCGCCGTCATGTCGGCCACGGCCGCATTCCACGGAGCCGTTGCGGCTGACGACACCATCAAGGTCGGCGTTCTGCATTCGCTGTCCGGCACGATGGCGATCTCTGAAACGACGCTGAAAGACGCCATGCTGATGCTCATCGACGAGCAGAACAAGAAGGGTGGCCTTCTCGGCAAGAAGCTCGAAGCCGTCGTCGTCGATCCGGCCTCCGACTGGCCGCTGTTTGCCGAAAAGGCACGCGAGCTGATCGAAAAGGACAAGGTTGCGGCCGTCTTCGGTTGCTGGACGTCCTCGTCGCGTAAGTCGGTTCTGCCGGTTTTCGAAGAACTCAACTCCATCCTGTTCTACCCGGTTCAGTATGAAGGCGAAGAGTCCTCGCGCAACATCTTCTACACGGGTGCTGCTCCGAACCAGCAGGCAATCCCGGCTGTCGATTACCTGATGGAGAAGGAAGGCGTTAAGCGCTTCGTTCTCGAAGGTACCGACTACGTCTATCCGCGCACGACGAACAAGATTCTGGAAGCCTACCTCGTCTCGAAGGGCATTCCGAAGGAAGACATCATCATCAACTACACGCCGTTCGGCTTCTCCGATTGGCAGACGGAAGTAAAGAAGATCAAGGAATTCGGCGCGGCCGGCAAGAAGACGGCTGTTGTCTCGACCATCAACGGTGACGCCAACGTCCCGTTCTACAAGGAACTCGGCAACCAGGGCGTCAAGGCAACCGACATCCCGGTCGTTGCCTTCTCGGTCGGCGAAGAAGAGCTTGCCGGTCTCGACACCAAACCGCTCGTCGGTCACCTCGCTGCCTGGAACTACTTCGAGTCGGTCGAAAGCCCGGCGAACAAGAAGTTCATCAAGCAGTGGCACGACTTCACCAAGAACGACAAGCGCGTGACCAACGACCCGATGGAAGCTGCCTATATCGGCTTCAACGCCTGGGTTAAGGCTGTTCAGGCTGCCGGCACGACCGACACGGACAAGGTTCTCGACACGATCATCGGCACTACGGTTCCGAACCTGTCGGGCGGCTATGCGACCGTCATGCCGAACCACCACATCACCAAGCCGGTTCTGATCGGTGAAATCCAGGCGAACGGCCAGTTCGAAATCGTCCAGCAGACTCCGGCGGTTGTCGGTGACGAATGGTCCGACTTCCTGCCGGACTCCAAGGACCTGATCTCCGATTGGCGCAAGCCCATGAACTGCGGCAACTTCAACGTTGCCACGGGCAAGTGCGGCGGCAAGGGCTCCTGAGTGCTGATCACCCCGTCACTCTGACGCCTGAAGACTTCCGCCCGGTCTCTCCTGTCCGGGCGGAAGGTCCATCTCCGGAGCGCAGCCTTGATGCTTCGGACGGCGCCGGTTCCACATCGAATCGATGCCGACTTAAGGGCTTATTTTTCTCGATTGCGCCGGAAGGCCAACGATAACCGAGGCAAGAAAGCCGATGTATCGCGCCATCAAGATTTTGCTTTTGACCCTATGCCTGGCCATGCCGGCTTTTGCGACCGCGCTCAAGGCACAGGAAGATATTCACCCGCTTATCGATGCGCTTGGCGTCGGCGATTTCCCTGAGCGCGAAGCCGCGATCAAGGCACTGGTCGCCTCCAAGGATCCGCGCGTCGGCGAGATCCTCAAGCTCCTGAGGGATGGCCAGCTTTACGTGAATTCCGAGACCGGCGGTCCGGTGCTGGTGCAGGGCGGCACCGAGGATGAGCCGACCTATGCCGACCCGATTTCCGGCGAGGCCGTTTCCGACGTCGATCCTGATTACATGTCCAAGGTCAAGATCAACAATTCGCTGCGCACGGTGATTGCCACCGTCACGAGCCAGCTGACACTCCTGAGCCCGGATCGCGGCGCACGGCTTGCGGCAGCCCAAGGACTGCTCAAGGACGCCGATCCGGCAAATCTCGATCTCCTCACCTCGGCGCTGGCTGAAGAAAAGGACGCCGAGGTCAAGAATGCGATGGAAGCGGCGCGCGCCGTCATGGTGCTGAAGAGTGATGTCAGCGCCGAAGAGAAGAAAGCCGCGATCGATACGGTTGCGGCGCGCGGCGGGCGCGATGCGCTGACCATCCTGAATTCGGCGATGGCGACCGCGCCCGAGGAGCTTAAGGGCGCTATCCAGACCCATATCAACGCGATCAACCGCAGCCTGGCGATTTGGGATGTCGGGCAGAACGTCTGGTACGGGCTGTCACTCGGCTCGGTGTTGCTGCTCGCCGCGATCGGCCTTGCCATCACCTTCGGCGTCATGGGCGTCATCAACATGGCGCATGGCGAAATGGTGATGATCGGCGCCTACACGACCTACGTCGTGCAGGAATACATCAGCTCCGCATTTCCGGAACTTGGAAACTACTCGCTGGCCTTCTCCGTGCCGGCGGCTTTCCTCTTCACCGGCTTCGTCGGTCTTGTCATCGAGCGCGTCGTCATCCGCTATCTCTATGGGCGGCCGCTGGAAACGCTGCTCGCGACCTGGGGCGTGTCGCTGATCCTGCAACAGGCGGTTCGCACGATCTTCGGGCCGACCAACCGTGAGGTGCGCAATCCGAGCTGGATGTCCGGGGCGTTCGAACTCGGCGGTCTCTCGATCACCTGGAACCGCCTCTGGATCATCGTCTTCTCGATGGCCGTATTCTTCGCGCTGCTCGTTCTCCTGAAGCGCTCGGCCTTCGGTCTGCAGATGCGCGCGGTCACGCAGAACCGCCGCATGGCCTCGTCGATGGGTATCCGCACCGGCTGGGTCGATGCATTCACCTTCGCGCTCGGCTCCGGCATTGCCGGCATCGCGGGCGTCGCGCTCAGCCAGATCGACAACGTCTCTCCGAACCTCGGCCAGAGCTACATCATCGATAGCTTCATGGTGGTGGTCTTCGGTGGGGTCGGCAATCTCTGGGGCACGCTCGTCGGCGCGCTGTCGCTTGGCGTGCTCAACAAGTTCCTCGAGCCTTTCGCGGGCGCCGTGCTCGGCAAGATCCTGGTGCTGGTCCTCATCATTCTCTTCATCCAGAAGCGTCCGCGTGGGCTCTTCGCACTCAAAGGAAGGGCGGTGGAAGCATGATTACGGCCTTCCTGCTCCGGTCTCTCGACGGCAAGATCATTGCTGCGATCGTCATTCTGCTTGCCGTCGCCGTCTTGGTGCCGGTGCTCAACCTGATGACCGCGCCGACCAATCCGCTGCATATCCCGACCTACATCATGGCGCTGTTCGGCAAGTATCTGACCTACGCGCTGCTGGCGCTGGCGCTCGATCTTGTCTGGGGCTTCTGTGGCATTCTCTCGCTCGGCCACGGGGCCTTCTTCGCGCTCGGCGGCTATGCGATGGGCATGTATCTGATGCGCCAGATCGGCTCGCGCGGCGTCTATGGCGACCCGATCCTGCCTGACTTCATGGTGTTCCTGAACTGGAAGGAACTGCCGTGGTTCTGGTACGGCTTCGACAAGTTCTGGTTCGCGGCGCTGATGGTTTTGCTGGTGCCGGGACTGCTGGCCTTCGTCTTCGGCTGGTTCGCCTTCCGCTCACGCGTCAACGGCGTCTACCTTTCGATCATAACGCAGGCGATGACCTACGCGCTTCTGCTCGCCTTCTTCCGCAACGACATGGGCTTCGGCGGCAACAACGGCATGACCGACTTCAAGGAAATCCTCGGCTTCAACGTGCAGGCTGATGGCACACGTGCTGCGCTGTTTGCCGCGACCGCCATCTTCCTTGCCCTGTCGCTCATGATCGCCTCGGCCATCGTCCGCTCGAAGTTCGGCAAGGTGCTGGTTGGCGTGCGCGATGCGGAAAGCCGCACGCGCTTCCTCGGCTACCGCGTCGAGCACTTCAAGCTCTTCACCTTCGTCGTCTCCGCGATGATGGCGGGCATTGCCGGTGCGCTCTACGTACCGCAGGTGGGCATCATCAACCCCGGCGAATTTGCGCCAGCGAACTCGATCGAAGTGGTCATCTGGACCGCCGTCGGCGGACGCTCGACGCTGATTGGGCCGATCATCGGCGCCATTCTGGTCAACGGCGGCAAGACGATCTTCACGGGTCTGTTCCCCGAGTTCTGGCTGTTTGCGCTGGGTGGCCTGTTCGTCGCGGTGACGCTGTTCCTGCCCAAGGGCATCGTCGGCACGATCGGCCAGCTTCTCGGCAAGAAGCGCAGGCCCGCCTCCGGCGACACACCGTCGGCCAGCCGTGAAGACGGCGTCGATGCTAAAATCCAGCCTGCGGAGTGAGCGCCATGATCCCTGACATCAAGCCCAACAGCGTGCTCTATCTCAACAACGTCTCCGTCTCCTTCGATGGCTTCAAGGCGCTGAATTCGCTGTCTATCGTCATCGAACCGGGCGAACTTCGCGCCATCATCGGCCCCAACGGCGCCGGCAAGACGACGATGATGGACATCATCACCGGCAAGACGCGGCCGGATAGCGGCCAGGTGTTCTTCAACGGCCAGACCGATCTCACCAAGCTCGACGAGGCCGACATCGCCCAGCTCGGCATCGGTCGTAAGTTCCAGAAGCCGACAGTGTTCGAGAGCCATACGGTGTGGGACAATATCGAGTTGGCGCTGAACCGCAGGCGCGGGGTGTTCTCGACGCTGTTCTACCGGCTGTCGAGCGAGGACCGGTCGCGTATCGAGGAGATACTCGTGACCGTTCGGCTGACGCATCGCCGCGACGACCTCGCCGCCAATCTCAGCCATGGGCAGAAGCAGTGGCTGGAGATCGGCATGCTCTTGGCGCAGGAGCCGAAGCTGTTGCTGGTCGATGAGCCGGTGGCCGGGATGACGGATGCGGAGACGTCGGAGACGGCGATCCTGCTCAAGGAAATCGCCAAGACGCGGTCGGTCGTGGTCGTCGAGCACGATATGGGCTTTATCCGCGACCTTGGGGTGAAGGTGACGTGTCTCGCCGAAGGCTCGGTGCTTGCCGAGGGGTCGATCGATTTTGTGAGCTCCGATCCGAAGGTGATCGAGAATTATCTGGGGCGGTGAGGGATGTTGGCGCTCTTTGTTGCAGGCAAAACCCCTCCCCAACCCCTCCCCACAAGGGGGAGGGGCTCAACCAGGGCGAACCCTTTCAGCCAGACCTGCTCGATACTGCTTGGGGTGGTGGACGCTGAGGCAGTGGCCGCAGCTCAGTCCCTCCCCCCTGTGGGGAGGGGTTGGGGAGGGGTCTTTACACCCGCAATTCGCCAGGAGATGGCACCATGCTGACCGTCGAAAACGCAAACCTCCACTATGGCGCGGCGCAGGCGCTGCGCGGCATCTCGCTCAAGGCAGAGATGGGCAAGATTACCTGCGTGCTTGGCCGTAACGGCGTCGGCAAGAGTTCGCTGCTGCGCGCCGTCACCGGCCAGCATCCGCTGTCTTCAGGCACGGTGACCTTCAACGACACCAGGCTCAACGGACTTGCGCCCTACGCGCGCGCCAAGCAGGGTATCGGCTATGTGCCGCAGGGGCGCGAGATCTTTCCGTTGCTGACGGTGAAGGAAAATCTCGAGACCGGCTTTGCACCGCTCGCACGCCGCGACAAGAATATTCCCGACGACATCTTCAGCCTGTTTCCTGTTCTGCAGACCATGCTCGGGCGGCGCGGCGGGGATCTCTCGGGTGGGCAGCAGCAGCAGCTGGCGATCGGCCGGGCGATGGTGACGCGGCCGAAGATTCTCGTGCTCGACGAGCCGACAGAGGGTATCCAGCCGTCGATCATCAAGGATATCGGCCGGGCGATCCGCTATCTGCGTGATAGTACCGGCATGGCAATCCTGCTGGTCGAGCAGTACCTCGATTTCTGCCGGGAGCTTGCCGATTACGTCTACATCATGGATCGCGGCGAGATCGTGCATGAGGGGCTGGCGGAGACGCTCGATACGCCTGAGGCGCGCCGGCATCTGACCGTCTGATCGGCATTCGCCGCTTTTGGAGGCACTGGACGACATGCGCCCAGCTGGCTGGCGCCGGGATTGCAGTGTCCTTCGCGCGGCATGGAAATTGCTTGCTTTCAATCAGTTACAGGATTGAATGAGAACGGCCGGGCAAACCGGCGGCATGAAAAGGGCATGGAATGACGAACGCCGCGGCAGCCACCAGACCGCAAAGGGCCGAAGGCCGCGGGCATCTGGCCGCGAAGTCGCTGGGCGGGCGCACGCGCATCCGCGAGCTCTATCAGGAGGGTGCAGCGAAGATCCGGCTGCCCGATACCTTCGATGCCTCGATGGAAGCCGTCATCATCAATACGGCCGGCGGTCTCACCGGTGGCGATCGCATGGACTGGAGCGTTGTCGCCGGTCCAGGCACGCGCATCGACGTGACCACACAGGCCTGTGAGAAAATCTACAAGGCGTCCGCCGGCACCGCCGAGATCACCACGAAAATCCAGGTCGGCGCCAATGCGCGGGTCGACTGGCTGCCGCAGGAAACCATCCTCTTCGATCGCTCCTCGCTCTATCGACGGCTCGATGTCGACCTCGACGAGGGCGCGGAATTCCTGGCGGTCGAAGCGATCCTGCTGGGGCGCAAGGCGATGGGCGAGGCGGTTGTCTCCGGGCTGTTCCGCGACCGCTGGCGTATCCGCCGGGAAGGCCGGCTCTGCCATGCCGAGGATCTGAGGCTCGCTGGCGAGGTGCAGGCGCTGACGCGGGAGCAGGCGGTGCTTTCGGGCCAGGTCGCCTTTGCGACGCTGCTCTATGTCGGGCCGCAGGCGGAGAGCTATCTCAATGCGGTCAGGCCGTTGCTCGACGGTCATATGGGCGGCGCCAGCTGCTGGGGCGGCAAGCTGGTTGTTCGGCTGGCGGCGTCGGATGGCTTCGCACTTCGAAAAATCCTGATCCCGATCATTTCAGCCTTGCGCAACGGTGCGCCTGTGCCGAAAGTCTGGAATCTCTAGTTCAAGCAGATGGATGCACGATGAACCTCACACCACGAGAAAAAGACAAGCTGCTGATTTCGATGGCGGCGATGGTCGCGCGGCGGCGGCTCGAGCGGGGCGTCAAGCTCAACTATCCCGAGGCGATCGCGCTGATTACCGACTACGTCGTCGAAGGCGCGCGTGACGGCCGGCCGGTGGCCGAGCTCATGGAAGCCGGTGCCCATGTCATCGGCCGCGACCAGGTGATGGACGGCATCGCCGAGATGATCCACGACGTGCAGGTGGAAGCAACGTTCCCCGACGGAACGAAGCTCGTGACCGTTCACGAACCGATCCGCTGAGGCCGCCATGCTCGAGCTTCGACCCAATTGCGAATGCTGCGACAAGGACCTGCCGCCCGAAAGCCGCGAGGCGATGATGTGCAGCTTCGAGTGCACCTATTGCACGTCCTGCGCCGAGACCGTGCTGTCAGGCATCTGCCCGAATTGCGGCGGCGAGCTGGTGCGCCGGCCGATCCGCCCGGCGGGCAAACTCATCAACAACCCGGCATCGACGAAACGCGTGCTGAAGGCCGAGGGCTGCGCGCCCATCAAGGCCGCGTGAGGAGACAATCATGATCCCAGGCGAAATCATTGCCGCACCAGGCGAAATCGAACTCAACGCCGGTGCCCCAACCGTGACGATCGAGGTGTCGAATACCGGCGACCGTCCCGTGCAGGTCGGCAGCCACTATCATTTCGGCGAGACCAATGCGGGGCTCTCCTTCGATCGAGAGAAGGCGCATGGCATGCGGCTCGATATTCCGGCCGGCACGGCCGTGCGCTTCGAGCCGGGGCAGACGCGTTCGGTGACGCTGATCCCGCTATCCGGTAAGCGCGAAGTCTACGGCTTCCGCCAGCTGGTGATGGGCAAGCTGTGATCATGTCTCGGGAGGAGATGGTGCGTGTTGCAATGCCCGTGGCCTTTGGCCTGCTCGCGCTGATTGGTGCCGGTGGCGCCAGCGCCGAGGAGATCGACTGCAAGAGCCCGACGACGCAGACCGATATGACGCTCTGCGAGCGGGCGCGGCAGGACGATGCCGATAAGGCGCTCAACGTTCAATACAAGAAGACCCGCGCCGCCATGGTCGCCATCGATAGCGATCAGGATGGCGACATGAAGGGGGCGGAGAAAGCTTTGGTAACCGCCCAGCGCGCGTGGATCACCTATCGTGATGCGCAATGCGAGGCGGCCGGCTTTCAGGCGCGTGGCGGCACGATGGAGCCGATGCTGGTGGCCGGCTGCATCGCCAACGTGACCGATGCCAGGACCAAGGAGCTGAAGACGCTCGAAGACGCGATGAGCAACTGAGGTGGCAGAGAGCATCATGATCGTCGGCAATGGTGAGATCGGTGCGGAGGGGGCCGCTGCTGTTGCCGCGGCAGGCTTCGTCATCCGGTTCAACGAATGCCGATCCTACGAGGCGAGCCCCGGCCGCACTGATGTCGTCGCCGTCTGCAATACCGGCCGTCCCGCCAAGGTGATGCTGTCTTCCGAAGCGTGGCGCGCGCATCCCGCCGTGGTCGAAGCTGCCGAGATCTGGAGCGTGCGCGATCCGGAGAAGTTCGCAGCGCTGAAGGCCCCGCTTGCCATATCGCATCCAGAGCTCGACGATTTCTGTGACGACTATACGAGTCAATTCAACGCCTTCTGCGGGGAAGCTGGCAAGGCGCATGTGGTCGTTGACAAAGTGATTCATGATGGCGTCGACCAGGCGCTGGCCGCATTTGACCCTGCGCCTTACGTCGTGCCGAGCAGCGGCATGATCGTGATCGCTGAGGTCATGAACCGATTTCCCGATGCCCCGATCGCGCTTGCCGGCTTCGGCCATCAAGGCTGGGAGTGGCATCCCTTCGCCGCCGAAAGGCAGCTCGTCGACGCTTACGTCGCCGCCGGCCGCGTCACGCGGTTTTATCCGTCCGCATCCCGTTCGTCCTCCCAAGGAGCCTGACATATGCCCTACAAGATTTCCCGCGCCGCCTATGCCGGCATGTTCGGCCCGACCACCGGCGACAAGGTGCGGCTTGCCGATACCGAGCTCTTCATCGAGATCGAGAAGGATTTCACCACCTATGGCGAAGAGGTGAAGTTCGGCGGCGGCAAGGTCATCCGCGACGGTATGGGGCAGAGCCAGGCGACGCGGGCGCAGGGCGCGGTCGATACCGTCATCACCAATGTCGTGATCATCGACCATACCGGCATCGTCAAGGCTGATATCGGGCTGAAGAACGGCCGCATCCACGCCATCGGCAAGGCCGGCAATCCGGATACGCAGCCGGGTGTCAACATCATCGTCGGCCCGTCCACCGAGGCGATCGCCGGCGAGGGAAAGATCATCACCGCCGGCGGCATGGACGCGCATATCCATTACATCTGCCCGCAGCAGATCGAGGAAGCGCTGATGTCCGGCATCACCTGCATGCTCGGCGGCGGCTCTGGCCCGGCGCACGGTACGCTCGCCACCACCTGCACCGGCGCCTGGCATATCGAGCGCATGATCGAGAGCTTCGACGGCTTCCCGATGAATCTCGCGCTGGCGGGCAAGGGCAACGCCTCGCTGCCGGCCGCACTCGAGGAAATGGTGCTTGCCGGCGCGTCGTCGCTGAAACTGCACGAGGACTGGGGCACGACGCCGGCTGCGATCGATTGCTGCCTCTCGGTTGCCGACGAATACGATATCCAAGTGATGATCCACACCGACACGCTGAACGAAAGCGGCTTCGTCGAGGATACGATCGGCGCGCTGAAGGGCCGCACCATCCACGCCTTCCACACGGAAGGGGCGGGCGGCGGCCACGCGCCCGATATCATCAAGATCTGCGGCCAGTCGAACGTCATTCCGTCGTCCACCAACCCGACGCGGCCCTACACGGTCAACACCGTCGCCGAGCATCTCGACATGCTGATGGTCTGCCACCACCTGTCGCCGTCGATCCCCGAGGATATCGCGTTTGCCGAAAGCCGTATCCGCAAGGAAACGATCGCGGCCGAAGACATCCTGCACGACATCGGCGCCTTCTCGATCATCTCCTCCGACAGCCAGGCCATGGGTCGTGTCGGCGAAGTGGCGATCCGCACCTGGCAGACGGCGGACAAGATGAAGCGCCAGCGCGGTCCGCTGAAGGAGGAGACGGGGGATAACGACAACTTCCGCGTCCGCCGCTACATCGCCAAGTACACGATCAACCCGGCGATCGCGCAGGGCGTCAGTCACGAGATCGGCTCGATCGAAGTCGGCAAGCGCGCCGACCTCGTCTTGTGGAACCCGGCCTTCTTCGGCGTGAAGCCGGAGATGGTGCTGCTCGCCGGCTCGATCGCGGCGGCCCCGATGGGTGATCCGAACGCTTCGATCCCGACGCCGCAGCCGATGCATTACCGCCCGATGTTCGCCGCCTATGGCAAGCTGCGCACAAACTCGTCGGTCACCTTCGTCAGCCAGGCCTCGCTCGACGCCGGCCTCAAGGGTCGCCTCGGCGTTGCCAAGGACCTTGTCGCCATCAAGAACACGCGCGGCGGCATCTCCAAGGCATCGATGATCCACAACAGCCTGACGCCCCATATCGAGGTCGATCCGGAGACCTACGAGGTGCGCGCCGACGGCGAGCTGCTGACATGCGAACCGGCGACCTCGCTGCCGATGGCGCAGCGCTACTTCATGTACTGAGAGATTTTAACGGTCGGCGCTCGTCGCCGACCGTTTCGCGTCTGGCTTGTTAAGCAAAATCTTCTTAAAGTTGTTTTTTCAAAGTGCCCTGTTCCACCTTGGGGCGGTGCGTCCGCAATGGAACACGTCAATGCGCGAATTTTAAAAAGACATTCAAAATCAATGAATTGAGTTTGAGTATTGTCGAGTTGAATCGGGTGCCGGAACGTAGCATTTTCGGTCACCTTTGAGCGCCCGATCAATTCCCCTGAAATCGTTCAAATCTTAACAATCCACTTAAGAAATCGGCAGCAGTTGGCATCTAAGCAATGTGCTTGGCGCTGGGCAAGAAGGTCGATTCGAATGAAAATTTCACTCCAGGCAGAGCTTGGCGATTTTCAAAACCGCCATACGATTTACACGTTCGCTCTCAAGATGAGCTTTCTCGCGGTGATGTTGTCGTCGGTCGTGATCGCTATCTTGGTGCTGCCATTCGATTGGCTCGGCGTCTTGCCGGTGCCACTCGCGAACGCCGTGGTCTACGGCGTCGCGCTGTCTTGGCTGATCGGGGGGCTTGTATCGGGCGTGCTGGCGCTGGTGGTCGGCTGTGCCATGCATCAGCTCAGCGTCTCGCGGGCCGAGTTCGAACAGTTGAGCCGAACGGATATGCTGTCCGGCCTTCTCAACAGACGCGCCTTTACAGAGGCGCTTGATGAGATCGACGGCCAGGCCTGTCTGGCGATCTTCGATGTCGACCGCTTCAAGGCGATCAACGACCGTTTCGGTCATGCGTGCGGGGATCAGGTCATCATCGCCGTCTCGACCCTGCTCGCAACGTCCTTCTGCGGCCGATCTTTTGCCGCACGGCTGGGTGGCGAGGAGTTCGGCGTGATTGTTGTGGACCTGCCGCGTGAGGAGCGCATAGCGCTGATCAGGTCGGTCTGCACCCAGCTCGCCGCGCAACCGATCCTGGTCGACGACTGCGCGATCAATATCACTGTTTCGGCGGGCATCGCGGAGTTTGGTACAGGACGCAGCAAGGAGACCGTTTATTCCGCCGCCGACAAGGCGCTTTATCTTGCCAAGGCGCTCGGCCGTAATCGCGTCGTGCACGAGGACGAAGGGCTGCAGCCGCACGTTCGCCGGCGCAGGCGGCTGAGCGACAGCGGGCACACCGCGCCGGCTGCCGAGATCGACTATCTGGCGGCGGCCAAGAACACAGGATAGCGGAGCTCTCGCGTGTTTTGACCTTGCATCGGCGGGGGCTATTTTGCATGCTCGGGCAGTCATTTGAAATGGATATGTCATGCAGCGCGTTACCTCCTATCTTCCCGCCGGCACGCCTTCTTCGAACCCCATCGGCAAGGTTGTCCTGCCACATGATCTGAGGCATCTACGCCGCAAGCTGCTGCATCTCGAAAATGGCGACATGGTCATGCTCGATCTCAAGGAGCCGGTCTTGTTCGCAAGTGGCGACATGCTGGTGCTGGAAGACGGCGAGCTGATCGAGATCGTTGCCGCGGACGAAAAGCTGTTCGAGATCAAGGCACGGGACCGGCTGCATCTGATCGAGCTCGCCTGGCATCTCGGAAACCGCCACCTCGGCGCCCAGATCGAGGAAGAGCGTATCCTGATCCTGCGCGATCACGTCATTCGTTCCATGCTGGAAGGACTGGGAGCAACGGTGTCGGAAGTCTCCGAGCCGTTCCAGCCGGCACGGGGCGCCTATCACTCCCATGGCAGCAATTCGCATGGGCACGACCACGGCCATTCGCATGGCCATCATCACTCGCACGACTGAGCGTTCATGACCGAGAATGGCGATTTGCAAGCATTGCTGCGGCTGATGGCGTGGCTATCGCCGGCCTTTCCAGTGGGCTCGTTTGCCTATTCGGGAGGCCTGGAGCGTGCGGTACACGACGGCCTGGTCAAGGACGCCGACACGCTCGGCGACTGGGTGAGGGCGCTGCTTTCCCATGGCGCCGTCTGGAACGACGCTGTGCTCTTCGCTGAGAGCCATCGGGCCCAGGGCGAAAGCGCATCCCTTGTTTCGGTGGCTGAGCTTGCGGAAGCGCTTGCCGGTTCACGAGAGCGCCATCAGGAAACGATGCTGCTTGGTGATGCCTTCCTGTCGTCCGCGCGCGCCTGGCCGGATGCGGTGTTCGATCGCTTGCCGGCGCACGTTGCCTATCCGGTGGCGGTCGGTGCCGTCGCTGGAGCGCATGGCATTGGCCTTGAAAAGGCGATCGCTGCCTTCCTGCACGCTTACTGTTCGCAAGCCGTGTCGGCCGGTATTCGTCTGAGTGTCGCTGGACAGAAGGGCGGCGTGGCCATTCTGGCTGGCCTAGAAGCCGACATTGCGTCGATTGTTAGCCGGGCTGCCTCGTCGACGCTGGATGACCTTGGATCGGCGACCGTCCAGGCGGATATCATGTCACTGCGTCATGAGACGCAGACGACCAGACTGTTTCGGTCGTGAGGCTGGTTCATCGGGAGCCACATGCCACCGACCTGCGTCATTTGCCGGTGGTTGCCTGTCAAATGCCGCGCTATCGTCCGCTTCGATTGGAGTTCAGAATATGAAATCAGGAAATGGACCTTTGCGGGTCGGTATCGGCGGTCCGGTCGGCTCCGGCAAGACGGCGCTCACCGAAAAGCTCTGCAAGGCGATGCGGGACGACTATTCCGTCGCCGTGGTGACCAACGACATCTACACGACCGAGGATGCCGAGGCGTTGATGCGCATGCAGGCGCTGCCGTCGGATCGTATCGTCGGCGTTGAAACGGGCGGGTGCCCGCATACCGCCATCCGTGAGGATGCGACGATCAACCTGCAGGCCATCGCGGGACTGAACGAGCGCATTCCGGATCTCGACGTCGTTTTCATCGAGTCCGGAGGTGACAATCTGGCGGCGACGTTTTCCCCGGATCTGGCAGACATTACCATCTATGTCATCTCGGTCTGCCAGGGCGAGGAAATCCCGCGCAAGGGCGGACCTGGAATCACCAAGTCGGACCTGCTTGTCATCAACAAGAAGGATCTTGCTCCCTATGTCGGCGCGGATCTCGATGTGATGGATCGCGACGCCACGCGCATGCGCGAGGCGCGCCCCTTCGTCTTCTCCGACATGAAGCGTGGCGACGGTATCAATTCGATCGTCAGCTTCCTCAAGGAACAAGGCGGTCTGTGACCGCCTAGACGCCTTTCAGAGCATCGAGGTTGTTGATCTCGATCAGGCGACCGCTCACCGTCACGCCTGCTTCGCGCAGTGCTGAAAAGGCACGGGAGAGGGCCTCGGGTGCGAGCCCGAGCTTTCGAGCCAGCAGGCTCTTCTGGAATGGCAGTCGCAGCGATGCAGCGGCGCCCTGTTGTGTCGAGTGCGTCAGCAGGTAGCTGGCGACGCGCTGCGGTGCAGTGCGCATGCGATCGCTTGCTAGGCAGTCGATCGTCGACAGCAGGTGCTGCGAGAGCGCGCGCATGATCGCAATGCCGATGCGCGGACGCTCGTCCAGCAATGCCCTGACCTTGTCGAGATCGAAGCGTGCCAGCATCGACTGTTCCATCGCCTGGGCACTATAGTTGTACCCGCTCCCGTCAAGCAGGAGGCACTCGCCGAAGCTGTCGCCGGGCTCGCAGATGCGGATATCCGCCTCGCGATTGTCGTTGCCGAGGCGATACAGCCTGACGTAGCCGCTGAGCACGCAATAGAAGTAGCGTGCCTCTCCATGCTCATGGAAAAGGGTGTCGTGTATCTGATAGCGGACTGCGGTCGCGCAAGACATCAGCGCTTCGCGCTCATCCCGGCTCAGATCCGAAACAAGCAAGGCTTTGCCAAGCATCGCCTTTTGAGCGGCACTCAGTTTCAAGGCCGTCGTCATTCCTTCCTCCGTGGTTACAGCAGACGCTATCCGCCTGCCATACCGTGAGAATAAACGGAGTCATGGAGCTACAAGTTGATCTGGATCAAGTTTTGGCACTGAATTGATCCCTGCGGTTGCAGCGGGTCGATCGTGAGCGCGCATAAAACAAGGCTCGCAGAACGTGAGTTCTGCGAGCCTTGTATGGAATTTAGAGGGAGGCCAGGCAATTCCGGCCTTCGAGGCTGTCAGAGTGCTATTCCGCTGCGAAGGGCGGCAAGCGGACGACGTTGCCGCCGGATTTGCCGCGCTTGCCCTCGGGCTTCTCGATCGCGGTGACGCGGTCGTCGAGCGTGTTGACGGCTTCCGTCAGCTCTTCGCGCGACAGCGGCAGCTCTTCCTGGTCCTTCTTGCCGACGAGGCGACCGAACATCCAGCCGAGCAGGCGGGACAGATCGTCCATGATCAGGAAGAAGGAGGGGACGACCACGAGCGACAGCACCGTCGAGACGATGATACCGCCAATGACCGCGATGGCCATCGGTGCGCGGAACGACCCGCCTTCGCCGACGCCCATTGCCG
This sequence comes from Rhizobium sp. S96, assembly GCF_030382195.1. Taxonomy (NCBI): domain Bacteria; kingdom Pseudomonadati; phylum Pseudomonadota; class Alphaproteobacteria; order Hyphomicrobiales; family Rhizobiaceae; genus Rhizobium; species Rhizobium sp. S96. The sequence continues at coordinate 47,039 of NZ_JAUDRY010000018.1, forward strand.
AAGGCAGCATGCCAGCCGACATGGCGATCGAGGTCATGATGATCGGGCGGGCGCGCTTGCGGCCGGCCTCCACCATGGCTTCGACCCGCGCCATGCCGCGATGGCGCATCTCGATCGCGAAGTCGACGAGCAGGATGGCGTTCTTCGTGACGATGCCCATCAGCATCAGGATGCCGATCAAGACGGGCATCGACAGCGGATTGTTGGTGACCAGCAGGCCTACCGCGACGCCGCCGATTGCCAGCGGCAACGAGAACAGAATGGTGAAAGGCTGAATCACGTCCTTGAAGAGCAGGATCAGCACTGTCAGCACCAGCATCAGGCCCATCAACATCGCGTTGACGAAGCTCTGCTGCATTTCCTTCTGCACCTTGGTGTCGCCGCTTTCGACAAGGTGAACCGTCGGCGGGATCTTGGCATCGGCCACGATTGCCCGGAAGCGGGCGGACGCGGTATCGAGCGCGACGCCCTGCGGCAGGTCCGATCCGATCGCCACGACACGGTTGCGGTTGTTGCGCTTGATCGAGCTGACACCTTCCGAATAGTCGATGTCGGCGACCGTCGACAGGGGAACGGTGCCGCCGCTTGCTGTCTGGATCTTCAGAGCCCGGAGAGCCGCAAGGTCCCGGCGCATGTCGACCGAGGCCTGAACCCGGATCGGGATCTGGCGGTCGTCGAGGTTGATCTTGGCGAGCGACGCATCGATATCGCCGATGGTTGCGACGCGGATCGTCTCGGAGATCTGCTGCGGCGTGATGCCGAGACGAGCTGCCTGATCCTTGCGCGGGCGGACCTGCAATTCCGGACGGGGCAGGGCGCCATCGGCACTGACGTTGGCCAGCGCGGGATCGGCACGCAGCTTCGATTCCAGAATACCAACCGCGTCGCTCAGATCCTTCTCGTTCTTCGAAAGGAAGTTGAACGAGAGGTCGCGTTCGCCGCGGTCATTGAGCTTCAGGATGCGAACGTCCGGGATATGGCGGAGCTTGGCGAAGACTTCCTTTTCGATATCCCACTGCGGACGCACGCGGCCGTGCAGTTGGACCTTCGGCAGATGCGGGCCGATGACAGGGATCGAGCCCAGCACGTCGTTGACGAGCTTTTTCACCAGCGACTGGTCGAGCTTCTGCAGGGCGAGCGTCACGGTTGCGCGGCGCAGTTCGAGATCGCCCTTCGGCGAGGCGCCGCCGAGAACGAAGACGCTTTCGACGCCGTTGATGTCCTTGACGTTCCTGTAGACCTCGTCGGTGGTTGCTTCCGTATCGTCGAGCGTCGCGTTCGGCGGCAGTTCGACGGAGAGCACGATGCGCGATGCGTCTTCCGGTGGCAGGAAGCTGCCCGGAACCTGCGCCAGCAGCGCCATCGAGCCGATGAGGAAGGCGATTGCCGCAAGCAGCGTCGCGTAACGCGTCCACCAGCGGCTGGTCGTTGCCTTCACAAGCCGAGTATAGCCGCGGAAGAACCAGCCGTCATTGTCGTGGTGGTCCTCCATGCCGTCTTCGGCCCGCATCAGATAGGCGGCCATCATCGGTGTGATGAGACGCGCGACCATCAACGAGAAGAAGACGGAGAAGGCGACGGTCAATCCGAACTGGATGAAGTACTGACCGGGAATGCCCGGCATGAACGACACCGGCACGAAGACCGCGATGATCGTGAAGGTCGTCGCGATGACGGCGAGACCGATTTCGTCGGCGGCCTCGATCGCAGCGCGATAAGGCGTCTTGCCCATCTTGATATGTCGGGCAATGTTCTCGATTTCAACGATCGCATCGTCGACGAGAATACCGGTCGCCAGCGTCAGAGCGAGGAAGCTGACGAGGTTCAGTGAGAAGCCCATCAGATCCATGATCCAGAATGTCGGGATCGCGGAAAGGGGGAGGGCGACTGCGGAAATGAGGGTCGCGCGCCAATTGCGCAGGAACAGGAAGACGACGACGATCGCCAGTAGCGCGCCTTCGAGCAGCGTGTGCATGGCGGCTTCGTAGTTGCCGTAGGTGAAGTAGACTGAGTCGTCGATCAGCTCGATGTTGACGTTCGGGTTTTCGGCCCGAACCGTTGCGAGGCTCTTCGAGACCGTTTCGGCAACGCTGACTTCGCTGGCGCCCTTGGCGCGGAAGACACCGAAGGTGACGACAGGCGACGAATTGAAGCGCGAGAAGGACTTCGGCTCTTCGTAGGTGTCCTTGATGGCGCCAAGATCGGAAACCTTGACGAAGCGTCCGTTGGGGAGCGCGATCGTGGTATTGGCGAGCTCAGCCACATTGCGGGCATCACCGAGAACGCGGATCGCCTGCTCGTTGCCGGCAACCTGACCACGGCCGGAGCCGAGATCGACGTTGGTGCCGCGCAGCTGCTGGTTCACGCTGGCGGCGGTGATGCCGTAGGCGTTGAGCTTGTCAGGATTGAGCTCGATGCGCACTTCGCGCTCCGCGCCGCCGTAACGGTCGACGCGGCCGATGCCGGCCTGTCCCTGGAGCGAGCGCTTGACGGTATCGTCAACGAACCAGGAGAGTTCTTCCAGCGACATATCGGGCGAGGACACGGCAAAGGTCTGGATTGCCTGGCCTTCGACGTCGATCTTGGAGACGATCGGGACGTCGACGTTTGCCGGCAGATCGCCGCGGATGCGGTCGATGGCGTCCTTGGTGTCCTGCACCGCCTGTTCGGTCGGCACCTCCATGCGGAACATGACGACCGTCTGGGACTGGCCGTCGGTTACCGTCGACTGGATTTCATCGATACCGTTGATGCTGGCGACGGCATCCTCGATCTCTTTGGTCACCTGCATTTCGAGCTCGGCCGGCGACGCACCGCTCTGCGTCACGACGATCGAGACGAGCGGAACGTCGATATTTGGAAAGCGGGTGATCGGCAGCTTGTTGAAGGCCTGAATGCCCACGAAAAGCAGAAGTGCGAAGGCCAGAAGCGGCGCAATGGGATTTCGGATTGACCAGGCTGAAAAGTTCATCGGTCGTCCCTTAGTTGGAAGCCGCAGGCTGTTCGCGAACCGGCGTGATATGGTCGCCATCGCGGACATAGGCGCCCGCCTTGGCAACGACTTCCTCGCCGTCCTTCAGCCCGTTGGTGATCTCGATATAGGCGCCATCCTGAATGCCCGTCTCGACCTTGGCGAACTTCACGACATTGTCCTCGACCTTGCGGGCGGAGGAGCCGTCGGTGCTGGTGAGGACCGCGGAAAGCGGCAGGGATACGTTTTCAGTGGTGCGTATGACGATATCGGCGCTGCCGTACATGCCGGAGCGGGCCTTGCTGCTGTCGTCGATCAGGATATGAACGAGGCCGAGGCGCGTGACGGGATCGACGGTCGGGGATACGAGGCGAACCGAGCCGCTGATCTTGTCGCGGCTGCCGGAAAGCGAAAGCGTCGCCTTCTGGCCGGGCTCGATCTTGACGATATCGCTCTCGTTAACTTCGGCCACCAGCTCGATCTTGTCGTCGCGGATGATGGTGAAGAGGGGCTCGCCGGTTCCGGATGCAATCGCGCCGACCTTGGCGTTCTTGGCGGAAACCGTGCCGTCAACCGGCGTCTTGACGTCGGTGCGCGCCAGCTTGAGGTTGGCATCGGCAATCTGGCTGTCGGTCACCTTGATGTCGGCGACGGCGACCTGGATCGCCTGTTCCGCGGAGGTTACGCGCGCGTTTGCCGAAGCCGCGGCAGCATCCGCCTGCTCGACGGTCGCCGTCGAAACGGTCCCCTTCTTGCCCATTTCCTGGGCGCGGACTTGCTGCTGGCGAGCCTGTTCGGCATTGGCCTGCGCTTCGATCAGCTGCGCGCGCAGCTGCGCCTGGCTTGCTTCGTTCTTGGCTCTCGTTGCCTGCAACTGGCTCTTTTCGAGGATGATCGCGTCATCGTTCAGCGTTGCGAGCACGCTGCCGGAACGAACGTGGTCGCCAATATCCGCAGCAAGTGCACGGATCGACAGGCCTTCGACCTGCGGCTGGAGATAGATCTCTTCGACGGGTTTAACGGTGCCGGTCGCGACGACACGATCAACCAGCGTGCGGGTCTCTGCCTTGGTGACCACGATCGCCGGCAGGTTTTGCTGCGGCTTGGCGACGGGCGCTTCCTGGGCGAACAGGTTCGAGGTCGCAAAAGCAGCGACGATCAGGGTGGAGGCGCGTAGAATGTTAAGCGGCGTGCGTGCCATGCGTCTTCGTCCAGTCTTGATATGGTCAGCCAAGTCCGCGCGTTGGCGTCAGCTCGCGAAATGGCCCGTTCCCGTATTGCTATTCTCAAAGGTATTCCCGCATCTTCTGCCGGTCCTTACTTAAGAAGTCCCTCGTCCGGCAAAAATCGGATTGTACGTGGTATCGTTTTGTCCATCGCGCAAGTCCGGCGGAAAATAATTCCTCTATCTGCACCAATAATTACCATCGAAACACAGATCAATCACCATGCGGTTATGCGTGCATTCCGATAGTTGATCGCGATCCGGTCATGCTTAGACGCACGACAGTTTCCAAATGCGACATAAGAGTACGCTTTTTCTTTGGCTCTCACAAAAAAACGCGCGGATCACTCCGCGCGTTTCATTTTTCTCAGACGAACTGCTTACTTGGCGGCAGCGTCGGTGATGTCGTGCGTCCAGGCGCCTGATGGTTCCTTGTTGATGATCTTCTGATCGAGCAGCGCCTTGGCGGTGCGGTCATAGAGCGTCGTGTCGAGCTTGCCAGTGCCGTCGCCGATCAGCTTGGCGACTTCGCCCATCATCCGCTTCTGGTGGTTTTCGTCCTGGCCACCGGCGTCGACGACGATGCCCGCGGCTTCGTCAGGGTTCTCGACGGCGTACTTCCAGCCCTTCATGGAAGCCTTGACGAACTTGGCCATCTTTTCCTTGAAGGCCGGGTCCTTGAGCTTGTCTTCCGAGGCATAGAGACCGTCTTCGAGGAGGTCGTTGCCCATGGCGCTATAGTTGAACACCGTCAGTTCTTCCGGCTTGAAGCCGGCATCGATTGCCTGCCAGTATTCGTTGTAGGTCATGACGGAGATGCAGTCGGCCTGCTTCTGCAGCAGCGGCTGTACGTCGAAGCTCTGCTTCAGGACCGTCACGCCGTCCGGGCCACCTTCGGTCTTGAGGCCGAGCTTGTTCATCCACGCGAAGAACGGATATTCGTTGCCGAAGAACCAGACACCGAGCGTGTGACCCTTGAAGTCGGCTTCGGTCTTGATCGGGCCGTCCTTGCGGCAAATCAGCTCCATGCCCGACTTCTGATATGGCTGGGCGATGTTGACGAGCGGAACGCCCTTTTCGCGGGCAACCAGCGCGCCGCCCATCCAGTCGACGATGACGTCGGCGCCACCACCGGCGATCACCTGTTCAGGGGCGATGTCGGGGCCGCCCGGCTTGATCGTGACATCGAGGCCTTCTTCGTCGTAGTAACCCTTGTCCTTGGCGACGTAATAGCCGGCGAACTGCGACTGCGTCACCCACTTGAGCTGCAGCGTCACCTTGTCGGCAGCCATCGCATGGGCTGCTGCAAGCGACATCGCGCTCGCCATCATTGCAACAATCAGTTTTTTCATTTTCTTGTTCCCTCTGAAGTTAAGCCCCAATCCCATTCGCGGGAATAAAGCGACGCCTAGCCACCACGGATAGACGGATGCCAGAAAGTCACCGCCCGTTCTGCCAGGGCGACGACGCCATAGAAGATCGAGCCGACGAGCGCCGCAACGGCGATTTCGGCCCAGACCATGTCGACATTCATGCGCCCGATCTCGGTAGAGATGCGGAAGCCCATGCCGACGATCGGCGTACCGAAGAACTCCGCGACGATGGCACCGATCAGCGCTAGCGTCGAGTTGATCTTCAATGCATTGAAAATGAAGGGCATTGCTGCCGGAAGCCGGAGCTTCAGCAGCGTCTGCCAGTAGTTGGACGCGTAGGTCTGCATCAGGTCGCGCTCCATCGGACCGGATGCGGCGAGGCCGGCGACTGTGTTCACCAGCATCGGGAAGAACGTCATGATCACGACTACGGCCGCCTTCGACTGCCAGTCGAAGCCGAACCACATGACCATGATTGGTGCGACGCCGATCATCGGCAGTGCCGAGACCATGTTGCCGATCGGCAGCAGCCCTCGGCGCAGAAAGGCGACGCGATCCGCCAGGATGGCGACGACAAAGCCGGAAGCGCAGCCGATGATGTAGCCGGCAAGCACCGCCTTGAAGATCGTCTGTCTTATGTCTTCGCCGAGTGTCGGCAGCGATCCGACGATGCGGGCGCCGATGGCGCTCGGCGGCGGCAGAAGCACGAAGGGGATGCCGGCGCCCCGCGTGAGAGCTTCCCACAGGATCAGGATCCAGGCGCCGAAGATGGCTGGGATCAGCAGCCGCAGTACCGAGCGTTCGAGCCCGGAGGTGGGCTTCATCTCGGAAAGCTCGGTCACGCAGCGCCAGGCGAGCAGCCAGCAGGCGGCCAGCAGCAAGAAGAAGGACTTGGTTGCCAGTCCTTCATTGCCGGTGACGCTGGAGAGGAGCACCCAGGCAGCCCAATGTGCTCCGATGAGGAGGACAGCGGCCACATAGAGTTTCGGCAGAGGCGCAAACGAGATCAGCGCCGTTGCCACGATGAGCGCAATCGTCAGCAATGTGGTGGCCTGCGAGACCGGTTGCGGTGCTCCTTCTCCAAGGAGCGGCAGGGTCACCAGGGCCAACGCCGCGAAGAGGAGGGCGATGAGACCTTGCCAGGAGAACGCCATTGTCTTCATGCCGGCCTCCCGCCCATCGATTTGTCGACGATCTTGGCTACCAACCCCACAATGGCGATGAGCAACGCGGCGAGTACCGAGCCGGCGACGAGCGCTGCCCAGATGTCGATCGTCTGGCTGTAGTAGGAGCCTGCGAGAAGCTTCGATCCGATGCCTGCGACAGCGCCGGTCGGCAGTTCGCCGACGATGGCGCCGACAAGGCTTGCCGCGATCGCGACCTTCATCGAAGTGAAGAGGTAGGGGACCGACGCCGGGACGCGCAGCTTCCAGAAGGTCTGTGCAGCCGAGGCGTTATAGGTGCGCATCAGGTCGAGAAGCATGACCTCAGGTGAACGCAGTCCCTTCACCATGCCGACCGTCACAGGGAAGAACGACAGGTAGGTCGAGATCAGCGCCTTCGGTATCAGGCCGGTGATGTTGATGGCCCCGAGCACGACGATCACCATTGGTGCGATCGCCAGGATCGGGATCGTTTGCGAGGTGATGATCCACGGCATCAGGCTGCGATCGAGCGCCTTGATGTGCACGATGCCGACGGCAATCAGGATGCCGAGCAGGGTGCCGAGGCCGAAGCCGAGTACGGTTGACGAGAGCGTGACTCCGCTGTGGTAGACCAGGCTGCGGTTGCTCGAAAGCTTGCGCAGGAAGGTGTTCTCGAACACGTTCTGCGCCACCTGATGCGGTGCCGGCAGCAACGGCTTCGGCTGAGAGAGCGTCTTCTCGATAAACTCGATGGTTCCAGGCGTTTCATTGGCGCGCTTATCCATGTCGCGCTGGAACGGCGCGTTCATAAGCACGGCGGCGATGTACCAGATCACCACAAGCACCGTGAGGATCGTGACGACAGGGATGACCTTGTCCTTGAGCGTGTCCGGTTTCATCGGCGGCCTCGCCGGTGAAGACGTGACTTTTCGGTCCTAGTGCTCATAGCTGTGCCCCGCTCTCAAACCCTCGCGGACGCGATGGGCGATTTCGAGGAATTCGGGGGTCTCGCGGATGTCGAGCGGGCGCTCACGCGGCAGCGGCGAGTCGATGATGTCGGTGACGCGGCCGGGGCGCGGGGACATGACCACGATCTTGGTCGAGAGGTAGACGGCCTCGGGGATCGAGTGGGTGACGAAGCATATCGTCTTGTTGGTCCGTGCCCAGAGTTTCAGGAGCTCTTCGTTGAGGTGGTCGCGGACGATTTCATCGAGCGCACCAAAGGGTTCGTCCATCAACAGGAGATCGGCATCGAAGGCGAGCGCGCGGGCGATCGAGGCGCGCTGCTGCATGCCGCCGGACAGCTGCCAGGGAAACTTCTTCTCGAAACCGGACAGGCTGACGAGATCGAGCGCCTCGGCAATGCGCTTTTTGCGGTCGCGCGACGGATAGTTCATGATCTCGAGCGGCAGCGCGATGTTCTTTTCGATGGTCCGCCACGGGTAAAGCGCCGGCGCCTGGAAGACATAGCCGTAGGCGCGGGCCTTGCGGGCTTCCTCGGGCGTCATGCCGTTGACGGTGATGTCGCCGGAGGTCTTCTTTTCAAGATCGGCGATGACGCGCAGAAAGGTTGTCTTGCCGCAGCCGGAGGGGCCGATGAAGGAAACGAAATCGCCCTTGCGCACCTCGAGGTTGACGTTGGTCAGCGCATGCACCGGCGCGTCATTCGCCTGATAGGTGAGACAGAGATCCTTGGCGGATACAACGGAAGCAGCTTGCGTCAATGCTGATGGATCCTGTTTTCCCCGCGTCGGGGCGGTTTGCGTGATAGTATGAGTACCGGTTTTCACTGAACCGGCAAGCTCCATGGAGGATGACGATGGATGCGACATCAAAGCCTACCTGTCATATTGTCCGCCCGAGCCATGCCTACGACGGCAAGCAAGGGCTTAGTTACTTTGAAGGCATCGCAGCCGAGACGGTGGGCGCCAAGGGCATCTGCATGCACCTTCTGACAATCCCGCCTGGCGTGCGAGCAAAGGCGCATCTGCATGAGGCGCATGAGACGGCGATCTACATGCTCTCCGGGGAGGCCCATACCTGGTACGGGGACAATCTGGAGCATCATGTGATCGTTCACGCCGGCGAGCTGTTCTACATTCCAGCCGGAGTGCCGCATCTGCCTGCGAACCTCAGCAGCACGCCCTGCACGGCGATCATCGCCCGCACCGATCCCAACGAGCAGGAGAGTGTGGTGCTCCTTCCGGAGCTCGACGCGCTTGCGCAGGGCTGAAGCCAAGGGGTCAGACCCCCGTCGCCGGGATGCCTGACCGTTCCACCTTGCGCGGTGCGACGAGTTCCTTCCATGTCGACAGCGCCTTGTTCACCGCCTGGAACGGCTCGCGCTTGACGAACTGGCCGTGTCCTTCCTTCGTCTTGACCGTGCTCTCCTCGATCGCGACTTCACCACGCGTCAGCGTGTAGCGCGGGAGGCCGGTGACCTGCTTGCCCTCGAAGACGTTGTAATCGATCGACGATTGCTGGGTCTTGGCAGAGATCGTCTTGGAACGCTTCGGATCCCAAACCACGATGTCCGCATCGGCGCCGACGAGGATCGCGCCCTTCTTCGGATAGACGTTGAGGATCTTCGCAATGTTGGTCGAGGTGACGGCAACGAATTCGTTCATCGTCAGGCGACCGGTGTTGACGCCATGGGTCCACAACATTGGCAACCTGTCTTCCAGGCCGCCGGTGCCGTTCGGGATCTTCGAGAAGTCCTTCACGCCGAAGCGCTTCTGCTCGGTGGTGAAGGCGCAATGGTCGGTCGCCACCACGGACAGCGAGCCGGACTGCAGGCCGGCCCAGAGGCTGTCCTGATGCTGCTTGTTGCGGAACGGCGGCGACATGACACGACGGGCGGCATGGTCCCAGTCCTTGTCGAAATATTCGCTCTCGTCGAGAGTCAGGTGCTGGATCAGCGGCTCGCCATAGACGCGCATACCTTTCTGGCGGGCGCGGCGGATCGCTTCATGCGCCTGTTCGCAGGAGGTGTGCACGACATAGAGCGGGACCCCAGCCATGTCGGCGAGCATGATGGCGCGGTTGGTTGCCTCACCTTCGACCTCGGGCGGGCGGGAATAGGCGTGGGCCTCGGGGCCATTGTTGCCGTCTGCGAGCAGCTTTGCGGTCATCGAGGCGACGACGTCGCCGTTTTCGGCATGGACCAGCGGCAAGGCGCCGAGTTCCGCGCACCGCTGAAAGGAGGCGAACATCTCGTCATCGTTCACCATCAGCGCGCCCTTGTAGGCCATGAAGTGCTTGAAGGTGTTGATGCCCCTGTCCTTGACGACGGTCTCCATCTCGTTGAAGACGCGCTCGTTCCAGCCGGTGATCGCCATGTGGAACGAGTAGTCGGCGTTGGCGCGGCTCGTCTTGTTGTCCCACATCTGCAGAGCTTCGAGCAGCGACTGCTCCGGTCCCGGCAGACAGAAGTCGACGACCATGGTCGTGCCGCCGGCAAGGCCTGCGCGCGTGCCGCTTTCGAAGTCGTCGGAGGAATAGGTCCCCATGAACGGCATTTCGAGGTGAACGTGTGGGTCGATGCCGCCGGGCATGACGTAGCAGCCGGTCGCATCGAGCGTCTCCGTGCCGGAAAGGTTCGGGCCGATCTCGACGATCCTGCCGCCCTCGATCTTCACGTCCGCCTTGTAGGTCAGGTCCGCGGTGACGATGGTTCCGCCCTTGATGACTTTGCTCATGATCAGTTCCCTTGCATTGATTGCTCGCGGCTCTGCGGCCGCTGGTAAAAGAAAAGGCGGGTTTGACCCCGCCCTTGATTACGCAACGATTTCAGCGGTCTCGACGACGGCGTGGAAGAGGACATCACAGCCGGCTGCCGCCCATTCTTTCGATATCTCCTCCGCCTCGTTGTGGCTGAGGCCACCGACGCAGGGGCACATGACCATCGTTGCGGGGGCAACCTTCGCCGCCCAGCAGGCATCGTGGCCAGCGCCTGAGATGATGTTCATATGGCTGTAGCCGAGCCGCTCGGCGGCGCTGCGAACAGAGGTGACGAGCTTCGGGTCGAAGGTCACCGGCTCGAAATGACCGATGGCTTCGATCGAACAGCCGACGCCGAGAGCATCCGTGATCTTCGGTGCTTCCGCCTCGATCTTGGCGCGCATGCGATCAAGCTTGGCCTTGTCTGGCGAGCGGATGTCGACGGTGAAGACGACCTTGCCCGGCAGCACGTTGCGGGAGTTCGGCGAGAAGAAGACCTGACCGACGCCGCCGACGGCGCCCGGCTGGTTTTCCATCGCGACGTCCTGGACCATCTCGATGATCCGGGACATGGCAAGGCCGGCATTGACGCGAAGGTTCATCGGCGTTGAGCCAGTGTGGGCTTCCTTGCCGGTGAGCGTGAATTCCAGCCACCACAGGCCCTGGCAGTGCGTGACGACACCGATCTGCTTCTCCTCGGCTTCGAGGATCGGGCCCTGCTCGATGTGGTACTCGAAATAGGCGTGCATCTTGCGCGCGCCCACCTCCTCGTCGCCGAGCCAGCCAATGCGGCTCAGCTCTTCGCCGAAGGTCTTGCCTTCGGGGTCCTTGCGCTCATAGGCGTATTCCAGGGAGTGAACGCCGGCGAAAACGCCGGACGCCAGCATGGCGGGCGCGAAGCGGGCGCCTTCCTCGTTGGTCCAGTTGGTGACGACGATGGGGTGCTTGGTCTTGATGCCGAGGTCGTTCATCGTGCGGACGACTTCGAGTGCGCCCAGTACACCGAGAACGCCGTCATACTTGCCGCCCGTCGGCTGGGTATCGAGGTGCGAGCCGACATAGACGGGAAGCGCATTCGGATCGGTGCCGGGACGGGTCGCGAACATCGTGCCCATCTTGTCGATGCCCAAGGTCATGCCGGCGTCTTCGCACCATATCCTGAAAAGGCTGCGCCCTTCCGCATCGGAGTCTGTCAGGGTCTGGCGATTGTTGCCGCCTGCGATGCCGGGGCCGATCTTTGCCATGTCCATGAGACTGTCCCAGAGACGGTCCCCGTTGACGCGCATGTTCTCGCCTGGTGCTGCCACCATGTCCGTATTCCTCACCTGTTTTTTCCTGGGCGATGCAAGGTGCATGCCCGTCTGTTCCCGTGGGTCAGTTTCCGGCGCTCTTGTTTGTCTTATTCAGCGCCGAAAAATCGTCAGTTGCCTTTGTTTTGCATCTGACAGATAATTTGACCGGTTGGTAAACATTACAACTTCCTTCGCTGGGCTCAAGACGAAAATCAGGAAAATTACAGACAAAATTACGGGCAGTTGCTTATTTTTTCGGCGGCCGGTCATTCTTGTTCAATCTTGAGCGAAATAGTTGAATTTGAAAGGGAAAAAAGATCGATATGGCAATCCCGAGAGCAGCGAAGACGCAGCGACGCACACGCATCCAGGAAGCGAAGGAAGAACAGATCCTGGAAGCTGCGCTCGACGTGTTTTCGGTCAGCGGCTTTCGTGGCTCCACCATCGATCAGATCGCCGAAGTGGCGGGCATGTCAAAGCCCAATCTGCTCTATTACTTCCGCACCAAGGAAGCGATGCACCGGGCTTTGATCGACCGCGTTCTCTTCACCTGGCTCGAGCCGCTGCGCGCCTTTGATGCCGCGGGCAACCCCGAGAGCGAGATCCGCAGCTATATCCGCCGCAAGCTCGAAATGGCCCGCGACTTCCCGCGCGAGAGCCGCCTCTTCGCCAATGAGGTGCTGCAGGGCGCGCCGCATATCGAGGACGAGCTCAAGGGGCCTCTGAAGGCGCTTGTGGACGAAAAGGCGGACGTCATCCGCACCTGGGCCAAGGAGGGGAAGATCGTGAAATGCGATCCCTACCACCTCATCTTTTCCATCTGGTCGACCACCCAGCATTATGCGGATTTCGATGTCCAGGTGCGTGCGGTCTTGGGCCAGGACAATTCCGGCGAAGGCCGGTTCGAGGATGCGGCCCGGTTTCTGGAACAGCTTTTCATCGATGGATTGCGTGTCGCTCAGCCGTAGGTGCTTTAGCATCAGCTAGACCGCCGCCTCGCGTTCCAACTCTCAGTCCAGCAGGGATCGGGCTCGCTTCAGCGCCCTTTGGTGGCGCTCGGCGTAGTCCTGTCGCGTGCGTCGGCGCCAGATGGAGCGGGGGGAGTCCGGCGGATTAGCCGCGATCCATGCAATACTCGTCGGAACGAACTCGCCATTGGTGGGGATGAGCAGATCACTGCCATCGAGTTGCTTACGGATGCAACCCCTGTCGTAGGCGATAACGGCGCAGCCGGCGGCCTTGGCCTCGAAGATGACGATTGGCTGCGCTTCGTTGACATAGCCGGTAGGGAAAACGAAGACATCGATGTCTCCGTAGAATACTGCCTTCCCCTCGTCGTAGACGGCGCCGCGATAGTCCAGTGCGCCACCGAATTCCTTCACAGCAGCATCGATGCTCGCGCGATCTCGGCCGTCGGCAGTTGGTCCGGCGAGGATGGCCTGGACAGCCAACCCTTCACTGCGACATTGCCTCAGCAACTCGATGAACGTCTCCAGCCCTTTTTCGCGGCTGAGATTGCTCAACATGCCGATGGTGAGAGGCCTTGGCTGCAGCGCCCGGTCGTCTGCCGGTGCCACGAAGGCGGCGTTGGAGATGATCACACTGCGCAGCCGCACCGCATAGGCGTCGACAAAGCGATCGCGCATGATCTCGCACAGGAAAACATGTGTCAGGTTCGGTCCCCCGAGCGCGAGTATGCCGCGCATGGCCAGGCTCGGCTTGTCGATATAGCGGAAGCTGTGATGGTGGAGGTAGGTCGGGTAAGTCGACAGCCTGGCAACGATCACAATCAGCAACGTGTAGTACATGCCCCAGCCGCCATCACAGCCGAGATAGCAGGCCTTGCCCTCAAGGCGCCGGTCCAGCAACAGCCGGCCGCAGGCGCCGAGAACCCGGCGAAGCTTGCTCGCGTGGCTGATAAGGCGCCCCGCATTTTCTGGCGGAGACAAATTCTGGAGGACGGTGACGTTTTCCTCGGACAGAAGTGCGGTCATGGCCGATGTCGCGTAGGAGAAGCCGTGAAGCGGCGGAGGCAGCGGGCCGATCGCGACGATGTGATGTTTCATGCGGGCGGCCACCTTTTCTACGCGTAACGACTATGGCCGTTGGCGCAGAAAAGACAATGCCCCGCTGTGAACAGCGATCGGGCGACAGCGCCACGCCTGTTAGGCCGCCGCGGTGGCCTCGGAACTTTCGAACGAAAAGCCTTCGTCGGCCCAGCCGGTCATCCCGCCGATCATGACCTTCACCGACAGGCCGAGCCTAGCCAGGTGCAGGGCGGCCTTGTCGGTGCCGTTGCAGTGCGGACCGGCGCAGTAGACGACGAAGAGCGTGTCTGCCGGCCAGGAGGACATCCGGTGCGCCGTCATCTTTCCATGCGGAAGATTGATGGAGCCGGGGATGTGCGTTTGCGCAAAGAGCGTCGGCGACCGGACATCCAGGAGGACGAAGTCGTCGCGTCCGGCGGCCAGCGACGCGTGGACATCCCAGCAGTCGGTCTCGAAGGCGAGTTTGCGGGCGTAGTAGGCGGCGGTGGCTTCCGGCGAGGCGGCAGGGGTTTCGGCGACGGCGCTGGGCATTGGCACTTCCTTTCAGGGTTGGAATTGCCTCTGACCATGCAAGATGATACCTCGTGTTGAAATTGGCCATAATGACGATTGGCGTGAAGATCGTGCCAAACACAGCTCAAACATCCGGTCCGCAGGTTGCCGTGCTCGCCTATGACGGGCTGTGCACCTTCGAGTTCGGCATTGCCTACGAGGTTTTCGGGCTCCCGCGTCCGGAGATGGGTGAGGGGTGGTATCGCTTCGCTGTTTGCGGCATCGAGCCGGGTCCCTTGCGGGCTGCCGGCGGGTTGACGGTCAGTGTCGATCGTGGCCTCGATGTTCTCGGCGAAGCCGACCTGATCGTCGTTCCTGGCTGGCGCGGCATCGATGCGCCGGTGCCGGATGATCTCATATCCGCGTTGCGTGCCGCTCATCAACGTGGCGCGCGGGTGATGTCGCTGTGTTCGGGGGTGGCGGTTCTTGCTGCGTCCGGTCTTCTGGCCGGCCGTCGGGCCACGACGCATTGGCGTTACGTGTCCGCCGTTGCCGCGCGCTATCCCGAGATCACGCTGGATGCGAGCGTCCTTTATATGGACGAGGGCAGCATTCTGACGGCGGCCGGAAGTGCTGCCGGTATCGATCTCTGCCTGCATGTCGTGCGTGGCGATTTCGGCGCCGAGGCAGCAAACAGCGTTGCGCGCCGCCTCGTGGTGCCGCCGCATCGCGAGGGAGGGCAGGCGCAGTTCATCAGCGCGCCGGTGCCGCAGGAGCGCGAAGGCGTCCGGCTTGGACCGTTGATCGAGTGGATGCGGGCGCGGCTCAACGAGGAGCAGCCGATCAGTCTTCTGGCGGCCAAGGCCGGGATGAGCCAGCGCACGTTCCAGAGACGCTTTGAGACCACGACTGGATCGAGTGTTGGGGAATGGCTGCTGAAGGAGCGATTGCGCCATGCGCGCGAGTTGCTCGAGCGACGCCACGACGCGTCGCTCGACGATATCGCCATCGCCTGTGGCTTTGGCACACCGGCGACGATGCGCCACCACTTCCGCAAGCGGCTCGGAACCAGCCCCGGTGCCTATCGTCGCTCGTTTTCAGGTGGGGACGGCTAGGGAGGAGACAAACGCACGGTTTTGCGTGCGTTTGTCGGATGCGATCTATTCGCGCTCCCTAAAAGTAGTGGTGGCGGTGGATACCATCAAAGTTGCCGGATTTCAGGCAGCAGTTCTTGAAAGCGCCTGCGCGAACCGCACGGGCACGGATCGTTGCGGCCGAGTTTTTCGATCAGCTCGACGTCGCCGTGGACGAACTGGCGGCCGGTTTTAACGCGGGTTTCCGATGGATAGGATTTACGCCGCTTGGACGTGACCTCAAAAGCTGAGATCGGTGAGGTGTTTGCGAGCCATGGCTGCCTCCTCTTGAAAGAGCGCTGCGACAGTGCAGCGAGGCATCGATAGCATAAGGCTCGCCATAGGCAACGCCGCGGAAGACAATCTTCCGCGGCGTTGCAAGGTGGTTACTCCGCAGCCTGGCGGGCCATCGGGTTGTTCGGATGCGTCGTCCAGTTGGCGTAGTTCGGGTCAACAGGGCGGCCGGTGCGCTGGTCGAGTTCGCCTACGGGCAGCTGCTCCATCGTGATGCAGTTCTCAACGGGACAGACGTTGACGCAGAGATTGCAGCCGACGCATTCGTCTTCCATCACTTCGAAATGGCGCACGCCATTGACGAACTGGGTGATCGCCTGGTGCGAGGTGTCCTCGCAGGCGATGTGACAGCGGCCGCACTTGATGCAGGCGTCCTGATCGATCTTCGCCTTGGCGATGTAGTTGAGGTTGAGATACTGCCAGTCCGAGACATTCGGCACGGCACGGCCGGTAATGTCGTCGAGGTTGCGATGGCCCTTGGCATCCATCCAGTCGGAGAGGCCCGATATCATCTCCTGCACGATCTTGAAGCCATAGGTCATCGCGGCCGTGCAGACCTGGACGTTGCCGGCGCCGAGCACGAGGAATTCGGCGGCGTCGCGCCAGGTGGTGATGCCACCAATACCAGAGATCGGCAGGCCATAGGTTTCCGGATCGCGAGCGATCTCGGCGACCATGTTGAGCGCGATCGGCTTGACCGCCGGGCCGCAATAGCCGCCATGGCTGCCCTTGCCGTCGATGGACGGTTCGGGGGAGAAGGTGTCGAGGTTGACCGATGTGATCGAGTTGATCGTGTTGATCAGCGAGACCGCGTCGGTGCCGCCCGCCTTTGCCGCGCGGGCCGGCTTGCGGATATCGGTGATATTGGGCGTCAGCTTGGTGATGACGGGCATGCGCGTGTACTGCTTGCACCAGCGCACGACCATTTCGATGTACTCAGGCACCTGTCCGACGGCTGCACCCATGCCGCGCTCGGACATGCCGTGCGGACAGCCGAAGTTGAGCTCGATGCCGTCGGCGCCGGTTTCCTCGACCAGCGGCAGGATTGCTTTCCAGCTTTCCTCCTCGCAAGGCACCATGATCGAAGCGATCAGGGCGCGATCCGGCCAGTTCATCTTCACCTGCTTCATTTCGCGCAGGTTCGTATAGAGGTCGCGGTCGGTGATGAGTTCGATGTTGTTTAGGCCGAGCAGACGCCGGTCCGCGCCCCAGATCGCGCCGTAGCGCGGGCCGTTGACGTTGACCACAGGCGGGCCTTCCTCGCCGAGCGTCTTCCATACGACGCCGCCCCAGCCTGCCTTGAAGGCGCGTTCGACGTTGTAGGCCTTGTCGGTCGGCGGCGCCGAGGCCAGCCAGAACGGGTTCGGAGACTTGATGCCGACGAAATTATTGCGGAGATCAGCCATTGTTCATTCTCCCCTTCAAGCGACGGCAGCGGCCGGCTGCGCACCGGCAGCAAGCACGCGATTGATGGATTCCGCAGCGTCGCGACCCTGCGCGACCGCGGAGACGGTCAGGTCGTCACCGCCGAAGACGCAGTCGCCGCCGGCCCACACGCCGTCGAGCGAAGTCTTGCCTTCGGCATCAATAGCGATGCGGCCTGTTTCCATGCGAAGCGCACCGAGACCGGAAGCATCGAAGGTCTGGCCGATTGCCTTGAAGATCTGGTCGGTCGCGATGACACCGGTCTCGCCTGTGGTCGTCAGGCGGCCATCCACGATCGCCGTGTATTCCACCTCGAGCGCGGCGACCTTTCCGTCCTGAGACAGGATGGACTTCGGCGCCAGCCAGTGGCGCAGGATGACGCCCTTGGACGCGGCAAGATCCTGCTCGAACTCGGAGGCGTTCATGTGCTCCTTGCCGCGGCGATAACAGATCGTCACTTCCTCGGCGCCGAGCAGCTTGGCCTGGATCGCGGCGTCGATCGCGGTCATGCCGCCACCTAGGACGACCACGCGGCGGCCGATGGCGACGTTGGCTTTGTTTGCCGCCTGCCGGAGACCTTCGATGAAGTCGACGGCATCGTCGACACCGGGGAGGCTTTCGCCTTCGAGGCGCAACGCGTTGACGCCTGCCAGGCCGATACCAAGGAAGACGGCATCATATTGCGACTGCAGGTCGGCGAGAGTGAAGTCGCGCCCCAGTTCCTTGCCGTGGACCACTTCGATCCCGCCGATCGAGAGGACGTAATCGACCTCCTTCTGTGCGAAATCATCGACGGCCTTGTAGGTCGCGATGCCATACTCGTTGAGACCACCGGATTTCGGCTTGCTGTCGTAGATGACGACCTCGTGGCCCTTCACCGCCAGGCGATGCGCGGCGGCCAGCCCAGCCGGTCCGGCGCCGACGACGGCGATCCGTTTTCCGGTCGCTGCCGCGCGGCTATAGAACTGTCGCCCAGCATCCATCGCGGCGTCGGTCGCATAGCGCTGCAGGCGGCCGATCTCGACCGGCCGCTCCTCGGCGGTATTGCGCACACAGGCCTGCTCGCAGAGATCTTCGGTGGGACAGACGCGCGCGCACATGCCGCCGAGAATGTTCTGGTCGAAGATCGTCTTGGCGGAGCCAAGCGGATTTCCTGTCGATATCTGCCTGATGAAAAGCGGGATATCGATGGAGGTGGGACAGGCCGTCATGCACGGCGCGTCGTAGCAGAAATAGCAGCGGTCTGCTGCCACCAGCGCCTCGTGCTTATCCAGGCGCGGATGGAGATCGGAGAAATTAGCGTCGTACTCGGCGGGCGAAAGCCGGCCTGCACGAATCCCAGTTTCCAGACGTTCCATTGAAGTTCCCTCATTATTGGTAAACGGCCAGTGGAACGAAGCGTAACTCAGGTTTAAAAATTTATCAAACGGTAAAATTTTGACATTTTGTTTCTGGCGATGGTGAATTATCTCTTTGTTATAACATGATTTTTTGTCGTGTCTTTTGGTTCGTTCCGAGTGATCGCTCAGCGACCTGAAGTTCAGGCGGCAGGGCTGAAAAAAGATTCAAAAAAATGCAGCTTTTTCGACGAAGGATCGGAACCATTCTCCGGCCTAGCCGTTAACGCGATATCCGAACGATGATCGCATCGACCCAAAATGCGCGCCCCCAACCCATCGCTCGGATCCACACTCACGGTCCCCTCCCGGTGAGTGAAGACAGCCGGTGCGCCGCCCTCGCACTGGCTGTTTCCTTGTTGGCGCCAAGGTCAGCGTGAGCTCATGCGTTGGGGTGCGCGTTTGAGGATTTCGAATTCGGCGTCCGGGATCACGAGATGGTACTCGATCCGACCGGGCAGGAGCTTGAGTTCGGCCTTGCCATTGACGGCCGACGGGACGACGCGCTCCAGTACGATCTTGCCGAAGCTGTTCTCGCTGAATTCATGAACCTCGTTGCGGTCGTGCAGGGTTTCGACCCAGGACACCTCGATGGCCTTTCTGTCGGCGAGCATCGTTTCCTGGCAGTCCAGCGCGACCGAAGGGGCGGGGCCGGCGATGGCGCCGTACGAGGCGGAATTGACGATCAATTCATGCAGCGCGAGGCCAACATGCACCGCCGCGTTCGGCGTCAGATGCACGTTCAAACCGACAATCGGCAGAGGGCCGGCGGTTTCCGGCCAATAGGGTGCAAATTGCTTTTCGCTCAGTTCGAACAGGAACGCGCCGCGCCAGCTTGAGTCCGTGATCAGATCCTGCGAGTTTGACAGCGACTGGAGCCGACCACGGAACTTCACGAGGAATGCATCGAGCGACAAAGTATTGCGCGCGGTTTGCGTGGCGATGCCCTGAATAATCGCAAGCAGGTTCTTGGACCGGTGGGACAATTCGCGAAGAAGCGACTTCAGCACCTTCTCGCGGTGGCGCGTTTCGGTGATTTCGGTGATCACGGACAATAGGCCGACTTCATTGCCGAGACCGACGCGCTCCATCTTCAGCTCATAGGTCCGCATCTCGCCATCGATAGCAATATCGACCTCGGTGCTGCTCGGGCTGCCGCTTTCCAGAACCTTGCGTTTCTGGACTTCCAGGATCCGTCCATGGGCCTCGCCAAACATGTCGGCATCGCTACCGCCGGGCGCTGACATAGTCTGAAAATGAGGGGGGAGGTTTTCGGTATAGACGATGGAAAGATCGGGATCCTGATAGACGACCGAGATTCCGGCGCTGGCAAGAGCCCTCTCCATCAAGAGCTCTTTACCTTCCAGCGGAAACTGCATGTCGGCCAATGGTCCAGTTCTTTTCACCAAGCCGCCTTCCCGTCGATTCCCATGTTGCCGCTGGAGCGGGGCGGCCCTTTGATGGGATACCCCGCAGGTCGTTTCATGTTAAAGACAAGCGCTCCACAAACCGTTAAATTTCAAGAACGACAAGCGCTCCAGATTGACTGGAACGCTCGCCCTTTCTCTTTGTTCCGCAGTTCGTGAAATTTCGCCTCAAGCGGCAGCTCTGGTCGTCTCATTGAAGAAAAGCGCTTGGCTGATCAATGCTTTGACCATGTCGGGGTTGAACGGCTTGGTGACCAGGAATGTCGGCTCCGGCCGCTCACCGGTGAGCAGGCGTTCCGGAAACGCGGTGATGAAAATCACCGGCACGCTGGATGTCTTCAGGATATCGTTGACCGCGTCGATCCCCGAGCTGCCGTCGGCGAGCTGGATGTCGGCAAGGACCATGCTGGGCTTGGTCTTGTTATAGAGGGCAACTGCTTCCGAGTGAGTGCGCGCGATGCCGGTAACGCGATGACCAAGGCTCTCGACCATCTGTTCGATGTCCATGGCGATGAGCGGCTCGTCCTCGATGATCATGATATCGGTCGCGACCTGGCGAGAGATCTCGCGCGAGGCGCTATCGAGCAAAGCGACGACGTCCTGTTCGCTGACCCCGAGGATCTCGGCGATCTCGACGACACGGAAATTCTCGACCGAAGCCAGAATGAAGGCCTGGCGCGCGCGAGGCGAAACCTTGGCGAGATTGACGGTCGCCTTTTGCTCCCAGGCGTAGGGCGATGATGGTTCCGGAATCTGGACGGTCGCGGAACCGAAGAGATCGGTGAAGAGTTTATAGAGTGCGACACGGTCATTGGCCGTGTCAGGGAAAATGGTGATGTCGGTAATGATGGCTTCAAGAACAGCTGCGACGTAAGCGTCGCCCGAAGTCTGCGTGCCGGTCAATGCGCGGGAATAGCGGCGCAGATATGGAAGATGCGGCGCAATTCGAGTCGAAAGTGTCATTTATAGCTCCCATGTGTAGGGCCGGCTAACGGCTCTATCGGAAATGGGAACGCGCTACACTGCAAAAAAGTTCCTATGCGTCAGGAACTTTTTTTGAGGCGGCGCATTCTCCTCGCAGCGAACAGAGGGCGCCTGTGAAAGCTTAACCGAAATAATGGCATTTAGACGTTCAGCCAACCTGGCTGACTGATATGTAAAAGTATTTCGGCTGGCGTACGACGCTCAAGAACAACAGGCAAAAAGTGTAGGTTAATGACAACGCGCAAGAACGAAGAGCTGGATCAACAAAGACTTGAATTACGTGCAAGCGACATTCTGGACCCCAATAGCCAGATCGGGATCAGATTAAGGTCGTTGTATGCAGCTGTTCAGGAGGAGACGATTCCAGATCGTTTTCTTGATCTGCTCGAGAAGCTGGATCAGGCTGAATTCATGGCTTCGGCCAAGGCCATGAAGTAGGTGGCCCGATGGATAAGCAGCAACCAAGTTTCAAGCGCGAGCTTCTTGCGGCCTTGCCGAGCCTGCGTGCTTTTGCGATTTCGCTGATCGGTCGCCACGATCGCGCCGACGATCTCGTGCAGGACACCATCATGAAGGCGTGGGCCAAGCAGGACCACTTCGAGATGGGCACTAACATGAAGGCGTGGCTCTTCACCATCCTGCGCAACGAGCTCTACAGCCAGATGCGCAAGGCCGGTCGCGAGATACAGGACAGCGATGGCCTGTTCACCGAATCGATGGCGACGCATCCCTCGCAATACGGGGCGCTCGATCTCCAGGACTTCAAGAAGGCCCTGGATCAGTTGCCGCCGGATCAGCGCGAAGCGATCATTCTCGTGGGAGCGTCCGGTTTCTCCTACGAGGAGGCAGCGGAGATCTGCGGATGTGCGGTGGGAACCATCAAGAGCCGCGTTAACCGCGCTCGCCAGCGCCTGCAGGAGCTGCTGCAGATTTCAGGCGAGGCGGATTTCGGCCCGGATGCAACGTCCTCGCCGCTGACATCAAAGGCGTTTGCCTTCTGAGAGAGATAAAATGGGAGGAAAAAGGCCGGTTGCCCTCAGGGCGCCGGCTTTTTTGTTGTCTTGCCTAGTCTCGACTTTTCGAGCCCATGAGATTGGAGGCAACGAGTGCAGCAATAATGCCCGCGGTCAGTAGAGGCTGGGCGCGGACAAGGCCGATGCCGGCGGCAGCCAGCGATTCAAGCGCTTGACGACGCTCCGCGGCGCGGCGCGCTTCCTGGGCATTGATCACCATCATCACGATGACGACGATGATCGCGATCAAAAGTGCGCAGGCCGCAAGGAAGAGCGCTGCCCCGATCGGTCCATATATGCCGGCAAGCCATATCGCGCCCGCCACGACCGCCAGCGCATAGGCTGTCAGGACGAAGAGAACGGCGATGGCAACGAAAATACCGCTGCGCTTGGTTCGCGCAACGGTCCGATTTACGCTCGTGCCTATCAGAAGGCTGAGGATTGGAAACAGCATCGAGCCTCCTAGCGCCGCGCGAGCAGGGCGACGACGAGGCCGAAAACGGCAGCTGCGCCGACCGTCGCAATGGGGTGCTTGCGCACCGTGTTTCGCATTTCCTTCGTGCCGCGAAGGTAACCATCCTGCAGTTCGCGCAACAGATCTTCGCTTCGCCCGACGAGCTCGTCGTAACCGGCTGCTGCCTGGTAACGGACTTTCTCGCCCTGTCGACGCGAACTCTTGCCGAGGGCCTGCGTCAGCACCGCGATTTCGTCGCGCAACGATTCAATCTGGTCCTCGATTGTCGATTCAATGCTGTGAAGCGTGCCGTTGCCATTGCGCCGGCTGCGGGCGGAGTGCAGGAAAGAAGAAGCCACGGGTTTTCTCCATTGTTACGGCACTTTCGTGCTGCCTGATTTAACACCAGATCGCCACGCAAGCTACATCAAGAAAACATGCCCGGCAGTGACCCAAATCAAAGGCTTAACGCCGCCGTTGGACAAAAGTTCCCGCCAGTTGATCAACCCTGAACTGCACTGTGCGCAAGAACGAACGGCGTGCCGTCGTCCGGTACCCGGTTGATCCGGAGCGGACAGCCGAACACCGATTGCATCGTCTCATCGGTCAGCACGTCGTGGACGCTTCCCGAGGCGGCTATGGCGCCGGATTTCATCAGGATAATGCGGTCTGCGAAGAGAGCCGTGAGGTTGAGGTCGTGCATGACGGCAATGACGCCGCCGCCATTGTTACAGAAGGTGCGTGCCAGCTGCATGATCGTCAATTGGTGGCTGATGTCGAGGCTCGATACCGGCTCGTCGAGCAGCAGCCAGCATGGCCGACCATCGACGACCGGCTCAGGGATCTGGCAGAGAACCCTCGCCAGCTGTACGCGTTGCTGTTCGCCGCCCGAAAGCTGCTGGTAGAAACGTCCTTCGTAGCCGCCAAGGTCGACCGCCTCCAGAGCGCGCGCCGCGGTCTGTTCCGCCTTGTCGGGATTGCGGTTGAGTCCCGAGGTAAGGCCCATTCGGACAACTTCGCGGACGGTGAACGGGAAGGAGATCGTGCTCGCCTGTGGCAGGACACCGCGCAATGTCGCCAGCTGCCACGGCTGAAGGGATCGGATGTCGTGACCGTTTATACGCGCCATTCCTTCGTAGGGAAGTTCGCCGGACACGGCCTTCATGGTGGTGGTCTTGCCGGATCCGTTGGGCCCGGCAATCGCCGTCAGATGCCCCGGCTCGGCAACGAAGCTCGCGCCGTGCACGATTGTTTTGCCCGACAGGCGGACGGAGACGCCGGATACTTCAATCATTGCAAGTCACTCAAAGAGCAAGCCGAGCGCGCTGGCGCAGCAGGATCCACAGGAAGAATGGACCGCCGACAGCCGCGGTGATGATGCCGATCGGCAATTCCGCGGGTGCGACGGCGGTGCGGGCCAGAACGTCGGCGAAGATCAGCAGGGAGCCACCAAGGAGGGCGGATGCCGGCAGGAGGTAGCGGTGGTCTGGCCCGATGACCATGCGCAGAACATGCGGTACCACAATGCCGACAAAGCCGATGCCGCCGCTGACCGCAACCGAAGCGCCCGTGGCGGCGGCAACCGTGACGATCGCGATGTTCTTCAGGCGCTGAACGGAGACGCCCATGTGGAAGGCGGCGGCTTCGCCAAGTGTGATGGCGTTCAGGCCGCGGGCCATGAACGGCATCGCGGCAAAGGACAGGAGGATGATCGGAGCGGCGGCCGCGATCTTGGTCCAGGTCGCGCCGGCCAGCGACCCCATGCCCCAGAATGTCAGGTCTCGCAGCTGCTGGTCGTTGGCCATGTAGATCAGGACGCCGGTCAGTGCCGTGGCGAGCGAGCCGAGCGCGATGCCGGCAAGCAGCATGGTCGCAACGGATGTCTGGCCGTTGCTCGTTGCGATCCGGTACAGCAGCAGCGTGGTCACCAAGCCGCCGGCAAAGGCTGCGACAGGCAGGGCATAGATGCCCATGAGGGCATAGACGGGTGCCGCAAAGGTGCCGCCGAGCACGATCATTACCACGGCGCCGAAGCTGGCGCCCGAGGAAACGCCGACAAGGCCGGGATCTGCAAGCGGATTGCGGAAGAGGCCCTGCATGACAGCGCCGGAAACGGCTAGCGAGCCGCCCACCAGGAAGCCGAGGATGGCACGCGGCATGCGAATGTCGAAAATGATGATCCGGTCGCGCATGTTGAGCGCATCTGCGGAGCCGGTGACGTTGGCGATGACATCCAGAAATGATGCGTCGGATGCGCCTGTCGTCACCGAGAACAGCAGTGACAGGACGGAGCCGATGACGAGGAGGGCGATCACCAGCAGCGCAAGCGGTCCGCGATCGCCAGCCTGATGGCGTTCGCGAAGCGTTGCCGGTGAAAACAATGCGCGTTCTCCTCGCATGGCATCCGGGAGGGCCATATCAGCCCCCGTACATCGCTGCGTTCAACTCACGCACGGCGCTTGCCGTGCGGGGACCGAAGCCGAGGAGGTGCAGGCCGTCCATGCGGATGACGGCCTTGTTTTGAAGGGCAGGCGTCAGTGCGAGCGCCGGCTGCTTCAAGAGTTCCTCGTTCGCGGTCGATGCACCGTCGCCGCGGTTCATCATCAGGATCACGTCGGGCTTGGCCTCGATGATCGCCTCATCGGTCAACGGCTTGTAACCAGGAAAGTCGCCGGCCGCATTGATCGCGCCAGAAAGCTTGATGATGCCGTCCGCAGCCGTCCCCGTGCCAGATGCCATGACCTTGCCGCCCTGCAGGCTGAGGATGAACAGCACTCTCTTGCGATCCTTTTCGGCTCGTTTGCCCGCATCGGCGATTGCTGCGTCGAGATCGGCGCTGACGCTCGCTTCGAGCGCCTTTGCCTTGTCGTTCACGCCAAGCAGAGCGCCGACCTTCTCGATCTTCGCCAGGATGCCGTCGCGGGTATAGGCGTTCGGCACGGTTTCGAAGGGAACGCTTGCGCTCTTGAGAACGGTCAGCGCCTCGGGCGGACCAGCGCCCTCGATGGCGATGATTGATGTCGGGCTCAAGGCAAGGATACCCTCGGGGGAGAGCGCGCGCATGTAGCCGACATCAGGCAGCTTCATGGCTTCCTGAGGGAACATGCTGGTGGTGTCGCGAGCAACGAGATGCTTTTCTTCCCCAAGTGCGTAGATGATTTCGGTCACGTCGCCGCCGACAGATACGATACGGGTCGTGTCCACCTTGCCTTCGGCGTGGGCTACCGAAGAGCCGAGCAGCAATGCCGCGAGGGGCAGGGCCGCCAGAACGCGGCCAAGCTTCGTTGCGGACAGAGGCGCCTGCTTCGTGTGTTTACGCATTCTCACCTCCCTGTCTTACGCGGCAACGCTGGTCGCCTTGGGCAGGCTTTCCATGATTTCGCGCCAGTCGGAGCGCTCGTCGGAGCCTTCCTTGCGCTTGCCGAAGAACTGAATGATCATTTCGCCATTGGCATCGTAGGCTTCCAGCGAGGTGACGTGGCCATCCTTGGTCGGCTTGCGAACGGACCAGGTTTCGGCAATGTGATCCTGGCGCAGATGCAGGTGGAAGGTCGGGTCGAGCACGTTGATCCACGGGCCCATCGGCTGCACGTTGAAGATCGGGCCGGAATGGATCTGCACGATGCCATCATTGGCGACGAAGCACATGATCGGCAGACCGGCTTTCACCGAAGCATGCATCATCTCGGCGGTGGCGCTGTTGTCGAGCTTCCAGGCGTAGTCGTCGCCAACGGTCCGCACGGCTGCCTGCCTGCCGATCTTGAGCTTCCGCAGCATGCCGAAAAATTCGTGCGTATCGGTCAACTTGCTCCAGTGATCGCGCAGTTCCTCGCGGCTGACGTCGCCATCTTCGCTGGTTGCTGCTGCGGAGGTGTCGGCCACGAATTCCTGCGACTGATCCTCAAGCTTCAGGTCGCGGACGATGGCATGATAGGCGGCGATGTTCGAATCCGGGCGCAGATGCACCTTGTGAACGGCACCACCTGCCTTGTCGAAATATTGCAGGCTGAGCCGCTCCTGGTCGCCGTCCTTCTTGGAAACGGCAAAGCCGTGGACCCAGCGGCCCGGGAAGATACGCAGATCGATGTTTTCGCCGAGCACGATCGAGGCGTGTGGGCCGGAGTTGATGTTCTCGTAGACGCCGATCTTCTCGTGGACGGCACTTTCGTTGCGGGAAAGGGCCATGACTTCGCCGAGTTCGGCGACGCGCTCCAGAAGCTTCAGAGCACTACCGTCAATGCGGGTTACGCTGATGCCGACTTCGGCTGCGACGAGGGCTGCTTCCGAAATCTGAAGCTGAGCTGCGATGTCGCGCTCGCGCATCTTGGGATTTTCGGCGCGGAATGCGCGGATTTCGGCGGGAGTCGGTTTTGCGTTCTCAGTCATGTCTTTACCCCTTACTTGTTCAAAATGAGCTTGCCCTGGCGGGTGATTTTCATGCGGTAGATGGCGCCCTCATGACGGATCATGATCTCGGAGGCACCGCGGAAAATCTCCGCGCTTTCCAGTATCCGCATTTCAGCCGAGGCTTCGCGCACCAGCGGCGCATGCTCAAATGTGTCCGGCTTCTCGACCATCATTTCGGTTGATTTATTCCACTCTATCCGGCGGCTAAACGCCCCTGCCGGCTACAATTATGTTGACTCTCATAGTCATCATTTTCTAAAGACGCAATAGCGGAGCTTGATAGTCAAGTTTTAGAAAATTCTGGAGAGGCGCGATGGCGGTCACGAGGTTTGCAACGCTTTTGTTGGGTGGCTTTGTCGCAGCGGCGGCCGTGATTCCGGTCTATGCGCAGGACGCAGCGCCGGCGGCGAACCTCGATGTCGAATTGAACGCCCTGACGCCGTCGCAGAAGGGTTGCATGATGACTTTCGTGGCGCTCAACAAGCTTCCCGCGCCGATCAATAAGGTCTCCTTCGAGCTGGCCTTCTTCAACGACAAGAATGCCGTCGATCGCATCACGGTTCTTGATTTCAAGGATCTGCCGCAGGGCAAGAAGCGCGTGCGTCAGTTCGATATGCCGAACGTCAAATGCGAGACCGTCACCCGCGTGCTGATCAACGACACGCCGGTATGCGACGGCCCGGCGGCGGGCGAGTGCATGAAGGGTCTCGTGACGCGTTCCCAGATTTCCGTTCCTTTCGAGGGTTGAGTTTGCGCCGGAGATGATCTCCGACCGGCTCAGTTTCAACTGGTCGAGGCAGGTACAAGATGGTGGTTTCAGCTAGAGCCAAGGCGAGACACGAGGTCGTCGAAGAGCCGACGACCGACGGCGGTTTGAACGACAATACTCCTGGTGTGCACCCCGGGCACGAGATGTCGGATCTTCGCGACGCAAAGCGCCAGCCGGCTGCCGAAGCCGTCCTCCACTACGCCCGGTTTTCGCTGATCGATTCCTTTCCGCAGGATCCGCGTAGCGCGGCAAGCGGCAAAGCCGACGCGCCTTTGGTCGACGAATGCGCAGAAAAGTCGGCAGCCGACTCGTCCTCCTCCAAGCGGGGTGTCGCTGCCGTCTGCTTCGGGTCCTTTCTTTTTCATGCCCTGCTTGTAACGGCCTTGGCGCTGGGCTTCGTTGCCACGCCACCGCAGACCCCCATTGAAGAGGCCGGCGAGACGGTCAGCGTCATCATTCTCGGCGATGCCGAGGCCGACCAGGCGGCGGAGGGTGAAAAACAGGACGATCCGCAGCCGGAAGAGGTCGTGGCCGAGAGCGTTCAGCCGGAGACCGTGCAGGCTGCGGCAGTGCCGACCGATGCGCCCGTCGAGGCTGAGACCGTCGCTCCGACGCTGGAAGTGACCCGCGTGTCGCCAGAGAATGTCACCGCGGCAGAGCCCGAGATTCTTGTATCGCAATCGCCGGCAGAAACTGCGGTGGTTCAGCCGATGGCGACGGAAGTGCCGGCGGAGATCCCACCGGAGGTATCGCCGGTTGCGCAGGCTACGCCGGACGAAGTGACCCCCGTCCAGCCGACCGCGACTGCTGCCATAGAACCCGAGCCGGACGACGTTCCGAAGCCGGATCCCAAGCCTGTGGCTCAAAAGCCGGTCGAAAAACCGAAGCCAGAGAAGAAGCAACCTCCGAAGGCGAAGGTCGCGGCTGGTTCCAATGGCGAGAACAAGCAGGACACGAAGCGCGGGTCGCTCGCGGGTGACGATGTCGCGGCATCAGACCAGGATTCGCGAAGCGCTGCGGGTCGCTCCGGTGTCGGTAGCGCCGCCGTTGCCAACTATCCTGGCAAGGTTGCGTCGCGCATTCGCCGTGCCATCAGGGTGCCGTCGGAATACAAGCGCATGGGCACCTCGATGAGCGTCCGCGTGAAGCTGACGATCAATTCGACGGGCGGTCTGGGCGGTCTTTCAGTGCTGCGCAGTTCCGGGTTCCCTGAGCTCGACCAGGCCGTTGTCGATGGCGTGCGCCACGCAGCACCTTTCCCACCCTTGCCGCCGGAATGGGGCAAGTCGTCCTGGACCTTCACCCAGGAGCTCCAAGTGACTGCGGGGCGATAAAATATGATGAAAATAATCAACTTTATACTTTACTATAAAAATCAAGTTTACTAAGGTGCCGCCTGCACACGCTGGAATCGTGTGACGATCAACGAGCGAACGGGTGGTAAATGGCTCGCAAGGCGAAGAAGGGTTCGAACCGGGAAATCCGCGTCAGTGCGGATGCACAGGCGGTTCAAGAAGCTTCGGGGCGATCCAAGCTCGATGGACGCAGCTTCCTTTATGTCGGCGGCCGGGATTGCCAGGTCGCGCATCTTCGCCAAATCGCCAGCAATTTCGGGGCGGAACTCATTCATCACGACGGTGGGCTGCGTGAAGCGGTTTCGCGTATCGACACGGTGCTTCCATCCGTCGACTGCGTTTTCTGCCCGATCGACTGTATCAGTCATGATGCCTGCCTGCGCGTGAAGACCGGCTGCAAGAAGTTCGGCAAGGCGTTCATTCCGCTCAGGAACGGCAGCAAGTCCAGCCTCGAACGGGCGCTGAACACAATGAACGAACGAGACAATTCCCGATGACTGAAAAGCGCCCTGATGGGTTCATGATGATCGGCCTGCACAAGCTGGCCGCACAGAATGGCGATGGCCTCGTGCCGGAGCTCTATGATCTTCTGGTGAAACATGCCGAGCGGCGCGAGCACTATGCCAACGTTGCCGAGTTTCCCGTCTGGGACGCGAGAATGCCGGGCCAGCTGCCCGAAAAGCCGCTTGGACTGGAGGCTTCGAACGGCAATAATGTCGTGGCGTTCGCGCCGGCGCGCGCGGACGGAAAACGCAAGGCATAAGGATAGTCCAATGTATATCGCGATGAATCGGTTCAAGGTTGCCGCGGGCTCCGAAGCGGCTTTCGAAGCGGTCTGGCGCGATCGCGACTCCAGCCTTTCCCAAGTGCCGGGTTTCGTCGAGTTCCGGCTACTGCGCGGCAAGCCCAATGCCGAAGAAAACTACACGCTGTTTTCCTCGCACACGCTTTGGCGGAGCGAAGAGGACTTCCTGAACTGGACGAAGTCCGAGAACTTCCGTGCGGCACATCGGAACGCGGGTGATCGCAAGGCAATGTACCTGGGACCGCCGGTGTTCGAGGGCTTCAATGTCGTGGATGGTATTTGAGGGATGACGGACTGCAATCCCGATCGCATCGAGGTTCTGCCGGTGCTTCCGTCTCTCGATATCGACGAGACGCTGGCCTTTTATCACGGTGAGCTCGGCTTCAGCGAGGTCGTCTATCAGGCCCAGGACTACCTGATCCTGCGGCGCGATGGGATGGAGCTGCATTTCTGGCGGACGGACGATCGTTCGCTTTGCGAAAGGAGCTCAGTCTACCTGCGGGGTGGCGGTATCGGCGCGCTGCATACGGAATATGATGCCAAAGGCGTCAAGAGCCTGACTAGGCTTGAGGTGCGGCCCTGGAACATGGAAGAGTTCTATATCCACGATCCGCACGGCAACCTGCTCCGCTTCGGACGCATCCCGCTCAGCTAGTCCTCACGCCGCT
The DNA here is from genome assembly GCF_030382195.1 of Rhizobium sp. S96. Lineage (NCBI taxonomy): Bacteria > Pseudomonadati > Pseudomonadota > Alphaproteobacteria > Hyphomicrobiales > Rhizobiaceae > Rhizobium > Rhizobium sp. S96. Next base: position 77,436 of record NZ_JAUDRY010000018.1, read on the forward strand.
GCGAAAGAAGGCGCCCAGCGCCACTGCCAGCCAGCCGAACATCATTGCAAAGCCACCCGTCGGCGCGGCCATGGGGAACAATCCCGAACCGGCGTAGCGCAGCATGACCAGATCACCCGCAAAGAGCAGGGTGCCGATGCCGATCAGGAGACCGGCGAGCCACGCCGTCCGCAGCTTCTCGGCGCCGATCGCGAGCGCCAGCAGGGCAGGGGCGTGTGCCAGGCACATCGCGGAGGCGGACGCGACAAGATGGGCGTCGCCGCCGCCATGTGCCGCGGCCGCCGCGAGTGCGACGCCGGCAAAGCCGAATAGCCCGGCGAAAGCAAGAAACACCGGCAGGAAGCGCTGGTTGAGGGTCATGCGCGTTTCTATTCCTTGTTCTGCATGTGGAAGGCGAGCCGCTCGATTGGCGGCCAGATGATTTCGCGCAGCTTGGGATTGGCGACGGTTTCATCCAATGCCCGGCGGAAGCAGAGCAGCCACTCGTCGCGCTCGACAGGGCCGATCTCGGCGACGAAATGGCGGCTTCTGAGCCGCGGGTGGCCACGCTTTTCGGTATAGAGGGGCGGGCCGCCGAGATAGCCCGTCAGATACTCGTAGAATTTCTCTTCGCTGCCTTCGAGCGTCGGTGGATGCACCGCACGCACATGCGCCGCCTCCGGCAACGTGTCCATCAGCTCATAGAAACGGCGCGACAAAGCCTTCGTTGTCTCCTCGCCGCCGATCGCTTGATACAGGGTAATGACGTCTTCGCTCACAATATCTTCCTTGGCCCGCTCCTTAATGCACGGGCGCGACCGGGATCGCAACTGCGCCGACTGCCGCAGCCCGCGGTCCACTTGTCCCGGAAGACAAAGCCAATGCGTATTTTCTTGACAAAACCGTCTGGACGGTATCTTTTAGATGTATGTCACTCGCTCATCATCGTCGCAAGCAGCCAGCCGTCGTTCGCCAGCAATTGCTGGAGGTCGCCGCGCGACTGGCGCTAGGGCAGGGAATGTCGGCCGTCACGCTCGATGCGGTGGCTGGCGCCTCCGGCGTGAGCAAAGGCGGGTTGCTGCATCATTTTCCAACCAAGAACGCCCTTCTGGATGCCTTGTTCGAGGATCTACTCGAACGCTTCGATGCCGATCTCGAGGAGCGTATGCGCGAGGATCCGGTGCCGCATGGCCGGTTTACACGCGCTTACCTCAGGGCTGTTGCCGAACTCAGGGACAGCCCCGGAGAGGCCGCCCACTGGGCGCAGGTGACGATCGCACTTCTTGCCGAGCCGCGGCTCCGCCAGCGTTGGCGTGACTGGGTTCGCGCCCGTTCCGAGGAATATGTCGGCACCGATTCATCGCTCGACGCGCAGATCGTGCGCCTTGCCGCCGATGGGCTGTGGCTGGCAGACATGCTCGAAAGCCATGAGCTTGGCCCGGAAGAGCGGCAGCGCCTCATGGGGCGGCTCGTCGAATTGGCCAGCAAGTAGAACGGCTGGATAAACAAGGATCTCCCATCATGGCTTCCACCGCCGTCTATGCGCTGCTGTTCGCCGCGATTGTTCTCGAGGTCATCGGAACGACGGCGCTGCAAATGTCCCAGCAGTTCACGCGCGTCGGTCCGACCGTTCTGCTCGTCGCGTGCTATGCTGCGGCGTTCTATTTCCTGTCGCTGACGCTGAGGGTCATCCCGGTCGGGATTGCCTATGCGATCTGGAGTGCGCTTGGCATCGTCCTGATATCGGCGGTCGGGCTTGTCTACTTCAAGCAGCGGCTCGATACGCCTGCGCTTATCGGCTTGGGACTGATCATCGCCGGCGTACTCGTCGTCAATCTCTTCTCAAAATCCGTCTCCCATTGATCGTCGCTCCCCGCAAAACCGCGGATGGGCGCGTGAGACATCGCGACATTTGAACTCAGTCGATGGCCGGCGGGCTTGCGAAACGGATTGTCATGTCCATATCCTGACTGACTTTTGAGAGCTTTGCATCGCGTATTGGAACATCGATGACTGACGGCACTGCTGACGCCCCCCTTCCTGACACTTCTGTTTCCAAACCCGAAGGTCAATCCTTCGCCACCAGCGGTATTGCGCCGATGGATCGGCCGAGCCCGGTAACACGGTTTTTCATGGGCATCGTGGCCTGGGCCGAGAAACTGAACTTCAAATACGCCAAGCTCGGCAATCCACCTGTCTATGATAACAGGACTTTCCCCTGGGCCGCCGAGGTCGAGAAGGCATGGCCGCAGATCCGTGCGGAGCTTGACCGCGTTCTGGTGCGCCAGAGCGAATTGCCGACGTTTCAGGAGATCTCCACCGATGTCCGGACGATCTCGACCGACGCGGGCTGGAAGACGTTCTTCCTTGTCGGCTTCGGCGTGAAGTCGGAGCAGAACATAGCCGCATGCCCGCAGACCTGGCAGGCGGTGCAGAAGATCCCCGGCCTGAAGACGGCGATGTTTTCGATCTTCGAACCGGGCAAGCATCTCCCCGCGCATCGCGGCCCCTATAACGGCGTGTTGCGCCTGCATCTCGGCATGATCGTTCCGGAACCGGCCGACAAGCTTGCCATTCGCGTGAAGGACCAGATCTGCCACTGGCAGGAAGGCAAGGCGCTCATATTCGATGATGCCTACGAGCACGAAGCCTGGAACCACACGGACAAGACGCGGGTGGTGCTGTTCGTCGATTTCGTCAAGCCGTTGAAATTCCCGGCGCGCTTTGTGAACTGGGCGCTCATGAACCTTGCGGTCTTCACGCCGTTCATCCGCGAAGGGCTGGATAACCACAAGGAGTGGGAAAAGAAGTTCTACGCAGAGGCGGAGGCCTTCAGAAACCGGCCGCAGGCATAGCGAAAGGCCCCGCAGTGCGGGGCCCGACCTCTATCAGTTGAGAACCTGAACGACGCGATGCGATCGCGGTTCCACGATGATGTGGCGATCGTTCACCACCGTATAGGCGTATTTCGGATTGTCGGGGATCGGGGTCACAACGACATCGGCGGGAATTGGCTTGCCGACAACGATCGGCTGCTCGACGACGACAGGTGTCGGCGGAGCAGGCTGCGCTTCGACATAGGTGACGACTTCGCGCGGCGGCGGATCAATCGCTGCACCGACGACTGCGCCGGCAACGCCACCCACTGCAGCACCGATAGGACCGCCGACGACCGCGCCGGTAACCGCGCCGCCGGCAGCGCCGGTCAGCGTTCCATCGGCCCACGCATTCGTGGCAAGGGACGACAGCGCCATCGCGCTGGTGACAAGTAGGACCTTGTACATTTGAGTTCTCCTTAGCTCGAGTTTGCGGGGATTTAACGAGCGCGATCACTCGTTGTTCCGCTCGCCAGGAGCTTCGGAGACACGCTTAGTAAGTGCGCGTCGCATTCTGTGATGCTGCCGATTGCGGGGTAGTTCGCGATTGTGCGGCTCGGATCGCCAGGGAAATCGGCGTGCCCTGACACTGCTCAGACAGCGGCTTGAAAGTTCCTGAGAACTCGTTTTCGCTTGCGTTATTGCGTCCGCGTCGGCCAGTCGATCCGACGCGGGGGATCAGTTGTTGTTCGCCGCCCTCAGCTTGCGGTCGGGTTTGGTTGCGAGATAGATGACGTAGTTTTCTGCAGCGTCAGCCAAGTGAAGAGCGATTTCCTCTTCACGCCATCCCGCCGCTACCGCGCGACGGACAACATCGGTAATCGCCGAGGCGCAAACGTTTTCGCATTCGCGCGACCGTCCCGTATCTGCAGCGGTATATCTTGGAGAGCGGATGTTTGTCATGGCTGAACCTTGCCACAACCGGAGGCCTTTTCAAGGCGATGCTAATAGGTTGGTTAGCCGGTAAGGTTAAACGTAAACAGGATGTTAGGACACGACCGCCGAGGTTGTATCAAAATAAAACGGCGGTCGTGCATGCCCCATTTCAGTACTTCCAGCTGTTCTAATATAGAGCAGATATATTAACAGTCTCTCAACAACGCGCCGGGCGTCGCTCTTCCGTTCGTCAGCTTGCCTTCGGCGAAGGGGTCGGCTTCGGCGGGGCGACAGGCTTGCCGCCGGGATTGTAGCCGCCGCCGATGGCGACGTTGAGGGCGACGAAGTCGTTGG
>NZ_JAUDRY010000002.1:0-169926 GCF_030382195.1 Rhizobium sp. S96
GCCGGAATGGCTCCGCACCACAACCCGCCGCTACCGCCCCAAATACAGCAACCCAAAACCGCCGGAGCGAACTTAAAACTGGATAAAACTTGGGGGCAAGGTCAGCTTATCTCTCGGATCGATAGATGCTCTCGAATATGCCAGCGTCGGATCACGCTCAGTAATGCCATGTCGATCACTCCAGAGCCCCCGCTGAAAATATGCGAGGGACGGTTGAAACATGGGTCAATTCTCGATGGAAATATCGGGCTGCGCCGGGTCAGCTCTCAGTGGAAATCAACAGGGGGACCAAGCAGAGAACTACTTACGCTATTCTAAACTCGACAACGTAGAAGCGCGCGTGCGCAGCCAGCCCAATTGACGATCTAGATACAATCGTTCGGTTGCTGCGAGCGTTCTCAAAATAGCCTGTTGTAAAGATTGGAACGAACTGCGACTTCGCCCAGTATCCACGAGCCAGACACGCTCAGATGTGTGCTGTTGAAATAGAGCGGCGTGCCCTGTCTATACGGGGAGCATACGCCATTAGGGCAAATCAGAGAATTGAAATCGTAGTACTCAGCGCCTTCCACGTGCGAAACCAGCTCTTTAATTGCCAAGTTTGTAGACGCTATCTCAGCCGAGCGATCTTGTTGCTTGGCTAGACAGTTGATGGGCAGACGGATTGCTTTGGCGGCGCAAAGTCGATCGTAACCGGGAAATGCTACAACCTGACCCAAGACCGTGACGCGTTTGCCTGATTTTCTAAGGGACGAGATTGTGTTTTCGAACTGAGCTAGGAACCCCGGATCACGTGCTAAATAGTTCGAATATGCCGCAGAGATGATGATGTGGTCGTAGTCGAAGAGCAGCGTGGTGGTCACAAGATTTGACGAATAGTCGCAGTCGCGGGCTCGTCCTCCAAACACGAAGTGGCCGGCGTTCTGCAACAGCGGAGGGCAGGCCGAGTGAGCTATATTGCGGAAGGATGTGCCTTTGACTTTTGCAAGTTCTCCAAGGATACCTATGTAGTGCGAGGCATTACTGTCGCCCCAGACCAGCGTCCTTGCGTTGTTTCCGCTTCCAATGAGACACTTTGGGTTTTGCGTTTGCTTTGCTGAGAGACGGCTAGCCTGACAAACATAAGGATAACGTGGCGCTTGCTTCGTCTGCTCTTGGATCAAGGCTAAGTTTTCTCGATAATTGGCCGGTGCCAGAAAAGGAATGACCCCATCAGCCTTGCTAATCGCGATTCCAGCGAGGATGACGGCTACCGCAGGAATCGCGGCCATTTTAATGAAGATGTTCGAGAAAGATTGCCGAGAATGGCGAAATGGCTCCTCGATCAATCGGTATGAGCCAATGGACAAGATAACCGTCGTCAGGAACACAACAATTCCAGACACCAAACTTACGTCAATACCCACGTAACGCATGTACGCCAGAAGCGGCCAGTGCCACAGGTACATTGAGTAAGATATCTTCCCAATCTGGCGTGCGGGCCAGATCGAAAGAGCCGATACAAGGGCTTGGCGCCTGACGCCCGAGACGAGGATCGCGATCGCCCCGGCCGTGAGCGGGACGGCATAAATCCCCGGAAACGGCATCGTCTCATCCAAGAACACTGCGCTCGCAATTACCACTGCCGAACCCATGACTCCGCCCAGAAGGAGGGTTTTGGGGGATGCATTCTGCGCTGCGGTTGACTGTGCAAGGAAGAAAGCTAGCCCGCCGCTGCAGAGCTGGAAGGCTCTAGACGGCAGCATGTAGTAAGCGGAGGTGAGGTTGTTAGTTCGCAGCCAATATTCCCCGCACGCAATACTGAGTACTATGATTGTCAGGGAAGTGGGGATAGCCCACCGCCGATACCTCAGCAGCACAAATAGTAGAAACGGCCAGATAAGATAGAATTGTTCCTCAACGCCGAGGGACCACATGTGCAGGAGCGGTACTGTCCGGCTATCCGCGGCAAAGTAACCGGTATCCAGAAACAAAGAAAAATAGATGTTGGCAGCCGAAAATGCTGTAGCGATCGCCGAATTGACGAGCTGAACCAGGTCGTCCGGCAAGAGTATGAACGCTCCGCCAGCTATCGTGGTGCCCGTTACGAAGAACATCGCGGGGGCGATACGACGAAGGCGACGTCTATAGAATTCTAGGAAATCTCCGGGTGTCGATAGATTATCGGCACATATCCGCTGGGTGATGACGTAACCCGATATGACAAAAAACAGGTCAACCCCAATAAATCCCCCAGGAATGAGTGAAGCGTTGATGTGAAATACGACGACGAGCAATACTGCTATTGCTCGCAACCCCTCAATGTCCGGCCGAAAATTAGCGGTATGATTTTGTACAGTCTGCAATTGTAGGCACGCCCCGTTTCTGATCGCACTTTGATGTACGCCGCGTGTCAGTCAATGAGCTGTACCCTGTATAATTAGGGATTGCCGATGCTCGAAATGACTGTGTTGCTGCATTGCTACAGAAATGAAACGACGCCGGATTCCGGCCAACCAACAACTGGACCTGTAGTTCCTGATCGTACGGGCTAGTATCCTGCTGCAGGTTTTGACAGCCTGCTGATCTCGTCGGCCAAGATCATGAGTAACGAGCCTTCGAGAAATTCTTGCGATTCTTCGCTCTGTAGTTGACGTCGTCGCCACCCGGTGAGATTAGCTCCCCGTTGGTTTTGCAATGTGCACGGGTTGTGGGGGCTGATGAAACAAGTGCTGCGAGAGATCAAAAATGTTCTGACAACCAGCCTCGACGGCCGTGTTGGCCTTCGAAAAGATAGTGATAGCGGACCTGCAGATGAATGAAATCACTTTTGTAGGCTCCACGCGCTTCTCAGTAATCAATTTTCAATCGCACAATTTTTTCGCATTTCGGGGTCAGGGGGCCTCGATCGATGATGTGCGAAGGTTCATATTTGCCGACGATCGGCTTGATGAACGATTTCGAATCTTTGAGGCGCTGGTTTTGCCGTGTCTCGCGGTCCTGGCGAGCCGGACATCCAAGTTCCATCATCTGCTCTTGATCTCGTCGGATATGCCGGCGAAGTGGCAGAGTCGCTTGCATGAAATTTGCCGGGGTCACGAGTGGCTTCACATACATCATGTCCCCTTCGACCTATCGATTTCCAAGGCGACTAAAGAATTCCTGAAACGATTTCAGAACGGCCGAATTTTCAATTTCAGGCTCGATGATGATGATGCACTGGCGAGTGGCTTCTGCGACGCCGTAGAGGCGGCTGCCGAAACGCTTGATGACGGTTCTGTGCTCGTGTTTGAGAGGGGGTTTCGTTTAAGGCCTCTTGAAACTGGCCGCTTCATGCTGTCCTCTAAGCGAAGGGCGAGCCCGTCCGCCGGACTAGGGGTTTTAAGCTCTGCGAACCGCCTTATCGAAGTCTATAGTCTTGGGAATCACAACAAAGTAGCTGCTGTTCCAATTGCCAGAAATCATCCTATGTGGATCAGGCTGATGCACTCGTCTAATGATTCCGGTGATGGGGTTGGCCACTGGTGGTCATGGCGACATTCGATCAGATCAGCTGCAAAGGCAATGCAGCCGTGGTTCGTGGGATTAGATCTCGAAAGAGCGCTTTCGAGCATTGCCATTGAACCCTTACCCAGCTGACACCGATCTCGTAGATAGCTGCGATCACTGCTTGCGGCCAATACCGATTAAACATCGAGGCTCCCTCGCATTCCATTGTGGCGCATCAAGCGATGATAATACTCCTCGGCCTTGCGCATGGCTTCGCGGCCTTCGGGTTCATAGCCTTGATGGGGTAGCACTCTTTCCCGCGTTCGAGGGCCATGGCCCGACCACATCCACTGGTCTTTCATCGGGCCGTGCGGCTGCTTCTGGATGCGGCCGATCGATACTTCCCCATCATAGCCTGACCAGTCCGTATCTGTCGGCGCGTCGTGTGCGTCGAGCTTTGTTCGACGCCATGGATAGAGGGGTTGATAGGGCCGTTCGGTCATGGGGCAAATATGGAGTTAAAGGTGAGGGGTGGATGATAAAATTCGCGAACAAAATCAATTGCACCTAATTTCCCCTCACAAAGCGCAAATTTGATTGTTTTTGCTCACTAATTTACGACAAATGACATTCCTGCAGGGGTCGCCAAATTTTTCAATAACTTAGCTGTGCCCCAAACTGCCAGTACTCCCTCGGGGTAACGGCTGGGGTAATAGCGGCGTAGAACCTGCCTACAGTCAAGGAGGCGGGCGACCTGCGAGCGAGGTTCGCCGGTTCCAACTGGCCGCGAGTTATTGAAGAGGGCGCGCTAAGCATTATTCCTGCGGGTCGTATGTCCTGAACCTCTTCAGATAGCGCGCGCGGATCCGGTTCTGCAGGTCACCAAGCCTCTGGAGCAGGCGAACAAACGAACCTGCCGAATTGCCCTCTATTGCAGGGCGTCGCGCGTATCGTAAGTCGGATCGTAGGGATAACCGACCTTCAAAAGCGATGACACTGAGGAACAGCATGAGAGCTCAATCCCTTGCTCATCAGCGTACCGCTTAATCGCTACAAATGCCCGGAGAATTCGTATTTCTGCCCGCGCGATACCGCTGAACGAACGACTGGCTTGCTCGTAGAATCGAGGCTGATCCGAGTTGTTCACATCGATGCCGAAGAAGAGAATATGTTTCGGACGGGCCGCAAGGGCGAACTGCGTAACGGTTGTCGCTACCGAGCCCGCGGGAATAGTGCCGCGGTCGGGATCAAGGGAGATGGCTCCTTCTCCTGCTTCAAACACCGGACACTCCTGTGCAAAGTCGCGCAAGCTTCGGCGTTTGTGCTGGTAAGGGGCGAGTCCGTTCCGGATCAGAACGATTCTTCTCTCGGAGAGCCAACTCTTGTCGAGCGCACAAATGGCTCGAATGGCCGCAAGCGATAACAAACAGGTGGTTTCTCGGCTGACATGGTCCTTGAGGAAGTCGAAATGGCGCCAGATAAAACGCTCGTCTTCGACCGCAATGGCGAGCGGGTCCGGGATCTCTGTTTCCATAAGTTTGATGGCGCCGTTCAGCAGAACGGCCTGGCGCGGCGCAATACGGCGGATCAGCGAGTGACTGATCGACGGACCACTCCCGACGATGGCGATCATATCTGGCCATTGTAGGGTGGCAAAATTCAGGGCGGTTCCGACCACCTTGCCCTTATAGACTATGCTTGTGGCATTGCTGTCCGTGGCAGGTGTGATTTTTAATCCCGGAAGCCAGTCCTGAAAGTGACTTCTGCAGCGCCCAAGAAGAACTCTGGTACCGATCTTTACAAGCGATCTGCGAAAGGGGCGTGCGCTTTTTGTAGCTCGCATGGTCAACTCGATATTCGGGCCTTCAGCGTGAGGTACCTACAGCGTCATAAAAAGGGATCCTGTCAACAGATATCGCCTATCTCATTGAAAACGCAAGTTACAATTCAGAAATGCAACGGTCTATAAGCTAGTCTGGGCTCTCCTCGGCGCAAGCGGCAGAGTGGCTGATGGGTTCCCGCCATAGCGGAGACATGGCGTGGAAAGTGAGGGGGCAGCTATAAAATCATCAAGCAAAATCAATTGCATTCAAATCAGCGGCGAAATTGACGGCGATTGCTCGGGCAGGACTGCTCACCCGAGCGGAAGGCAGATCGCGGGTTCCCTGCGCGTCACCTTCACCGGTCGGCGCGTTTCCGTGATCCACAAGATGGTTGTGAAGTGAGGGTGGAAGGACTTACCACCGTCGGCTGGTGCGTCGCATGTCGACGATGCGGCCATCGCTTTGACGGATTGCGACTTCGAAGCGCTGTCCGTTGCGCGAGGCGCGATAGTTGAAGAACCTGCCGCGGCAGTTTTCCCGATTGATATCGCGAAAGCCGCGACCGCGAAGCAGCCGTTCACCCTGAGGGCAGCTTATCGGTCGCCCGCGGTTCAGGCTGCTTCCAACACCGATGTTGATACCGATCTGAGCGCTCGCCTCCCGGGGAACCGAGAGCGGCGAGGCCAATATTGCCAGCGAAAGCATAAATGGGACGAGCGACGATCGAAACATTTTCTGGCTGAAATTCATCATTATCTCCAAGGCTAAACCAGTGCCACTCTTGAAATGGGCGGAATAGGACGGCCGTCAATCCCATTCACAAAACAAGCGCCTGCGGGCAAAGCGTTTTTGCCTTGGCGGCGCCAATATGGCAGCCCGGCGAACCTTGTCATGATGAGCCACATTCGCCGCTTGGGATCGTCGATGTTGTTTTTATTGTAGGTCGTGGACGTCTGTCGGGCTGGTCATTTTCTGGGCTACAATCAGCGCCTGGGCAAGCGATCTCAAAAAAGAGCGTTGGCGCCAGCGGATGCGGCAGCACTTTTCTCCAGCTTGCGGCTCATGCGAAAGTGCTGCTTAACTCCAAGTTCAACTAGGAGGCTCCATTGAGACATGTGATTATAGCTGCTGCGGTTTTGCTGTCTTCGGCCTCCATTGCGGCAGCGGCCGCGGAGATCAATGCCCGCGATCACACCTGCAGCGAGGTTGCGCAGTTCATCCGGCAGAACAAATCGGTTTTTGTTCGTGTTGGTATCGGAGGTCGTACGTTCCGCTATCCGCCGGCGAAATGTAAGCTGGGTGACAAGCGCGACAGGACGAACTTTCGCGATTCAGCTGGAAAGCAATGCGTTCTTGACTACGCGTGCGTCTACGATCCGCAGTCGTTCTATAATTTCCGATAGAGCGTAGCTTCGGGATTGCAGGCGTTTCCGTTGAGATCAGGCCGCCGGCATCGTGAAGGTGAAGGTCGTTTCGGTTTCGTTGGAGGCGGCTTCCAATTTTCCGCCGTGGGCCTGTGCGATCTGCGAGGCGATATAGAGTCCCAGTCCCAGTCCACGCATGCCCGAGCCGGGTTCGGCTCGGCTGAAGGGCTGGAAGAGCTGCGCCAGGGCGCTCTCTGAAATGGGTGTCCCGGCGTTGGTTACGGACAGAACCAGCTGGCCCTCGCTCATATGTGCCCGAACGCGGACAGGCTCATCGGGGGAGCCGTGCGTAACGGCATTTTCGACCAGATTCGACAGCATCTGCGCCAGGCGCCCGTGGTCGACATCGGGGCTGGCTGCGAGATCGATCGCCAGCTCGATCTGCCGGTCCGGATGGCCGGCGCTGATCTCGGCGACCACCTGCTCAAGTGTGGGGGCCAGGGGGCGCCCACTTTCCTTTTGCAGCGCCAGTCCGCCGCTCAGCCGTCCGCGCGCAAAATCAAGCACATTGTCGATGAGCCCCGACATGCGCAGGACGCTGCCGCGCATCAGGCGGATGATTTTCTGAGCCTTCTCGGTCTGTGGCTCGCGCAGCAGCAGGTTTGTTCCGCCGTTGATCGACGCCAGGGGATTGCGGAGGTCGTGTCCAAGCACAGCGATGAACTGCTCGCGCAGTTCGGATGAGGTCTGTGCGCTCAGCAGGCTCTCCTGCGCATCGCTCAGCTTGGTGTCCGCGTCCAGATGGTATGCGATGAGCTCGGCAAACAGCTTGAACGTGCCCAGGGTCTGCGGATTGTTGAGCGTGGCCGGCTTCGGGTCAATTGCGCACAGCGTGCCGAAAAAGCGTCCGTCCGGCAGAACGATCGGCATCGAGATATAGCTCTGGAAGTCATGCAATTCAGGGGTGCGGTGGTCGCAATAGATGGGATCCTTGGAGACATCGTCGATCACTATGGCATGGCGATGCCCGCGCACTTCGTGGCAGAGCGTCGTTTCCGCGTTCAGTTCGCCGCCAGCGGGTAGGCCGAAGGCTATGTGGTCGAGAACCTGACAGGCAATCCAGCGATCTTCCGTGACCCTTGCGACTGCCGCAAAGCCCATCCCGGTCGATCGGCAGACAACATCGAGAATGGTCGGAACTGCTGCGATTTTCTGGACTGCATCGATGTCCTGCTGGAAGTCATGTGCCATTTTGCTTGGGTAAACTTCGCTTTCTCTGCGCCAACGTGAAGGGATCGTACCGGCTGGTAGCGGCATGCGCAATTGTGAACGACAAAAGGCCGAGGCGGGGGGCCTCGGCCTTTCCTGGGGCTTTCAGTTCGGGGATGCCTAGCTGGCGGCTTTGGTCGCGTGACGCCGGCCCTTGCCGATATCCGGCAGGAAGATAGTCAGCAGGCCAAGCAGCGGCAGGTAGGAGCAGACATGGTAGACGAACTCGATGCCCATGTGGTCCGCAACCATGCCGAGGCCTGCGGCACCGATGCCGCCGATGCCGAAGGCGAAGCCGAAGAACAGCCCCGCAATCATTCCCACGCGTCCCGGTACCAGTTCTTGCGCGAAGACCACGATCGCCGAGAAGGCGGACGCCAGAATGACGCCGATCAGGAACGTCAGGATGACCGTCCAGGTGTAATCGGCATAGGGCAGGGCCAGCGTGAAGGGCAGCGCGCCGAGGATCGAGAACCAGATGACGAACTTCGTGCCGAACCAGTCCACGATGGGACCACCTGCAACCGTGCCGATGGCAACCGCGCCGAGGAAGACGAACAGCAGGATCTGCGCTTCCTGTACCGATACGCCGAAACGCTCGATCATGTAGAAGGTGTAGTAGCTCGAGAGGCTGGTCATGTAGACGTATTTCGAAAAGACCAGCAGCGCGAGGACCGCGATTGCGGCGATCACCTTCTTGCGCGGGAGGACAACAGCATGCGCGGCACTCTTCCGTCCGGCGCTGGTCCGACGATGGTTGGCATACCAGGAGCCGACCCGCCACAGGATGATCATCCCGGTCAATGCGGCGAGCGAGAACCATGCGACGCTCTGCTGACCGCGCGGCAGGACGATGAAGGCTGCGAGCAGCGGGCCGATCGCGGAACCGAAGTTTCCGCCGACCTGGAACAGCGACTGAGCGAGGCCGTGCCGTCCGCCCGAGGCAAGACGGGCAACGCGCGAGGATTCGGGATGGAACACCGCCGAGCCGAGACCAACGACGCCGGCTCCGACCAGCAGCACCCAATAGGCATGCGCATAGGCGAGCAGGACCAGGCCAATCAGCGTGAAGCCCATGCCGATGGACAGCGAGTAAGGCAGCGGACGCTTGTCGGTATAAATACCGATCAACGGCTGTAGAAGCGACGCAGTGACCTGGAACACGAGACCAAGGAAGCCGATCTGCGTGAAGTCGAGGCTGTAGCTGTCCTTGATCATCGGATAAAGGGCGGGGATCAGCGACTGCATGGTGTCGTTGAGAAGGTGGCAGAAGCTCACCGCCATGATGATGCTGAACACGGTCTGTTCCGCAGAGTGTCTCTCTGCTGTCATTGCGCTATTTGTCACGATTCTACTCCGTCGTTTGACGGCTCTGGGATAGACGACTTGTTCGCGTCCCGCTTTCGTGTTTTGGTCTTATTGTTTCGCAAGTGGGCCAAAACAGATGAAGAACGGATCAAAGCCGACAGCAGGCGAGTTGGCAGGGCTTCACCTTGAGCGTCTTGCTGCGATCGAAGCGGCGTCGGAACCGGTCTACGCCATCCCGTCTGACTATCCCTCCGGCTATCACGTCAAGCCCCACAGCCACAGCCGCGCGCAGTTCGTGTATGCGCGCACCGGCGTGGTGATGGTCTCATCCCGGCAGGGGCGCTGGATGGTGCCGCCGGAGCATGCCTTGTGGATTCCGGCGGGCCTCGAACACACGGTCGATATGCTGGGCGACGTGACGATGCTGTCGGCCTACGTCGCGTCCAGCGCTTTGACCGAGCGTCCGACGGCCATTCGCGTCGTGGCGCTCACCGACCTTGCCCGGGCACTGATCGTGGAAGCGGTCGTGCCGCCGGAAGAGGTGTGTAATCCGGTGCGGCATGGCCTGATCATGGCGCTGCTGCTGGAAGAGGTTCTGCGGCTTCCGGACCGGCCGCTCGGTCTGCCGTTTCCCGCCGACCAGCGTTTGGCTGCGCTCTGTCGCGGCTTTATCGAAAATCCGAGCGCGCATCTGGTGATCGAGGACTGGGCCGAACGGATGGCGATGAGCCGGCGTGCATTTACCCGTGCTTTTAGAAGAGAGACTGGAGTCAGCCTGTCGACGTGGCGGCAGCAGGCGGCCGTCTTTACCGCTTTGCCGCGCCTGGCTTCCGGCGAATCGGTCACTGCTGTTGCTCTCGATCTCGGTTACGAAAGCGCTGCGGCGTTCACGACGATGTTTCGGCGAATGCTGGGCGCGGCCCCACGCGCCTATTTCCGATCGCCGGACTAGAACTAAGCTCCGCACCTCATTCTAAGTCTCGCCGCCCGCGATTCTGGGTGGCAGGATTCTAATTCTGTGCCTTTTCGAAATTCGATACGCATTCGTTTGACATTCGAATTATTTTCGCTTTTAGTATCGCTACTTTCGCAATTGCGGTGTCTTGTTGCGTTGCGGCATTCTAGGGGGCATGGGGAAACGTGAGCGGTCAGATTCACGATCTTTTCGTTATCGGCGGCGGCATCAACGGATGCGGAATTGCGCGCGATGCTGTCGGTCGCGGTTATTCCGTCGCCCTTGCCGAGATGAACGATTTCGCTTCGGGCACCTCGTCCGGCGCGACCAAGCTCATTCACGGCGGTCTGCGCTATCTCGAGCATTACGAGTTTCGGCTCGTGCGCGAATCGCTGATGGAGCGCGAGATCCTCTGGGCGATGGCGCCGCACATCATCTGGCCGATGCGCTTCGTGTTGCCTTATCACAAGGGCGGGATCCGGCCGGCTTGGCTGATCCGCCTTGGGCTGTTCCTCTACGACCATCTGGGCGGCCGCAAGCTGTTGCCGGCGACCAAGGTGCTCGACATGCGCCGCGATCCGGCCGGCAAGCCGTTGAAGTCGCTGTTCACCAAGGCATTCGAATATTCCGATGGCTGGGTCGATGATGCGCGGATGGTGGTGCTGAATGTCCGCGATGCGGCCGACAAGGGCGCGCTGATCATGCCGCGCACCAAGGTCGTCTCGGCGCGACGCGAGAATGGCTTATGGGCGATCGAGACCGTCGACACGGTGACCGGGCAAACCGGGCGGTTCCAGGCGCGCATGCTGGTGAACGCTGCTGGCCCGTGGGTCGATCACGTCATTCGCGCCGCCTTCGGACAGAATGAGGCGCGGCACGTGCGACTGGTCCAGGGCAGCCATATCGTTGTGAAGAAGAAGTTCAGCGACCCCAGGGCCTATTTCTTCCAGAACCCCGACAACCGCATCATCTTCGCGATTCCCTACGAACAGGATTTCACACTGATCGGAACTACCGATCGCGACTACACGGCCGATCCGAAGGATGTGAAGATTTCCGACGAGGAAACGACCTATCTATGCAAGGCGGCGAGCGAATATTTCAACGAGCCGGTGCGGCCAGAGGATATCGTCTGGACCTACTCGGCGGTTCGTCCGCTGTTCGACGATGGCGCGTCGAAGGCGCAGGAAGCGACCCGCGACTATGTGCTGAAGATGGAAGGCGATGGCGGTCAGGCGCCGCTTCTCAACGTTTTCGGCGGCAAGCTGACCACCTATCGCCGGCTTTCAGAGCATGCGTTGGAGAAGATCGCCGTAGCGATCGGCAGTAAAGGCGCGCCGTGGACGGCAAAGAGCCATCTGCCGGGCGGGGATTTTCCGGCAACCGCATACGAGGACGAGGTCCGCAAGCTGAAGGGCAATTATGCCTTCCTCGCGGACGGGCACGCCCGGCGCCTTGTCCGGCGCTACGGGACGAAAGCCGCAATCTTATTGGGTCAGGCGCAGAGGATCGAGGATCTCGGACGCTGTTTCGGGAGCGACCTCTATGAGGCGGAAGTCCGCTACCTGATCGACCATGAATGGGCCAGGCACGCCGATGACGTGCTCTGGAGGAGAACGAAGGAAGGCCTGCGCCTGACCAAGGAGCAGGCTGGGTTACTGGAGGAGTACATCGCCGCGCTACCGGCTCAGATGGCCGGATAAGAAGCGGCATGTGGTCCCCGCTGTGAGGAGGCACGGGAACCGGAATGCTAGAATTGCGGAACGCCGCAAAGATGGTGGGCGCGGATTATCATATCCACGCAACCAGTCTTGCGTTTGAACGAGGCACGCTGAATGTGCTGCTGGGGCCGACGCTCTCCGGCAAGACGTCGTTGATGCGACTGATGGCCGGGCTCGATCGTCCGACCAGCGGTTCCATTCATTTCGACGGCGTCGACGTCACCGGCATGCCGGTGCAGAAGCGCAACGTTGCGATGGTGTACCAGCAGTTCATCAACTATCCGGCCTTTACCGTCTATGAGAATATTGCCTCGCCGATGCGCATCGCAGGCAAGGATGCCGCGACCATCGACCGCGAGGTGCGCAAGGCTGCCGACCTCATGCGGCTGACGCCCTATCTCGACCGCACGCCGCTCAACCTCTCCGGCGGGCAGCAACAGCGCACGGCGCTTGCCCGCGCCCTGGTCAAGAACGCCAGCCTCGTGCTGATGGATGAGCCGCTTGCCAACCTCGACTACAAGCTTCGCGAGGAACTGCGCGCGGAATTGCCGAAGATCTTCGCGCAATCGGGTGCCATCTTCGTCTATGCCACGACCGAGCCTTCGGAAGCGCTGCTCCTCGGCGGCAATACCGCGACGCTATCGGAAGGGCGCGTCACGCAGTTCGGCCCAACCATCAGCGTCTACCGCAAGCCGCTGGACCTGATAACGGCCAAGACCTTTGCCGATCCGCCGCTCAACTTCATTGACGTGGTAAAAGCTGGCGGCGTTTTCCAACGCCAGAACGCCGAGATTTTTGCCGTTCCAGGCCACCTTGCGGGCATGGCGGATGGGCCGGTGACGGTTGCATTTCATCCGCATCACCTCGGTCTTTCCGAGCAGACCCCGGGGGCGGTGCGCCTCAAGGCGCGCACGCAGCTTTCCGAAATCACCGGCTCCGAGAGCTTCGTCTATCTCGACTATGATGGCGTGCGCTGGGTGATGCTGGCGCATGGCATTCACGACATCGACCCGGATACGGACATCGATGTGTTTCTCGACGTGCGTCACCTGATGGCGTTCGACACTGACGGGCGCGCGATTGCGTCCGGCGTAACGGCTTGAGGAGGCAGGGACATGGCACGCATCACGCTCGACCACATCCGCCACGCCTACGGGCCGAACCCGACATCGGACAAGGACTACGCGCTGCGCGAAGTCGACCACGAGTGGAACGACGGCGGCGCCTATGCGCTGCTTGGGCCCTCCGGTTGCGGGAAGACGACGCTGCTCAACATCATCTCCGGCCTGCTGCAACCATCGCATGGCCGCATCTTGTTCGACGGCAAGGACGTCACCAACCTAGCGACACAGGCGCGTAACATCGCGCAGGTGTTCCAGTTCCCTGTCATCTACGACACGATGACCGTCTACGACAATCTGGCCTTCCCGCTGCGCAACCGCGGCGTATCCGAGCCCGAGGTGGATCGTCGCGTTCGCGAAATTCTCGAGATGATCGATCTGTCGCCGATGGCGCGGCGAAAGGCGCAGGGGCTCACCGCCGACCAGAAGCAGAAGATCTCGCTCGGCCGGGGGCTGGTGCGCAGCGACGTTAACGCCATCCTGTTCGACGAGCCGCTGACGGTCATCGATCCGCATATGAAATGGGTGCTGCGCTCGCAGTTGAAGCGGCTGCACAAGCAGTTTGGTTTCACCATGGTTTATGTCACGCACGACCAGACGGAAGCGCTGACCTTCGCCGACAAGGTGGTGGTGATGTACGAGGGTGAGATCGTGCAGATTGGCACGCCATCCGAACTTTTCGAGCGGCCGAGCCATACGTTTGTCGGCTATTTCATCGGCTCGCCTGGCATGAACGTTCTGCCTGCGCAGATCGATGGCAATCGCGCGACCGTCGGCGGCGAGACCTTGTCGCTCGACTATGCGCCGAAGACCGCGGCGGGCGCCAAGACTGAGCTCGGTATACGGCCGGAGTTCATCCGCCTCGGGCGCGAGGGCATGCCCGTCACCATCAACCGGGTCGAGGATATCGGCCGGCAGAAGATCGTGCGGGCAGATTTCGCGGGCCAGCCGATCGCCATCGTGTTGACCGAGGATGCCGAGATCCCCGCGGAGGCGCGGGTCACTTTCGATCCCAAGGCCATCAACATCTACGCCGATTCCTGGCGCGTCGGCAGGGAGGGCTGAGCCATGAACAAGACCTGGAACAACAAGGCCTGGTTTCTGGTGCTGCCGGTGCTGGTGCTCGTCGCCTTCTCGGCGGTGATCCCGCTGATGACCGTCGTCAATTACTCGGTGCAGGACACGTTCGGGAACAACGAGTTCTTCTGGGCGGGCACGGACTGGTTCGTGCAGACGCTGCATTCCGACCGCTTCTGGGCGGCACTGCAACGCAACCTTGCCTTCTCGCTGATCATCCTGGCGCTGGAAATCCCGCTTGGCATCTTCATCGCGCTCAACATGCCGAAGAAAGGGCTGGGCGTGCCTGTCTGCCTCGTCCTGATGGCGCTGCCGCTGCTCATTCCGTGGAACGTTGTTGGCACGATCTGGCAGGTGTTTGGTCGCGTTGACATCGGTTTGCTCGGCCATACGCTGGAGGCAATCGGGCTCGACTACAACTATGTCCGCGATCCGCTCGATGCCTGGATCACCGTCATCGTCATGGACGTCTGGCACTGGACGAGCCTTGTGGTGCTGTTGTGCTACGCCGGCCTCGTATCGATCCCTGACGCCTATTATCAGGCGGCGAAGATCGACGGGGCGTCGCGCTGGTCGGTGTTCCGCTACATCCAGCTGCCGAAGATGAAGCGCGTGCTTCTGATCGCCGTGCTGCTGCGCTTCATGGACAGCTTCATGATCTACACCGAACCCTTCGTCGTTACCGGCGGCGGCCCCGGCAATTCTACGACCTTCCTGTCGATCGATCTGGTGAAAATGGCCGTCGGCCAGTTCGACCTCGGTCCGGCGGCTGCGATGTCGATCATCTACTTCCTGATCATCCTGCTGCTGTCATGGATCTTCTACACCGTGATGACCATCGGCGACGAGAACGCGTGAGAAAGGAGAGGACAATGGCTCAATCCATGACACAGACAATGAAATACAAGCCTGCGGGTAACTTCTCCTGGGTCGTTTCGACTGTTTACATCATCTTCCTGCTGCTGCCGATCTACTGGCTGGTGAACATGAGCTTCAAGGAGAATGCCGAGATTACCGGCACCTTCTCGCTCTGGCCTCAGAACCCGACGCTCAGGAACTACACGATCATCTTCACCGATCCGTCGTGGTACAACGGCTACATCAACTCGATCACCTATGTGGTCATGAACACGGTGATCTCGGTGCTGGCAGCGCTGCCTGCGGCTTACGCCTTCTCGCGCTACCGGTTCCTCGGCGACAAGCATCTGTTCTTCTGGCTCTTGACCAACCGCATGGCGCCGCCGGCCGTCTTTGCGCTGCCGTTCTTCCAGCTCTACTCGGCCTTCGGCCTGATCGACACCCATATCGCGGTCGCGCTGGCGCACTGCCTGTTCAACGTGCCCCTGGCGGTCTGGATCCTCGAAGGCTTCATGTCCGGCGTGCCGAAGGAGATCGACGAGACGGCCTATATCGACGGCTACTCTTTCCCGCGTTTCTTCGTCCGCATCTTCATGCCGCTTGTGGCATCGGGGATCGGGGTGGCGGCCTTCTTCTGCTTCATGTTCTCGTGGGTGGAGCTGCTGCTTGCCCGCACGCTGACGACCACCGCGGCCAAGCCGATCTCGGCGATCATGACGCGCACGGTTTCGGCCTCGGGGATGGACTGGGGCGTGCTGGCGGCTGCCGGCGTGCTTACCATCATTCCCGGCGCGCTCGTCATCTATTTCGTCCGCAACTATATCGCCAAGGGCTTCGCGCTCGGCCGCGTCTAAAGGGGAGACCAGACATGAACTTTTCCTGGATGGCGTGGACGCTGCCGACCGCATTGTTTTTCCTGACGATTCTCCTGCTCCTGATCGGCATGAGCATCTGGGAATATCTGGCGCCGGGCGGCTCCCCGCGTGTGGGGGTCTTGAGGTTCGAGACCACGCGGGGAGATCGGCTCTTCATATCGCTGCTGGGGGCAGCGTTCATTCATCTCGCATGGTTGGGCCTTGTTGGTCCCAACCTGTGGTGGGCTCTTGGCCTTGCCGTAGTCTACGCCATCGGCGTGTTCCGCTACGTCTAGGACAGGAAAATACAGATGGCCGGGGGTACTGGCCGCCTGACGTGAAAACTGCAATCGCAAACCCTGGGAGGATATTATGCGACGGCATCTACTAGCGACGACAGCAGGCATCCTGCTGGCCATGGCGGGTTCCGCCTATGCCGGCATGGACGAGGCAAAAACATTTCTGGACAAGGAAGTCGGCGATCTCTCGACGCTTTCCCGTGGGGACCAGGAAAAGGAAATGCAGTGGTTCATCGATGCGGCGAAGCCTTTCGCCGGCATGGATATCAAGGTCGTTTCCGAGACGCTGACGACTCACGAATATGAATCGAAGGTGCTGGCGCCGGCGTTCACGGCAATCACCGGCATCAAGATCACGCACGACCTGATCGGCGAAGGTGACGTCGTCGAAAAACTGCAAACACAGATGCAGTCGGGCGAGAACATCTATGACGCCTATGTCAACGACTCGGACCTGATCGGCACCCATTGGCGCTACCAGCAGGCCCGCTCGCTGACCGACTGGATGGCGAACGAAGGCAAGGATGTCACCAACCCGGGACTCGACATCAACGACTTCATCGGCACCAAGTTCACGACCGCGCCGGACAAGAAGCTGTACCAGCTTCCCGACCAGCAGTTCGCGAACCTCTACTGGTTCCGGTACGACTGGTTCAACGACGAGAAGAACAAGGCGGACTTCAAGGCGAAGTACGGCTACGATCTCGGCGTTCCGGTCAACTGGTCTGCCTATGAGGACATCGCCGAGTTCTTCACCGGCCGTGAAGTCAACGGCAAGAAGGTCTTCGGCCATATGGACTACGGCAAGAAGGACCCTTCGCTCGGATGGCGCTTCACCGATGCCTGGCTGTCGATGGCCGGCAACGGCGACAAGGGCCTTCCGAACGGTCTGCCTGTCGACGAATGGGGTATCAAGGTCGACGAGAACTCGCGCCCCGTCGGTTCGTGCGTTGCCCGTGGCGGCGATACCAACGGTCCGGCTTCCGTCTACTCGATCCAGAAGTATCTGGATTGGTTGAAGGCCTATGCACCGCCGGCAGCGCAGGGCATGAACTTCTCCGAATCCGGCCCAGTGCCGGCGCAGGGCGAAGTGGCTCAGCAGATCTTCTGGTACACCGCCTTTACGGCTGATGCCGTCAAGCCGGGCCTGCCAGTGGTCAACGAGGACGGCACGCCGAAGTGGCGCATGGCGCCCAGCCCGCATGGTGTCTACTGGAAGGACGGCATGAAGCTCGGCTATCAGGACGTCGGTTCCTGGACGCTGATGAAGTCGACGCCTGACGATCGCGCCAAGGCCGCATGGCTCTATGCGCAGTTCGTGACCTCGAAGACGGTCGACGTGAAGAAGAGCCATGTCGGTCTCACCTTCATCCGCGAATCCACCATTCGCGACAAGAGCTTCACGGAGCGCGCTCCGAAGCTCGGCGGTCTGATCGAGTTCTATCGCTCGCCGGCTCGCGTGCAGTGGTCGCCGACCGGCACCAACGTTCCTGACTATCCGAAGCTGGCACAGCTTTGGTGGCAGGCCGTAGGTGATGCGTCCTCCGGCGCCAAGACCGCCCAGGAAGCCATGGATTCGCTTTGCGCCGAGCAGGAAAAAGTCCTGCAGCGCCTGGAGCGCGCCAAGGTTCAGGGCGATATTGGTCCGAAGCTCGCCGAAGAGCATGATCTTGAATACTGGAACAAGGACGCGGTCGCCAAGGGCAACCTCGCTCCCCAGCTGAAGATCGAGAACGAGAAGGAAAAGCCGATCACCGTCAACTACGACGAACTGGTCAAGAGCTGGCAGTCCAACTAACGGGCTGCCTTGGCCGGGGCACTAACCCCGGCCAATCCGCTGTTACGGGTTCATCTCCCGCTTTCGGCACCAAATTTCCGAAAATACATCGCATGGCCCGGCGCGAGAGCGGCGGGCACGGCATACCTTTGCACTCGAGGACGGCAATGAGCGGCTATATTCTCGCGATCGATCAAGGCACGACATCATCGCGCGCGATCATTTTCGACGCCAACATGCGCCTGGTCGCGTCGGCTCAGGAGGAGATCGGGCAGCATTATCCGCAGCCCGGCTGGGTCGAGCATGATCCGCTTGAGATATGGGAGACGGTCGTCAGCACCGCGCGGCAGGCGATTGCGAACTCCGGCATTGCGGCAGGCGACATCGCTGCGATCGGCATTACGAACCAGCGCGAGACAACGGTTGTCTGGGATCGCAAGACGGGCAAGCCGCTCCACAACGCGATCGTATGGCAGGACAGGCGGACTGCTGAAATCTGCGACAGCCTGAAGGTCGACGGCTATGAAAAGCTGTTTGGGGCGAAGACCGGGCTGCTGCTGGACCCCTATTTCTCGGGAACTAAACTGCGCTGGCTTCTCGACAACGTGCAAGGCCTGCGCGAACGCGCGGAGGCAGGCCAGGTGTGTTTCGGCACCATCGACAGCTGGTTGATCTTCAACCTTACAGGCGGTCGAGCGCATGTGACCGATGCGACCAATGCATCGAGGACCTTACTCTACAACATAAGCAAAGGGCGCTGGGACGAAGAGCTTCTCGGCGTCTTGCGTATTCCCGTGGGGGTGCTGCCTGAGGTCAAGGATTGTGCCGATGTGTTCGGTGTAACCGATGCGGCGCTGTTCGGCGCCTCCATTTCAATTCTCGGGGTGGCCGGCGACCAGCAGGCGGCAACGATCGGCAACGCTTGCTTCGATCGCGGCATGATGAAATCCACCTATGGCACCGGTTGCTTTGCGCTGCTGAACACGGGTCAGGATCGCGTCACCTCGTCCAACCGGATGCTGACCACGATTGCCTATCGTCTGAAGGGGCAGATCACCTACGCGTTGGAAGGGTCGATCTTCATTGCCGGCGCTGCCGTGCAGTGGCTCAGAGATGGCCTCGGTATCATTTCCGATGCCTCGCAGAGCGGCACTCTGGCGCTTCAGGCCGATCCCACCCAGCAGGTCTACGTCGTGCCCGCCTTTACCGGTCTGGGTGCTCCCTACTGGGATCCGGAGGCCAGAGGTGCCATCTTCGGCCTCACCCGCAATAGTGGCCCGTCCGAGCTCGCTCATGCCGTGCTGGAATCCGTCGCTTATCAGACATTCGATCTGTTGGTCGCGATGCGCAGGGACTGGGGCGACCACCATATCGAAACGGTGCTGCGGGTGGACGGCGGCATGGCGCGGTCGGATTGGACCATGCAGCGCCTTGCCGACATCGTGGCCAATCCCGTCGACCGCTCCGCCGAACTGGAGACGACCGCGTTGGGTGCGGCTTGGCTTGCCGGGTCGCAGGCCGGCGTCTGGCCCGATCAGGAGCAGTTTTCGAAAGCCTGGGCTTCCAGCGCGCGGTTTCGACCGACGATGGAGGAGGGCGAGCGGCAGAGAAAGATCGCCGGCTGGCGCGATGCGATCTCGCGCACGCTCTCAGGGCCTCAACATCGGGGCTGACGCCTCCGACGCGGTTGGCTACCCATTCTGAGCCGTTCAGGCCGGCGTTCTTACATCGGATCCGGCCAGCAGCGACAGCTGGCTCGCCGTCTTCTGCAGCATGATGATGGTCTGGCTGATGTCGGGGGCGGACGGGGCGTTGACGAGCGCGATATAGGGACAGGTGAGGGCGGCTATGCCCCGCCCGTCCGGCCCGAGGATCGGCGCCGACAGGTTATAGACACCGGCCGTCTGGGCGCTTGCCATCATTTCGTAGCCGCGCTCGCGAATCTGGTCGAGCCGTTCTGAGAAGTCCGCACCGAGATCAACGTCCTTGCGATTGCGGGCGTGCTCGGCAATCATCATCTCGCGCTCTTCTTCGCTTCGAAATGCCAGCAGGACGTGGCCCGATCCCGTATCGAGCAGGCTGATATGCGAGCCGACGCGGATCGATATTCCCCAGTAGTCCGGCGCCTCGTGCTGTGCGATGACGACAACCGATCCTCTGTCGAAAACGGCGAGGTGGTTTGCCTGCTTGGTGTTTTGCGCCAGTTCGCGCATGAGGGGTGTCGCAAACGAAGCGAGTCGCCTGGTCGGTGCATGCAACTGGGAGAGTCCGAAGAGCTTGAGCGTGAGCGTGAAGCGATCACCTTCCAGCTTGGTGACGTAGCCACGGCGCACGAGGCGATCGAGCATGCGATAGAACTCGTTGGGGCTGCGATCGAGGCGCTTGGCGATGTCTGCCTGGGTCAGACCTTCCTCGACGCTCGCCAGGAGCTCCAGAATATCGAGTCCCTTATCAAGCGCGGGAGCGCGGTAGCGATCGGTGTCGTCGGCTTCCATCAAGCTCTCCTGTAAATATCTCCTTACATATACGAATGATGGCGCGGCGAAAGAAGAAACTTCCGCTTGACCGTTTACCTCAAGTGGCGCCTGTATATAAAAAGATAAATCACTGGTGAGTGGCTTCCGCTCGACCTTGAGCGCTGAAGGTGCAATCGGCCTTCGCCGCGTGCCTTTTGCCGGGAGACCGGCGCAACCTTTATCGAGAGTGTCATGACCCGCATCACCGATCTTCGCGTCTTCGATCTTCGCTTTCCGACGTCGCAGAGCCTTGATGGCTCCGATGCGATGAATCCGGATCCCGATTACTCGGCTGCCTATGTCATTCTGGACACGGATCAGCCGGGCCTTGAAGGGCATGGGCTGACCTTCACGATCGGTCGCGGCAATGACATCTGCTGCATGGCGATCGAAGCGATGCGCCATTTGATCGTCGGCGCCGATCTCTCGGATATCCTCGCGCATCCCGGCAAGTTCTGGCGGCACCTTACCAGTGACAGCCAGCTTCGGTGGATCGGTCCGGAGAAAGGCGCAATGCATCTGGCGACCGGCGCCGTCGTCAACGCGACCTGGGATCTGCTCGCCAAGCAGGCCGGAAAGCCGGTCTGGCGGCTGGTTGCGGAAATGACGCCGGAAGAGATCGCCGACATCGTCGACTACCGGTATCTGACGGACGTGTTGAACCGCGACGAGGCCGTGGAAATCCTGGGCCGGGCGGAGCCCGGCAAGGCGGCGCGCATCGCGACGCTCGAGCGGGAAGGCTACGCCTGCTACACGACATCCGCCGGTTGGCTGGGCTACGATGATGAAAAGCTCACACGGCTATGCCGGGAAGCGATCGATGCAGGGTTCAACCACATCAAGATGAAGGTCGGTCGCGATCTCGACGACGATATCCGCCGGCTCAGGATTGCCCGCGATGTGATCGGACCGGACCGTTATCTGATGATTGATGCCAACCAGGTTTGGGAGGTGGGGCAGGCGATCGAGTGGGTTCGCCAGCTCGCCTTCGCCAAGCCTTTCTTCATCGAAGAGCCCACAAGCCCGGACGATGTGGCCGGGCATCGCAAGATTCGGCAGTCGATCGGGCCTGTGAAGGTTGCCACCGGCGAGATGTGCCAGAACCGCATCATGTTCAAGCAGTTCATCGCGGAAGGCGCGATCGATATCGTCCAGATCGATTCCTGCCGAATGGGCGGGTTGAACGAGGTGCTGGCTGTCCTGCTGATTGCCGCGAAGTTCGATTTGCCGGTGTGGCCGCATGCCGGAGGCGTCGGGCTCTGCGAATACGTCCAGCATCTGTCGATGATCGACTACGTGGCCGTATCCGGTACCAAGGATGGCCGTGTGATCGAATATGTCGATCATCTGCATGAGCACTTCCTCGATCCCTGCGTCATCAAGAATGCCGCCTATATGCCGCCTCAGCGTCCGGGCTTTTCCATCGAGATGAAGCCGGCATCGATCGCGCAGTACACTTTCCAGAAATAGTGATGGTCGACGGCGATTTTCTTGCGCGCTATGCTCCCCGGTATTGCGAATGGGAGGTCATTCATGTTTTTAAGCGACGACAAGATTAGCGAAATCAAATATTTTCGGCATAATCTTCACAAATCGCCTGAAATCTCGGGAGAGGAGGCGGAAACCGCCCGGAAGGTTGAGGCGGCGCTTGCTGCGACGCATCCGGACCGCATCGTCTCGGGGCTTGGTGGCCATGGTCTGGCGGCGGTGTTCGCCGGTGCCGCCGACGGGCCGACTGTTCTGATCCGTGCCGAACTCGACGGGCTTCCCATCGAGGAAATTTCCGATCTGCCTTATCGTTCGTCTGTTTCTGGGAAGGGGCATCTCTGCGGACATGATGGCCACATGGCTATCCTCCTGGCTGTCGCCACCGGGCTCGGCGCGCAGCGTCCGGCGAAGGGGCGGGTCGTGCTGTTGTTCCAGCCGGCCGAGGAAAACGGCGCGGGTGCAGCCGCGGTTCTTGCCGATCCGAAATTCGCCGAGGTGAAGCCGGATCTATCCGTATCGCTTCACAACTTCCCGGGCGCGCGACGCGGACATGTGCTGCTGAGGGAAGGGCCGGTCAATTGCGCTTCGCGCGGCATGAAGATCGTGCTGGACGGCAAGACGTCCCACGCCTCCTATCCCGAAGATGGCATCGCGCCGACGTTTGCCATGGCCCGGCTGGTCGCCAGCCTGACGGCCCTTGCGAGCAACGGCGGGCTCGACGCCGACTATGCGCTCGTTACGGTAACGCACGCCCGGCTTGGGGAGCCTGCGTTCGGCATCAGCCCCGGCAGAGCGGAAATCTGGGCGACGTTACGCACCTTGACCGACGAAAAGATGGAGGAGCTGGCCAGGCGCGCGGAAGAATTGGTGCGGGCAGAAGCGCAAGCCGAACGTCTGCAAGTATCGATCAGCTACGAGGATGTTTTCAGGCAGTGCCACAATTCGCCCGAAGCCGTCGCGGAGCTGCGACGCGCTCTGGATGACGAGGGGGTAAGCCACGACAGTGCCGCCGGCATATTGCCGATGAAGGCGTCGGAGGATTTCGGGCTGTTTCGGACGGTTGCGCCTTCAGCGATGTTTTTTCTCGGCGCAGGCGAGCGTCATCCGCAATTGCATAATCCGGACTATGATTTTCCCGATGAACTGATCGAGGTTGGGGGCCGCATCTTCATGCGCGTTGTCAGGAATATTCTGGGTTGATCGCGTTTGTCGGCCGCGTCGCGGCCGCAATACGCCTAAAGAATCGGTTGTGTATTTGATGTCAGGTAGGAAACTGATGCGGACTTGGGTAGCCTGGAACGGCTTCCGCCTATCAGAAGGCGAGACCGATGGCAGTACCGTCGCAATCTGATCTTTTATCATTCTTGCACCGCTTCCACGGTCGTCGCTGGATGAAGGGCTCGTTGTTGGTGATTCTCGGCCTCATCGTGGCCGGCTCCAGCAGCACGACACCGCCGATGATGAGCGTCGAGGAATTCGACGCGCTCTATGCCGATCCCTTGCCCAATCCTGTGAGGCCGATGCATGTGTTTCATCTGGGACATAGCCTCGTTGGCCGGGACATGCCGGCCATGCTCGCGCAGCTGGCGCCCAAGGGGCACCGCTATGAAAGCCAGCTCGGCTGGGGCACGACCCTTCAGGCGCAATGGGGGCCAAAGGAGGGTATCAACGGCTTCGATACGGAGAACCGACATCCGCGCTACCGCGATGTTCGCGAAGCGCTGAAGAGCGGCGAGTACGATGCTTTCGTCATGACCGAAATGGCCGGTATCGAAGCCTCGATCCGCTATTACGAGAGCCGCGACTATGTCGAGCGCTGGGCCGCCGTCGCGAGGCAGGGAAGAAGCGACATTCGCGTCTACCTCTATGAAACCTGGCGTTCGCTTGACGACCCGGAGGGGTGGCTGGAGCGCCTCGACCTCGATCCCGGCCAATATTGGGAGGGAGAAATCCTTCGTAGGGCGCTGTGGCCGGCAGGGCAAAAGCCTCCGATCTACGTGATACCGGCCGGCCGTGTCATGGCGAAGGTCGTGCGCGAGATCGAAGCGGGCAAGGTCCCCGGTCTTGCAAGGCGGGAAGACCTCTTCGCGGTCGATCGGCTGGGCAAGCAGGACATGATCCACCTCAATGATGTCGGCACCTATCTGGTTGCCCTGACGCATTATGCGGTGCTCTATGAATGCAGCCCCGAGGGGCTTCCCTATCAGCTTCGGCGCGGCGATGGCACACCTGCCGCCGCGCCAAATGCGGAGGCGGCCCGCCTCTTTCAGGAAACCGTCTGGGATGTCGTGACCAAGATACCGCAGACCGGCGTTCCCCAGGCAGGTGCCCACCCATCGGAAGATCCGGCGACCTGCAGGGCGAAGCTCACGGCATTGCAATAGCCGATCGGGTCTCTGGACAGCCGATCTGGCGTGCAACAACGCTGCGCGCCTTTCCTTGCGGGCAATCCCGGAGGCCGGATTTAAAGGGCGAGTTTTATCGACACCCGGCGGAAATTGGACGATACTCATGGCAGCGGACCGGCTGGCTGGACCGCTATCGCCTACATGCCCGCATCATACGCTCTTTATCAAAATGCGATGGGATTATCATGTTTGCTCAAGACATTATGAATACGAACGTTACCACGATCAGCTCTGACAGCAGCGTGCATCAGGCGATCGACCTGATGGTTGCAAAGGATATCAGCGGTCTTCCGGTCGTTGATAACGACGGCATTCTCTGCGGCGTCCTGACCGAAGGCGATCTGCTGCGCCGCATCGAGCTTGGAAGCGGCAGAGCCAACGGCAAGTCCGAAGAAAAGTCGCTTGTGGACTTCGACGAGTACATTCGAAGCCACAGCTGGCGCGTGTCCGACCTGATGTCGGCAAATGTGGTGAGCGTAGCGCCGGACGCACCCGCCGCCGCCGTTGCCGAACTCATGTTCGAGCACAAGATCAAGCGCGTTCCCGTCGTCTCCGGCAAACGTCTGGTGGGGGTCGTCAGCCGGGTTGATCTGCTGAAGGGCATCGTCGGAGCGCCGACCAGCAGCGTCGCCAAAGGGGACGAGGCGCTTGCCCGTGCAATTCGGGCGCGATTGCACTCTGATCTTGGCCTTGATGTCAGCGAGATCACGGTTTCCGTTCAGGATTCCCGAGTTGCCGTGGAAGGAAAGGTGGCGAGCGAGCTCGAACGCCGTGCCATCCGGGTTCTCGTTGAAAATGTGCGGGGCGTCAGTGGCTTCATCGACAAGCTGAATGTCGCCGCTTAACTTTCGTCAGGTTTATCTTTGGGCGTCCGTGGTTTGACCATGGGCGCCTTTTGCTCGGAACAATCCATGCTTGCGCTCAAAAATTCGCGAGCGGGATGCATTTCTGCTTTCCGGTGAGGGCAGGTAGTTCTATTTAGAAGCGGCGCTATTCGGGCGCGATCGGGCGCGACCTTTCCTGTCTACGTCGCTCGAATGCTTTGCATTTCACACTGGCAATTTGATGACGACAGCAGAGACGAGCGAGACGATTGACGATGCGCAAAGCGCTCGTCGGGCGAAGATTGTGGCACTGGTCGTTGCCGTATCCTTCTTCATGCAGATCCTCGACGGAACGATCGTCACGACATCGCTGCCGCAGATGGCAGCCAGCTTCGGTGTGCTGCCGGTATCCATGAGCATCGGCATTACCGTCTACATGCTGACGATGGCGGCGTTCATTCCGCTGGCCGGCTGGCTGGGTGACCGTTACGGCGCAAGACGCGTTTTCATGGCATCCATCGCCGTCTTCACGATCGCCTCGCTTTTCTGCGGTCTTTCGGAAAATCTGACACAATTTATCGTCGCCCGTGCCATCCAGGGCGCTGGTAGCGCGCTGATGACGCCTGTCGGCCGTATCATCGTCTTGAAGAATGCCCGCAAATCGGAGTTGGTGCAGGCGATCGCGCTGATCACCTGGCCGGCACTGACGGCGCCGGTGATCGGACCTCTGGTCGGCAGTTTCATCACGACCTATGCAAGTTGGCACTGGAATTTCCTGATCAACCTTCCGATCGGCGCATTTGGGATGGCGCTCGTCTGGCGCTTCGTGCCGAAGGGGCGCGAGGAAGAGGTTGGCAGGCTCGATCTGCCGGGGTTCTTCCTGAGTGCGCTGGGGCTGACGCTGCTGCTGGCCGCCCTGGAACTCTCCGTGAAGTGGCATGGCGGATTGCTGCCGGTGCTGACAATGCTGGCGATGGGCGCGGTGCTCTCGTTCATGGCGACGCGCCACTTTTTGACGGTCCCCAACCCGCTGCTCGATCTCTCTGCCTTCAAGATCCAGACATATGCCATCGCGACGCTTTCTGCGGGAACGGCGAGCCGGGTGGCAATCAATGCCACGCCGTTTCTGCTGCCGCTGCTGTTTCAGCTCGGCTTCGGTCTGAGCTCCATTGAAGCCGGCGCCTATCTGCTGGTCTATTTTCTCGGCAATCTCGGCATGAAGGCGGTGACCACGCCGCTCCTGGCGAGGTTGGGTTTCAGAACCGTGCTCTGCTTCAACGGCCTGATCGCAGCTTTGTCCATTGCCGCCTGTGGTTTCGTCGCGCCGGATACGCCGCGCGCCATCATTTACGTCTTGCTGTTCGTGGCAGGTCTGTCGCGCTCGATGGAGTTCACGGCGCTCAACACGCTGGCGTTTGCCGACATCAACCCGGCACAACGGAGCTCGGCCTCGACGCTATCGAGCATGCTGCAGCAGGTGTCCATGCTGCTCGGCGTTGCGATCGCCGCAGCCGTGCTGAACGTTTCTGTCGCGCTGCGGGGACATGAAAATCCTGATCTTCTCGATTTTCGTTGGGCGTTCCTGGTGATCGGCGCGATCGGCGTGGTGTCATCGATGCGGTTCCTGCGACTGCCACCGGAGGCGGGGGCCGAGGTATCAGGACATCGGATCGCCAAGTAGAGCCGCTCTATTTGCGGCTTGCAACGCCTTGTCGGGACTGAATAATGACCGGGCGCGAGCCAGCTTCTCGTCTTTCGCCTTCCTGTCGCCTTTCTTTCCGATAAAAAGCTGGAGTTTGATTTAAACTCGACAACCCAAGCGGGGATGCTTTGCGGCTCACACTTGTTCTTCTTCGGACGGTTCTCTTTCTGGCGCTGACATCGGTGGGCGCTGCTGTCGTGCATGCGCAGACGGCACCGGTGGTTCAGCAGCAGACCGAGGCACCGGCGCCGCTGGCGAACACGGCGATCGAGGATGCTGCCAAAGCCATAGACAAGGCGAAGAACGAGCTCGCCTCACTTCAGAACGGGGTGAAGGAAAACGGCAGCGACGACGATGCGCTCGTCGCACTCGCTGGCAAGGCCGATCAGCTTGGTCGTTCGGTTGCCGGCGTATCGGCTGCGGTCAAGCCTCGGCTCGATCAGATAAAGGCTCGTCTCACCGAGCTTGGCGAACCGCCCAAGGAAGGGCAGCCGCCCGAAGCCGATATCGTCACCAACGAGCGCAACGCGCTGAGCGCGGAGCGTGCGCAGATCAACGCGGTGACAGGCGATGCGGAGAACCTTTCGGCCGCAATCAGCAAGCTTGGCAACGAGATCGCGGAGATCCGCCGCGAGCTTTTCGCGGCAACGCTTCTGCGCCGAACCGACGTTTCCGTCTCGGTTCTTCAGGATGCGGCGAGCGCGTTTGTCGAGGAGGTGACGGAGTTCAGCCAGGCACTGACCAGCTGGCTGACCTTTGTGTTGAAGTTCAAGGCGCTGGCGTTCTTCGCGGCAATCTTCATGTCGCTGGCGACCGCGCTCATCCTGCTTTCAGGCGCCTATCGTCTTTTTGGCAATTACCTTCAGCGTAAGGAAAGCGGAACGCCGCCGTCCTATATCAGCCGGCTGTCGATCGCGTTCTGGTCGACGCTGATCCGCACGCTGTCGCTGGCAGCGTTGTTGGTTACGTCCTACTTCTTCCTCGATAGTTTCAATGTTCTCAGACCCGATATAGCGCCGGTCGTCGGAGCGCTGTTCGGTTCGATCGGGCTGGTCTATTTCGTCAGGCGTTTCTCGAATGCGGTGTTTGCACCTGGCGAGCCGCACTGGCGCCTAGTGAAGCTGTCCAACCGCGGCGCGACGTCGATCGGCGCCTGCCTGCTTGCGATGGCCGTGGTTCATGCCGCCGACTACTTCCTCGGAAGCATCAGCGAGGCGATGGGCTCGCCGCTGGTGCTGACGGTCGTCAGGAGCCTGATCGCTGCCCTGATCATCGGGTTGATCATGATCGCGGCGTCTTTCGGCAGGCCCATGCTTGCGCGCAACGGTGACCCGGATGCGCCTGGCCGTCATTGGCCGCGGGGTATGGCCATCATTCTGCGAGTTCTGGGTGCCGCGCTGATCGTGGCGGCACTGACCGGCTACGTCGGTCTGGCGCGATTTGTCGCCTCGCAGCTCATCATTACCGGTGCCATTGTCGTCACGACCTATATCGGGCTGCTGTCCGGGCGGGCGATCTCGCGCACCGAAACCTTCGGTGAAACCGGCTTTGGGCGTTTTCTGGCGAAAAAGTTCAAGCTCGGACCCGTCGCGATCGATCAGGTGGCGTTGCTTGTCGGCTTCTGCATTTACGGCGTTGCGCTGATGGTCGGCATTCCGCTGATCCTGCTTTTGTGGGGCTTCCACGTGCAGGATCTGCAGCTCATCGCCTACCGGCTGTTCACAGAGGTCAGGCTCGGCGGCATCAGCATTTCGCTGGTCGGCATCTTTACGGGGATCCTGCTTTTCGCCGGCGGCTATCTCTTTACCCGCTGGATCCAGCGTTGGCTCGACAGCAATGTCATGGCGCGCAGCCATGTCGATCTCGGGGTGCGCAATTCCGTCAAGACGGGCATCGGCTATCTCGGTGTCGGCGTGGCGGCGCTGATTGGCGTTTCCGCAGCCGGCATCGATCTGTCGAGCTTCGCGCTCGTGGCTTCCGCGCTCTCGGTCGGTATCGGTTTCGGCCTGCAGAACATCGTGTCGAACTTCGTTTCGGGCTTGATCCTGCTCGTCGAACGTCCCTTCAAGGTCGGCGACCACGTTGTGTCAGGGACGGCCGAAGGGATCGTGAAGCGCATCTCCGTTCGCGCCACCGAAATCGAGACCTTCCGCAAGCAGTCGATCATCGTGCCGAACTCGGAGCTGATCAACGCCTCGGTCGGCAACTGGACCCATCGCAACCGGATGGCTCGTTCCGAGATTCCTGTGTCCGTCAGCTACCATGCGGACCCTCAGAAGGTGATGGATATTCTGCTGGAGCTGGTCAATGCAGTGCCGTTGGTGCTGCGCAACCCGGAGCCGCATGTGGAGTTCCTGCGGTTCGGCACCTATTCGCTCGACTTCGAATTGCGCTTCATGCTCGCGGACATGGGCGACGGAATGAAGATCCGCAACGATCTGCGCATCGCCATTCTGAAGCGCTTCAGGGAAGAGGGGATCGACATCCCGCTTCCGCAAAGCGACATCGTCTTTCATCGCCCCCAGGATACCTTGAAGGCAGAACCTCTGCCTCCGGAACCGGAAGCAAAGCCGGAGGAAACCTCCAGCGACGACGGTGTCGAGGAGGACGGCAGGGTGCGCCGCCTGCGCGGCAAGTCGGCAGATGGTGCTCTCAAGGGGTAACCGCTCCAGCTGCTTCACCATGCACGCTGCTGTGCGAAGGAAGGCACCAAGCTTAAGATCAAGATCCTCGGCACGACCTACAATGCCACGGTCGTTGGCGAGAGCTCTTCGATCCCGACAATGCGGCCTTGCGCGCATAGTCTTTTAAGTATGTTTGCAGGAAAGTCAGGGCGGTCCGCGTGGTCGCCCTTTTGTTCATCTGTGAGGAGCTGCCGATTAATACTTATTCAAACTGCTTGAGATACCGATTCCGATAACAGCTCATGTTTCATGCAAAGGTTTTGAAATGGCTTTTTTGGGTATTTCGGGGATGCAGTATTCCGGGGGCATGTTTGCTGACGCACGCATCATTCTCGCTGAAGATTCAAACGTCTTCACGTCGATGATCGGAATAAGGCTCAAGGAACTCTTCGGCATCGATGTGGAGATTTGCCGCAACTTCGAAGAGCTTCAGCTTTCCTACGACAAGTCGACGGATCCGATCACGCTCGCCGTTTCGAACATCAACCTGCCCGGCGCCGAAAATGGCGAGGCGCTCGAATATCTGATCGATCTCAGCATTCCGACGATCGTCTTTACCGGCACGTTCCAGGAGGGAATGCGCGACAAGTTGATGGCGAAGGACATCGTCGACTACATCCTCAAGGATAACGTCTTCGCGGTCGATCTGCTGGCGGAATCGATCTGCCGCTTCCTCACCAATCATCGCCACCATGTGCTCATCGTTGACGATAGCGCTACCGCTCGCGCGCTCCTGTCGAGCCGCCTGAAGCGCTACAATTTCCGGGTCAGTACGGCCGAGAGCGGCGCCAAGGCGCTCGAAATCCTCAAGGCCAATCGCGATATCGGCCTGATGGTCACGGACTACAACATGCCCGATATCGACGGCTTCGAGCTGACGCGACGTATTCGCGCCAATATCGGTTCGCACGAGTTGCGGATCATCGGCGTATCCTCCTCTTCGAACCGGCTGCTGTCGGCACGCTTCCTCAAGGCCGGCGGCAACGACTTCATGCTGCGGCCCTTCATCGACGAGGAATTCTACTGCCGCGTGAACCAGAACCTCGACACGCTGTTGCAGATCCAGACCATGCGCAAGGAACGCGCCGTCGCCTGATCCGGCTCGCGCCGCACTAGAGATACGGCAAGCGACTCGGATAATCTTGTCGCTTGCCGCCAGTTGCTTTCGCTCGGTGTGATCATCGCGCGAGATTCTGCCCATCGAAGCTCTCTTTTTACAATTTACAGTGTTGATATTGCGCTGTGACTTCCCGACGGGGAATCTGTCGGTTATCCTTTTGGGAAACCGGCGAGATGCCCCGATTCGGGTGCCTGACTCGCGAGAGGGCGGGGCCGGATGGCTTTTCAGATGGAGATCAACCGAGGAGGGGCGGGGCCGCGCTTTGGCAGCCAGACGATACTCCTGGTTGAAGATTCCCGCATGTTTTCCATTGCGCTCTCCCATCGGTTTCACGTCGAGCTTGGGCTTAACGTCAAGGTGTGCGCGTCATTGAACGCGCTGAGCGAAGCGCTCTCACAGCAGGATGGTCGCTATACGATGGCGGTCGTCGATCTCAACCTTCCGGACTCACCCTATGGCGAGGTTCTGGATTGCGTCATCGCGCACGGCATTCCAACGATTGTCTTCACTGCAACGTTCGACCTTGCAACGCGCAGCCGGATCATGGAGCGCAACGTCATCGACTATGTCCTCAAGGACAGCGAGTTTGCGCTCGACAACCTCGTGGGGACTGTCCGCCGTACAATGACCAACCGCAAGACCCGGGTGCTGGTCGTGGACGACGTCAGGTCCGCACGACAGATCCTTGTGGGCTTGCTGCAGGCGCAGCAGTATCTGGTGGTCGAGGCCTCCAGCGGCGAGGAGGCGCTGGCCGCGATGCAGACCTACGACGACATAGAGGTAGTCATTACCGATCATCACATGCCGGATATGAGCGGCTACGACCTGACGCGGCGGCTGCGCCGGCGATATGGCTCCGACCGCTTGCGGATCATTGGCGTTTCGTCGTCGAACGACCGGATGCTTTCGGCGACTTTCCTGAAGGCGGGGGCGTCGGATTTCCTGTATCGGCCGTTCGTTCCCGAGGAGCTGCAGTGCCGTGTCGCCAACAATGTCGACACGCTGGTGCAGTTGAAGCAACTCAGGGCGGCGGCGGCCTGCGACTACCTCACGGGCCTCTATAACAGGCGGTATTTCTACGATCAGGGGCCGAGGCTCGTCTCCGACTGTCTACGGCAGAAAGCTGCGAGCTCGGTTGCGATACTCGATATCGACCATTTCAAGCGGCTCAACGACACCTACGGCCACGAGATCGGCGATCAGGTCTTGAAGGAAGTGGCGGAGCGGTTGGCCGCGATTTTCGAGGGCAGCGACAATCTGCTCTCGCGGCTCGGCGGCGAGGAGTTTGCAATCCTCTTCCCGATGATGGATTCGATCGCGGCGACGAAGCTATGCGACGAAATACGCTCGGATATTTCCCGGCTGAAGGTGAAGGCCGATGACGAGGAGTTGTGCGTAACGGTGTCGATCGGCGTTGCGGAGATTTCCGACTACGAGACCTTCGACAACTATCTGAACGCGGCCGACCAGTTTCTCTACATGGCCAAGCACAAGGGTCGCAATCTCGTCTATTCCGATGCCAAGCTGACCGGAGAGGCGGCGCAATAGGCGCCGCCGTCTTTTCGAGATCAGGCGGCGATTGCCTGCCGCGCCGTTGCCATCGTCATCTTGCGCTCGGCGCGCTCCTGCTGCGGTGAGCGATGATAGAGCTCGCGATAACACTTGGAGAAATGCGACGCCGACACGAAGCCGCAGGCAACCGCGACCTCGACGACCGGCATGGACGATTGCACGAGCAGGTGGCGAGCGCGGTCCAGGCGAATCTCGAGATAGTAGCGAGCGGGGGAGCGGCCCATTTCCTGGCGGAAGAGACGTTCGATCTGGCGGCGCGACAGGTCGGCGCCGTCGGCAATTTCCAGCAAGGACAGCGGCTCGGCGAGATTGCCTTCCATCAATTCGATGATCGAGAGCACCTTGCTGTTCTGAACGCCGAGGCGGGCGCGCAGCGGCAGGCGCTGACGATCGTGCGGACTGCGCACCCGATCCGTCAGATGTTGCTCGCAGACGCGGTTGACGAGGGTTTCGCCGAAATCCTGGCCGATCAGATTGAGCATCATGTCGAGCGAGGCGGTGCCGCCGGCGCAGGTATAGAGGTTGCTGTCGACCTCGTAGAGATCGGCATAGACCTCGGCCTGCGGGAAAGCTTCGGAAAAGCCGGGCAGATTTTCCCAGTGGATGGCACAGCGCTTGCCGTTGAGCAGCCCTGCCTGCGCAAGCACATGCGCGCCCGTACAGAGGCTGCCGACCGCCACGCCGCGATTATAGGATTCGCGCAGCCAGGCATTCACGGACTTGTTGTTGAATTCTTCGACGTCGATGCCCGAACAGACCAGAACCATGCTCGGGCGGCTCTCTCCGCCGAGGTTGCGGCGCTCGTCTGCCAGCGACGTGTTGGCTTCGACGCCGATGCCGCAGGAAGAATAGACCTTCTCGCCATCAACGGAGGTCAGGCGCCAGCTGTAGGCAGCGTAGCCGAGCATCCGATTGGCAATACGCAAGGTATCGATCGCTGCCGAAAACGGCAGCATCGTAAACTGCGGAACCATGAAAAAGACGATAGACCGTTTCTTATGCGACATCTTATTCATGAGACAATCCCGTGCTGGAGGCCGAAGTGTCTATTCGTTGCTTGGAATACATGGTTTAGATATCCCAAAAGCGACATTCTCATGGAAAAATGCGGCTAGCTAGAGCAAATTTGCGACATTCGCTGATTTGACGTCCGTCAATTCATTGCCGGCGGCTGCAAATGGCCGGTGACGGGGCTGTCTGGAAATACATGTATCTGAAATTCAAGATTAAATTTCGATCCTCCGAAAACGAAGAAGGCGGTGCTGCAAGGAAGCAGGCACCGCCTTCATGCGGGGAGGTATGTCGCATCCATTACATCGCCTTGCGTTCATCCGCGCTGTCGGCCGACGGCCAGCCGATGTCCTTGCGGATGTCGAACGGCATGGATTCAATTTCGCGGGCGGCCTGCCACTGATGCCATGCATGGACAAGCTTGCGGGCGTAGCCAGCCAGATGCTGATAGGTGTGGCTGGAGGACACAGTCCCGGTGTCCCTGTAGGTGATCGTGGTCATTTCCTTTTCCTCTTCCTCGATGCCTGGGAGGCTCAATTCACGATACGAATATGAGCTTCGTCCGCCCATCAATCAAACGAATAGAGTTTATGGCTATCATCAATGATATTGAATGATGCTGCGTGCCTTGGGCGGGGTTTCGTTCTTGAGGGCTATCAGGGGATGATGGCGAGAATCCTCCACCAAGTGCAATTGGCCGACTGCCGGTCCGGCCGCTAAGGCGTTTCAGCGTAGAAGGCCGTCTCTTCCGAAGTCGTCCCATCCGCTCAACGCGGTCATAGGTTCGTCAGGGTCCTGTTCCGTTCTTTTGGTTTTCTCTTTCTTCTTCAGTGAGCGCGTCAGCTTTGCCTGGTACGCAGCGCGCCTCCGGTTTTCTGCTTTCGCGGCGGCGTCATGCTCCCGCCACTCATCGACTGCGCCGCGGTCGAGCAGCTCCTCGACAACGCGCGGGTCGAATACATGGAACGTGATCTTCCTCGCTCGTCCCTGCAATCTGACTGTTCGTATTCCAGCGCTTGGCAGGCGACCGTCCTCCAGCCAACGCTTCCTCTCTGAAGCGGTAATCGTGAGGATGTCTTCGATCTCGCGAGGGATGACGGGAAGGTCCGCGATGTCCTCCAGCGCTTTCGAGACGGCGGAGGAGGTCGCGCGGAACGCCGTCTTGGCATTCTCCGGCATGATGAGGATGAGTGCGCCCGACTGCATGTCCAAGGACTTTTTGACAATGGGCGGCAGCCGGGAACGGACTTCTTGTAAAATTCCTTTGACCCGAACAGCGGATCCCAGCGTCGCCTCCACCGGAAGCGGCCACTCCTTGATTAGCTCGGGATCGTCGCTGTCTTTCGTTTTCATCTTCGTTTTGGGCATACTCGGTCAGATGGGATCGAAACGGTCGCGCTTCAACGGGCTACGACCAGATGCGTCGGGGCGATGGGTTTCCATTGTGGCAGGATCTCCCATCCCGTGGGTTCGGTTTCTCTACGCAATGCTGCAGTGTGCACATTTCCTTACAAACCGCCGTTTTCCGGCCTTGAAGCCGCGAAAATTGCGCCACGATCTGGCGTTCTTCTTCGCATAGTTTTTGTGACAGAAGGATGAGATCGAAATGACTTCAGGAATTTCGAACTTCGTGCAGGGCAAGGCCATGTATGCAATCGTCGCTGCGGGCGGACTGCTGGTTAGCTGGCTCGCAGGAAGTCAACCGATTCAGTCCCATCGCCTCATCCCTGGTCAGGAGCTTGTCAGCAGCGCGAGTGGCGCCGACTCCAGGCCGCAAAAGGACGATATCATCAACCAATTGCCATTCACTCCAGTGGTCCAGGCGTCAGATATCGCAGTGAATGCCATCACGTTGCCGGTTCCAGCGGCCCTGAAGATCGCCGCGGCTCACCCGGAGAAACTGCGAGATAGAATTCCAACGCCAATGAATCGGCCGAAACCGCCGACAGGCTTCGAGTCGTGCCTTCCCGGCTGCGAAACCCGTGACAGGCTGGTTACGGCGGCAAGCAGGGACATCGTTCCGCCACCGCCATTGGATTTGACGCCCGTTGACGCCGCCCCCGTACCCCCAGAGAGTAAAATGGAGCTGGTCGTAGACGATGGGCGAACCGTTTTTCATGGTGCGATCCACGCTACGTTGGCCGCCTTTTCGGTTGGGAAGACGACGGCCATGCGGATCGTCGGCGCCAGAGAGTAGGTGAGGATTTCGGTGTGGCAAGGCACCCGGAGAATGTGCGCGATCGCGCCTCGCGCCGAATGCACGCGCCGACGCCCTTCGAAAGTCCGAAATCCGTGCTATCGGTCCCATCATTTCGGCTATAAAGTGGAAGACATCGCCCAACGGGGATCCAAGGCCAATGCTCCCAGAGAAGGAGGACCGTTTGCCTGTTGCGCTGGAACAGCGCGACGTAAGCGTCGACCAACGCATGTTCTCGCCTTCCGTTTCCCGAAATTCAGCGCCGATTCTGGCGGCGCTAAAACGTGTCCTTCCAACACATGGCGCCGTGCTGGAGATTGCTTCGGGGACTGGCGAGCACGCCGTGTGTTTTGCAGGAGCAATGCCCAACCTCACATGGCAGCCGAGCGATCCGGATACCGACGCTCGCACCAGCACGTCCAGCTGGATCAAATTTGCAGGGCTGAAGAATGTGCTGGCACCGCAGAATATTGATGTGTGCTCAGGGCAATGGGGCGTCGAACAAACGGGGCGTTTTGACGCTATCGTGTCGATCAATATGATCCATATAGCGCCTTGGGAGGCAAGCCTGGGATTGTTCGCAGGAGCTGGCCGTTTGCTGCGCGCCGGCGGGCTTCTTGTGCTCTACGGCCCATTCATGCGCGACGGCACACACAACGCCCCATCGAACGCCGCATTCGACGCGGCTCTAAAGGAGCGCAACGCATCCTGGGGTGTGCGTGATATCGCTGACCTTGAACAAGTGGGTGCGGCCGCTGGGCTCAATCTCCGCGAGACAATCGAGATGCCTGCCAACAATATGTTGCTGGTCTTCTCTAGAGGTAGTGCCTGAAGGACAACGTCCCAGAGACCTGAAGACATTCGAGGGGCGGTGCGATCGAACCGGAATTCGCGCGACCGAGTGCCAACGTGGTGCTCTCGGAATGGAGACGAGTTGATGCCGACACCAGAGCAACCCAGTCTGATAGTCCGACAGAAATCGCCACCGAACATCGAGTTTCCGTTTGCGTCGCTCTCCGACTGGCTGATCCCATCCGATCTGTTCTTCGTACGAAACCATTTCCCGTCGCCGGACCTTGATGCGCGAGACTGGAGATTGCGCGTTGACGGGGCGGTCGAGCGGCCGATCGAACTTAACCTCGACAGCATCAGGGCAATGGCAAGCACGACTCTCACCGCGGTGGTCGAGTGCGCAGGCAACGGGCGCGTCAACTACGTGCCGCCGAAGGAAGGCTTGCAGTGGCAGAACGGAGCTGTCGGCAATGCCCGGTGGACAGGTGTTCTTCTGCGCGAAATCTTGGAAATGGCCGGCGTTAAGCCAACCGCACGTGAGGTCCTGCTCGTAGGCGCCGACAGCGGCGTCGTAGACACAAGCAAGAAAACGGCCTCTCCCGGTCCCATCGCTTTTGCGCGCAGTTTGCCACTTGAGAAGGCCATCGCTGACAGCACCATCCTTGCCTACTCGATGAACGAGGAGCCGCTGGCGCGCGATCACGGTTACCCGCTCCGCGCGGTCGTGGGTGGCTGGTTCGGCATGGCTTGGGTCAAGTGGATCACGCATATCACGGTCGTGGAACGACCGTTCCTTGGCTACTGGCAGGCGCGCGATTATTTCCGTTGGGAGCGCAGCCTTGGGGAGCCCACGCTCGTCCCACTTACGGAGATGGAGGTCAAAGCGCAGATCGCGCGTCCCGTGCAGGGGGCGCGTCTCATCGTGGGTCAACCGTATCGGATTTTCGGAGCCGCCTGGAGCGGAGAGG
Source organism: Rhizobium sp. S96 (assembly GCF_030382195.1). Lineage (NCBI taxonomy): Bacteria > Pseudomonadati > Pseudomonadota > Alphaproteobacteria > Hyphomicrobiales > Rhizobiaceae > Rhizobium > Rhizobium sp. S96. The sequence continues at coordinate 37,177 of NZ_JAUDRY010000002.1, forward strand.
CTGCCATCCGGCAGGTGCAGGTCTGCACCGGAGACGGCAGAGGCTGGCGCGAGGGACGGCTCCTCGAAACAGAGCGTCCTTTTGCATGGCGCTTCTGGGAGTATATCTGGACCCCTGAAGAAGTGGGGCGATATGCACTGCGATGTCGCGCGAGCGATGGGGCGGGGCGCGTGCAGCCCGACCTCCCGCGGTCCGACAGCGAGAGTTACGCGGCCAATTGGATCGTTCCGGTGGAGGTTACCGTCGTTTCCGAGCCACAGACCTACGAGGAGGAATTCGTAATCTAATCACCCGCATGGGCGGGACGGCGGCTTGGTACAACTGCGTCCGGTGATGTCACTGCGCCATGACGCCTCGGACCGATAGCGGTCATCCGCGCCTGGGGCCTAAGGCCAATGTTGTTTCGCCGGATCGCGGATAGGCGCGACACCCGCTATTTCTAGGTCGCCTCAGCGACGGTGACGACGAGGCTCGGTGTTTCCTGCCCCCCGGTCGGCGGAACCGAGCTATCCGCCGACGCGTCGCAAAGTTCCTAGCGGAATGCCGAGCGCGGACCGATCAGCGATCGCAGATCTAGGTCATCGATCAGGTGTGAGGGCAGGCGCGCCAATTGGCGTCTGGTGCTCCGCGCAGCCATGTTTCTCATCTGCTGAGACTTGAACCGGTTCAGCGTCGCAAAGAACGAGCGAAGAGTGCTGCTCATCGCCATCTCCCTTCATCGTTGTTGATTTCCTTGTAATTTAGCCAGCGGTTGACTTTCAAACAAACAAAATGATATGGTGTTATCATTCAGAAAAATTGAAAGATGAGACGATGACCATTCCTCTTCGCCGTCCCATTCCCTTGCTGGACAACGACGTGTTGCGCACGTTCGTTGCCATCGCCGAGACTGGCAATTTTTCCACGGCAGCAGAGGCTGTCTTTCGCACGCCGTCAGCGGTTTCCATGCAGATCAAGAAGCTCGAAGAGCAGCTGGGTGCGACGCTTTTCCTGCGCGATGCACGGTCGGTCTCGCTGACCCAGCACGGCGAACTCCTGTTATCCTACGCGCGCAATATTCTCGCACTCTCGAACGAAGCGGTGTCGCGGTTCATCATGCCGGAGCTGAGCGGCGTGGTTCGGCTTGGTGCCCCCGAAGACATCGGTGAGCGGCTTCTGCCGAGCATTCTGAAGAGTTTTGCCGAGACCTTTCCCGGCATCATGGTCGACGTGACCATCGACATGAGCATCGGGCTCAGAAAGCGCATGGACGAGCAGCGGCTTGATATCGCGCTCATCAACTGCGCGACACGACCGTTGCCTGTCACCGGTGAAGTCGTCTTTCGCGAAAGGCTCGTTTGGGTCGGCGCGAAGTGTGGCACTGCCCATCGGCGCGATCCGCTGCCCATCTCGATATGGGAGGACGGCTGCATCTGGCGCTCTGAAGCGCTATCGCAGCTTGAGCGCTTGAAACGCGACTATCGTGTTGCGTTCCTCAGCGGCCATACGATGGCACAGCGCGCGGCGGTGCTCTCCGATCTGGCGATTGCGCCGCTGCCGCGGTCCTACGTCGGCGAGGGCATGGTGATACTTGGTGCGCAGGAGGGGCTTCCCGAACTAGCCTCTTTCGATATCCGTATGCTCACCGTGTCGCAGATGACGACGCCGATGCAGGCGGTCGCCGACAGCATCCGCTTTGCCTTCGCGGAAAAGGCAAAGGCGATCGCCGCCTGATAAATCACTGATCGCTGAAACCTTTTGCTTGCGCGCGCGTTTATTGCGCGCAGCATATGCTGCGAGTTATCGACGCCATTTCAGAAAAGGATTTCCGCAATGACCACCACCGTTAGAATTGGTGCTGCCATCATGCTTCTTCTGGCGCTCACATCCTGTGCCAACACCATTCGCGGCGTTGGACGTGATACGGCGAACGCCGTGAACGCGACACAGGACGCCGGTCGCTCGGTCAATCACGCCGCCAAAAGGTAAGGCGTCAGATCTGTGCCGGCGGATAGGCCCGTTCCAGTCCGCCGGACCGAGTCAAACCTGTGCGAAATGCGCCATAGGCCGGATGCTGACTTGATTTGGCAGCCTCCATCAGGCGGATCTGGAGACGGGCCGGCGCTATATCGCCGATCCACTTTCCGAGGTTTTCCAGCTTCAGCGAGTTCAGGAACGAAGCCCCGGCAGCGTTGTCCAGATAGCGGTGCAAGCCATCGATGAGATTGTCGTCCTGGGCCACGTTCTCGAGCAGCAGGGTGATGTAGGCTTTGTCCTGCTCGCCAAATGCGGTGAACTTTGCTGCGATCGTCTCACGATCGGGGAACGGGGCGGAAGTCATCGTAATCTCCATGTCGTCGGGCGAGCCTCGGGTGCGAGTCATCTCGCGTTGCGCGCTTATAGGCGATGCGACGGATTGAGAAAACCATATGTGTCCGCGTCGTCGTCTGCCTCCACGACTGAATGGCAACTTGCCGACAGGAGCTAGAGCGTTGCCTTGACCTTCGCCGCGACGTCCGCGGGCACCCATTGGGTCCACAGATCGGCATAGTTGCGCAGGAAGTAGAGCGCCGCCTCCCTCGTGCTTTCATGGTGTTCGTCCTGCCAGGCCAACACATCGTTGATGGTGCTGTTGTCCCATGCGCGCTTCTTCAGATAATCGGCTGCCGGTCCGGCCCTGTCGGCAAACGCCTTGGTCGTGATGGTGAAGGCGCGCGATAGCGGGTAGGAGTTGACTTGTGGGCGGGCGCAGCCGGGAACGGCGGTGCAGCTGTCCCATTCGGCCTTGTCGTGGCTGACGCCGAAGCTCAGCCGTGTCATGTCGTATTTCCCGAGGATGGCCGTCGGCGCCCAGTAGTAGCCGAGCCAGCCAACCTTTTTCTGGAACGCGGCCGCTATGGAATCATCAAGACCCTGCGGGCTGCCGGTGTCGATCAGCGTGAAGCCATCCTTGTCGGCCGCGAGCGCGCGAAACAGATTGGATGTCGATATCTGGCAGTTCCAGCCCGTCGGGCAATTGTAGATGCCGCCTTGCTGCGGGTTGTCGGGCGCCGGAAACAAGTCGGGACGCTTGAGGGCATCCTGGACACTGCGGATGTCGGGGTTGGCATCGGCGATGAATTTCGGGATCCACCAACCCTCGACCGCGCCTTCCGACAGAATCTCCGCCGCCTGGACGAGCCGATTCGCCTTGATGGCGTTGTCGAGTTCGGTTCGAACCGCATTCACCCAGAATTCCGAGGCAATGTCCGGCGTACCCTGTTGATCCATCGAAACGAAGGTCGGCATCGTGTCGCCGGGAACGATCGTCACCGTGCAGCCGTAGCCTGCCTCAAGAATGATCTTGTCGAAATTGGCTGCGATGCCGGCCGACGCCCACTTCATCTCGGCGATCGAGACATTGCCGCATCCTTCGGCGGCGGCCGTCCCGGCTGTCGCAAACAGTCCTGCAGCAAGCACGATCGACGTGCACAGAAATCTCATCTTACGTTCCCATTTTGGCGTTGCCATCGACCCGGGCCGCATCTGCAGATAGCAGACGCACCGCGTTCGTTCATGGCTTTCCCCTGGCGCCGATCCTGACACCTTGAAATGAAGCCTACGCGTTCGGCCCGGGAAATCAACGGTCTTATCGTGGGCGGACGTCGAATCTAAGCGGCTGATTTAAAATAGTTAATGACCGCGCGCCCGGCAGCCTGCCACAGCTCCCGCGGGTCTCCTGGGCCTTGCAAGGAGACAAAAAACCAAAAAAGTGCCGAAATTCATCTTTGCTTAATGGCTCACTAACTCTCCGGTAAGAATGTGGCGCTATCAATCGTTGCGTGGCGGGGGACAACCGCTGCTTCTCCGGATCAGGTAATGCGTCCCGGAGAACGTGAGCTTCGTCGTGTATGGACGCAAGCGCCAGCGTATTTCGGCAAGCCGCGCGGCCATAGATGGCCAGCGCGGCTTTCGCATTTTGGGCGGCCGTGATTGACCTTGGCGAACGCCGCTTGTAGGCCGTAGCGACGGGTGCCGGAGCTTCACGACAATGACCAAAGCCATCATGCTGCAAGGAACCGGCTCCGATGTCGGAAAGACGGTGCTGGTGGCGGGACTTTGCCGGCTGGCGGCCAATCGCGGCCTTTCTGTGCGGCCCTTCAAGCCGCAGAACATGTCGAACAATGCCGCCGTTGCCGACGATGGCGGCGAGATCGGCCGGGCGCAGTGGCTGCAATCGATGGCGGCGCGCGTCCGTTCCTCCGTGCACATGAACCCCATTCTGCTGAAGCCGCAATCGGAGAACGGCAGTCAGATCATCGTCCAGGGGAAGGTATGGGGGCAGGCGAAGGCGCGCGATTATCAAAGGCTGAAGCCACAGCTGCTGGACTACGTGCTGGAGAGCTTTTCGCAGGTTTCGACAGGGGCTGACCTGGTTGTCGTCGAAGGGGCGGGGTCGCCGGCCGAAATCAATCTGCGTGCCGGAGATATCGCCAACATGGGCTTTGCGACGCGCGCCGGAGTTCCGGTCGTTCTCGTCGGCGATATCGACCGCGGTGGCGTGATTGCATCGCTGGTCGGAACGCACGCCATCCTCGGTGAGGATGATCGCGGCGCGATCTCGGGATATATCATCAACAAGTTCCGGGGGGACGTCTCGCTTTTCGACGACGGGATCGCGGCGGTCGATCGCTTCACCGCCTGGCCGTGCTTCGGCGTGGTGCCGTGGCTCAAGGCGGCGTCACGATTGCCGGCAGAAGATTCGGTTGCGCTGGAGCGTCTCGCTCGGGGCGAGGCGGGGGCGCTCAGGATTACAGTGCCCGTTCTCTCGAGGATTGCTAATTTCGATGATCTTGATCCCCTCAAGGCGGAGCCTGACGTCGAGCTGGTCTTCGTGCGGCAAGGCGAGCGGATGCCAGTCGATGCCCAGCTGATCATTCTGCCGGGGTCCAAGTCGACGGTGGCTGATCTCGCTGACCTGAGGTCGGCCGGGTGGGATGCCGATCTGGCAGCTCATGTCAGGCGCGGCGGTCGCGTCATCGGTATTTGCGGCGGCTACCAGATGCTTGGCCGGAAGGTCCATGACCCAGAGGGCATCGAGGGCAGCGCCGTGGAGACCGATGGCCTTGCATTGCTCGACATCGAAACGGTGATGGCGTCCGAGAAGACGGTTCGCAACAGCGTGGCTTTTTCCGTCGAACATGGGGATCCGCTCTCAGGCTATCAGATTCATCTCGGCGTCACCCGAGGCGCAGACTGCAACCGGCCCTTTGCGATCGTTGACGGGATGCCTGATGGCGCGAGGTCGGGAGACGGGCGGATCATGGGGACCTATCTGCACGGGCTATTCGCGAGCGACGCCTATCGCTCCCGGCTGTTGCAGAGCTTCGGTCTCAAGGGCGAGATGCGCAATTACCGCGCCGGTGTCGAGCTTGCGCTGGACGAGATTGCCGCTGAGCTCGAAACCCATCTCGATGCCCGCTGGCTCGGCGAATTGCTCGGCTAGATCTCGCCCGAGATCTCCCGGCGGCGGCGATCGAGTTCTTCACTGTAGCGACGCAGCGTGTGTGCTTCGCTGAGCTGCCCCACCACTTTTCGCTCGACCAGATTGTTGACGACAGCAAGCGCTTCGCTTTCCGTCTTGTCGAAAATGGCGGCTGCCTGCTTGGCGTTCATTTGCGGCTGCAGGAAGTCGTTCTTGTATCGAATGAACTCGTCCAGACCCTTGCTCTCGTCATCCGTGTCTGTGAGGTTGGCGTAGATCTCCGGCACCAGAACAAGACCGGCGTATTTTCCATTGTCATCGACAAGAACCACGCGCTGCGCGGAGCCGATGGGGAAGAGGCTGCGGAACTCTTCGACCGAGATGCCGGGCTTCGCGGTCTTGACGTCGGCACGCATGAGCCTGTCGACCGTAAGATTGCGGATCCAGCCGACGTCATGCGCACTGCGGATGCTTTCGCCGCGAAGATGGAAGCGCCACGTGGCAAACGAGTAGCCGAAGGTGCTGCGCACGACGAGCGAAGACGTAATGACTGCGGCGAGGACCAGAACAGTGATCGGAAAGTCGCCGGTTATTTCCAGTGCGAGAAACGTCATGGTCAGCGGGCCGCCGATGACCGCGACGGCAAGCGAGCTCATGCCGACGACCGCGTAGATCACCGGCGTGAGTGTCGCATGGGCGAAGTAGGGAGCGGAGTAGGCAAACAACTTTCCGAGCAGCGCTCCCATGAAGAGCGACGCGAAGAACAGGCCACCTCTGAAGCCCGAGCCGATCGAAATGGCTGATGCAAAGGATTTCAGCAGAAACAGGCCGATCAGCACCGGAATGGCGACGTCTCTGCCGAGGTTGAGATGCAATGCCCCGTGGCCGGCCGAGAGAACCTGCGGCGTGACCAGCGCGAGAAGGCCGACGACAATGCCGCCGAGCGCCGGCCGCAAAGGAGGAGCTATGGAGCTCCTGCGCGCCGTCTCCTCGATGAAGGCGACGCCCTGCATGATCAGGATGCCGACGCCGGCGCAGAAGGCGCCGAGCAGCACCGCGGGAACATAATCGGCCGGCATGACCGTGCCGAACTGGCCGACGTCAATGAGGAAATCACTGCCGGCGAGAAACCGAGCCAGCGTGGTGGAGACAATCGCGGACACGACCACAGGCGTTAGCGAGACGATGGTGTAGGTGCCGATGATGAGCTCGAACGCGTAGAACGCGCCGGTCAGCGGTGCATTGAAGGCAGCGGCGATGGCGCCGGCGGCGCCGCAGCCGACGAGCACTCGCAAATCGGACCGACGCAGCTGCAGCTTCAGCCCGAGCTTCGACGCGATACCGGATGCCAGCTGGGTATAGCCGGCCTCCAGTCCCACGGAGGCTCCAAAGCCGTTCGAGATCAGGTTCTGCACGGCAACCAGGATACTATCGGTCAGCGACAGGCGTCCGCCATGCAAGGCATTTGCCTCGATCGGGTCGACCATCGGCTTCTTGCGCGTCTTCGCCAGAATGAACATCAACAGGCCAAGCAGAATGCCGCCGCCGACGGGGGCAGCCAGCAGCAGAAACTTGTTCTCGATCTGCGACGAACTCAGCCGCTCGACCTCGCTGATACCGAAAATCAGGCTGTGCATCTCCTTGGAAATCAGGCTCATCGCCGTGACCGCAAGGCCCGACGTGACGCCGACAATCGCGCCCGCGAGCACCATGCCCATTTCGCTGCGTCTGAGGAGGGCACGCATGCGTCCCACATCCAACAGGGTGTGAAGTGGGCCGAGCCGGCGGGTATCTATTTTCAGAAGCATGACAAGGAAACTAGGCGGGTAAAGGTCCGGTCAAGGGCCGTGAAGGGTGCCGACGTGGCTTGGGGATGCGCTTGCGATGCAAATGCGGCAAAAGGCCGGCGGATACAACAATTATTTATGACGTAAGTAACTGATAAAAGACGATAAATATGGTAGGGTATGTCGTCTATGAGGTGTTTTGAACTCAGTAGCGTTCTGCCATGGCCGCGCCCAAGTCGATTGACTTCATACCCGGCCTTGCCTAACCATGAACTCGATAGCGAATGGTTCCGGATCGCCAAAAGCGGTGCGGATGAAAAGGGAATGTGACGGGGTGGACCCAATCCGGGCGCCTTCATCACAGCCGACCCCGCGACTGTAGAGCGGTCAGGGTCTTCCGTCCGGCGTCGGATGCTCTCAAGCTGGCCGCCTGCGTGGTGTAGGCGGGCGAGGGGCTGAAGACGGCGGAAAAGCCACTGGCAATGCAAGCCATGATCAACCGGGGTTGGACGCCTCTAAATCTACGAATCGTCCGCCTTTTCATGATTGCAGCCGGGAAGGCGAGGAAGGACCGATGGCACGATCGGGATGGCCAATTGAGCCGTCCCGATCGTCGCCTGGACCCGCGAGCCAGGAGACCTGCCAATCGTGCCGGGCGCAAAGCCCAACCCTGGGCAAGTGTGCCCAATGCCAGCACGGAGGTTGTCATGGCAGACAATGAGATTTTGGCGTCGGCGTCATGCCGGACGCTTGCGACGTTCGCTACACGCTTCCTTATCGCTGTGGAGGCAGGTTCCCTCATTCTTGCGGCAAAGCTTCGCTCGGATGATGTCAAAGGCAACCTGCCATCGCGCGTCCGCGCGTCGGATGACTCCTATCGGCCCGGACGATGGTCTCTCGCATCCGAGGACTTGGGCGCACAGAATTCCTATAACGTCGCCCAAGTGACGCTTGGCCACAAGAACGCGGCCCTGCGTGCGGGCAAAGTCCTTCATGAGGGCGTGCGCGTCAGGCCCCGAGCCCAATCATCGGCGAAAGCCGTCCTCGCATGACGACCGCATCCTCCACCCTCGTTCTCGGCGGCGCCCGCTCCGGCAAGTCGCGCTTTGCCGAGCAGCTCGTCATCGACAGCGGCCTCGAGCGCCACTACATCGCCACCGGCCGCGCCTGGGACGAGGAAATGCGCGCGCGGATCGACCAGCACAAGGCGGACCGCGGCGATCTCTGGACGACGCACGAGGAGCCGCTCGATCTCGCAGGCCGGCTTGCCGCGATCGACGGCGAGGGGCGGGCGTTGCTTGTCGATTGCCTGACGCTGTGGGTCACCAATCTGATGATGGATGAGCGCGACGTGGCGGCGGAATTCGCGGCACTGGCCGCCTATCTGCCGAAGGTCAAGGCACGTCTCGTCATCGTTTCCAATGAAGTCGGCCTCGGCATCGTGCCAGAGAACCGCATGGCGCGCGAGTTTCGCGACCATGCCGGACGACTGCACCAGATGATCGCGGCGATCGCCGCGGATGTATATTTTATCGCGGCGGGACTGCCGCTGAAAATGAAGGGTTGAATTGATGAACCAGCAGAAAATCCCCGCCACCGTCATCACCGGCTTCCTCGGCGCCGGTAAGACGACGATGATCCGCAACCTGTTGACCAATGCGGGCGGCAAGAAGATCGCGCTCATCATCAACGAGTTCGGCGATCTCGGCGTCGACGGCGAGGTGCTGAAGGGCTGCGGGGCGGAAAACTGCACCGAGGACGATATCATCGAGCTCACCAATGGCTGCATCTGCTGCACGGTGGCCGACGACTTCATCCCGACCATGAGCAAGCTTCTGGAGCGCGAGAACCGGCCTGACCATATCGTCATCGAAACCTCGGGCCTTGCCCTGCCGCAGCCGCTTGTCGCCGCTTTCAACTGGCCTGACATCCGCACGCAGGTGACCGTCGATGGCGTGATCACCGTGGTCGACAGCGCCGCCGTCGCCGCCGGCCGCTTCGCCGACGATCACGATGCCGTGGAAGCCCGGCGCGTCGAGGATGAGACGCTCGATCACGAAAGCCCGATCGAGGAGCTCTTCGAGGACCAGCTCACCTGCGCCGACCTGATCGTGCTCAACAAGACCGACCTCATCGACGGCGCCGGCCTTGCCCGTGTTCGCGACGAGGTCGCCTCACGCACGGCGCGCAAGCCGGCGATGATCGAGGCGAAGAATGGCGAGGTGCCGGCATCAGTGCTGCTCGGCCTCGGCATCGGCACCGAAGAGGATATCGGCAACCGCAAGTCCCATCACGAACTGGAGCATGAGGACGGCACGCCGCATGATCACGATGAGTTCGACAGCTTTGTCGTGGAGCTCGGCCCGATCGCCGATCCCTCGGCCTTTGTCGAGAGCCTGAAGGGCATCATCGCCGAGCACGACGTTCTGCGTCTCAAGGGCTTCGTCGACGTCCCCGGCAAGCCGATGCGCCTGCAGCTGCAGGCGGTCGGTAGCCGTATCGACCACTATTTCGATCGCGCCTGGGCTGCCGGCGAGACGCGCGTCACGCGGCTGGTGGTGATCGGGCTGCACGAGATGGATGAGGGCGCGGTACGCGAGGCTATCGAGGGTCTGGTTTAAGGTTTATGGTTGAGATGCGCGGTCACGTTTTTGGTTTGAGAGAAGCTGCTGGAGGCCCTTCTGGTGACGAAGGGCTGAGAGGTGAGCGGATCGCGCATTTTGAAAATCGCTCGAGTGGTGCCCAGCGGCCCCCTCATCCGCCAGCCGGCACTGACCGGGGTCGAGCCGTCGGTCTCGACCCGTCCTTCGGCCCCCCGTTGGGGAGAGGATTTTTTTTGCGGGCCGCTCGCTCCAATCTTCCCTTCTCCCCGACGGGGAGAAGGTGGCCCGAAGGGTCGGATGAGGAGGCAGCGCACGCTGCGCCTGCGACTAACATTTCCCGCAAAGACACACTGCCATGCACCTCCTACTAGCCCAGCAGGGAACGATCAGCGACGGCGAGGAGGCGATCGATCTTGGCCAGTCTCCCGGCGACATCCTGTTCCTCTCCGCCGCCGACACCGAGCTTGCGGCAGTCGCCGCCGGGCATCGCCAGCGCGGCGAGGCACGGTCGCTGCGTATCGCGAGCCTGATGAGCCTCAAGCATCCGATGTCCGTCGATGCCTATATCGAGCGTACGGCGCGGCATGCGAAACTGATCATCGTCAGGGCGCTGGGCGGCGCCAGCTACTTCCATTACGCGCTGGAGGCGCTGCATGCGGCTGCGGCGCGGCATGGGGCGCTGATCGCGGTGCTGCCGGGCGATTCGAAGCCGGACGCGGGGTTGACGCCGTTTTCGAACGTGCCGCTTGAGGATCTGAATGCGCTCTGGGCCTATCTGATCGAGGGGGGCGATGCGAATACGCATGCGTTTCTCGATTATGCCGAGGCGATGTTGTCGGGTGGTGAGAAGCCGGAGGCGGCGGCGCCGTTGATGAAGGCCGGGATCTGGTGGCCGGGGCGGGGTGTTGTTGGGGTTGAGGAGTGGCGGTTGTTGTCGGCGGGCGGGGTACCCCCCTCTGTCCTGCCGGACGGTAGGGGCGAGCCAACGGTCTCGCCCCGTCCTTCGGACCCCGCCACAAGGGGGGAGATCGACTCGTTGCGGCGGCATCGGCAAACAACAGAGATTGGAGCGAGCGGGCAAGCCCAGCCAATCTCCCCACCTGCGGGGGAGATGCCCGGCAGGGCAGAGGGGGGTATCGCGGGCGAGACGCCAGCGGCTACATCCGCCCCCATCATCGCCATCTCCTTCTACCGTGCCCTCGTACAAAGCGGCGAAACCCGACCCGTCGAAGCGCTGATCGAGGCGTTGATCGCCGAAGGCATCCGGCCGCTGCCGATCTTCGCCTACAGCCTCAAGGATCCCGTCTCCAAGGGCATCCTCGAAAGTGTCTTCGCGGCCACTAGGCCCGATGTCGTCATCAACACGACAGGCTTTGCCGTCTCGGCGCCCGGTGCGGAGCGGCAGCCGACGGTGCTGGAAGCCAGCAACGCCGTCGTGCTGCAGGCGATCTTTTCTGCTTCCTCGAAGGACGCTTGGGAAAGCTCCTCGCAAGGCCTGTCGGCGCGCGATCTCGGCATGAACGTGGCATTGCCCGAGGTCGACGGCCGAGTTCTTTCTCGCGCCGTCTCGTTCAAGTCGGCGGCACGCTATGATGCGCTGGTCGAGGCCAATATCGTTGCCAGCGAGCCGGATGCGGGGCGCATGGCTTACACGGCGCGGCTCGCCGCCAACTGGGCGCGGTTGCGGCATGCGAAGCCGGCTGAGCGGCGCGTGGCGCTTGTGATGGCGAACTATCCGAACCGCGACGGCAGGCTCGGAAACGGTGTCGGGCTGGACACGCCTGCGGGTACGATCGAAGTGCTTCAGGCGATGCGCAAGGCTGGTTATCCTGTCTGTGACATCCCTCCCGATGGCGACGCGCTGATGCGTCATATCATGGATGGGCCGACCAATTCAGGGCGGGACGGGAAGGTCATCCGCGAGGCGCTTTCCGTGAGTCGTTACAAGGATTTCCTCTCGACTCTTCCTAAAAAGATTCAGGACGAGATCGGTACCCGCTGGGGCGAGCCGGAGACCGATCCCTATGTCGTGGGCGGCGCGTTCGCGCTGCCGTTCACGCGTTTCGGCGAGGTCCTTGTCGGCATCCAGCCGGCGCGCGGCTACAATATCGATCCGAAGGAAAGTTATCATTCGCTTGATCTCGTGCCGCCGCACGGCTATCTCGCCTTCTACGCCTTCCTGCGCCATCAGTTCGATGCGCATGCGGTGATCCACATGGGCAAGCACGGCAATCTCGAATGGCTGCCGGGCAAGGCGCTGGCGCTGTCTGAGAGTTGCTACCCGGAAGCGATCCTCGGGCCGCTGCCGCATCTCTATCCCTTCATCGTCAACGATCCCGGCGAGGGAACGCAGGCCAAGCGCCGCGCCGCCGCCGTGATCATCGACCACCTGACGCCGCCTTTGACGCGGGCCGAGAGCTACGGGCCGCTGAAGGATCTCGAGGCGCTGGTCGACGAATATTACGAGGCGTCGGGCGGCGATCCTCGGCGTATCCGGCTGCTTGGAAAGCAGATCCTTGAACTGGTTGCCGATATCGGGCTCGATCAAGACGCGGGGATTGCGAAGGGGGAAAGCGAAAGCGAGGCGCTGAAGAAGCTCGACGCCTATCTGTGCGATCTCAAGGAAATGCAGATCCGGGATGGGCTGCATGTGTTTGGGGTGTCGCCTGAGGGGCGGTTGCTGACGGATCTGACGGTGGCGCTGGCGCGGGTGCCGCGTGGGCTGGGTGATGGTGGTGATCGGAGCCTGCAGCGGGCAATTGCGGGGGACGTTTTCCGGAGTGTTGGCGATGTGGTGGGGAGCTTGGCGGATGAGGTGCCCCCCTCTGTCCTGCCGCACCGTAGGGGCGAGCCGACGGTCTCGCCCCGTCCTTCGGACTCCGCCACAAGGGGGGAGATCGACACGTGGCCTGCCCCCCAACCAAACGGTGAGGAGGGAGCGAGCGGTTGTGCCCAGCCAATCTCCCCACCTGTGGGGGAGATGCCCGGCAGGGCAGAAGGGGCCGCCCCCCCCACCAACGCAGCCTTCGACCCTCTCGATTGCGATATGTCCGCCGCATGGTTCGGACCACGCCCCGACATCCTCGCGGACGTCTCGTCCGACCCGTGGCGCACCCAGGGCGACACCGTCGAGCGTATCGAGCTGCTGGCCGCCAAATTCGTGTCCGGCGAGCTCGCATGCCCTGGCGATTGGCTCGCCACCCACGCCGTCCTCCACGAGATCGAAACCCGCCTGAAGCCCGCCATTCTCGCCTGCGGCGACGCCGAGATCGAAGGCTTGCTGCGTGGCCTCGATGGCCGCTTCGTGCCTCCGGGTCCCTCCGGCGCGCCGACGCGCGGGCGGCCGGATGTGTTGCCGACGGGGCGGAATTTCTACTCCGTGGATAGCCGTGCGGTGCCGACGCCGGCGGCTTATGAGTTGGGCAAGAAATCGGCGGAGCTTCTGGTTCGCCGCTATGTGCAGGATCATGGCGAATGGCCGGTGTCCTTCGGGCTGACGGCCTGGGGTACGTCGAACATGCGCACTGGTGGCGACGATATCGCCCAGGCGCTGGCGCTGATCGGCGTCAAGCCGGTCTGGGACATGACCTCGCGGCGGGTGGCCGGCTACGAGATCATTCCGCAGGCGATGCTGAGGCGGCCGCGTGTGGATGTGACGTTGCGCATCTCGGGCTTCTTCCGCGATGCCTTTCCGGAGCAGATCGCGCTGTTCGACAAGGCGATCCGGGCCGTCGGGGCGCTGGATGAGGATGCGGAGGACAATCCGATCGCGGTACGTATGCGGGGAGAGGCGGCGCGGCTTGAGGAGGCCGGGCTCGACCTGGCGCAGGCGAAGAGGCGCGCGGGGTACCGGATTTTCGGGTCGAAACCGGGTGCTTACGGCGCCGGGCTGCAGGCGCTGATCGACGAGAAGGGCTGGGAGCGGCGCGCCGATCTGGCAGAGGCTTATCTCGTCTGGGGCAGCTATGCCTATGGCGCCGGCGAAGAGGGCCGGGCTGAACGCGGCGTGTTCGAGGAGCGGCTGCGTTCCATCCAGGCTGTCGTGCAGAACCAGGACAATCGCGAGCACGACCTGCTCGACAGCGACGACTACTACCAGTTCGAAGGCGGTATGGCGGCGGCGGCGGAGACGCTTGGCGGCAGCAGGCCGTCGATCTATCACAATGATCACTCCATGCCGGGGAAGCCTGTCATCCGCTCGCTCGAAGAGGAGATCGCCCGCGTGGTGCGCGGCCGTGTCGTCAATCCGAAGTGGATCGATGGCGTGATGCGCCATGGCTACAAGGGAGCGTTCGAGATCGCCGCCACGGTCGATTATCTCTTCGCCTTCGCGGCGACGACAGGTGCTGTCGGCAACCATCATTTCGAGGCGGTCTACCACGCCTTCGTCGTTGATCAGCGCGTGCGCGATTTCATGATTGAGAAGAACCCGCACGCTTACGACGAGATGAGAGAGAGGCTGCTGGAGGCGATCGAGCGGCGGCTATGGACGCCGCGCAGCAATTCGGCGCGGTTCGATCTCGCTGCCACAGACAACACACGCGACAGATCAGGCGGTGCCGACACCGCCGACCGATTGAAGATTGCATCCGGGGAATACTGACATGACTGAGGAAACCACCGAGACCACGACGGAGGCCACTGGCCACGACGACGCCCGCCACAGCGAGAAGATGGCCAAGAAGAAGGCTGCGCGCGACAAGATCATGGCGACGAAGACGGGCGAGAAGGGCCTGATCATCGTCCATACCGGCAAGGGCAAGGGCAAGTCGTCCTCGGCATTCGGGATGATCTTCCGCCATATCGCGCATGGCAAGCCATCCGCCGTGGTGCAGTTCATCAAGGGCGCGATGTGGACGGGCGAGCGTGACCTGATCGAGAAGCATTTTTCCGATGTCTGCCAGTTCCACACGATGGGCGAGGGTTTTACCTGGGAAACGCAGGACCGCGCGCGTGACGTCGCTGCCGCCGGTGCTGCCTGGGAGAAGGCAAAGGAGCTGATCCGCGACGAGCGAAACTCGATGGTGCTGCTCGATGAAATCAACATCGCGCTGCGCTACGATTACATCGATATCAACGAGGTCGTTGAGTTCCTGAAGACGGAAAAGCCCTATATGACTCACGTCGTTCTCACCGGGCGCAATGCCAAGGATGAGCTGATCGAGATTGCCGACCTGGTGACGGAGATGGAGCTGATCAAGCATCCGTTCCGCTCGGGCATCAAAGGGCAGGCTGGCGTGGAGTTCTGATGACGCAAAGCTGGGTTTTCTGGGCCGTTCTGTCGGCAGCGTTTGCGGCGCTGACTGCGATCTTCGCGAAGATCGGCGTGGCCGGCGTCAATTCCGATTTCGCCACGCTCATCCGCACCGTCGTCATTCTTGTCATCATCAGCGCCATCGTACTGGCGAGCGGGCAGTGGCAGCCCTTCTCCAGCATCTCGTCGAAGACCTGGCTTTTTCTCTGCCTATCAGGGGCTGCGACGGGCGCGTCGTGGCTCGCCTATTTCCGCGCCTTGAAGATCGGCGATGCCGCGCGCGTTGCCCCGATCGACAAGCTGTCGATCGTCCTCGTCGCCATCTTCGGCGTCGTCTTCCTCGGCGAAAAGCTCAACATGATGAACTGGCTCGGTGTCAGCCTGATTGCCGGAGGAGCGCTGCTTCTCGCGTTGTTCTGAGGCTCAGACGCCCAGCCAGACGCGCAGCGGGTTCAGCGGATCGGCCATCAGCTTGATCGCGAAAGCCACGCAAACAATCACAAGGAGCGGCTTGATCAGGCGGGCGCCGGTTCGCATGGCCAGCCGCGAGCCAAGCTGTGCGCCAAGAAACTGGCACACGCCCATGATGAGTCCGATCTTCCAAAGCGTTGCGCCGAACGATACGAAGACGACAAGCGCGCCGATGTTGGAGCCAAAGTTCAGCATCTTCGTATGCGCCGTCGCCTTCAGCATGCCGAAGCCGGCTAGCGACACGAAGGAGAGCATGAAGAACGAGCCGGTGCCGGGGCCGAATACGCCGTCGTAGAAGCCAATCGCGGGAACGAGCGTGGCGCCGAAGACGAACGGGCTCATGCGGCGGTGCTTGTCAACGTCATTGAGGTTCGGCTTGAGGGCGAAGTAGAGCGCAATCGCGACCAGCAGCACCGGCATGATCGCGCGCAGAACATCTCCAGGAACGATCGTTGCTAGCGCAGCGCCAAGAGCTCCACCGGCTACGGCCATTAGGGCCATCGGCAGCTGCTCGCGCAATTTGACGTGGCCCTTGCGAGCATAGGCGACCGTGGCCGATGCCGAGCCGAATACGGCTTGTACCTTGTTGGTGCCGAGCGTTTGCAGCGGCGGGATGCCGGCAATAAGCATGGCCGGAACGGTGATCAGGCCGCCGCCGCCGGCGATGGAATCGACAAAACCGGCGAGGAATCCGGCTGCGGCGAGGAGGAAAAGCAGATGGGGGGCAAGGTCTGACAAGGCGGGTACTCTGGGATGCGTGTTTGCGGCGCATGTTGCATTTCCCTTTCGGGGCTGCAATGGCTTGTGCGACACAGGAGCCGGCAATCGCATCGCTTATGAGTAAGATTGAATTCGACAACAGTCGCAGATACGCGGTCGGGATCGGTTGCGAACGGGCGGCATCGGTGGACGAGGTTCATGAGCTTGTCGCGGCCGCGTTGGCAGAGGCCGGCGTTGCCGCCGAGGAACTGGCTGTGGTCGCTTCGATCGATATGCGCGCCGAGGAGCCTGCGATCCTGACTGTGGCGGAACGCTTTTCGGTGCCGGTGCTGTTTTTCCCGGCGGAGGCGCTCGAAGCTGAGACGCCACGGATCAAGAATCCCTCCGATATCGTCTTTGCCCGCGTCGGCTGCCATGGCGTCGCCGAATCGGCAGCACTTGCGGCGATTGGCCCGCTTGGCGAACTGCTGCTTCCGAAGACAAAATCCCGCCGAGCCACCGTCGCGATCGCGCAGATGCCGTTGCAGAAACAATAGCGGACGCTATGGTGGCGCCTTTCGCGGCGCCGTCCGGCTGCCTGCGGCAATAACGAAAAGGAACATTCATGCACAAGGTCATTTATGACACGGATCCGGGCGTCGACGATGCAATGGCACTTCTCTTCCTGCACCGGCACCCAGAGATCGATCTGATCGGCATAACGACCGTCTTCGGCAATGCCTCGATCGAGACGACCACGCGCAATGCGCTGTTCCTGAAGCGTGAATGGAATATTTCGGCACCTGTTTCCAAGGGTGCTAGCGTCACCATCAACCCGTCGCGCAAGGAAGGCGCCTGGCCAACCTTCGTGCATGGCGACGATGGTCTCGGCAATATCGACGTACCGGAAACGGTCGATGTGCCGCTCGATCCGCGCCCGGCCTACAAGTTCATCATCGAGACGGTTCGTGCGAACCCGGGTGAGGTAACGCTGGTCGCGGTCGGTCGCATGACCAATCTTGCCCTGGCTTTGAAGGAAGACCCCGAGATTGCCGGGCTCGTGAAGAGCGTCGTCATCATGGGCGGCAACTTCTATGTCCCTGGCAACGTCACACCGGTGGCTGAAGCCAATATTCACGGCGATCCCGAAGCCGCCGATATCGTCATGACGGCGCCATGGAAAGTCGTCGTCATCGGTCTCGACGTGACCTCGATCACGACGATGAGCCGCGGATATCTTGGCGACATAGCAGCTAGGGGCGACAAGGCGGTGAAGCTGCTGAACGACCTGTCACAGTTCTATATCGATTTCTACAAGCATGCCGTTGACGATGGTATGATGGTTCATGACAGCTGCGCCTGCGTTTATGTCGTTGCCCCGGAACTGTTTACCTCGATCAGCGGCGCGGTTCGCGTGGTGTGCGGAGGCATTGCCGACGGCCAGACGATCGTAAAGCCGGACGGTCGTCACTTCCCGCCAGGCGATTGGGACGGCTTGCCGAGCCAGATCGTCTGCACGGGTATCAGCTCGCAACAGGTCATCGATCTCATCGGTGACACGCTGCTCAGGGCCTGATCGGCGCGACCACGGAAGGTAGGCGCAAACGTATTGGCGAGTCTGTTCAGTCGTTTGCGCCAAGATCTTCATGTCTTGAATCCGGTTGTTTCGATGTCGATTCGATGCGGCAGCGACAGATCGGATTCATCGCGTCTCGCAGCGTTGACCTAGCCACCCTCCGGGCATAGATCATCTCCATGATTGAAGCTGTGTTTTCCCATCTTCCGGCGCTTGAGCCGGGCAGTGTCTGGCTTGTCGGCGCTGGCCCGGGCGAGGCCGGCTTGCTGACGCTTCTCGCCGTTCGAGGGCTGATGGAAGCAGATGTCGTCGTTCACGACGCATTGGTGGATGCGGACTGTCTCAAGCTGGCGCGGGAAGGGGCCACGCTGGAATATGCCGGCAAGCGCGGGGGAAAGCCCTCCGCCAAGCAGCGCGATATTTCGCTCCGTCTTGTCGAACTCGCGCAGTCGGGAAAGCGTGTGCTGCGCCTCAAGGGGGGCGATCCCTTCGTGTTCGGCCGCGGCGGTGAAGAGGCGTTGACGCTTGTCGAACACAATATCCCGTTTCGCATTGTTCCCGGGGTCAGCGCAGGGATTGGTGGGCTGGCCTATGCCGGCATCCCCGTGACCCATCGCGACCTCAATCATGCCGTGACATTTCTGACTGGCCATAGCTCTTCCGGTCTGGTTCCCGATGCCATAAACTGGGACGCGATCGCCAAAGGGTCGCCCGTGATTGTCATGTATATGGCGATGAAGCATATCAGGGAGATCAGCGCGAAGCTGATTGCCGGTGGTCGGTCACCGTCCGAGCCGGTCGCCTTCGTCTGCAACGCGACGACGCGCGGTCAGAAGGTTCTGGAGACCACGCTCGGCGAGGCGCCGGTGGCGGCACTCGAGTCGGGCCTCGAACCTCCGGCGATCGTGGTCGTCGGCGAGGTGGTTCGGCTGAGGGAGTCTCTTGATTGGTTGGGTGCGCTCGCAGGGCGTCGCCTGCGTCCCGATCCATTTCGGCATTCGAGCAGCAAGGAGACAGCATGAGTGGTCTGTTGATTGCGGCCCCGTCCTCCGGATCAGGCAAGACGACGGTTACCCTTGGGCTTCTCCGGGCGTTGCGACGGCGGGACGTGGAGATCGCGCCGGGCAAAGCGGGGCCGGACTATATCGACCCTGCCTTTCATGCGGCGGCGAGCGGCGTCGCGTGCCTCAACTTCGATCCCTGGGCGATGCGTCCCGAATTGATCGCGGCGAATGCGACGCTGCATCGCTCCGGCGACCGGTTGCTGGTGATCGAGGCCATGATGGGCCTTTTCGACGGCGCCGCCGATGGAAAGGGGACCGCCGCCGATCTTGCGGCGATGCTGGGCCTTTCGGTCATCCTCGTCGTCGATGCCTCGCATATGTCGCAATCTGTTGCGGCGCTGGTGGCGGGATTTGCTGGCTTTCGCGCCGATGTGCGGATCGCCGGCGTCATTCTCAACAAGGTTGGCGGCGAACGTCATGAAATGATGCTTCGCCAGGCGCTGGATGCCATCCGGATGCCGATCATCGCGGTTGTCCGACGCGACAACGAGATCGCTTTGCCGGAACGTCATCTCGGCCTCGTGCAGGCCGGCGAGCATCAGACGCTGGAAAACTTCATCGAGCACGCGGCTGACGCGGTCTCGGAAGAGTGCAATTTCGAATTCCTGCTCCGCGTCGCGCGGCAGGGTCTCAACAGGCCATCGACAGCAAATATCGCCCGGTTGCCGCCGCTCGGCAGCCGGATCGCCGTTGCCCGCGACATCGCCTTTGCCTTTTCCTACGAGCATATGCTTCTCGGCTGGCGCCGTCGCGGCGCCGATATCGTGTTCTTTTCGCCGCTGGCGGACGAGGCGCCCGACAGGACTGCGGATGCCATCTATCTTCCCGGTGGATATCCAGAGCTGCATGCCGGCAAGATTGCCGCGGCTCAGACGTTTCGTGCGGCGATGCGCCAGGCCGCGGAGAGCGGCGTGCGCATCTATGGCGAATGCGGTGGCTATATGGTTCTGGGTGATGGTCTGATCGACGGCGTCGGGGAAAGACACCCAATGCTTGGACTGCTGCCGCTGGTCACGAGCTATGAAGATCGCAAGCGTCATCTTGGTTATCGCCGCGTGTCGCCGCTGGACGGCTCTTTCTTCGAGAGGCCAATGACCGCGCATGAATTTCACTATTCGACCGTCGTTTCCGAAGGCGATGCCGATCGGCTGTTTCAGGTGACGGATGCGCTGAATAACGATCTCGGTGCTGCCGGGATGCAGCGTGCCCAGGTGGCGGGATCCTACATGCATCTGATTGACCTCGCGGGGGACGTTGCGTGAATGCGCCGATAGTTCACGGCGGCGGCATCACCGCCGCAGCGGCGCTCTACGGCGGCCGCCCGCAGGATTGGCTGGACCTATCGACCGGCATAAGCCCTCATCCGGCCGCGTTGCCGGACATTCCGCCGCGCGCATGGCATCGGCTCCCGGATGCGCATCTGGTCGATGAAGCCCGCGAGGCCGCGCGAGATTATTATCGCAGTGGCGATATCCAGCCGCTTCCCGTTCCCGGCACGCAGTCGGCGATCCAGCTGTTGCCGCGATTGCTGATGGGCCAAGTGCGCATTGCGATCCTTGGGCCGACCTATGGAGAGTACGAGCGCGCTTTCAGGTCGGGTGGGTATGATGTCGATATCCTCGATGACATCGGCAGCATTGACGACCGTCATGCCCTCGTGGTCGTCGTCAATCCCAATAATCCGGATGGCCGGATCGTTCCTGCCGAAGCCCTGGTTGCGCTCAGCGAGCGCATGGCGGCGAGGGGCGGGATCCTCGTCGTCGATGAAGCCTTCGGCGACACGGTGCCTGACACTAGCATCGTACCGCAGGTATCGCGGTTGCCGAACGTGATCGTCTTCCGCTCCTTCGGAAAGTTCTTCGGCCTTGCCGGGCTGCGCTTGGGCTTTGTGGTGGCATCGCGCCGGATCCTCGATCAGTTCGAGAATTGGCTGGGGCCGTGGGCCGTCTCTGGCCCGGCGCTTACGATTGCGACATCGCTGCTGCGCGCGGACACCGCGCCGATCCGCCGTGCCATAGAGGAGAGGGGTGCGGCGCTCCGCGCTGTCCTCGAAGCAAGCGATCTTCGTATCTGCGGCGGAACTGCCTTGTTTTCGCTGGTGGATCATGCCGAGGCCGATGCGCTGCATGCGCATCTGTGCCGACATCGAATTCTGGTCCGCAAGTTCGACTATGCGCCCCGGTGGCTGCGGTTCGGGGTTGCCCCCGATGTTGCGAGCGACGGTCGGCTTGGCGAGGCCCTTCAGAGTTTCAACGGATGACGATCGAACTGAACTTTCTCGTGCTGGTGCTTGCCCTTCTGCTCGATCGGATCGTCGGGGATCCGCAGCTTCTATGGGCCCGCCTGCCGCATCCTGTCGTGCTTTTCGGTCGAGCGATCTCCGCCTTGGATGCGCTGTTCAACCGCCCCGATCTGATGAAGCACAAGCGCCGCAGAAACGGTGCGTGGGCGATCGCCGCTCTCCTTGCCCTCAGCGTGGTCGCCGGCTTGATACTACACTGGTTCTTTGCCCTCTTCGGTCTTGCCGGTATTCTCCTCGAAGTCGTCTGCGTGACGATTTTCCTGGCGCAGAAGAGCTTGGCGGATCATGTGGAAGCGGTCGCCGGCGGACTGAAGACCGGCGGTATCCGGGGTGGCCGGGCCGCGGTCTCCATGATCGTCGGGCGTGACCCCGAAACGCTGGACGAACCGGCCGTCTGCCGTGCTGCGATCGAAAGTCTTGCGGAGAACTTCTCGGATGGCGTCGTGGCGCCGGCACTATGGTATGCCATCTTCGGACTGCCGGGGCTGCTGGCCTACAAGATGCTGAACACGGCCGACTCGATGATCGGTCATAAGTCCGAGAAATATGTCGACTTCGGATGGGCTTCGGCCCGCCTCGATGACCTGGCAAACTGGCCGGCCGCACGATTGTCGATTGCGCTGATTGCAGCCGGTGCCTGGTTGCGACGTGGGAGCGCTGCCTGCCGCGAAGCGTTTCGCATAGCCATTCGCGATGGGGGGCTGCATCGCTCGCCCAATTCAGGGCGGCCGGAGGCGGCGATGGCAGGCGCGCTGAATGTGCAATTGGCCGGCCCACGCGTCTATGCCGGCGTTGTCGTCATGGAGCCGATGATCAATGGTTCCGGACGCGAGACGGCGACGGCGGAAGATATAGAAGACGCGGTGGCTGTCTTCTATGCGAGTTGCTCTGTCCTGACGGGCTTGGTGCTCGCTCTCTTCGTTTTTCTGCTTTAGGCGCTTTCACGAGGACTTCGCGAATAATCGAAACCTCCTCACGAATTGGCTCCACGGCAATCCGGCTAAGTGGATCGTCCTCTGCAACGCTTGGTGTCCATGCTGTTTCAGCAACACTGATGTGGCAAATTATGCCTCCAAAGAGACGAAGGCATTGGCTTTTGAAATGGATTTGCCTATGAGGGGGATCAAATATCATCTCAAGAGGTACAGGCGTGACCGCTACATTCGATAAAGTTGCCGACATCATTGCAGAGACGAGCGAGATTGATCGCGACACAATCACGCCGGAAAGCCATACGATCGACGACCTCGGTATCGACAGCCTCGACTTCCTCGATATCGTCTTCGCGATCGATAAGGAATTCGGCATCAAGATCCCGCTCGAAAAGTGGACGCAGGAAGTCAATGAAGGCAAGGTTTCCACGGAAGAATATTTCGTGCTGAAGAACCTCTGTGCCAAGATTGACGAGCTGCGCGCCGCCAAGGCCTGATCGGTATAGCCATCTTTTTCTCCGCCCTGCTGCCATTACCCATGGCGGCCGGGCGGTTTTGTTCCTAAGTAGGCCTAGCCGACTGGCATTCTGCCTATCCGGCCGGAGGATCCGATGCTCCTGGAATACTTCCAGATGATTGACCGCATCGAGGCGGTCGACCTTCAGAAAGGAACGCTCAAGGCGCGTTCCGTCGTGCCGGCGAAGAGCCCGGTATTTGAAGGTCACTTTCCCGGTATGCCGCTGGTTCCCGGCGTGCTCCTGATCGAAACCATGGCCCAGGCATCAGGCATGCTGGTGCTCGCGGCAACGAATTTCGCCGCGATGCCGTTCCTGATGTCGGTCGATGGCGCCAAGATGCGCACGTTTGTCGAACCCGAGGCGGTTCTCGATATCGAGGCGTTTTTGGAGCACGACGGCTCGGGATTTGCCGTTACCAAGGCCAAGATCACCAGCGATGGCAAGAAGGTCTGCGATGCGCAATTGAAACTGCGCACCATGCCGTTCAGCGAAGTGCCGCTGGGAGATATCGTGAAGAAGCGCGCCGGTGAGGTAGGGCTGATGGATGCGATCGCTGCGCAAGGAGTGAATGGATGAGCAAGGCTCAGAATGATGTCGTGATCACCGGCATCGGCATCGTAACGTGCCAGGGCGTCGGCAAGGAGCCGCATATTGCGCTGCTCAACGCTGCCGAGGCGCCTGCGCCAATCGTCGAAACAGAGAAATTCAAGCCGTATCCGGTACATCCGCTGCCGGAGGTCGACTGGTCGCTGCAGATCGCCAAGCGCGGTGACCAGCGTCAGATGGAAAACTGGCAGCGCATCGGTGTCTTTGCGGCCGGTCTGGCGCTTGATGACGCGGGTCTCAAGGACGACGCGGACGCTTGCGGGACGATGGACATGATCGTGGCCGCCGGCGGTGGCGAGCGGGATATCAACGTTGATACCCTGATCGTCGACGAGGGTTTGAAGCGCAACGATCGTGAGGTCCTGCTCAACGAAAAGCTGACGACCGAACTGCGCCCGACCCTGTTCCTGGCGCAGCTTTCGAACCTGCTTGCTGGCAACATTTCCATTGTCCACAAGGTGACCGGTTCTTCCCGCACTTTCATGGGCGAAGAGGCGGCCGGCATTTCCGCCGTCGAGACTGCTTTCTACCGTATCAAGTCCGGCGAATCTTCGCATGCGCTGGTCGGTGGCGCCTTTTCGGCCGAGCGGCTCGACATGGTGCTGCTGTTCGAGGCTATCAATGCGCATTCGCGTGGCGAATGGCAGCCGCTCTGGTCGCGTGACGAGGGTGGTATCGTTTCCGGTTCGCTGGGCGCTTTCCTCGTACTGGAATCGCGCGCGCATGCCGAGGCGCGGGGCGCGCACGTTTATGCAACGGTCTCCTCGATCGAGGGCGATCGCGGCAACCGCAATGCCGGCAACTTTGAAAAGCGCCTGGAGCGCCTTCTTCAGCCGGCCGACGGACTGGCGCCTGCGAGCATGGCGATCTTCTCCGGCTCGACCGGCATGCCGGATCTGGCGCAACGCGAGAAAGCCGTGCTGGAACGTCAGTTTCCCGGCGCTGCCGTTCGCGGCTTCGGCGGCGTAACAGGCCACGGGCTCGAAGCGCATTTCACGCTCGGCCTGGCGCTGGCGGCTCTTGCCGTCGATAGCAAGGCCAAGGTTCCGCCTTTCGATGCGGCTCATGAAAAGGCTATGACATCAGGTACAACGGCGGCGATCGTGACCACGGTCGGCCACCAGCGCGGCGAGGGCGTCGCGGTTCTGTCCGCGGAAGCGTGAGGATTAGGCAAATGACGGATTCGGCTTACAAGGATCATCTCGGCCGCCCCATCGTCGCAGTGACGGGTGTCGGCATCATCACCTCGCTCGGCCAGGGGCTGAAGGACAACTGGGCGGCGCTGACGTCAGGCAAGTCGGGGATCCACGAGATCAACCGTTTTCCGACGGACGGTCTGTCGACGCGGATCGCCGGCACGGTCGATTTCATCGATATTCCAACGCCCAACGCCGTCGAACGGTCCTATGCGTTTGCGCGCGAAACCACGATCGAAGCGCTTGCTGACGCCGATATTTCCGGCGATTTCAACGGCCCGCTGTTCCTGGCGGCCCCGCCGATCGAGCCGGAATGGAGCGCACGCTTCGAACTCGCGGATCGTTCGCCGCCGGCTGACCATCCCGGCGACGCCTATGAGCGTTTCCTTGCCGCCATGCGCCAGCGTCCGGACGCGGTGTTCCACGAAGCGGCTCTGTTCGGTGCGATTTCCGAGCGCCTTGCGGATCGTTTCGGAACGCGTGGTTTGCCGGTGACGCTGTCGACGGCCTGTGCGTCGGGTGCAACGGCGATCCAGCTCGGTATCGAGGCTATTCGCCAGGGGCGCGCCAACCGCGCGCTGGCAGTTGCCACGGATGGATCGGTTGGCGCCGAAGCGCTGATCCGCTTCTCCCTGCTTTCCGCACTGTCGACGCAGAACGATCCGCCGACCAAGGCATCGAAGCCTTTCAGCAAGGATCGCGACGGCTTCGTCATCGCCGAAGGTGCTGCAACCCTCGTGCTGGAATCTCTGGAATCCGCGATCGCTCGTGGCGCCAAGGTGCTCGGTATCATGAAGGGTGCCGGCGAAAAGGCCGACTCCTTCCACCGCACGCGTTCGTCGCCGGATGGTGGTCCTGCGATCGCAACGATCCGCGCGGCTCTGGCGGATGCCGGCATGGATGAGAGCGGTATCGGCTACATCAATGCCCACGGCACCTCGACGCCTGAAAACGACAAGATGGAATATAGCTCCATGCTGTCGGTATTCGGTGACCGGCTGGCCTCCATCCCGTTGTCGTCGAACAAGTCGATGATCGGCCACACCTTGACGGCAGCCGGTGCGGTCGAGGCGGTGTTCTCGCTGCAGACGATGCTGACCGGCACGCTGCCGCCGACGATCAACTACAACAACCCGGACCCGACAATCGTTCTTGATGTCGTGCCGAACAAGAAGCGCGATGGACGGGTTGATGCCGTTCTTTCGAACTCCTTTGGCTTCGGCGGCCAGAACGCCAGTCTTGTCATGGCGGTGGAACCGGCTTAATCGGTTCCGACAAATATTCGAGACGATAACCCGATTGCTGCGTCCGCACCCCGACAGGGTGTGCAGGACGCGGTGACATTCATAAACTGCGCATAGGCCATGACGCCGGTGCGCCCGCGAAGGATTTTGCCATGCGCGCTTTGCAACTGATTGATGATCGCAAGCTGGAAATCACCGATCTGCCGGAACCGGAAGCACCGGGCGCCGGCGAGGTGACGTTGCGGGTCAAGGCGGTCGCGCTGAACCACATCGACGTTTGGGGCTGGCGCGGCATGGCCTTTGCCAAGCGCAAGATGCCTTTGGTGATCGGCGCTGAAGCATCGGGCGTGGTCGAGTCCATCGGACCGGGCGTTGCCAATGTGCTGCCGGGCCAGCTCGTTTCGATCTACGGCGCACGCACCTGCGGTCTCTGCCGCCCCTGCCGCGAAGGTCGCGATAATCTTTGCGAACATGTTGGCGGTGTTCATGGCTTCCATCTGGATGGCTTTGCGCAGGAGAAGGTCAATCTGCCGGCCCGCCTGCTGGTACCGGCGCCTCCCGGTGTCGATGCGGTTGCCGCGGCCGTGGCGCCCGTGACCTTCGGCACGGTCGAGCACATGTTGTTCGACAACGCCAAGCTCGAGCCGGGCGAGACCATTCTCATTCATGCCGGCGGCTCCGGCATCGGTTCGGCGGCAATCCAGCTTGCCAAGAAGATCGGCTGCACCGTCATCACGACGGTCGGTTCCGACGACAAGATCGAGAAAGCCAAGGCACTTGGCGCCGATCACGTCATCAACTACCGCACCGACCGCTTCGAAGGCGTCGTGCGCAAGCTGACCAAGAAGAAGGGCGTCGACGTGGTTTTCGAGCATGTCGGCAAGGATACCTGGGCGGCATCGATGTTCTGCCTTAAGCGTGGCGGCCGGCTTGTGACCTGTGGTTCAACGTCCGGCGTGTCGACCGAAATGAACCTGATGATGCTGTTCCAGCAGCAGCTGAAGCTGCTTGGCTCGTTCGGCTGCCGCATGGAGAACATGGCGGATGCCATGCAGAAGATGGCGCGTGGTCTTGTCCATCCGGTAATCGACACGGAAGTCGGCTTCAACGAGATTGACAAGGCTCTGGAGCGGATGGAATCGCGCCAGATCTTCGGCAAGATCATCCTGAAGATGGATTGAGCCGTTGAAGCTCTTCATCACCCGGATCGTCCTCAACCTTGAGCATTTCCGCCAGTGGCTGATTGCACAGGGGATGTTCGGCTTTCTGAGTTTCCTCAAGCTCTTTCCCGCCGATGGCTCGATCCGTTTCATCGATTGGCTGATGCGCAAGATCGGTCCGCGGTTTGCGCGTCACAAGCTGATGCTTGTGAACCTTCGAAACGCTTTCCCGGAGAAGACCGACAAGGAAATCGAGGACATCGCCGTAGCGAGCTGGGGCCATATGGGCCGGCTTGCAGCGGAGTATGTTTTCCTCGACCGTTTGTTCGACTTCGATCCCGCGCGGACAGAGCCGGGCCGGGTGGAAGTATCGGGCATCCCGATCTTCATGGACCTACTCGAAAATCGGCGCCCCTTTATCGTTTTTACCGGCCATACCGGCAACTTCGAGCTTCTGCCGGTGGCTGGCGCTGCCTTTGGCCTGTTTGTGACGGTGCTCTTTCGCCCGCCGAACAATCCTTACGTAGCGAAGAAAGTCTTCGATTTCCGTAGCGCGCGGATGGGCAAGCTGGTGCCGTCGCATGCCGGCTCCTCCTTCGCGCTGGCCCGCCAGCTAGAAGCCGGGCAGGGCGTCGGCGTGCTGGTCGACCAGAAGTTCGGCAAAGGATTGAGAACGAAGTTCTTCGGCAGGCCGGTCAAAACCAATCCGCTTCTTGGCAAGCTGGTGCGCCAGTTCAATTGCGACGTCTATCCGGCCCGCTGCATTCGTTTGCCTGGAAACCGCTATCGTCTCGAGATCGAGCCAAAGCTCGAAATGCCACGCCTCGAAAACGGCAACCTGGATCTGACAGCAACCGCCCAGCTATTGAACGACAAGGTTGAGAGTTGGGTGCGAGAGTATCCAGAACAATGGCTCTGGTATCATGACCGCTGGAAGATCAAGAAGCAGGTCTTGAAGTAAGTCTGACGCTTACATCTTGTCATTGAAAAATTCCGGTGCGTTCTTCATTGAATATGAAGGTGCATCATGTTAGCCCTTTCCATCAAGGCGAGTGCACGCGGTTTCGCTTTGCGTTTTGCGCGGCCTCGGCTGAACTCGAAAGCATTTCCTGTCGGAAGTGGCATTGGGGGCATTTTGCTGGGGCTTTTTCAGGCGTTTTCGCTACGATGCGCACAGATCGATGAAGCAATCAGACGCGGCGACGACGCCCGCGTCAATCGCCTCGATTATTCCATTGTCATGCTTATCGATGCCATCGTCGCCTACAAGGCAAACGATCCGCTTGAAGTTCACATGCAGCTACAATTTGTAAGCTGCCTTATCGATCAGTATGCCGACGATAGCGACACGGTTCGTGAATACGTCACGCTGCTCTCGAATTTGATGGAGCAGTATTTCGCAAGCCCTGTGCCGCGCTGGCAGATGCCTGCGCGCGATGGGCAGCCGGCGGCGCAACCTGATGGCTACGTGCCGAATACGGACAACGGCAATTTTCTCAACGCGGCGATCCTTGAGGGACTGCCGGATCGCGTGGCGGTGCTGACGAAGGACTATCGCTACCTCTATTCGAACACGGCGAATTCGGCATATCTCGGCAAGAAGCCGATCGAGATGATCGGTCGTCACATTATCGAATTTATCGGGGAAGCGCGCTTTACCGACGGTGCGAAGGCCCGGTTGGACGATTGCTTTGCAGGTCAGTCGGTCGCCTATTCCTACGATCGCAACGACGGCGCAACCGTCCGCCAGGTCCGCTGCCGGATGTCGCCATTGCGCGACGCCTCCGGAAGCGTTTTCGGTGCCCTGATCATGCTGGAAGATATCGGGACACGCCAGGCGACGCTCGCGGCCTGATCAGGCCTTCGTCCAGACAGCCAGTTCATAGCCGTCGGGGTCGCTGAAGTGGAAGCGACGCCCGCCTGGGAAAGCCGTAATCGGCCGGACAATCCTGCCGCCGGCCTTTTCGACGCCCTGCTGCGCGGCCTCCAGATCATCCGCGTAGAGAATCACCAGCGGTCCACCCGGACGGGGAACCGCGAGGTTGGTAAAGCCGCCCTTCAGCCGCCCATCATCGAACTCGCAGTAATTGGGGCCGTAATCGGTGAAGCTCCAGCCGAACGCGCTGCCGTAGAAAGCCTTGGCGGTCTCGATGCTGCTGACATTGAACTCGACATAGTCGATCCTGAGATCGTTGTTGGATGTCGCCATTACCTATTGCTCCATCAGTATTTTCAGCGTTTCCAGATCGCGCGCCACATGAGCACCATCGGCCTCGAATTGTTCATCGGTCATGCCCGGCAAGCGCAGCAACGTGAATATGATCTCGCATCCGGTATCGTTGGGCACGATCCGCAACGCATTATAGACCCGCAATCCGCTCTCGATCGTCACCGTGTGATCGATGACACCGAATTCGTTGTGGGGCACGAAGCTCACCTTCACGGTGCCGAGCACACCGTGCGCGAGCCAATCGTCTCCATCACGCTCTAGGCCGGATGCGAGGCCGGATGCCCAGAGCGGCATGTTTTCGGGTGCCGCGGCAAAAGCATAGACGTCACGCCACGGCCGATCGATGGAGCGGTGGACGATTCTTGCGGGCATTGTGGCCATGGCGGTCCTCGTTTGATCTGGCGATGTCGGAAGGAAATGCTGCCGGCCCTCACTGGCGTCCCACGCGTTTCGCAGCAATTTGCGGATCTCCTCCCGATCCGGTTGTGAACAATACAGCGCAATTCGAATTGGGCGCAATGCGCAGCCAATTCGAAGGCGAATCGAACTTGCCGTTTTGGCGAGACAGTGCCACAACACCGGTCCAAAATGACTCATCGGAGGTTTATCGTGGAAAAGGCAGAAATCGGGCTGATCGGCCTTGCGGTCATGGGTTCCAACCTGGCGCTCAACATCGCGGAAAAAGGGAACAAGATCGCGGTATTCAACCGTACTCCTGAGAAAACGGATGAGTTCTACGAAAGTGCGGGCGATCTGAAGAAGCAGATCATTCCCTGCAAGACGATCGAGGAGTTCGTCGAGGCGATCCGTCCGCCGCGCCCGATCATCATCATGATCAAGGCCGGTGAAGCCGTCGATCAGCAGATGGAGCTTCTGCGTCCTTACCTGTCCAAGGGCGACATCATGATCGATGCCGGCAACGCCAACTTCCGCGACACGATCGCCCGCTTCGACCGGCTGAAGAACACCGAACTCACCTTCATCGGCATGGGCGTGTCCGGCGGCGAGGAAGGGGCTCGTCACGGCCCGTCGATCATGGTCGGTGGCACCGAAGATAGCTGGAAGCGCGTCGAGCCGGTGCTGACCTCGATCGCCGCCAAGTACAAGGGTGACCCTTGTGTTGCCTGGCTCGGTAATGACGGCGCCGGTCACTTCGTCAAGACGATCCACAACGGCATCGAATATGCCGACATGCAGATGATCGCCGAAATCTATGGCATCCTGCGTGATGGTCTCGGCAAGACCGCCAAGGAGATCTCGGGAATCTTCGGCGACTGGAACAAGGGTCGCCTGAACTCCTACCTGATCGAAATCTCCGAGAAGGTGCTGGCCGCGACCGATCCGATCTCCGGCGGTGCGATGGTCGACATGATCCTTGACAAGGCCGGCCAGAAGGGCACCGGCAAGTGGTCGGCGATCGAAGCGCAGAACATGGGCATCCCGGCAACGGCAATCGAAGCGGCGGTTGCCGCCCGCAGCCTGTCGTCGATGAAGACCGAGCGCGAAGCCGCCGAAAAGATCTTCGGCAAGCCCGAATACAAGTTCCCGATCGCCTACGGTCCCGAGCTCGTCAAGGATCTGGAACTGGCGCTGTTCGCCGCCAAGATTGGCGCATATGCACAGGGCTTCGCGGTGATGGCGGAAGCCTCGCGCGAGTTCAACTGGTCGCTGCCGATGCCGACGATCGCCAAGATCTGGCGCGATGGCTGCATCATCCGTTCGCAGTTCCTCGACGAGATCACCTCGGCCTTCACCAAGGCGCCTGACGTTGCGAACCTGATCGTCACGCCTGCCTTCTCCGAGATGGTCAAGGAATCGCTGCCGGCGCTTCGCCGCGTCGTTGGTGCTGCTCTTCAGGCTGGTCTTCCGGTTCCAGCGCTGACGTCAGCGCTGACCTACTTCGACGCTTACCGCCAGGGCCGCGGCACTGCCAACCTGATCCAGGCGCAGCGCGACTTCTTCGGCGCGCACGGCTTCGACCGCCTCGACGGCAAGGACTTCCACCACGGCCCATGGGGCAGCGGTGCGGCCACGTTCTAAGGTCGGGGCTTTGAATGAATTAGGTAAGCCGGGCCCTTGGGTCCGGCTTATCTGATTGTGGTGTCGTGCTCGCTGGCGTTCAGAACTGAATATCGGCTGCGGGACGGACGAGGGTCCTGGCGTTGCCAGCGTCGAAATCGTCGAGCGTTTCATTGTGGTGTGCGACGATGTCCGCGAAATCAAGCGTGCCGGAATCAGCCGTGGTATGGCCATCGGCAACCAACGTGACATCATATCCGAGTGAGACGGCACGTCTGACCGTCGTGTCGACGCAGAATTGCGTCATGCAGCCGCCGACGACCAGATGCGTCACGCCTTTCGCCGCAAGCCTGTCCGCAAGGTCGGTCTCGAAGAACGAATCCGAGCTCTTCTTGTGAACGACAATGTCGCCATCGGTAGGGCAGAGTTCCGGCCGGATCGCCCAACCCTCCGTGCCAACCGCCAGCCGATGATCGGCAGCGCCATCGTGCTGAACGAGCAGTACCGGTGCTCTGCAGCGTTGGGCGTCAGCGCGAAGGGACTGCAATCGGGAAACCGTTTCATCAAGTGCTGCATCGATGATGGGCTGGCGCTCAGGCGAGCCCTTTCCCGACAGAATGGCATTCTGTACGTCGATGATCAGCAACGCCTTTGTCATAATCCTGCAGTTCCACTTTGGTCGCTAAAGTCACTGCGCGGTGAACTGAGCGCTGGTTTCACTGGCCTTTCCGCGACCAGACGGGCTGGCTGATGCTCTGCAGCAGTTCCGGTTCGATGCCGTCGATGCGGGCGATAACGGCCTTCGCCATTTCGCGGCCGGCGTGCCGGACGTCTTCGTAGGCCGTTATGATCTCGGGACGGATCCAGTTGAGGATCGGCGCTGACTCCTTGGAGACCATGTCGACATCGCGCCCCAGATGTTTTCCGGCGGCCTCGATGCCGGCATTGACGGCGATGGCCGCGCTACCGGCGGAGCAGACGATACCGTCAGGCGCATTTGGGGCGCGCATCATTACTTCGACGGCGTTGCGGATTTCTTCGAGCGTATTGTCGATCGTGACGCGCAGCGGCACTTCTTCGGCGCCGTAGTCATGCAGTCCTGTCTGAAAGCCGATGCGCATATGCGTGTAATAGGTCAGCTTGCTTGGCGGCTGGAGAAGGGCGATGCGCTTGCGTCCGCGCCCGACCAGCTTCTCGACGGCCTGATGGGCGAAAGCCTCGTTGTCGAAATCGTGGAAGGGGTGGGTGAGGCCGGCATCGGTGCGCCCGTGCGTGGCAAAGGGCATGTTGTGTTCGGCCAGCAGGCGGACGCGCGGGTCGTCCGGCTCTATGCGTGAGATGATGACGCCGTCAGCCGATCCCGTTTCCAGGATGTATCGCACCGGCAGCATCGGATCCTTGCTGTGGGAATGCGGCGTCACGACGATGTGGTAAGGCGTGCCGGTCAGCACTTCCGAGATGCCGAACACCATTTGGCTGCTGAAGCCCATGATCTCTTCGTCGATGCTGAGGACGAGGGCGATGACATTCGTCTTGCCGGTGCGAAGGCGCACGCCGGCGCGGTTCGGCTGGTAGCCAAGCTGGCGGGCGACCATACGCACGCGTTCCTTGGTTTCGGCGCCGATATCGGGTGCATCCTTCAAGGCGCGGGAGACCGTCGTCACGCCGAGCCCGGTCATGAAGGCAATCGTTTTCAGTGTCGGCCGTTCCCGAGTGACTTCGGAGGTCGTTCCTCCAAAATTTGCTTTGTTTTCCATGCCTCTAGGCCGTCCTGCGCGATTTGGTCCCGCTTATAGTGTCTTTTGGAAGCGCTGTAAGCCCAAAGAACGCAAAAGCGGCTCCTCCCTCAAGACGCAAAATCTGTAACGATACAGTAGAAATGTCGAGCGGTTTTTTCTCGTTGATGAAATGACTGCTCTCAATGGTTGAAATCGTCGTTTTTGCTCGGATTTTTTGCGCTTGCGAACGGGAATTTGCAGGATATCTCGATGTTTCGTGAAAAATACCATTTGAAATCAGCGTTCTATATTGCTTGTGCGTTTGCTCAGTCGACTGTTTACACCTGAGGCGACCTGTTCAAAATGAGTGCTTTTCGACAGGCATTGGTAGCAAAGCACAGTCATTGAGAAAATTTTCGAGGCTGGCTGTTGCGCCCATATATCGATTGAACTAAGTTTTTCCGGCAACGTTTCAGTGAGGGAGGAGAACTCATGAATTTTCGTTTGATGGCGGCTGCGCTCGCCGCTTCCGTCGTGCTGCCGCTCGGTGCGGCGAACGCGACCGATCTTGAAGTCACGCATTGGTGGACGTCCGGCGGCGAAGCTGCTGCCGTGGCTGAGCTCGCCAAGGCATTCGATGCGACCGGCAACAAGTGGGTCGACGGCGCGATCGCCGGCTCCGGCGGTACCGCACGTCCGATCATGGTCAGCCGCATCACCGGCGGCGACCCGATGGGCGCCACCCAGTTCAACCATGGCCGCCAGGCGGAAGAGCTTGTTCAGGCCGGCCTGATGCGCGATCTGACCGATGTCGCTACCGCAGAACACTGGAAGGACATCATTCGTCCGTCGAGCCTGCTCGACAGCTGCACGATCGACGGCAAGATCTATTGCGCCCCCGTCAACATCCACTCCTGGCAGTGGTTGTGGCTCTCGAACGCTGCCTTCAAGAAGGCTGGCGTCGAAGTGCCGAAGAACTGGGATGAATTCGTCGCTGCCGCACCGGCGCTCGAAAAGGCCGGTATCGTGCCGCTCGCCGTCGGTGGTCAGCCATGGCAGGCGACAGGCGCGTTCGACGTGCTGCTGGTCGCAATCGCCGGCAAGGACACCTTCTACAAGGTGTTCAAGGACAAGGATGCCGACGTAGCTGCTGGTCCTGAGATCGCCAAGGTCTTCAAGGCTGCGGACGACGCCCGCAAGATGTCGAAGGGCAGCAATGTCCAGGATTGGAACCAGGCAACCAATCTGGTCATCACCGGCAAGGCCGGCGGCCAGATCATGGGTGACTGGGCACAGGGCGAATTCGCGCTGGCCGGCCAGAAGGCTGGTACCGACTACACCTGCCTTCCGGGCCTTGGCGTGAACGAGATCATCTCCACCGGTGGTGACGCGTTCTACTTCCCGAAGCTGAAGGATGAAGCGAAGTCGAAGGCTCAGGACGTTCTTGCCAAGACGCTGCTCGACCCCAAGACCCAGGTTGCCTTCAACCTGAAGAAGGGTTCGCTGCCGGTTCGCGGCGACGTTGACCTCGCAGCCGCCAACGACTGCATGAAGAAGGGTCTCGAGATCCTGAAGAAGGGCAACGTGATCGAAGGCACCGACCAGTTGCTTTCGGCCGACAGCCAGAAGCAGAAGGAAGACCTCTTCTCGGAGTTCTTCGCCAATCCGTCGATGACGCCTGAAGCCGCCCAGAAGCGCTTCGCTGAAATCATCGGCTCTGCCGACTGATCGTCGCATTCCGATACTGTTGCGGTCCGGCTCCGTTTCGACGGAGCCGGATTTGCCCGGAACTCTCCGAGTGACCCGGCTGCGGCAGTGATCGAGACTGAAATGAGCCGATGAGGGCATTCAGTCTCCAGACGGGAGTGAAAAGAGGAGCTGACCGGAGACGGTCCGCGCTCTGGATCACCTAGGACTTGCGATTCAGGAGGAGTTACAATGACGGGTCAAGCGAAAGCAGGCCGGCCAAACCAGTTACTGCGCAATCTGAACTCGAAGATTGCGTCGATCCCCATGATCCTGACCGCCGTGGTCATCTTTCTCGGCGGCACGGTGTGGACGGTGTTCTACTCATTCACCAACTCGAAGCTCCTTCCACGGTTGAGCTTCGTCGGTTTCGACCAGTACAAGCGCCTCTGGGCTGCACCGCGCTGGATCGTCTCCATCGAGAATCTTGCCGTCTACGGCGTTCTCTCGCTCATCTTCAGCCTCGTCATCGGCTTCACGCTGGCGGCCCTGATGGATCAGAAGATCCGGTTCGAGAACGCGTTCCGGACGATCTTCCTCTATCCCTTCGCGCTGTCCTTCATCGTCACCGGCCTTGTCTGGCAGTGGGTGCTCAATCCCGAGTTCGGCGTGCAGTCGGTGGTGCGTTCGCTCGGCTGGACGAGCTTTACCTTCGACCCGCTCTATACGCCGAGCATTGTCATCTACGGCGTGTTGATCGCAGCACTCTGGCAGGGAACAGGCCTCGTTATGTGCCTGATGCTCGCCGGCCTGCGCGGGATCGACGAAGACATCTGGAAGGCCTCGCGCGTCGACGGCATTCCGATGTGGAAGACCTATCTCTTCATTGTCATCCCCATGATGCGTCCCGTCTTCATCACCAC
The DNA here is from genome assembly GCF_030382195.1 of Rhizobium sp. S96. NCBI lineage: Bacteria > Pseudomonadati > Pseudomonadota > Alphaproteobacteria > Hyphomicrobiales > Rhizobiaceae > Rhizobium > Rhizobium sp. S96. Next base: position 72,608 of record NZ_JAUDRY010000002.1, read on the forward strand.
GCTCGTCATCATCGCGTCCGGTATCGTCAAGGTCTACGACCTCGTGGTGGCGCAGACGTCGGGTGGACCGGGCATCTCGTCGGAAGTGCCGGCCAAGTATGTCTACGACTACATGTTCCAGGCGCAGAACCTGGGGCAGGGCTTCGCCGCCTCGACCATGATGCTAATCACGGTCGCGATCATCATCATTCCATGGGCTTATCTGGAATTCGGGGGAGGGCGTAAACGTGCCTGATACCATCGCTCTCAAGACCGCCGAGGTCGCACTGGCACCGGTCAAGTCCTTCGACGGACCGAACGGCAAGAAGCCGAAGCGGGTGCTCTCGCCGCGCAACATCATGCTCTACGGCACGCTGTTCGTCGCCGCCGCCTACTACCTGCTGCCGCTCTACGTGATGATCGTCACGTCGCTGAAGGGGATGCCCGAGATTCGTATGGGCAACATCTTCTCGCCGCCGATGGAGATCACTTTCGAACCGTGGGTGAAGGCCTGGGCGACGGCCTGCACCGGCTTGAACTGCGACGGTCTTTCGCGCGGTTTCTGGAATTCGGTGCGCATCACCGTACCATCCGTCATCGCGTCGATCGCCATTGCCTCCGTCAACGGCTATGCGCTGGCCAACTGGCGCTTCAAGGGCTCGGAACTGTTCTTCTCGATCCTCGTGATAGGGGCGTTCATTCCCTACCAGGTGATGATCTATCCGATCGTCATCGTGCTGCGCGAACTCGGTATCTACGGAACGCTGACCGGGCTGATCATCGTGCACTCGATCTTCGGCATGCCGATCCTGACGCTGCTCTTCCGCAACTACTTCGCGTCGCTGCCGCAGGAGCTGTTCAAGGCCGCGCGTATCGACGGGGCAGGGTTCTGGCAGATCTTCCTCAAGATCATGGTGCCGATGTCGCTGCCGATCTTCGTCGTCGCCATGATCCTGCAGGTCACCGGCATCTGGAACGACTTCCTGTTCGGCGTCGTCTTCACTCGGCCGGAGTACTATCCGATGACCGTGCAGCTCAACAACATCGTCAATTCCGTCCAGGGCGTGAAGGAATACAACGTCAACATGGCCGCAACGATCCTGACGGGTCTGGTGCCGCTCGTTGTCTACTTCGTGTCGGGGCGTCTGTTCGTCCGTGGCATCGCCGCCGGCGCAGTGAAAGGCTGATCCATGAATTCGAGCGTATCCATCAAAGACCTTTCGCTGAATTTCGGTTCTGTCAGCGTCCTCAAGGATCTCAATCTCGAGATCAATGACGGCGAGTTCCTGGTGCTGCTCGGCTCGTCCGGTTGCGGCAAGTCGACCCTGCTCAACTGCATCGCCGGCCTGCTTGACATCAGCGAAGGTCAGATTCACATCAAGGGCAAGAACGTCACCTGGGAAGAGCCCAAGGACCGCGGCATCGGCATGGTGTTCCAGTCCTACGCGCTCTATCCGCAGATGACGGTCGAGAAGAACCTGTCCTTCGGCCTGCAGGTCGCCAAGATCCCGCAGCAGGAGATCGACAAGCGCGTGGCCCGCGCCTCGGAGATCCTGCAGATCCAGCCGCTCCTGAAGCGCAAGCCGGCCGAGCTTTCCGGCGGTCAGCGGCAGCGCGTGGCGATCGGCCGTGCGCTGGTGCGCGATGTCGACGTGTTCCTGTTCGACGAGCCGCTGTCGAACCTTGACGCGAAGCTGCGCTCGGAGCTGCGCGTCGAGATCAAGCGCCTGCACCAGTCGCTGAAGAACACCATGATCTACGTCACGCACGACCAGATCGAGGCGCTGACGCTCGCCGACCGCATCGCGATCATGAAGAACGGCATCATCCAGCAGCTCGCCGATCCGACGACGATCTACAACAAGCCGCGCAATCTCTTCGTCGCCGGCTTCATCGGCTCGCCGTCGATGAACTTCCTGCGCGGCGAGATCGCCAAGCGGGGCGATGCCACCGTATTCACCGCCAACGGCGTCGATTTCAACGTCGATGCATATGAGGCGAACGGGCCATTGCAGGCGGGCCGGAAGGTGACGCTCGGCGTGCGGCCGGAGCATATCAAGGTCAACGAGAACCTCGGCGCCGAGGTCCACGATGCCACCGTCGATATCGAGGAGCCGATGGGCGCCGACAACCTGCTCTGGCTGAAGCATGCCGGGCACACGATGTCGGTGCGCATCAACGGTGCCCGCCGCTTCAGCCCGGGCTCACAGGTCAAGCTCGGCTTCGACATGTCGCTGGCGTCGATCTTCGATGCCGAGACGGAACTGCGCCTCTAGACACTACGCTGCGGGCGGCGCCGCAAAAGCTCCGCCCGTTCTTCCAATCGGCCTTTTCGGCTAACCACATTCGGTCGCAGCCCGGTGACGGGTTCTCCCAAGAGCGGCCTGATCGGACAGTGCTATGACATCCTTGCCCACCAACGGGTTCAACCTCGACCTCTCAGGCTCGTGGAAGCTCACCTCCACGGATGGTGAAATCACCGCGCCGATCACGCTTCCTGGCGACGTGCATTCGGCCCTTCATGCCGCCAAGCTCATTCCCGACCCCTATTTCGGCCGCAACGAGGAGGTCGTGCAGTGGGTGGCGCATCGCGACTGGTCGATCGAGCGCAGCTTCACGGTATCGGAGCCTGAGGGCGACTGGTATCTCGATATCGATTATCTCGACACGGTGGCTGCCGTCTTCATCAATGGCTCGCCGGCGCTGGTCGCCGACAACAGCTTCCGCCGCTATCGGCCCGATGTCAGCAGCCATCTGAAATCCGGCGAGAACGTCATCCGCATCGTACTGCATTCCAGCATTGCGGCGGGTGCGGATCGCCAGGGCAAGCAGCCCTTCTACATTCCCTATTCGACCGGTAACTCGCCGATCCCCAACGGCAACATGCTGCGCAAGCCGCAGTGCCATTTCGGCTGGGATTGGAACATCGCGATCGCGCCACTCGGGCTTTACGGCACGATCGCGCTGCGCCGCCTCGACACCGCTCGCATCGAGCATGTGACGACACGTCAGGTGCACAATCTCGACGGTTCCGTCGATCTCAAGGTCACCGCGACGCTGTTCTCGAAGAACCCCGGTATCGTTCCCGTCCATTTCTCGCTCGACGGCGAGCGGGTGCGCCTCGATGTCGGCGTCAGCGCCGGCGAGACTGTCGTCAATCATGTGTTCGAGATCGCCAAGCCGCGCCTTTGGTGGCCTGCGGGAAGTGGCGAGCAGGCGCTTTATGCGCTGACCGTCGACCTGCCTTCCGATGCCGTCACCAAGCAGATCGGTCTGCGCACCGTCGAGCTGATCACCACGCCGGACGCTGCCGGCGCCCGTTTCGCGTTGAAGGTCAACGGTCGTGAGATCTTCTGCCGCGGCGCCAACTGGATTCCCGCCGACGCGCTGTTTTCGCTGTCGTCGCCTGACAAGACCGAGGACCTGCTGCAATCGGCCAAGTCCGCCAACATGAACATGATCCGCGTATGGGGCGGCGGCTTCTATGAGCATGATCATTTCTACGATCTTTGCGACCGGCTCGGCCTTATGGTCTGGCAGGACTTCATGTTCGCCTGCAACCTCTACCCCTCGACTGAGGACTTCCTCGACAACGTCGCGCTCGAGGTCGACTATCAGGTTCGCCGCCTGAACTCGCATCCGTCGATCGCGCTCTGGTGCGGCGACAACGAGCTGGTGGGCGCGCTCACCTGGTTCGAGGAGTCCCGCAAGGACCGCGACCGCTATCTCGTCTCCTACGACCGCCTCAACCGGGTGATCGAACAGGCGATGAAGAAGGCGGCACCCGATGCGATCTGGTGGCCGTCAAGCCCGGCATCCGGCTATCTCGATTTCGGCGATGCCTGGCATGCCGACGGCTCCGGTGACATGCACTACTGGTCGGTCTGGCACGAGAACAAGTCGTTCGACAATTACCGCTCGGTGCGTCCGCGCTTCTGCTCGGAATTCGGCTTCCAGTCCTATACCTCGCTGCCCGTCATCAAGACCTATGCCGACGCCAAGGACATGAACGTCGCGTCGCCGGTCATGGAGTTGCACCAGAAGAATGCCGGCGGCAACGAGCGTATTGCCGGCACAATGTTCCGCTACTTCCGCTTCCCGAAGGATTTCCCGAACTTCGTTTATCTCAGCCAGATCCAGCAGGGTCTCGCGATCAAGACGGCGGTGGAATACTGGCGGTCGCTGAAGCCGCATTGCATGGGCACGATCTACTGGCAGCTCAACGACACATGGCCTGTGGCTTCGTGGTCGAGTCTTGACTACGGCGGCCGCTGGAAGGCGATGCACTATCTCGTCAAGCGCTTCTTCCAGCCGGTGGCGGTCGCCGCGATCCCATCCGAAGATGGCAAGCAGATCCGTTTCTCGCTGGTCAACGACACGCTTGCGGAAGTCAGCGTCGACCTGTCGATCTCGGTTCTCGACATGAAGGGTGCGCGTAAGCATCTCAAGGATGTGCAGGCCGTGTGCACGCCGGATGCCGCCGTGACGGCTGCCAGCATCGACGTTTCCGACATTCCTGCAGGCACGCTGCTTGCCTGGCGTTTCACGGCATCGAACGGTATGGGCGGCGAGGGGCACTATGTGCACGGCACCTACAAGGCGCTGGAACTCGAGCCTGCGGGCCTGATGGTCACCCACGAATATGTAGAGGAAGACGGCTCCGTCTGCCTCAATGTCACCGCCAAGGGACTTGCGCTCTTCGTGATGATCGAGACCGACACCGACGGCAAGTATTCCGACAATGCCTTCGATCTGGCGGCGGGCGAGACGCGCCGCATCACCTTCACCCCGGCAAAGCCGCTCGAGGGCGGCGCACTACCGGATTTCCGTTTCTACGACCTGCAATCCTGTCAGTCCGTGGATTGATCCTGATTGAAATGAATGGGTACGAGGCCCGAGGAGGATAGTATGACGAAACTGAGTTTCCAGCTTTACAGCGCCCGCAACTTCCAGCCTTATTCGGCGATCTTCGAAAAGCTCGGCAAGGCCGGCTATCAGGAAGTCGAAGGTTTCGGCGGCATCTACGCCGATCTCGACGATGCCGGCCTGAACAGCCTGCGCGCAGAACTCGACAAGAACGGCTTGACGATGGCAAGCGGCCATTTCAGCCCCGATTTCCTCGACGGTGAAGTCAAGAAGTCACTGAACATCGCCAAGATCCTCGGCATGGACTCTATCTATGCGCCGCATCTGGCAGCCGAACAGCGCCCGACCGATGGTGCCGGCTGGCTGGCATTCGGCAAGCGCCTGCAGGAAATGAGCAAGCCCTACAAGGATGCGGGCTACGAGTTCGGCTGGCACAATCACGACTTCGAATTCGTGAAGCTCGCCGACGGTTCGCTGCCGATCGAGCGTATCTTCGAAGGCGCGCCTGACATTTCCTGGGAAGCGGACATCGCCTGGGTCGTTCGCGGCGGCGCGGATCCGTTTGCATGGATCGAAAAGCTCGGCTCGCGCATCACCTCTGCTCACGTCAAGGACATCGCACCCGCAGGCGAGAACAAGAACGAGGATGGCTGGGCAGACGTCGGCCACGGCACGCTGCCTTGGGCAAAGCTCATCGCTGCTCTCAAGGGTACCAAGACCAAGCACTACGTCGTCGAGCATGACAATCCGGCCGATGTCGATCGCCTGATCACCCGCTCGATCGCATCCTTCAAGACCTACTGAGGCACATCATGACCAAGGAACTTGGCGTCGGCATCATCGGATGCGGCAACATCTCCACCACCTACTTCTCGCTGGCCCCGCTCTTCAAGGGCCTCAAGATCGTCGCCTGCGCCGACCTCAATATGCAGGCGGCCGAGGCCCGCGCCGAGGAATACGGCGTCAAGGCGCAGACGATCGACGAGCTTCTCGCCAATGACGAGGTCGACGTCGTCGTCAACCTGACCATCCCGGATGCGCATTTCCCGGTTTCGAAGTCGATCCTTGAAGCCGGCAAGCACGTCTATTCGGAAAAGCCACTGGTTCTCACCCTCGAGCAGGGTGAGGAACTGCGCCGTATCGCCAAGGAGAAGAACCTCTCCGTCGGTTGCGCGCCAGATACCTTCCTCGGTGGCGCACATCAGCTTGCCCGCAAGTTCATCGACGACGGCGGCATCGGCCGCGTTACCTCGGGTGCATGCTATGTCATGAGCCCAGGCATGGAGATGTGGCATCCGAACCCGGACTTCTTCTTCCTGCCCGGCGGGGGCCCGATCCTCGACCTCGGCCCGTACTACATCGCCAACCTGATCAACCTGATCGGACCGGTGAAGCGCGTCGGCGCCATGACCTCCATGGCTTCTCCGACCCGTACGATCACCAGCGAGCCGCGCAACGGCGAGGTGATCCCGGTGAAGACGCCGACGACGATCCAGGCGATCCTGGAATTCGTCAGCGGTGCGACCGTCACGCTGACGGCAAGCTGGGATGTCTGGTCTCACCGCCATGCCAACATGGAACTCTACGGCACCGAGGGCTCGATCTACGTGCCGGATCCGAACTTCTTCGGCGGCGTCGTAGAGGCCAGCGGCAAGGATAAGGACATCAAGCCGCTCGACGGTTGGGAGCACCCCTTCGGCATCAACAACCAGGAGAGCCAGCAGGGACCGCGCGCCAACTACCGCACCGCCGGTCTCGCCGACATGGCGATGGCGATCATCGAGGGCCGCGATGCGCGTTGCTCGCTCGATCGCACGCTGCACGGCGTTGACGTCATGACCTCGATCCTGAAATCGGGCGAAGAGGGCCGGTTCATCGAGCTGACGACGACCTGCACGCAGCCGGCCGCACTTGGCATCGAAGAGGCGCAGGCGCTCTTGAAGTAAGTGCCTAAAGGTCTATGGTCCGGCGCGGGCGACGAGCCCGCGCCGTTTCTATACGAGGGATGAATACTATGAGCTGGCAACCGGCTTCCGACCGCTATTCAAAGATGAAGTACAATCGCACGGGCCGTTCCGGCCTGAGGCTGCCGGCCGTTTCGCTCGGCCTCTGGCATAATTTCGGCGGCGACACGCCACATGACCGCAAGATCGACATGTGCCGCACGGCCTTCGATCTCGGCATCACCCATTTCGACCTCGCCAACAACTATGGTCCGCCTCCCGGCAGCGCCGAAACCGCCTTCGGCGAGATCCTGCGCACGGAATTTGCCGGCCTGCGCGACGAACTGATCATCTCGTCCAAGGCTGGCTACGACATGTGGCCGGGCCCTTATGGCGAGTGGGGCAGCCGCAAGTACCTGATCGCTTCGTGCGATCAGAGCCTGAAGCGTATGGGTCTCGACTATGTCGACATCTTCTATTCGCATCGCTTCGATCCGGATACGCCGCTCGAGGAAACCTGCGGTGCGCTCGATCATATCGTTCGCTCCGGCCGTGCGCTCTATGTCGGCATTTCGTCCTACAATTCGCAGCGCACCCGCGAAGCCGCTGCGATCCTGAAGGACCTCGGCACGCCCTGCCTGATCCACCAGCCGAGCTATTCCATGCTCAACCGCTGGGTCGAGGACGACAAGCTGCTCGATGCGCTCGACGACGTCGGCATGGGTTCGATCGTGTTCTCGCCGCTGGCGCAGGGCATGCTGACCACGAAGTATCTCGGCGGCATTCCTGGCGACAGCCGCGCGGCCCAGAACCACTTCCTGAAGAAGGACTTCATCCGTCCTCAGATCATCGACAACATCCGCAAGCTGAATGAGATCGCGGAACGCCGCGGCCAGACGCTGGCGCAGATGGCAATTGCCTGGGTGCTGCGCGGCGACCGCGTGACCTCGGCGCTGATCGGCGCCAGCCGCTCGTCGCAGATCGTCGATTGCGTCAAGGCGCTCGACAATCTCGACTTCACGGCAGAAGAACTCAAGGAAATCGATGTCTACGCCCGTGAGGCTGACATCAATCTGTGGGCCAAGTCTGCAGAACGCGAATAAACCGAAGCGCCCGGAATGACCTTCCGGGCGTTTTTTTGATTGAGTCTGATGTACGTGCGGCAAGCTGCCTGCTTATTTCAGGGAGGAGATTTCACCCATGATCCGTAACCCGATTCTGCCGGGCTTCAACCCGGATCCATCCATCTGCCGCGTTGGGGACGACTACTATATCGCCACGTCGACCTTCGAATGGTATCCCGGTGTCCAGATCCATCACTCACGCGATCTCGTGAACTGGACGATGGTGCGACGACCGCTGGAGCGCCAGTCGCAGCTCGACATGCGCGGCAATCCCGATAGCTGTGGCGTCTGGGCGCCCTGTCTTTCCTATGCCGACGGGCTGTTCTGGCTGGTTTATACCGACGTCAAGCGCTTCGACGGCAACTTCAAGGACGCGCACAACTACATCGTGACCTCGCCAACCATCGAAGGCGAATGGTCTGAGCCCGTTTATGTGAATTCCTCCGGCTTCGACCCGTCGCTGTTCCATGACGATGACGGTCGCAAGTGGTTCATGAACATGCAGTGGAACCACCAGACCGAGAGCTTCGGCGGCGCGCCGAAATCGCCCGCCTTCGACGGCATCCTCATGCAGGAGTGGGACGCATCCACGAAATCGTCGAAGGGGCCGATCAAGAACATCTTCGCCGGCAGCCCGCTCGGCCTTGTCGAAGGGCCGCATCTCTTCAAGCGCAACGGCTATTACTACCTGACGACCGCAGAGGGCGGCACCGGCTACGATCATGCGGTGACGATGGCGCGGTCGCGTGACATCGACGGTCCCTACGAGATGCACCCGAAGATGCACCTCATCACCTCCAAGGACAATCCGGAAGCGATCCTGCAGCGGGCAGGACATGGGCAGTATGTGGAGACCACGGATGGTCAGGTCTACCACACGCATCTTTGTGGTCGCCCGATGCCGCCGAAGCGCCGTTGTACGCTCGGCCGTGAAACCAGCCTGCAGAAATGCGTCTGGAAGGACGACGGCTGGCTCTATCTGGAAAACGGCACCACCGTTCCCGATGTCACCGTTGCGGGACTGAACGACGCGGTTCCGGTCGAGAAGCCTGTCAGGACCGAATACAGCTTCGATGGCGGCAAGCTGCCGTCTGACTTCCAGTGGCTGCGTACGCCGAAGCCGGAGCGCATCTTCAACCTGATCGATCGTCCCGGTCATCTCCGGCTCATTGCCCGCGAAAGCGTTGGCTCGTGGTTCGAGCAGTCGCTGGTCGCCCGGCGCCAGGAGCATCACAGTTTCCGGGCCGAAACGGTAGTGGAGTTCGATCCCGATACCTATCAGCAGGTCGCCGGCCTGACCCACTACTATAACCGGCACAAGTTCCACGCGGTTGCCGTCACCCTGCATGAGAAGCTGGGCCGCTGCGTCACGATCCTTTCCTGCAATGGCGATTATCCGCACGGCCGCCTCGACTTCCCGGCTGGCAGTGGCGTTGCACTTCCTGCTGAGGGGCGCGTTCAGCTGTCCATGGAAATCCGTGACAATGATCTGCAGTTCTTCTGGCAGACGGAAGGCAAGGGCGCCTGGCAACCGATCGGGCCGGTGCTGGATGCCGGTGTTGTCTCTGACGAGGGCGGACGCGGCGAGCATGGATCGTTTACCGGTGCATTTACCGGCGTCTTTGCCTTCGATACCTCAGGTCGCGCAAAGACGGCTGATTTCGACTGGTTCAATTACGAGGAACTGTGACTGACCGGCGACATCGCCTGGAATTGCAGGCGATGTCGCATCTTCTAATTTAATATTGTCTTTTAAGCATGTGTTTTCATTACGGAAGTTTAATCAAACTTTCAGTTTCGGTTCATCATTTCGGGGCTAGTTTCCGGACGTGTTCAACACGAGGAAACCCCAATGAAAAAGATCTTCGCCGTTCTCCTGTCCGCTTCGTTCCTGGCTGCACCGCTGGTCGCGGCGACTGAAGCCAGTGCCCAGGATCACCGGCGCCCTGTCGTCGTTGAGCGGGACGTCCACGTCACGAAGTACAAGTGGTCCCGCGGCCACCGCATGACGCCGGCAGAGCGGCGCCATGTGCAGGATGTTCGCGACTACCGCCGTTATCGGCTGTCGCCTCCGCCACATGGCTACCGCTGGGTGCGTGCCGATAACGACTATCTGCTGATCGGGATCAACAACGGTGTAATCTCCAACATCATCATCGGCCGCTGATCGGCGATCCGATATTGACGAGAAGGGCGGCTCCGCCGCCCTTTTTCATGTCTGGCGCTCCGCCGTGTTGTGCGCCAGCCGCGCTACCAGCTTGCTAAGCACCCCGGCGGGTGGCTTACGCTCCTCTCCGACCGGTGCCGCCAGCCCTTCGATCGGTGGCAGCGGGTCGCATTCCTCGCAGACGCATTGATATCTCCTGATCGCTTGCGCTTTCATGCGGCCTGATCTCCCCAGCGGGCGAAGGGATCGGGCATGTCGCGCCATTTGTCCGGCGTGAAGTCCTCGGTGCTGACAAGACATGCGTCGAGACGCTCGCGGATCCAGGCTTCGTCCATCGGGTCGGCGCCGATGAAGACGATCTCCTGGCGGCGGTCGCCCCAGACGGGGTGCAGATAGGGTCCGATCGCGGTCATGAAGCGCGGATCGTCCGGCCAGCGCTCCCTCGGCACCGCCGACCACCATGTGCCCATGCGGCTGGTGCGCAGGATGGCGCCGGCCTGGCTGACCTCGCCGACATGATGTGGCCGGGTGGCGAGCCAGAAGAAGCCCTTGGCGCGGACCACACCCGGCCAGGCCGTGTCGAAGAAGCGCTGCAGTTTCGCCGGATCGAAGGGGCGCTTCTCGCGATAGACGAAGGAGCGGATGCCGTATTCCTCGGTTTCCGGCACATGATCGTTGAAGCCGTGCATCTCCTTGTACCAGAGCGGATGGGTCTCGGCCTTGTCGATGTCGAACAGGCCGGTGCCGAGTACCTCCTGCGGACGGACCTTGCCGAAATCGGCCTCGATCAGCCGGGCATCCGGGTTCAGGCCGACGACGATCTGGCGGGCGGCCTGGAGCTGTTCGGCTGTGGCGGTGCCAACCTTGTTGAGGATGACGACGTCGGCGAACTCGATCTGCTCGACCAAGAGGTCGATCACCGTTCTGACATCGCCATCGCCGGCCGTCTCTCCGCGGTCGCCGAGGAAATCGCTCGAGGCATAGTCCGCCAGCAGGCCGGCGGCATCGACAACGGTGACCATGGTATCGAGCTCGGCGACATCGGACAGGCTCATGCCGTCCTCATCGCGGAACTCGAAGGTGGTGGCGACGGGGAGCGGCTCGGCGATCCCCGTGGATTCGATCAGCAGGTAGTCGAAACGGTCCTGCTCGGCGAGCTGGCGGACTTCCTTCAACAGGTCGTCGCGCAGCGTGCAGCAGATGCAGCCATTGGTCATCTCGACCAGTTCCTCATCCGTGCGCGACAGGTTGGCGCCACCATCGCGCACCAGCGCCGCATCGATGTTGACCTCGCTCATGTCGTTGACGATCACGGCGACGCGCAGGCCATCGCGGTTGGCCAGTATGTGGTTCAGCAGCGTCGTCTTGCCGGCGCCGAGGAAGCCGGAGAGGACGGTGACCGGCAGTTTCTTGTTCATTGCGATCTCTAGTTAATGTTATAATATCACATTGATGGATCTGAAAAAGGCGGACTGTGTGCCCGCCTTTTTCGATATGCGGTGGGGCTGGTATCAGCTTTCGCGTGAGAGGCAGTCCTTCAGATTGTTGGCGATCCCGCGCATCAGCTTGAAATAGAGATCCGGGCCGGCGTCGAGTGTGGCGGCTTCCGGATCGAGCACGCCGGCCTTGGCCTTGGTGCCCTCGAGCACGACATCGACGAGGCGCGGCTGGAACTGCGGCTCGGCGAAGACGCAGGTCGCACCGAGGTCGGCGACCTTCTTGTGGATCTCGGCGATCCGCTCGGCGCCGGGGATGGTTTCCGGGCTGACGGTGATCGAGCCGGCGACGCGCACCTTGTATCGGTTTTCGAAATACTGGTAGGCGTCGTGGAAGACGATGAAGGGCTTGTCCTTGACCGGTGATACGATGCCTGAGATTTCCTTGTCGAGCGCGTCGAGCTTGGCGTTCAGCGCCTCGGCATTGGCTTGGTAGGCAAGGGCGTTGGCAGGGTCGGCTGCCACCAGCGTGGTGGTGATCTCGGCGGCCATGGCCTTGGCGTTTTCGGGGTCGAGCCAGAGGTGGGTGTCGAAGGCGCCGTGGCCGTGGTCGTGATCGTCATGTGCCTCGGCGGCGTGATCGTGATCATGACCGGCCGCTTCCTTGGCGTGATCGTGGCCACCGGCCTCTTCGGCATGGTCGTGGCCAGCTTCATGCGCATCGCCATCATGGTCGCCATCATCATGGGCTTCGAAGGCGCCGCCCTCGCGAAACTTCAGCTTGGTCAGGCCGGGCGCCTTGTCGAGTTCGGCGACGCTGGCATCCTCTCCTAGCGCTTCCAGCGGCTTTTCCAGGAAGGCTTCCATGCCGGGGCCGACCCAGAAGACGACCTTGGCATCCTGCAGCGCCTTGGCGTTGGAGGGCTTCATCGAATAGGTGTGCGGGGAAGCGGCACCATCGACGATCAGCTCTGGCGTGCCGACGCCCTGCATGATGGCGGAGACCAGCGAGTGCACCGGCTTGATCGAGGTGACGACGACGGGGGCATCCGCGCCGCGGGCCGTGCCGGCAAGGAGGAGGGCCGGGAGTGCGAGGCCTTGTAGCGCCAGGGAAAGGCCGGTCGCGAGTTTCATGTGCATGCTCCGCTTGAATTGCATAGGTAATGTTATTACATCAATTGCGTTATGCTATAACGTGTGCGATAGCAGGGCGCAACAGCACTTTCGGAAAAATGATGCCATTACCCGCAAATTCCGAGGCGAGACCGGTCGTCTCGCTTTCCAATGTCGGTGTCCGCAGAAACGGCCGCTGGCTGGTTCGCGGCGTCGATTTTTCCGTCTCGCGCGGCGAGATCGTGACGCTGATCGGCCCCAACGGTTCCGGCAAATCGACGACGGTGAAGACGGCGATCGGGGTGATAAAGGCCGACGAGGGCAAAGTGACGCGCGCGTCCGGGCTGAAGGTCGGCTATGTCCCGCAGAAGCTCGCCATCGACTGGACGCTGCCGCTGACGGTGCGCCGGCTGATGACGTTGACGGGGCCGCTTTCGGCAAGTGACATGAACGAGGCGCTCGATGCCGTCGGGCTTTCCCACATGCGCGATGCCGAGGTTCAGCATCTCTCCGGCGGTGAGTTTCAGCGGGCGCTGATGGCGCGCGCCATTGCCCGCAAGCCTGATCTGCTTGTGCTCGACGAGCCGGTGCAGGGCGTCGATTTCTCCGGCGAGATCGCGATCTACGAGCTGATCAAGACGATCCGCAACACGACGGGATGCGGCATCCTGCTGATTTCGCACGACCTGCATGTGGTGATGGCGGCGACCGATACCGTGATCTGCCTCAACGGCCATGTCTGCTGCCGGGGCACGCCGCAGGCGGTGACGCAGAGTGCCGAATATGTGCGGCTGTTCGGCAGCCGCGCGGCGCAGTCGCTTGCCGTCTATAGTCACGATCACGATCATACGCATCTCCCCGATGGCCGCGTTCTGCATGCGGATGGCTCGGTGACGGATCATTGCCATCCTGAGGACGGCCACCACCACGGCCATGATCACGCTGGTCATGACCATGCGGGCCACGGTCATTCCGCGCACTCTCATGACCACGGACACGCGCATCATGACCACGCCCACCATCATACGGCCGATGACGGGCACGGGCACAAGCATCCGGCGGGAGAGCGCCATGTTTGACGATTTCTTCGTCCGCGCCATCATCGCCGGCGTCGGACTGGCGCTGACCACGGGGCCGCTCGGCTGCTTCATCATCTGGCGGCGCATGGCCTATTTCGGCGATACGATTTCGCATTCGGCGCTGCTCGGCGTGGCACTGTCGCTGCTCATGCAGTTCAACCTGACGCTCTCGGTCTTCGTGGTGGCGGCCGCCGTCTCGATCCTGCTGCTCTTGCTGCAGAAGCGGCAGGCGCTGTCTGCCGATGCGCTGCTTGGCATTCTCTCGCATGCGACGCTGGCGATCGGGCTGGTCATGGTCGCCTTCATGACGTGGGTGCGTATCGACCTCATCGCCTTTCTGTTCGGCGATATCCTCGCCGTCTCCAAGGCCGATATCGCCTTCATCTGGGGCGGCGGCATTCTGGTGCTTGGTGCGATTGCCTGGCTGTGGCGGCCGCTGCTTGCCTCGACCGTCAATCCCGAACTGGCCGAGGCCGAGGGGCTGAAGCCGGAGCGGGCGCGGCTGTTCTTCATGCTTCTCATGGCCGTCGTCATCGCCATTGCCATGAAGATCGTAGGCATCATGCTGATCACGTCGCTGCTGATCATCCCGGCCGCCGCTGCACGTCGTTTCTCGTCGACGCCTGAGATCATGGCGGTGCTCGCCTCGCTGATCGGTGCGGTTGCCGTGGTCGGCGGGCTGTTCGGCTCGCTCACCTACGACACGCCGTCGGGCCCGTCGATCGTGGTCGCGGCCCTCATTCTCTTCATTCTCAGCCTGCTGCCCAAATTCGGGCGAGGCCAGGCCGCCACGGAAGGACAAGGCTCATGAGCGCACCCGCACTGACCAAGAACCAGGCGCTTGTCTTCGACGTTCTGGAAAAGGCCGACGGCCCGCTCAGCGCCTACACCATTCTCGACAAGCTGCGCGACCACGGTTTTCGCGCCCCGCTGCAGGTCTACCGGGCACTTGAGAAGCTGCTCGAATATGGCGTCGTGCACCGGCTGGAGAGCATCAACTCCTTCGTCGCCTGCGCGCATCCCGGCGAGAACTGCCACAGCCACGGCATCGTCGCCTTCGCCATTTGCGAGAGCTGCGGCCAGGTGATGGAATTCCACGACCACGAGGTTGACCACCGCCTGACGGACTGGACCAAGTCCAAGAAGTTCAAGGCCGAGAAGACGACGATCGAGATCCGCGGGCTTTGCGAGGCTTGTGCGGCATAGCCGCTGTCGCAGGATCACCTGCAACCGTATGCATCTAATTGGTGTATTGTTGTTAGTTGAAATTATAGATTGCATTTCAGGTTGTGCAATCTATAGTGTCCCTGCGTTCAGGGGACATCGCTATGAATTTCTCACACAGATTTGCACTGCTATTGCTGCCGTCCTTGCTGGGTGGGTGCGCAGCGTTTGCACCTTCCTACAACGAGGCGATCTACACAAAGCTCGATGGCGCGCATTCCAGCCTCACCAAGATCGAGACGACCATGGAGACCAAGGCTCCGAGCCGCACACCTTACCGCGCCGTGGAGCCTTACTATATCGATGCACTGGCACAGGTGAAGGAAGCGGGCGAAATCGCCGAGAAGCGACCGGCCTACCTGCACGGTCGCCCTGCAGCCGCTGCCGCGCAACTGGTTGCCGACAATATCGACCGCTGCCATAAGGCGATCGAGCTCTCCCGGGCGGCCTATGATACGGGAGGCCAGGCGCCGAACGAAGCCGACAATATCGCCATCGTCCGCAACATATGCGCCATCGCCAAGACGATGGAAGGCTCGCTGAAGTAGGGGTTCTATCATGGTCGATCTCGCAACATTCGCACCGAAATCCGCCCAAGAGTTGGGTGAGGGGCTGCTGACTGTCGCCGCCGCCAAGGCGAAAGAGCAGTGGGACAAGATCAGACAGGAAATGACTGCGCAGCTCAGCTTCATCGCGCAGATGACGACCAAGGTGATCGCACAACTCGCCGCCAAGGAAATCACGGCGCAGCGGGCCGATGTGACACTGCATCTCCTCGAATACAATCTGAACAGCGCGCTCGCGGAGTTCAAATTCCTTGTCTACAACGCGGCCCAGAAAATTCTGTCCGCGGTGTTTGATCTCATCAAGGCTGCGGTCAAGAACCTGACGGGCATCAGCCTGCTGTTCTGATGCTCGTTCAGAGCTGTTTCAGATCACGGGCGAAGCGCTGCCAGTTGGCGACGTAGTTCTCCGCGGAGCGCTTCAGCCCTTCAATCGCCTCCTCATCGAGGGTGCGGATGACGCGGGCGGGGGATCCGACGATCAGCGAATTGTCGGGATATTCCTTGCCCTCGGTGATCAAGGCGTTGGCGCCGACGAGGCAATTGTTTCCGATCCGGGCGCCGTTCAGCACCGTTGCTCCCATGCCGATCAGCGAGTTGTCGCCGATCCTGCAACCGTGAACGATGGCGTGATGGCCGATGGTGCAGCCTTCGCCGATCGTCAGCGGCGCACCGGGGTCGGTGTGCAGCATGGCGCCCTCCTGGATATTGGTCGCTTTGCCGATGGTGATCGGCTCGTTGTCGCCGCGCAGCACCGCGCCGAACCAGATGCCGACATCCGCGCCCAGGATCACCTTGCCGATCACATGCGCGTCAGGCGCGATCCAGTAGGTCCCGGGTGGCGGCAGATCGGGCTGGTGGCCGGAAAGCGCATAGATCGGCATCGGCTCTTCTCCTTCAGGCAACGGTGACTGACAGCGTCGCGATGCCGTCGACACCGCAGTCGATGCGATCGCCGCGCTTGACGGCGCCGACGCCCGCCGGCGTTCCGGTCATGATTACGTCGCCGGGCGCAAGCACGAACAGCTTTGACAGTTCGGCGATGATCTCAGGGACCTTCCAGATCATCTGGTTGAGATCACCATCCTGTGCGCGCTTGCCATTGAGGTCGAGCCAGATGCGGCCGGCGGTCGGATGCCCAACGCGGGCCGCCGGGATGATCGCCGACACGGGGGCCGAATGTTCAAACGCCTTGGCGATCTCCCATGGACGCCCCAGCTTCTTTGCTTCGGCCTGCAGGTCGCGGCGCGTGAAATCGATGCCGACGGCATAGCCGTAGACGCAATCGAGTGCTGCTTCCGTGGCGATGTTCTGCCCACCCGATTTCAGGGCGAGCACGCACTCCACCTCGAAATGAACATCGCTGGACAGCGGCGGGTAGGGGAACTGCTTGCCGGCGGCCAGCAGGTTATCGGCGTTCTTCTGGAAGAAGAAGGGCGGCTCGCGACTCGGGTCATGCCCCATCTCGATCGCGTGGTCGGCATAGTTGCGCCCGACGCAGTAGACGCGGCGGACGGGGAACAATCCGGCCTCGCCCTCGACGGGCAACAGGACAGGCTGGGGAAGGGGGATGACCGTAGCGGAATTGGACATGCTGTGCTCTTGCTGCTGTGTGTGTCGGGCCATCTTAGACGCAAACGATCGAGCGGGGAAAGGATGGTTCGTGTCCCCGCGCGCCAATTTGATCGCCAGTCATTTCAACCTGTTGACCGGGGACCTCAGCCGGGCTCGTATCTGCTGATCTCCAGACCGGCGCCGACGGGGATCTCGACGCTGGTGATGCCGGGCTTGGAGCGGATGGCGCGTGCATAGTTGCGGACGTCTTCGTTGCCGGGGCGCGTCATGTTGTCGGCTATGATGATTGCGCCGGGATTGAGCTTGGGATAGAAAGCCTCGAGGCAGGGAACGTACAAATCCTTCCACAGGTCGACCAAGACGAGATCGATGCCGATCTGCAGATCACCGATCATCGCCACGGCATCGCCGACCCTGAAATCGATGTGATCCGCAAGGCCGGCCTTGATCGCCATGTCGCGCGCATAGGCGGACTTGTATTCGTGCAGTTCAATGGTGATAAGCCTGCCACCCGTCTGCCGGGCAGCCTCCGCCAACCAGATTCCCGAGTAGCCGAACGAGGTGCCAAGTTCCAGTATGGTCGGGGCAGCGAGGCTCTTTGCGATGATGTTGAGCAGCTGACCGGTCTGCGGTCCGACGGCCCGCAGCCGCCGATCCTGTCCGCCGTCGCGCCCGCCGGGTGCTTCCTCGCGCGGGCTGTTCTTCTCCTTGTCGATCAGCTCGTGATAGGCATCGAGCACGGCCAGGATCTTCGCGTCCATGATATCTCCCTTCGGCAGTCGGCGACCACGTAAACGTGCAAGCGGCGGTCGGGCCAATTAATTCGATGTAATGATTGGTCGGTGTTTGCGTTCCCGTATTGCAGCCCTGCGTGGGAGAAACTGGTGTTTCGCCGGTCTTTGCGGTATGAGCGCGGGCATGACCACATCTCATTTCTACGCCGAGGCCTTGAAAACCGGACGGCCGATCTTCGCTGTTGCACCGATGATCGACTGGACCGATCGTCATTGCCGGTATTTTCACCGACAGATCAGTCGCAATGCGCTGCTCTATACCGAAATGGTGGTGGCGGACGCGATCATACATGGGCCGCGCGAGCGGTTGCTGTCGTTCGATGCGGCGGAGCACCCTGTCGCGTTGCAGCTTGGGGGATCGGATCCTGACAAGCTGGTGAAGGCGGTGGAGATTGCGGCGCCCTATGGCTACGACGAGATCAACCTGAATGTCGGCTGCCCCTCGGATCGGGTGCAATCGGGAACATTCGGAGCATGCCTGATGCTGACGCCGGAGACGGTCGCTGCGTGCATCAAGGCGATGAAGGCGGTCTCGGCTGTGCCGGTGACGGTCAAATGCCGGATCGGCGTGGACGAGCAGGACCCGGAAGTGGCCTTGCCCGAGCTGCTGGACCGAGTGCTCGATGCCGGGGCGGATGCCGTATGGATCCATGCCCGCAAGGCCTGGCTGAAGGGACTGTCGCCGAAGGAGAACCGCGAGATCCCGCCGCTCGACTACGACATTGTCTATCGCATGAAGCAGGCTCGGCCGGACGTTTTCGTCGGCATCAACGGCGGTATCCAGACGCTCGACGCGGCCGCGGAACACCTCCGGCATGTCGATGGCGTCATGCTCGGGCGCGCGGCCTACCAGAACGCGGCGGTGCTCGCCGATGTCGACCAGCGATTCTTCGGCGCGCCGGAGGCCGAGATCGACTGGAATGCCCTGCGCGACCGGATGATGGCCTATGCCGACCGCCACATCGCCGGCGGCGGACGGTTGCAGCAGGTGGCCCGACACATGGTCGGCCTGTTTACCGGTCTTCCCGGCGCGCGGCGCTACCGGCAGATCCTGTCGACCGATGCGGTGAAGACAGGGGCGGGGCCCGAGGTGATCGCCGCCGCCTTCGCGGCGGTGGATTTCTCCGGCGCGAAAGAGGCGGTCAGCGCCTAGAGCGGGCCTGCCGCCGGTTATTTGCTGGCGCCGTCCTTACCAACGTCGTCGTCCGGCTTCTGGGGCAGCGGGTCCGATCCTGCAAAAACAGAAAACCCGGCATTTCGCCCGCATATGTTCAGCTATCATTGCATGCCCGGAAGGCGCGGGGACATTGCTGCGCCAAAAATTTCATGGCCGAGGCCGCCCGCCGCCCGGGCTCACCCTCGCCGAACAACCATTGCACCAACGAAAAACGGCGCCCCTTGCGGAGCGCCGTCTCATCCCTGCCGAGGCAGGAATTGAATTAGTTAGCCGAGATGTTGACGGCCTTCGGGCCCTTGCCCATGCGATCCGGCTCGGTGTCGAAGGTTACCTGCTGGCCTTCGCGGAGCGACTGGATGCCGGAAGCCTGAAGAGCGGAGATGTGAACGAAAACGTCCTTCGCACCGCCGTCCGGAGTGATGAAACCAAAACCCTTGTCCTGGTTGAAGAATTTTACGACGCCTTTGGTGGCCATTGGGATAGGTCCTTTTCCCTGTAGTCTGTTTGGTATCCACCCCCTCGAAAGGAAATGGACGGCTTTAGCTTTCGCGCCCCCTCATCTGGATTCAGCGCGCGAAGGGTCAGTCGAGTAGTTCACGAACGGGGAAAGAACGTCTACGCACGTGAGGTCCCCCCACGCCACCTTCCCGCAAGAAGGCTCAGCCACATCAGTCCAGTCACCGGCATGCAAATGCCCGAGTACCGAATTGGTGCCAGTATTCGAAGCAAAATGCAAGCGAGAATATTGTGGCACCAGACGGGACAACCCGGGAATAGCCAAAGATTCAAACACTTGACGAATAGTAAGCGCGCCCGGTTACTGCTGTTTCCTTTTGGGAATGCGTGCCGCAACGGTACGGTTCGCGCCGCCTGTCGCCGATGCCGTGGCGCCGGATATAGCCGACTAGCGAGCGCCGCCCCCGGCTAGCTTGTGCTGCACCAGCTCGGCGCTGCCGCGGACGTGAGAAACGATTGGCTTGCCCGATGCATCGGTGATCGCATAGGCGATGACGGTCACCTCTTCCTCGAAGGTCGAGACATAGAGAACCTGCGCCGGATTGACATAGATCATCTGATTGTGGGTGTTCCTGAAGCCTACCATTGCCATGCCTGTCTCCTTCCGTGCAGCGGGCGGCACCTATGCCACGCAGGGGTTGATGCAAGTTTAACGGGCCGCCCCGGAAAATGCATGGCGCGCGGGCCGGGCGCTCAGGCACCGGTCCGCCCCGCAGGGCGCTTCAGCGCGGCTGCGGCATCGATCCTCGCCCTGGCCCGGAGGGCGGCATCGAGATGGGCATGGCCGTTATCGCCGGGCGGCAGGGCATTGCGGACGATATCGGTAACCGCCCTGAAATCGTCCTTCAGCCTGTCGATCACCAGCCGGTAGAGAATGCCGTATTCGCCCCGATGCGCCGCCTCGTAGACCTGTGCCGCGGCAACCAGGAATGTGTCGTAGGCCTGCTGTTGCTCGTCCGTGAGCATGCCGCAGCAGACCGGCATCTGGTCGTCCACGAAGACCCGCTGGCACCAACGCGCCCGGCGACAGGCGCGCAGGCCGCAGACCATTGCGGGGAAGGCGAGCATTTCGGCCGTGCGCAGGCGCAGCATGATCATGCCGTATTGGCCGATGCGCTCTTCCCATTCCTGTCCGGGCCGTTTGCGTGCGATGCCTGCCATCTGATTTCTCCCGTTCTCACGGGACACCTGTCAGCGGGCGCGGTTGCGCCCTCACGCGGCTGGTCTCACCCGTGGCTTGATCCTGCTGTCGGTTGCGGCCCATCAAGGGCGGCAGGTTCGGACGGGGCGCTCGAAAGAGCCTCATCTGAAAAGTGTAAAATGGCGCTGTCGAGCGCCCCGTTCGGCGGTTTGTGCCCGCAACTCCGGTCCCTCTGCAGCCTTGCCCGAGGAAGCGGCGATTCCCAAGAAGGCCATGTGTGCCACACAGGCACGTCCGGAGCGAAACTCGACACCGCATTCGCGCGGACGCCGCCGTCACCGGAGGGAGACCATTTTCTGCGGACCCCGGATGAGAGAGCTTGCGTCCTCCTCCAACACCCGGCGCCGACCCCATCTCGCCGGCACGCCTGCCGGTGTATCCGTGGTGGGATGAGGGGATGATGGCATGGGTGGGGAGGGTGGGGGAAATTTTAGGGCGTGAATTTTCGCGATTGTCGCTTAAGTTGCGGTGGTGAGTGCTGCAAGAATCATATTACGCTATCGCATCTAAGTCATTGGAGTTGCGCAATGAGAATGTCCAAGTTTAATTTTGGAGAGTACGACGGCCGGCAAGAATATCTCCGGGGGGAGGATTATTTTCTTAACTCATTCATGCTTCCTCCAAACTTCAATACATCAAATATAAGCAACAATAAGAAATTTATTATCGTCGGTCACAAGGGTGTTGGAAAGTCTTCCGTTCAACTTTATATGGAAAGGTTGAGGCGAGAAGAGGGGTACCTTACGGACTTTCTGAGCTTTTATGATGATCTTTCGCCGAATGACTATTTGGAATTTTCAAAAACGCAGAGAATTAGTTTTGTGGAAGTGGCTAATGCTGCTGATGCGACGGCTCTATACGACTTCAGAGAGGTTTGGGTTCGAATAATACTTAAAAAGATTGCGGAGCTTCTTGATCGTGATTTCCCATCAAGCTTCACCAGATTGATGAATCGCTCCCACTCCGGCTCAAAGTCCTTGGTTGACGGCATTGCCGCAGGCCTAAGGATAAAAGGGGACTTTAAGCTCATTTTTGGTGACATTGGCATCGATTATGATTTTTCAAAACTCAGCGACGCTGGTGTGATGCCGCTTTCCGATTTTAATGAACTGGCATTAAAACTGTTGTTGGAGAGCCACGCTGGTGCGATGATATTTTACTCAATCGACGAGCTTGTTGTTAGCAACTTTGAGACTAAAAGCGATGAGTTCAAGGTTAGGATGGCAATAATAAGAGATGTCATCAAGAGCTCGAATAAATTGAACAATTTTTTTGTCAAGAATGGGATGGATATAAACGTAGTATGCTCTCTACGACCTGAGGTCCGAGATATTCTTTACAACCTTGATAGCGACATAAGTAAATTTCTCGACAGCTGCTATACTAGCGTCGACTGGAACGCGGTCGAGGATATGCACCACCCCCTCGTTGAGGTTTTATTCAGAAAAGTGCAGTTCGGATCACCAACGGAGATGTCGCGAGAACATGTGGAGGCAATGTTTGTTGGGAGTATGGACTTTACAAAGGAGCGGGTGCCTATTCCATTGTTCCTGCTTCGGCAAAGTTGGCATAGACCGCGTGACGTTGTCCGTTTTCTAAAATGCTATGCTGAAAAAAATGGGGGAGATGAAAGCTTTAACGAGGACGGCGTTAAGAAAATGCTGGATGATTACTCGCGGATTTCAGCTCGCGAATGCTTTGATGAGATTTCAGTGAAGTATTCGCAGGAAACAACGATGAAGATAAGGAATTTAATCCGTAAGAATTACTTTTCTACATACGATGAGTTTATTTCCGCATTCTCTGTTTTGGAAAACAAGATCGACCTTGAAGAGCTGGCTAACGACTTGTTTAATGCCGGCGTTATATACAACGTCGATAGAGTTGATAATAAAAATAGGTATTTTGCTGCACATCGCGGAGTGGATAGGCTGTTTAAAGACATGGGGATATTTGTACACCAAGGGCTTTGGCACTATTTCGCTATCCGTCACCGTTCGTAACGACTAGGGAGGTGCAGCGCTATGCTGCGCCCACCCACGCTACGCTTTGCCGCCCACATCACCCGCACCTCAAGGCTGCCGACGCCTGTTTTCGTCCCCGACTTAGACGCGCTTTTTCGCATTTGGCTACGGCTTTGACCGAAGGCGAGCGCTTACTGTTGCTCGGTGGCCCGGCCACCGCTGCGCTGCATGGAAAACCGCAATGATCTCGACGTGCCCTGCGTTCAGCCGATAGGCGACGATGTAGGGAATATCCTCCAGAGCCAGTTCCCTCGTGCCGGCTATGCGGCCGGGGCGCCCCAGGTCAGGCTGATCACGGAGGAGATCGATGGCGGCGGCAAGTCGGGCGATGACGCGTTGAGCGGCAGTAGGGTTATCCTGCCCGATCCATTCACCGATGTGCCTTAGATTGCCGAGCGCGTGCCTCGTGCAACGGATTGGCGGCATCGGGCGCCGCGCGTTTTTATCCCATACTTGGCGAAAACCGCGCTCACCTCATCTTCGCTCGCAAATTCTCCCCGGTCGGCTTCCGCGAGACCGGCCTCGATTTCGGCCAACTGCCATTCCTCGCGGGCCAGAAAATCCTCGATTGCATCGGCGGCGACACTGTCGGCCGGTTTCGACAGCCTGTCGGCCAGGCGGTCGAGGCGGGCGGCGGTTTCTTCGGGAAGATGGACGGTAATCGCGTTCATGGAGAACCTGCGGTTCAGGCGATTATGAAAGTTTGGTGGATCGCGTCAAGCGGACGCGCCTACGGTTCCTGCGCGGGGGCTTCCCCGAATGCCCTCATCCCTGTGCCCAGACTTCGTCCGGGCGATGTCACAGGGATCCAGCGCGATCAAGTCCTTGATCGCAGTAGACTCTCTTCGCCGCGCCGACGCGCGGCGACTGGATTCCTGTGACGAGCACAGGAATGAGGGAGGTGGAGGGCTGCGGCTCGTTCGCCTACCGCCCCGGCCGCCCCGTCTTGCCCTTCGTCCGCTTCTGCCGCTTCACATCGCCCGCATCCTCATAGCTGCCGACGCCCGCTTTGCCGCGCACCAGCGGGCGCGGGTCGTCGCGGTCGGGTTGGCCTTCGAGGAGGGGGGAGAAGCGCTTGGTGCTCTTGGCGGCGTCGGGCTTGTCCGGGAGCTTGCCTGATACGGGCTTTTCAGTGCGGCCGACGGTCATTTCGTCAAGGTCGTTGCGGCGGAATGTGCGTGAGGGGATGGCGGTGTCGGTGCCTGGGCCCATGTCGTCGAGGGTGGGTTTCTGGAAGAGGGAGGTGGCCTCTGCGTCCGCGGCCTTCCCCTCCCCAACCCTCCCCACAGGGGGGAGGGAGTTCGTTGAGGTTGCCGATGGGTTGAGGGACTCTTTGGTCGCCTTGGCGTTCCGCTTGATGCCTTCCATGGCCTTGGACTCTTCGCGCGCCATCGGGTCGTCCATGACGGCGAGTTCGGCGGCCTTGAGGCGTTTGATCTCGTCGCGCAGGCGGGCGGCTTTTTCGAAGTCGAGGTCGGCGGCGGCGTCGCGCATCTGTTTTTCCAGCGCGTTGAGATGGGTCTGCAGATTGCCGCCGACGAGATTGCCGCCATCGGCAAAGCCCTTGCCCGAAACGCCCGAAATGTCGGCGCGGACGTGGTCGCGTTCGTAGACGCTGTCGAGGATGTCGGAGATCTTCGCCTTCACCGATTCCGGGGTGATGCCGTGTTCGGTGTTATAGGCCACCTGCTTCTCGCGGCGGCGGGCGGTCTCGTCCATGGCGCGCTGCATCGAGCCGGTGATCTGGTCGGCATAGAGGATGACCTTGCCGTCGACGTTACGCGCCGCGCGGCCGATCGTCTGGACCAGCGAGGTCTCGGAGCGCAAAAAGCCTTCCTTGTCGGCGTCGAGGATGGCGACGAAGCCGCATTCGGGAATGTCGAGGCCTTCGCGCAGAAGGTTGATGCCGACGAGAACGTCGAAGGCGCCGAGGCGCAAGTCGCGGATGATCTCGATACGCTCCAGCGTGTCGATGTCGGAATGCATGTAGCGGACGCGCACGCCCTGTTCATGCAGATATTCGGTGAGGTCCTCGGCCATGCGCTTGGTGAGCACGGTGCAGAGCGTGCGGTAACCCTTGGCAGCGGTTTCGCGGATCTCGCCGAGCACGTCGTCGACCTGGCTGCGGGCGGAGCGGACTTCGACCGGCGGGTCGATCAGGCCGGTCGGGCGGATCACCTGCTCGGCGAAGACGCCGCCGGACTGGTCGAGTTCCCAGCCGCCGGGGGTGGCGGAGACGGCGACGGTGTCGGGGCGCATCGCGTCCCATTCCTCGAAGCGCAGCGGCCGGTTGTCCATGCACGACGGCAGGCGGAAGCCGTATTCGGCAAGCGTCGCCTTACGGCGGAAGTCGCCCCGGTACATGCCGCCGATCTGCGGAATGGTGACGTGGCTTTCGTCGATGAAGAGCAGGGCGTTGTCGGGGATATATTCGAACAGGGTCGGCGGCGGCTCGCCGGGGCTGCGGCCGGTGAGATAGCGCGAATAGTTCTCGATGCCGGCGCAGGAGCCGGTGGCCTCAAGCATCTCGACATCGTAGCGGGTGCGCTGTTCCAGGCGCTGGGCTTCCAGCAGGCGGCCGGCCTTTTCGAGCTCGGCGAGGCGCAGGCGCAGCTCTTCCTTGATCGCCTTGATGGCGCCGTTCAGCGTCGGGCGCGGAGTGACATAGTGGCTGTTGGCGTAGATCTTCACGCTCTTCAGGTCGCCGGTCTTCTGGCCGGTGAGCGGGTCGAACTCGGTGATGGCGTCGATCTCGTCGCCGAACATGGAGATCCGCCAGGCCGCGTCTTCCAAGTGGGCCGGGAAGATTTCGATCGTGTCGCCACGAACACGGAAGGAGCCGCGGACGAAGTTGATGTCCTGGCGCTTGTATTGCTGCGCCACGAGGTCGGCCAATAATTGACGTTGGTCGAGGCGGTCGCCGACTTCCATCTGGAAGGTCATGGCGGTGTAGGTCTCGACCGAGCCGATACCGTAGATGCAGGAGACGGAGGCGACGATGATGCAATCGTCGCGCTCGAGCAGTGAGCGGGTGGCCGAGTGGCGCATGCGGTCGATCTGTTCGTTGATCGAACTTTCCTTCTCGATGAAGGTATCCGAGCGCGGCACATAGGCTTCCGGCTGGTAGTAGTCGTAGTAGGAGACGAAATATTCCACCGCGTTGTCGGGGAAGAAGTTCTTGAATTCGCTGTAGAGCTGGGCCGCCAGCGTCTTGTTCGGCGCCAGGATGACGGCGGGGCGCTGGGTGGCCTCGATCACCTTGGCCATGGTGAAGGTCTTGCCGGAGCCGGTAACGCCGAGCAGCACCTGGCTGCGGTCGCCATTCTCCAGGCCCTCGACGAGGTCCTTGATGGCGGTCGGCTGGTCGCCGGCCGGCTGGTATTCGGAGGCCATGCGGATCTCGATGCCGCCTTCGGATTTCGGCGGCCGGGCCGGGCGATGCGGCGTCCACATCTTGCCGTCCTTGAACAGCGGATTGCCGCTCTCGATCAGCGCCGAAAGGGCTTCCACCGTGGCGGTCACGGCGGTGCCGGCCTTCAGCGCGGCCGCGTCTTCCAAGGAGACGTCGAGACCGGAGACCGGGTTGAGGCCTGCGGCCGCGCGCGTCTTCGGGTCGGTCGAGCCGCCCATGGATGTGCCGCGCGCGGATTTGGAGGCGGCGATCTCCACCTTCTTGCGGTGCTTGCCCGCCTTCGAGGCGATCTGGCGCTGGGTCTCGACGCCGGAGGCCTCGGCATCGGCCTCCAGCTGCTTCACCCAATCGGCGACGGAACCCTCGAGCGGGGCGCCTTCGAACGCGGATTGGGGAGCTTCCTCGAAACCATCGGGGGCGGGGGAGTTTTTCGGAGATTTGGCCATGGCCGGAATATGGAGAGAGTCAGCGCGAAATGGAAGAGGCAAAGAGTACAAAAGGGAAACGGATTTTTGCAGCCTGAAGGCGCGATATTGTTGCGATCACGCAAAACGTGATGGAACAAGGGCAGCATTGCTGACGTTCCAGAACGCTGCCCGTCACAGCATGACCCGCGCCCGCTCGGGCGATCCCTCTCTTCGACGGCATCCGGACATTGCCCGCCTCGCCGCCGCTTTCGGACGGAGGAACAATGATGTCCGCACTGGAAAGCCTGCGCCGGCTGACGCCGCAGCAGCGCAACACCGTCATCGCCAGCTATCTTGGCTGGACGCTCGACGCCTTCGACTTCTTCATACTCGTCTTCGTTCTCAAATATATCGCCGAGGAATTCCACACCGACGTTCCCGCCGTCTCGGTGGCGATCCTGCTGACGCTGGCGATGCGGCCGGTCGGGGCGCTGCTCTTCGGGCTGGCGTCGGACAAATACGGGCGGCGGATCACGCTGATGGTTAACGTGCTGCTCTATTCGATCTTCGAATTCCTCACCGGCTTCTCCACCGGGCTTACCATGTTCATCGTGCTGCGCGCGCTCTACGGCATCGCCATGGGCGGCGAGTGGGGTGTCGGCGCGTCGCTGGTCATGGAAACGGTGCCGGAGGAGAGCAGGGGTATCGTCTCCGGCATCCTGCAGGCGGGCTATCCCTCGGGGTACCTGCTGGCCTCTATCGTGTTCTCCCTGCTCTTTCCCATCATCGGCTGGCGTGGCATGTTCTTCGTCGGAGCGGCGCCAGCGTTGCTGGTGCTTTATATCCGCCGCAGCGTCGAGGAGAGCCCGGCCTTCCTGAAGCGGCAGAGCCAGGAGCGGCGGCCGTTCCTGACCGTGCTGCGCGAGAATATCCCGCTGTTTCTCTGGGCGGTTCTGCTGATGACGGCGTTCAACTTCTTCAGCCATGGCACGCAGGATCTCTATCCGACCTTCCTGGAGACGCAGCGCAATTACGACAGTTACACCACCGGCGCCATCGCCATCGTCTACAATATCGGGGCGATCTGCGGCGGGCTATTCTTCGGGGCGCTGTCGCAGCGCATCGGCCGCAAGAAGGCGATCGTGATCGCCGCCCTGATCGCGGTGCCGGTGGCGCCGCTCTGGGTCTATGCGCCCGGTCCGGTGCTGCTCGCTATCGGCGCCTTCCTGATGCAGTTCTTCGTGCAAGGCGCCTGGGGCATCGTGCCGGTGCATCTGAATGAGCTGTCGCCGGACGAGGTGCGCGGCACCTTCCCGGGCTTCGCTTACCAGCTCGGCAACCTGTTGGCCTCCGGAAACGCAACGATCCAGGCGGGTTTGGCGGCGCGTTGGGACGGCGACTACGCCTATGCGCTGTTGATCGTCGCAGCCATTGTCGCCATCGTGGTGGCGGTGCTGGCCGGTCTCGGCTTCGAGAAAAAGGATGTCCGCTTCGGCGGAGAAACGGTCGATGACCACCGCCACGCGATGCGTGTGTGATTGGTAGAGGGCGGTCGTCTGACGACCGCCCGCGGACTTTGTCATCACTGTCACGTTTCCGTAGGATTTTCTTAACTGTCTTTCGCTAGCTTTTCCCTGGGGGGTAGGTATTGCGTCTCTCCACGAGATTTTGATGGATTCACCCGAGAATTTCGCGTTCGCGCTTCCGGTCATGATGTTGACCTTCGGTTGTGTCTTTCTCGCCGTCGGCCGTTTCGGGTCGCGTGAGGCCTACCACTGGGCTGCCGGTTTTCTGTGTGCTGCCGCCGCCTTCTCCGTCCCCATGCTTCTCTACATGGCGCCGCAACCGGTGCAGGCGCTGACGGCGGAAGCGTTCTTTCTTGCCGCGTTTTATTGGTATGGCGGCGCGCTGCTCAAGCGGTTCAACCAACCTTCCCGCTTCTTGCTCCGAACGAGCTTCTGCGTGCTCGTCTACGCCGTGCTGGCCTATACGGTGCTGGTGCTCGAGAGCCTGCCGGTCGAGCTCGTCGTCAGCGATGCGGCCTGTGTCATCCTGTTGGCGTTTGCCATTGTCGCGTCCTTTCGCCATGCCCGCGAACCGATCGATCGAATCCTGCTCGGCGTCGCTTCTTTGATTGTCCTCGAGACGATCGTTCGCGACGTTGCGCTGCTTGGCTTTCTATCATCGGCTCCAAGCCCTGATGAATTCGAGAGCTCCGTCTATGCCTTTGTCATGCAGGCGGGCGCGTCTGTCATTGCTCTGCTCTTTGCGCTTTCGGCGCTTGCTGCCACCACGCTCGACACGATTGCACAATACCGTCACGCCGCGGAGCGGGACTCGTTGAGCGGCCTTCTCAACCGGCGCGGTTTCGAGGAGGCGGCCAGGAAGCTGCAGGCGCGGGGAGAACTTAGCGGTGTCGTGATCATCTGCGACATCGATCATTTCAAGCGCATCAACGACACGTTCGGCCATGCCGCGGGGGATACCGTTATTGCCTGGTTGGCAGATCTGTTGCGGGCGCGGCTTCCCAAGGGCGCCTTTGCGGCGCGATTTGGCGGAGAGGAGTTCGTCGCATTCCTTCCGGGAGTTAGCCTTGCCGAGGGCGGAAAGTTTGCCAATATCGTTCGTCAAGCCTTCGCCGGTGCCGATCTCAAGGAAATCGGTGACACCGGGAAGATAACGGCGAGCTTTGGCGTTGCGATCGTCAACGCCAGCGAGGCGCCGATGATCGATCATATCGGTCGTGCGGACGCGGCCCTTTACGCCGCGAAGAAGGCCGGGCGCAACCGCGTCATGCTCGAAGGTACGCCCGCAAGGGAAGCGCCCGAACACTGGCCCGGCGACCTCACCGAGCAACTGACGGAGATCTATGAGGG
Organism: Rhizobium sp. S96; assembly: GCF_030382195.1. Taxonomy (NCBI): domain Bacteria; kingdom Pseudomonadati; phylum Pseudomonadota; class Alphaproteobacteria; order Hyphomicrobiales; family Rhizobiaceae; genus Rhizobium; species Rhizobium sp. S96. Next base: position 102,084 of record NZ_JAUDRY010000002.1, read on the forward strand.
GATCCACGAAGCACTTGGGGGCGACGCATGGTGTGTCGGCCGCGTGACGATGGCGGACTTTGCGGAAGGTGAGCCCATTGCGGCGACTGCGATGCAGGCTTATGCGCGTACCACGTGGAAGGCACCCGCCGCCAATGCAGGACCCTATGCCGTTGCCGTCGACCGATATGCGAAGCTGCATATGAACATCGACAACATCAACGGCGATCCGATCGTCATGATTCTCTCGGAGGATGTTTCCGACGACCACCTCGCCGAACTGCAGCGGGACGGCATCTCCTATATCTTCGCGGGCGCGTCCGAGATCGATCTTTCGCTGGCGCTTCATGTGCTCGGACGGGACTTCGGGATCCGGACGCTGCTGCTTGAGGGTGGTGGAGGCATCAACGGCAGCTTCCTGGCATCGGGCCTCATCGACGAAATCAGCCTGTTGATCCTGCCGATTGCCGATGGGAGCGCGGGCATGCCGACGACATTCGACCGGCCGGCAGGAGATGCAACGCGCCTAGCGCTGAAGGGCGTCGACAGGTTGCCCCACGACGTGCTGCATCTGCGTTACGACGTCCTGTAGCGACCGCCGCCAATCCCTCAGACGATCACCGGCATCAGGAAGGCGACGAACTCCGACTGCTTTGCGCCGGAACTGTTCTTTTCCAGCAGTGGAAAGGTCTTTTCGCAGACGGTGTTGCTCTGGTTGCCGCCAAGCAGGGTGACCGTCGTGCTGGTCCAGGAGATCACGAAGCCGACATGGCCGTTGCCGGTTGTCCACTTCGGGTCGGTGAACGGCGCATAGCGGCGTACCGCGATGGCGCCGGGCTGTGGTCCCGACAGCACGTGGAACTGGTTCTTCTTGTTCCAGAAAAAGGACCGCGCGCCGGGGTGGTCGGTTCCCATGTGACCGCTGGTGACCAGGCAGTAGTTGACGAATGCCGCGCACCAGTCGACTTCGTCGCCGTCCGCGACTTCGAACCAGGGCGCACAGACCTTGAAATAGTTCAGGATGCGCGGGTTCTCGCCGGGGTCGGGCCATTGGCTGCGCTCGCGTAGCGGAAGGGCGGCTTCTCGCCGGGCAATTGCCATCCAGTCCTGCGTGGCGGATGCGGCGGATGAGGCGACCCCGATCTTCGCGTTCATCAGCGGCGCGGGTGGCGCATTGGCGCGGATGATGCCGGGCTTCCATCCCTCGATGATCTGGATCGTGTTGGCGATGCGACGGAAGTCGTCTGCCTTGAGATCAGAAAGGACGGCGTCGAGCGCTATGCCCGTCTTGTCGTGAATGAACCTGGCGTAAGCCTCGGAGTTGTTTTCACTCGGCGGCGCGTAGCGGAAGATCGCGTTCTTCAAGGTCAACCTGATGTAGGCTGCCGTCTTCATAAGGGCGATGATCGCGGCCTTGCCGACCGTTTCGTCCGGAAAGATCGCGAAGCTGCCGTCGTCGCCAATGGCGCCGCAGTTGCGCGAGAAATCGCCCTTGCGGATATTGCCGGGATTGCAGTTGCGCCACGAGCGGGACCCGCCTTCACGGATTTGGTCGCGTCCGTCGGCATCGGTGTAGAGGATTGTTTTCGGCGCGATGGACCGCGCGTGGACAAACTCGCCGGGCGCGCCGGCAGGCGGAGGGCTCGGATCGTCCATGTTGGCGACCGGCGGGCTGCTCGGCAGCGCCTGATCCAGCCGCTCCGTGTCCATCGAGGGGCTCGACGGGGTATAGACAACCGTGTAGGCGCCGTCGCTCTTGGTCAGCGACAGCACGATCATTTTCGTCTGTACGAGATCGGCAAGTGTATCTGCCAATCCTGCTTCGGGAATGCCTCTCAGGGTTTCCATGGCAAGGCTCCGCCTTCGGATGCCGCTTTGCGGCACCGCGATGTTTTTCGGTTGGAATTCGGTATCGATAGAGCGGCGTCGAGACATGCAACGGCCGCATTCTCCCAGGCGGATCTATCAAATGCATATATCCGTGGTGATTGATACAAATCGCACGCAATCACAAATTGTGCATTGTTTTCTCGACCGCGCAAACCGGCGACAGGGTCTCTTTCGTGGGCCGTTAACGGTATGAAATCGCGGAAGAATTACAAATTGTCCATGTTCCGAAATTGCCGCAATTTTCGACAGGTTTGCTGAGAGCTTGTTGCCATCCAAGGATATGGAGGTGACAACCGATGAGCCTTTCCGTTCCCACCATGGCGGCCATCCGCTTCGGTTATGGCCTGCGGCCCGGCGAGGCGCCGGTTCAGGGCAATAACGACTTGCTCGGTCAGTTGAAGGCCGTTGGGCAATCACCGCCCAGATTCCCGGTCGGCGGGATCGAGGCGCGGCGCAAGCAAATCGCCGATCTCCAGCAAGGGCTGCACGATCTGCGTCGCGTTGCGGACGGCCCAACGCGGCGGCAGCGCCGCGATGTTCTACAGAAGAGCGTTGAGCACAGTTTCAAACAGGACTTGAATGCGCGGCTTCTGCAGGCCGTGCTGTCTCCAAACGGTTTTCACGAGCGTCTTGCGACCTTCTGGACCAATCACTTCGCGACGAGCGCCAGCAAGAGCCTACAGATGCGGCTGGTCGTCCCGCTCTATGAGGCAGAAGCCATTCGTCCGCACATCAATGGGCGTTTTGCGGATCTGTTGAGAAGTGCCACGGAACATCCGGCCATGCTGATCTACCTCGATCAGGTCTTGTCGCTCGGTCCGGATTCCGCCGGCGGGCTCAGCAAGAAGAAGGGCTTGAACGAAAACCTCGGACGCGAGCTACTGGAGCTGCATACGCTTGGCGCCGGCAGTGGATATACGCAGGCCGATGTTAGGGCGGCGGCAATGGTGCTGACCGGACTGACGACGGATCGGCTGGACGTCGACATGGTGTTCCAGCCGAGCATATCAGAGCCAGGCTCACAAAAGGTTCTGGGCGTGAATTACGGCAGCGTGCGCAGGTCGCCGCGGGATTTTCTCTCCTTGCTCGATGACCTCGCCGCGAACCCGAAAACGGCACAGCACATCTGCCGCAAGCTCGTTGTCCATTTCATCTCAGACCAACCGCCCGATGACATCATCGCGGCCATGACGGCGGCGTGGAAGCGGACCGATGGCGACCTGACCTCGATCTATGCAGCGATGCTCGATCATCCCGCCGCCTGGGCAAATCCCGGCTCGAAGGCGCGGCAGCCTTTCGATTTCGTGGTCGCGGGCCTACGGGCGCTGAACGACGAGGGCGGCGATGGTGATGTCGGCAGCTTCTTTCAGGCCTACGGCAACGACGACGCAACCGACACTCAGGCGATGACGGACGACGCTCCGGCGGCGGCGAAGACACGCAAGGCGACGCAAACCATGATGGCGATCGGGCAGGGCGCATTGCGTCGCATGGGCCAGCCGATGTGGGAGCCCCCGAGCCCGGCCGGGTTCGAGGAGTCCTTCTCGGTCTGGATCACCGCGAGCCAGCTGGCAGAGCGGCTTCGCTGGGCGCGCCGGGCCTCGGCTCAATTCGGGCAGGGGTTGGATCCACGGGAGTTTCTGAAGGCAACGCTTGCGGATGCCGCGCGCGACGACACCATCCGCGTGGTCAGCCAGGCGCCCAGCAAGATCAGCGGTTTGATGCTCGCGTTGGCGTCGCCGGAATTCAATCGTCGATAGGAGCCTGGCCATGACAAATCTCGTGCTTTCCCGCCGCAGCTTTCTCGCCTCGGCCTGCTGCGTGGCGGCCGCGCCGATCTTCACGCCGGTCACCTTCGCGGCCATGCCCGGCGACAATCGCTTCGTGACGATCGTGCTGCGCGGCGCCATGGACGGGCTGGACCTCGTGCAGCCCTATGGCGAGACCGGCTTTGCGGCGCTTCGCCCGACGCTCGCTCTCACGCCCGATGCCGGCCTGTTCGATCTCGATGGGCATTTCGGGTTGCATCCGGAAGCGGCCGATCTTCTGCCTCTCTGGAAGAACAAGGAACTGGCTTTCGTTCATGCCGTGTCGACGCCTTACCGCGACCAGCGCAGCCATTTCGACGGGCAGGACATGCTGGAGTCAGGCGGCGAGCACGTCTCGGAGGAAAAGACCGGTTGGCTCAACCGCGCGCTCGCGGTGATCCCGCGCTCCGATGCGCGCCGGGCGATCGATATCAACACGACGACGGAACTCATCCTGTCGGGGCCGAACAATGTCGATGTCTGGGCGTCCGATTCCGGTCTTGATCCGGCGAAGGACGAGATGCAGTTCCTGAAGCGCCTCTATGCCGGGGATCCCGCCTTTGCGAGCGCAATGGCGGAAGCCACGCGCGCCAACGCCGCCTCGATGAGCGCGGAGCCGGATGGGATGCGCGGCAAAGGCGTTGTGGAGGTTGCGACCTTTGCCGGCGGCATGTTGAAGGGCGACTACCGGATCGCAAGTTTTTCCATTAGCGGCTGGGACACCCATGCCGGACAGATCGAGCAGTTCAAGCGGCCGGTCCAGGAGCTCGCGCAGGCGATCAATACGTTGAAGGCAACGCTGGGCGCCGACATCTGGTCTAAGACGGTGGTGCTGGCAATGACCGAGTTCGGCCGGACCGTGCGCGAGAACGGCTCCGGTGGCACTGATCATGGCACCGGAGGCTGTGCCGTGCTCGCTGGCGGCGGCATCAACGGCGGTCGTATCCTGGGCCGATGGCCGGGGCTCAATGACCAGCAGTTGCTCGATGCACGCGACCTGGCGCCGACCGCAGATATCAGGGAACTTGCGGCCGCTGCCCTCTACCGGCAGTTCGATGTGACGGCCGGCGATCTCACCAGCAAGATCTTTCCAGGCGTCAGCTTCGACAAGGGATCGCAGTTCCTCAGGATCTAAGGGTTGCTTCCGCGCCGAGCGGAAGCAACCAACGACTTGAAGCCTTTGGATTTGGCGTTACATGGTGGCGCCAGCTCCAACTCTCGGGAATCATCCATGCCATTTGCCCTCAATCCTGCCGCCATCTGGCCGGTTGTCATGCTCCTTGCCTCCAACGTCTTCATGACCTTTGCCTGGTACGGCCACCTGAAGCACAAGAGTTCGGCGATCTTCATCGCCATCGTCGTCAGTTGGGCGATCGCATTCTTCGAATATTGCCTGGCGGTGCCGGCAAATCGTATCGGCTCCGAGGTCTATTCGACCGCGCAGCTGAAGACGATGCAGGAAGTGATCACACTGATCGTCTTCTCCGGGTTCTCCGTCTTCTGGCTCGGTGAAAGCCTGACCTGGAACCATGCGATCGGCTTTGCCCTGATCGCCGTGGGCGCGTCCTTCATCTTCCGCGGCTGAGGCTTTCGTCGCCTCGCCGCCGGTTGTCAGCCCAGCACGTCGTAGAGCCGGAAGATGAAGCTGATCTGGTAGATCAGGTTCAGCGTCACGAAGATCGCGTGGAACCGCCGGTTGGCGGTCCAGGCAGCGATGACGCAAAGCAGAATGTAGACGATGTTGCGGGCTGGAAACTCCCAGCCTAGCGACTGAATATGATCCTGGTCCTTGATGGCCGTGTCGATGATGTCGACCGCGTAGGTGAGCGCGAGCAGGCCAAAGAACCAGCGGCGGCGCGAGATGAAATATTCCTCGTAGCCGCCGTAGTCGTCGAGGGACGCCGGAAAGAGCAGGCTGCAAAGCAGGAAGAACAGGCTGCAGAAGCAGACCAGGAACAGGTAGATTCCGAAATGCAGGACGGGGACGGCCTGCAGGCGATATTCCCACCACCAGATATGGATGATGAACAGGAACAGAGACAGCGCCCACCCCAGGTGGACGGGGTAGACCTTGTTCTTCCCGGGATGCTGGACGATACCGGCGAGCCCGGTGAGAAGGCGAGCAAGGCTCAACGAAAGCACCATCCCCATAACGACCTTGATATGGAGAAAGACTTCGGGTGACGCGACTTGCTCCATCCGTTACTCAGCCGGTACGGGCGTCGGCTGCCCTTTTTCGTCGAGTGCGACCATGATGAAGGTTCCGGCAGTTACGCGCAGCATGTCGTTGTAGCGCGCCCGCGTCGCCCATGCTTCGACCGAAAGCGTGATCGAGGTCCGCCCGACGCGTTCGATCTGGGTGTAGACCGATAGCGTATCACCGATCTTCACGGGCAGGGCGAAGGCCATTTCCTTGACGGCAGCGGTCACCACGCGAGCCTTGGCCCGCTCGGAGGCACAGATGCCGGACGCAAGGTCCATCTGCGCCATGACCCAGCCGCCGAAGATGTCGCCAGCCGGATTGGCATCGGCGGGCATTGCGACGGTGCGCAGGGTCAAGGTGCCGGTCGGTTTGGTGGGTTCAGCCATGGGACTTCCTGTGTGTTGCATTGCCATTGTCGATTCACGGCAAGCCTAAACCAAAGACCCTGTTCCTAAAAGCGCCGGAAAAGGCGCACCGGAGGCCGCGCCGAAATTATATTCTTCCGCCGAAAATTCTTTCCATTCAATTTCTTAGTCGTCCGCCACCTCTCTTGAAGGTGCAATTGACGTAGCGTTATGTAAGTTTCTCCTAATCGATATTCACCGTCCGGTAAGTCGCCGAAGCAATACTTGATGATTATCAAAACAGCATCCGACGGATACTCATGCGCAACGTCAAGATTTCCACACGCCTTTACACGCTCGTTAGTCTGGCTCTTGTCATTCTGGTTCTGACGATTGGTTTCTTCCTCAACTACTCTCATGCCAAGCTCGAGGACGAACGGCGCCACGGCCTTGCGCAGATGGATGCGACGGCGATCGGCATCTTCCAGAAATACTACAAGCTGGAGCAGTCGGGCGCGATGACACGCGAGCAGGCGCAAACGGCTGCAAAGGAAGTCGTTTCCGCCATGCGCTACGGCGGCAGTGGCTATCTCTGGATCAACGACATGCATCCGACGATGATCATGCATCCGATCAAGCCGGAGCTGAACGGCACGGATCTCTCGCAGAACAAGGATCCGAACGGAAAGTTCATCTTCGTCGAGTTCGTCAATACCGTGAAGAAGAGCGGCGAGGGCTTTGTCGACTATTACTGGCCGAAGCCTGGTGCTGCCGAGCCTGTGCTGAAGTATTCCCACGTCGTCGGCTTCGAGCCGTGGGGCTGGGTGGTTGGCACTGGCGTTTATGCTGATGACTTGGCCGCGCTCTACCGCCAGAACGCGTTGTGGGCCGCGATCGTCTGCGTTGTCGGCGCCATCGTCATCCTGTCCGTGGCGTTTGCGATCGTGCGTAGCGTGACCTTGCCGATCGCACGGTTGAAGGCTGCCATGAACGCGATCGCCGATGAACGGGACGCCGAGATCGTCGATCACGATCGCCGCGACGAGGTCGGCGCGATGGCGAAATCACTTCTGGTGCTGCGTGATTCCGTTCATGAGCGCTCTGCCATGCGCGACCGCGAAAGCCAGCAGCAAAAGCAGATCGAGGACGAACGCCGCGGCAATGAGGCGAGCTGGCGTACAGCCGCCGACCGGCAGACCTTCGCCATTCAGGCGCTGGGCGCTGGACTTGAGCGGCTTGCTGCCGGCGACCTGACGGTTTCAATCGACGACATTGGCGCGGACTACGGCAAGCTCCGGTCCGACTTTAACTCGGCGGTAGAGGCCCTCAACGGCGTTATCCAGGCGATCGCGGAATCGACCCGGATCGTCAACGACAGCGCCGGCAATATCAGCGAGGCGACCAACAACCTGTCGAAGCGCACCGAGCAGCAGGCTGCGGCGCTCGAGGAAACCGCCGCGGCACTCGACGAGATCACGGCGACAGTGAAGACCGCATCGGAGCGGGCGAGCGAAGCGCGCGAAATGGTGTCCGAAACCAAGGCCAGCACCGGCAAGTCCGGCGAGATCGTCCGCGACGCCGTTGCGGCGATGAACCGGATCGAGGACGCTTCCAACCGGATCGGCCAGATCATCGGCGTCATCGACGAGATCGCTTTCCAGACGAACCTGCTGGCGCTCAACGCCGGCGTCGAGGCTGCGCGCGCCGGTGAAGCGGGACGCGGATTTGCCGTCGTCGCGCAGGAAGTTCGCGAGCTTGCACAACGCTCCGCCAATGCCGCCAAGGAGATCAAGAGCCTGATTGGCAATTCGGCACGCGAGGTCGAAGGCGGGGTGACGCTCGTTCGCTCGACCGGGGAGGCGCTGGTTGAGATCGAGGAACTGGTCAATCGCGTCAACAACCACGTCAGCTCGATCGCAACGGCTGCCCGCGAGCAGGCGACCGGCCTCAACGAGATCAACACCTCCGTCAATCACATGGACCAGATGACGCAGCAGAACGCGGCCATGGTCGAGGAAACGACCGCGGCAAGCCAGACGCTGGCGCAGGAAAGCGATCAGCTGCGCGGGCTGCTGTCGAATTTCAGGCTGAAGGACGCCCGGGTGGCCCGCCAGCATCTGACGCGCGCGGCGTAGGGCGAATTGTCCCCGTGGGGCGGCTTTGCAACCGTCCCACGGATTTTACCAGTACTGCTTGAATTTCAATCTTCGCATAGTAAGCTCCACCCCTGTCATTCGATGAGGGTATGGATGTCGGTTTCGAGACGCGGCTTGCACGACATCGTGCTTCTCCTGTTCGCCTTTGCTTCCATTCTATTCACAACATGCACCGTTGATGCTGCTGACTTCGATCAGGAGCGAATCGCGCCGGAGCGCGAATGGGCCGTCATCGTCAGCCCCTATGTCTGGGCGGCATCGCTCAAGGGTAAAGCGTCTCTTGCGGGCTTCGACACGAATGTCGACGTGCCATTCTCGGAGATATTCGATCATCTCGATTTCGTTGCCATGGGCAACGTCGAGATCACGAACGGCCAGTGGGGCGTCTACTTCGATGGCCAGTACGTGCAGACAAGTCAGGACGAGCAGGTTCTCGCCCATGAGATCGGCCTCGATATCACGACGACAACCTTGTCGGCGGGGGCCTTCTACAAGGCCTATGAATGGCAGCTCGGTGGGAACACCGTTTTCGGAAAGCCACAGACGGTGTCGATCGAGCCGACCATAGGCCTGCGCTGGACGGAGCTGAAGGCCGATGTCGAGGCATTCGGGCTGAAGACGACAAAAAGTGCCGACTGGACAGACCCGTTTGTCGGCCTGAGAGTGAACGCCGACCTGACCGAACGGTGGAACGTGGTCGCTGAAGCTGACGTCGGCGGCTTCGACGTCGGTTCGAAGATCAGCGTCAACGCGCAAGCCTATCTCGGCTATCGGACCATGCTGATGGGGCATCCGACGATCCTCAGGGCAGGGTATCGGCTCTTGTATCAGGATTATGAGAACGACGACTTTACCGGCGCGAACAAGTTTCGCTGGGATGTAAGCCAGCACGGGCCGGTACTTGGACTATCTATGCGGTTCTAGGTCACGACAATCACGACATGGAGATTGGTCATGTTCTTCGTCAGGAAATCCATCACGCGCTCCCTGGTATCGCTCGCGCTGGGCTCCATGCTGGTCTTCGGGCAAACGGCAGCGGAGGCCTGCACGCGGCTCGTCTACCTGGGCCCGAACGACAACGTCATCACGGCACGCTCCATGGATTGGAAGAACGACGTGGCGACCAATCTCTACATTCTGCCGCGCGGTATGGCGCGCAGCGGCGAGGCGGGTCCCAATTCAATCGCCTGGACGGCCAAATATGGGAGCGTCGCGGCGACGGGCTATGATGTTTCCACGACCGATGGCGTCAACGAAGCCGGGTTGAACGTCAACCTGCTCTGGCTGGTCGAATCCGAATATCCGCACTTCGACAAGCAGAGCCGGCCGGGCCTTACGATCGCGGCCTGGGGTCAGTATGTCCTGGACAATTTTGCCACCGTCAAGGAGGCTGTCGATGCGCTCGAGAAAGAGCCATTCACCATCGTCACCGACAATGTACCCGGCGAAAATCGGCTGACGACGCTGCATCTTTCGATGTCGGACGCGAGCGGCGACAGCGCGATCGTCGAATATATCAAGGGCAAGCAGGTCATCCACCATGACCGCAAGTACCAGGTGATGACGAATTCGCCGATCTTCGACGAACAGCTGGCCCTGAACAGCTACTGGAAGCAGATCGGCGGCACGGTAATGCTACCGGGGACGAACAGGGCATCGGACCGCTTTGCCCGCGCGTCGTTCTACGTCAATGCGATTCCGAAGGATGAAGATCCTAACCGGGCGCTGGCGAGCGTCTTCAGCGTGATCCGCAATGCTTCCGTGCCGTACGGCATCACCACGCCGGACCAGCCGAATATTTCCTCGACGAGATGGCGCACGGTCTTCGATCACAAGCGCAAGCTCTACTTCTTCGAGTCGGCGCTGACGCCAAACACCTTTTGGGTCGATCTGAAGAGCATCGACTTTTCCAAGGAGACCGGGACAGTAAAGCGCCTGGATCTCGGAGAAAACCAGGACCACACCTATTCCGGTGACGCGACCAAGGACTTCAAGGACGCCAAACCGTTCGTTTTCCTCGGCCTGCACTAGCCGGACGCGGGAATGGCAACGGAATTGTTGCCGGGAATTGACTGAGTTCGATATGTTGAGGGGAGAATGGCATGCGGCGCCTGCTTTCGAATCTGATTGCCTCCCTATCGGTGGTCGGTCTGGTGTTGGGGTTTGCATTTTTTGCGGCCTCGCTGACGCCCAGCCTGATGCCACGGTCGTTTCTCGTGCAGGGGGCGTTGTCGGGGCTTGCTGGTGCTGTCGGCTATATGTTCGGCGTCGCGCTCGTGTGGTTGTGGGGCTATCTGGAGCTTCCGGCAGCGCGCACGGTACCGGTGGCGCTAAGGGCCGCTGTCTATGTCTGCGGCGTGATCGTGTCGGTGATCTTCCTCTGGCAGGCGGCTGGCTGGCAGAACTCGATCCGTGATCTCTGGCATATGGAACGCGTGGACAGCGCCGATCCCTTCAAGCTCGTGGCGGTCGCGGCTCTGGTGTTTCTCGCGGCCGTGTTTCTCGGGCGGCTCTTCCGGTACACGGTGCTGCGGATCTCCGGCTGGTTGGCGCGCTTCATTCCCCGGCGGGTGTCCAATGTCATCGGGGCAGCGATTGCGATCTTCCTCTTCTGGTCGATCGTCGAAGGCGTTTTGCTTCGCACGGCGCTGCACCTGGCGGATTCTTCCTTTCAGAAGATCGATGCGATGCTGGAAGACGACGTTCCTGCGCCGGCCGATCCCGGCAAGACCGGCAGTACGGCATCGCCGATTAGCTGGACCGGGCTCGGACGGCAGGGCCGTCATTTCATTGCCTCGGGTCCGACCGCAGCGACGATCGGTTCCTTCTGGAAGGAACAGGCGCGCGACCCGATCCGCGTCTATGTGGGCCTGAACAATGCCGATACCATTGAGGCGCGGGCAAAGCTCGCGCTGCAGGAACTGAAGCGGCAGGGCGCCTTCGACCGGTCGCTACTGGTCATTATCGTGCCCACCGGTACGGGATGGGTCGACCCGGCCGCGATGGATACGGTCGAATATCTGCATCACGGCGATATCGCGAGCGTGGCCATGCAGTATTCCTATCTGACGAGCTGGCTGTCGCTGCTCGTCGAGCCGGAGTACGGGGCTGAATCGGCCAAGGCGCTCTTTCGCGAAGTCTACGGCTACTGGACCACACTGCCTCGCGACAAGCGCCCGAAACTCTACCTGCACGGGCTGAGCCTGGGAGCGCTGAACTCGCAGATCTCGGCTGACATATTCGATATCGTCGCCGATCCCTTCCAGGGCGCGCTCTGGAGCGGCCCTCCCTTCGAGAGCGTGACATGGCAGGCGGTGACGGCGGCGCGCGACCCGCAGTCGCCGGCATGGCTGCCGAAGTTTAGGGACAGTTCGATCATTCGCTTCACCAACCAGAACAACGCGCTCGACATTCCCGGTGCGACGTGGGGACCGATCCGTATCGTTTACCTGCAATATGCGAGCGATGCGGTGACCTTTTTCGACGAGAAGGCATTCTATCGCGAGCCGGAGTGGATGCGGCGGCCGCGCGGCCCCGATGTGACGCCGAGCCTCAGATGGTTCCCGGCGCTGACCATGCTGCAGCTGCTGTTCGACATGGCGATCGCCACGACATCACCGATGGGGTACGGCCATGTCTACGCGCCACAGCACTATATCGACGGCTGGGTTGCCGTTACGGCCCCCCAGGTCGAGCCCGCCCGGATCGATGATCTGAAGCGATATTTCGAGGCGCAATCCGCCTCGATCGAGGGGCATGACTGATTTTGGCCCGGATATTGCGTCCGTAAATGGGAATATGCTGTGGGTTAACCATATTCCTTATGTTTTCGTTTAGGGTCCCGTTGCAGTTTGCGCATCAGTGGCTGGGAAACCACATCTTTGAGGCTCGAACAATGACCTATAGCGGCTTGCTTCTTTCTGCCATCGTGGCCGGCCTGATCACAATTCTTGCGATCGGCAGTCGTCCTGCGACCGAGGCGGCATCCAACTGGCCACAGATGGAACTTAATAAAACCGACCGGATCATGACGGGTAGCCTTCCGCCTCGATAAGGGCTCGTCGGCCGCGTGAGTGCGCCGCGCAGCGATCACTGCGCGTCGAAATACAAGAAATGGCCTGCATGAACTGAGATGGCGGCGCAAGGCCGCGTTAAGAGTGCACCACGTATGCGAGTGAGATAGTCAAGGCAGTAGTATCATCATGAATAGCTTGAATCCTCGTTACGACGTCATTTGCGATCCACTCGATACCTGGACGGTCTGGGACAATCACACCGAAGAACCGGCGACCTTTGGCGGTCAGGTGCTCTTCGGCTTGACCGAGGGCTATGCCGTCGAAGTGGCAAAGATCATGAACGAGCTCTATGGCAAGGCCGACCGGAGCGTGATCGCCAAGGGTGCTACGCCCGCGGTTTCCGGCTTGCGCCACGTCAGCTGACGCCGCCGGCCAGTTCTTCGCAGCAGCTCGCCTGAGGCTTCCTTCCGCCCCTGTGGCTTCCTACACTTATTGTCCAGCTGGCGCTGAATCGCTGTTGCGGCTATCCTTCAGTTCTTCAAGCATTCGCAGTCCGACATCAGGTGCGCGAGGCGTCGGTTAGCCCGGCTTCGCCGGGGAGGCAGATGCCGTGGGTACGAAGGATCTTTTTTCGCGAGCCGCCGATCACGCTGCCCGGTTTCGGGAGCCGATCGGCAATCTGCCGCACAGGCCGACGCTGGACTATTCCGCCGCGGTCGCGGCCTTCAGTGAAGATGTTCCTCCAGCACCAACGGCGATGGTCGAGGTCCTGGACGATCTTGTCGCCAGGGCCGAGCCCGGCCTTCATCGGATGACGGGGCCGCGCTTCTTCGGCTGGGTGATCGGGGGCTCCCATCCCATGGGCGTCGCCGCCGATTTTCTGACGAGCGCGTGGGGCCAGAACGCCGGCAACCACACGGCAACTCCCTCCGCCGCGGCGGTCGAGGGCATTGCTGCGCGGTGGCTGCTCGATATCCTTGGCCTGCCTGCGCAGAGCTCTGTCGGTTTCGTGACCGGCGCGACGCTCGCCAATTTCACCTGCCTTGCCGCCGCTCGCGGTGAGGTGCTGCGTCGGGCGAACTGGGACGTCGACGCGCACGGACTGTTCGGCGCGCCGCCGATCACGGTCCTCATTGGTGACGACGCGCATACGACCGTGTTTTCCGCATTGCAGTTTCTGGGGCTCGGTCATGACAGGGTCGTCAGACTGCCGACTGACGACCACGGTCGCATCGCCGTTTCTGCCTTTTCGCAGGCGATCGCCGCCGTCCAGGGGCCATGCATCGTCATCCTTCAGGCCGGGCAGATCAATACCGGCGCTTTCGATGACTTCTCGGTCCTCATTCCGCTGGCGCATTCCGCCGGTGCCTGGGTGCATGTCGATGGCGCCTTCGGTCTGTGGGCGCAGTCATGCGCCAAACGCCGTCATGTGACGGCCGACGTTGCGCTCGCGGACAGCTGGGCCACCGACGGCCACAAGTGGCTGCAGACGCCCTACGACTGCGGCTACGCGATCGTGCGCAACGAACTCGCCCACCGCCGCGCCATGACCATTGCCGCGAGCTACCTGCCTCTGGCGGCCGAAGGCGAGCGGGATCCCTCGCATTATGTGCCCGAGCTGTCGCGGCGTGCGCGCGGTTTTGCGACGTGGGCCATGATCAAGCATCTCGGTCGCACCGGCATCGAAGCCATGGTCGACCGCTCCTGCGACGCGGCAAGTGAGCTGGCCCAGAAGCTGGCAAGGGAGCCGGGTGTGGTCATCGCCAACGACGTGGTGCTGAACCAGATCGTTGTGCGGTTCGAGGATGAGCGCTGGCCGGGGCAGGGCGACGAGTTGACGACACGGACGATCGCGGCAATCCAGCGTGACGGCCGGATCTTTGCCGGCGGCGCGACCTGGCGTGGCACGCAGGTCATGCGCCTGTCTGTCACCAATTTTCAGACGGATACGGCCGAGGTGGCGCTCGCCGCCGAGGCGATTATCGATGCCTATCGATCGGCGAAAATCGGCGCCTAGTCAGAGGTTGGTCTGCTGCATCGACGAGCCTGTCGCGGCGGCTGAACGTGGCTCTTTCGGGAGCCCGGGGCGGGCCTGCGATTTCTCGACCGTGGATCGCGAGGGCTTCGAGGTAAGCTTTCGTTCACCGTTTTTTACTAAATTTCAATTGAACTTCTTTGATGACTGCCGTTCTGCGGAAGCGATTTTGGTATGGCGTTTGTTTCCATTCTGCGGCGTTATGTGCTGCCTGTGCTGCTATCGACTGCACTGACGACGTGCTCGACGGATGGGCTCATTCCGCCCGGCGAAGTGGATCATGGCACGAAGGTCAGCTCCATTTCGCCACCCAAGCGCTATGCCGCGCCGGTCTCCGCCCAGCCAGTCGAAACCCGGCAGGCCTATCCCGTCTCCAGCCAGCCGGTGAGTGGTACCCAGCAATCGATCGACTATCTGGATACGCCGAACCTCGCAGGGACCGGACATTCGGCACGCACCGGTCAACCAGGCGGGCTCCCGCGTATGGACAGCGATCAGGCCGCCGCTGGCGCGCGGGGCGCGGCCGGGCAGCTTCAGGGGCAACCGCAGAACTGGGGTGGCACCCAGGCACTTGCCGTGCCCGAGGGCGGCGTCAACATGGATGCCGAACTCGGCGCCGAGCCGGTGACCGGCTTGGCGCAGGAAGAACAGCAGCAGATCGCCGAAGGACAATCCGACCAGCCTGTCGTCGATGGCATCGGCACGGACAATCCGACTCAGCTCAATCGCGCGCGCGTCGCGCAGCCTGCGAGCGAGGCTGTTGTGAGCGAGTCTCGCGTCTGGAGTGATGGCAGGCCCGTTGTGGCTCCGTCGCGCGTGCCGGAGGAAAATGAGACGCAGGTTGCCATGCTGCGTCCCAGCAATCCGATGATGAGCCGACCTGCTCCCGTCGATCCCGGCGTCATGCCGGCGTCCGAGTTGGCGTGTCGCCGTGAGCTGAAGCGAATGGGCGTCGTCTATACCGACAAGCCGCCGATTTCGCAGGGGCCGGCCTGCCAGGTGCCATATCCCATCTCGCTGCAGGGGCTTTCCGGCAATATCGGGGTCAGGCCCGCCGTTGTCCTGAATTGCCAGGTGACACTTGCCTTTGCCAAGTGGGTGAAGAACGAACTCGCGCCGTCGGCACGCTTTCGCTACTGGTCCGGCATCAAGACCATCGAGCCTCTTGGCGGCTACAGCTGCCGGCGCATGAACAACAGCCGGCAGAAATACAATCCGATGTCCGAGCATGCGCACGGCAATGCGATCGACGTGGGCAAGTTCGTGCTGAAAAGCGGCCATGAGATCGACGTGCGCAAGAAGGGGCTGTTCTCCTTCCGCGAAGGGCGCCTGTTGCAGGCGGTTCGCAGCGACAGCTGCCGGTACTTCAACACTGTTCTCGGCCCCGGCAGCAATCCGGAGCACTGGAACCACTTCCATTTCGACCTGAGATCGCGCCAGAGCGGCAAGGTCTATTGCGACTGATCTCTCCCGAGACCTAACAAAAGCGCCGGCGCGAAGGCCGGCGAGGCACATGCGACCGGGTGCTGGCCAGCTTCCGGCGCCTTGATAATGCGCGGATGCCGCGCTGCTTTGCCTTGGGGCCGCAGACGAGGTGCAACGAGATCACCTGCACGGCTCCCCAAGGGGTGCGGCGGGAGGGAGCGTGGCGTCGGCCCGCCGATGTTATGCCTTGGAAATGTCACCGCCTGATGACGTGGCGCCAAGCTGTGCTCTTTTTCGCGGATGCCCGTTTTCGAGGAAATGAATGCTCTGTTCACAGCCGGCGGGATGTCAAACGTCTCCAAAGCGGCTATATAGCGGCACAAAACGCCCGCGAATTTGCACGAGCCCTGAATGGCCCCCATCATTTCGATCCGCAATCTCACCAAAACCTATGCCAATGGTTTCCAGGCGCTGAAGGGCATCGATCTCGATGTCGAGAAAGGCGAGATCCTGGCGCTGCTTGGACCCAACGGCGCCGGCAAGACGACGATGATCTCGATCGTCTGCGGTATTGCCAATCCGAGCGGAGGGCAGGTGATGGTCGGGGGCCACGACGTGGTCAGGGACTTCCGTGCAACCCGATCGATGATCGGCCTCGTTCCGCAGGAGTTGACGACCGACCAGTTCGAAACGGTCTGGAACACAGTGAGCTTTTCGCGTGGCCTGCACGGCAAGAAGCCGAACCCGGCCCACATCGAGAAGGTCCTTCGCGACCTGTCACTCTGGGACAAGAAGGACAACATGCTGCGCCAGCTTTCGGGCGGCATGAAGCGGCGCGTGCTGATCGCCAAGGCGCTGTCGCATGAACCGGACATCCTGTTTCTTGATGAGCCGACGGCGGGCGTCGACGTCGCGTTGCGCAAGGACATGTGGCAGGTCGTCGAGAAGCTCCGGCAGGCCGGCGTTACGATCATCCTGACGACGCATTATATCGAAGAGGCCGAGGAGATTGCCGATCGCGTCGGCGTGATCAATGGCGGTCAACTGCTGCTGGTCGAGGAAAAGAAGGCGCTGATGGCCAAGCTCGGCCGCAAGCAGCTGATCCTGGAGTTGACCAAACCACTCGAGGCGCTGCCGGAGAGCTTCGTCGGGAACGGGCTCTCGCTGGCCGCCGACGGCAACCGGCTGATCTACGAGTTCGACGCCCAGAACGAGCAGGAGAGCATCGCGTCGCTGCTGACGCGGCTTGGCCAAGAGGACATCCACTTCAAGGATCTGTCGACGCAGCAGAGTTCGCTGGAAGATATCTTCGTGGCGCTCGTGGGAGGAGCGAAATGAACTTCGAGGCCATCAAGTCCATCTATTTCTTCGAGATGGCGCGCACGCGCCGCACACTGCTGCAAAGTGTCGTCTCGCCGGTCATTTCGACATCGCTCTATTTCATCGTGTTCGGCGCTGCCGTCGGTTCGCGTATCCAGGAGGTCGATGGCGTTCCCTACGGCGCCTTCATTACGCCAGGGCTGATCATGCTGACCCTGCTTGGCCAGTGCATCAGCAACGGTTCCTTCGGCATCTATTTCCCGAAATTCACCGGGACGATCTACGAGGTGCTGTCCGCGCCGGTCGCCATGACCGAGATCCTGCTTGGCTATGTCGGGGCGGCGGCGACGAAGGGGCTGATGATCGGCGTCATCATCCTGCTGACGGCCAACATCTTCGTGGACGTGAGGATCGAGCATCCATTCATGATGGCGCTGTTCTTCCTGCTCACGGCGATCACCTTCAGCCTTTTCGGCTTCATGATCGGCATCTGGGCCGCGAACTTCGAGCAGTTGAACCTGATCCCGATGCTGGTCGTCCCGCCGCTGACGTTCCTTGGCGGCAGCTTCTATTCGATCAACATGCTGCCGCCCTTCTGGCAGGCGGTCAGCCATTTCAATCCGGTGCTCTATCTCGTGAGCGGCTTTCGCTGGAGCTTCTTCGGGATCGCCGACGTCAATCCGCTGGTCAGCCTCGGCATGATCACCTTCTTTCTGGCGATCTGCCTCGGCACGCTCGGCTGGATCTTCAGAACCGGTTACCGGCTGAGGAACTAGCCTATTTCGTGCCGGCGATTTCTCCATCGTCCATGGAGCCGCCGTTGAGCGTCATGTAGATGACGATGACAACGATGGCGCCCAGGAACAGGAGGCTGGTGTAGATCGTGCCAAATCCGAGCCCGCCATACTCCAGCGGCTGGGCCAGGAGATCGCCGAAGGACGCTCCGAGCGGTCGGGTGAAGATGTAGGCGAGCCAGAAGGCGAGGATGCCGTTGATCCTGCCTGCGAAGTAGCCGAGCGCAATGATGCCGACGACAAGGACGAAGAGTGCAGCGGTCGCGAGATAGCCGACATCAAGCGTTTCGGCGATCCAGTCGCCCGCGGCAGTTCCGAGCGCGAAGGTGAACAGGATTGCCAGCCAATAGAAGGTTTCGCGCCGGTCGGTGTAGATCGTGTGGATGGAGAGCGTTCCCTCAAGCCGGTGCCAGATCAGGAACGTCAGGATCAGGGCGACGGTGAAGACGATGGTTGTGACTTCGAGCGGGACGCCGAAATTGTCGACGAGATTGTCGGTCACCAGCGTGCCGACGATACTGATCAGGACGACTGCCAGCCAATAGACCCAGGGGATATAGCGCTTGCGTGTGAACTGAAGGGTGATGGCGACCACAAGTACGGCGGTCATGATCACTGATGTCACGGTCAGGCCCAGGCCGAGATTGACGGCCAGGTAGTCGGCTGCCGTTTCGCCCATGGTCACGGCCATCAGCTTGATCAGCCAGAAATCAAAGGTCGCCTCGGGCACGCGGTTTGCACGCGCACCGAACGGAAAGACAGGTCGTGTCATTCGCTCTACTCCAGCGCTTGTCACTTGCCCATGATCTTCATGGCGTCTGCAAGAAACTTGTCGGAGCGGGTGTCATCATCGGCATTGCAGCGTTCGATGGCCTTGGTTTCGAGCGCTTCCACCGCCTTTGCGTCGGCATCGTTGAGTTTGGCCGAGGCCTTGGTGGCACGCATTTCCTTCAGCATGTCTTCGCAGGGGGCGGCAGCGTGCGCAGGGAGGGCAACGACAATGAAGCCCAATGCCACGACTGAGCTCAGAATTCCGGCGGCAACGATGGTTCGCATGATCTACTCCTTGGACTGACCTGGCACTGTTGGCCATGTCAGACAGGTTAGAGGCATGACCATACGCTGGCTTTGCTGGAAACATACCGTTTCGTAAGGTTGCGGCCCGGCGCTGGCGTCTTCGCGAAAATCAGCTAACGTGAAATTGCCAGGCGAGCGGAGCGAACGGTAGCGAATGCGGATACTGTTGGTCGAGGACGACCGAAAGACGACCGACTATGTGGCGAAGGGCTTCGCGGAGGCGGGCCATGTCTGCGACGTCGTTCATGACGGTCGCGACGGCCTTTTTCAGGCGAGCCGCGAAGCCTACGACGTGGTTGTCGTCGACCGGATGCTGCCGGGGCTCGACGGCCTGTCGCTGGTACGTGCGCTGCGCGCCGCGCGGGTCGGCATTCCGGCATTGTTCCTGACCTCGATCGGCGGCGTCGATGATCGTGTCGACGGGCTGGAGGCTGGTGGCGACGACTATCTGGTCAAGCCTTTCGCCTTTTCCGAGCTTCTCGCCCGCGCAAACGCGCTGGCGCGCCGGCCGCCCGTGCAGGAGCAGAAGACGGTGCTGCGGGTTGCCGACCTGGAACTCGATCTCATCCGCAGGCAGGCGACGCGTGCAGGACAGCCCATTGAACTGCAACCGCGGGAATTCACGCTGCTCGAGGTCCTGATGCGGGGCGAGGGGCGGGTGTTGACACGTACCATGCTGCTCGAGCGGGTGTGGGATTTCCACTTCGATCCGAAGACGAGCGTGGTGGAGACACATATCAGCCGGCTCAGGGCGAAGGTTGATAAGCCCTTTGATATCCAGTTGCTGCACACGGTCAGAAACACCGGCTACAGCCTGCATGCCCCGCGCTAATCTTCTTCGCAGCACGCCGTTCCGGCTCGCTCTGACATTCGGCCTGCTGTTCATCGCCGCATTCTTCGTCGCCGGGGTCATCACCTATCGGACACTGGAACGCGGGTTGACGCGGCAGCTCGATGAGTCCGTCAACGCGACCTATCTTGCGGTTGCCTCGACCTTCTCGCAGAACGACGCCGAAGACCTGATTGCTGCGGTCAATACCTATGCCAGCCTGCATGGAGCAGGCCGCGGGGTGTTTTCCCTGGCGGATGCGAGTGGCAAGCGCCTTGCGGGCAACTTGGCGCCGCCTGCGCTGTCGGAAGGACTGTGGGACGTCGATTCCGACGATCTTGGCCTTCCCGGCAACAAGAAGTATCGCGCGCGGGTGGGCATCGTCGGCGGCAATCGACTTGTCGTCGGTCAGAGTTTCAGTGAGAGGGATCGCCTCGCCAATATACTGCTGATCAGCCTGGGATGGAGCGCCGGGCTGATCGTCGTCATCGCGTTCGCTGGTGCGATGTTTGTCGCCGCGCGGGCTCAAGGTCGACTTGATGCCGTCGCGCGGACGATGGAGGACGTGTCGAACGGGCAGCTGGCCACGCGGATTCGCCTGAAGGGAAATGGCGACGATATCGACCGTGTTTCCGAACACATCAACCACGCGCTCGACCGTCTTTCAGGCCTGGTGGACGGGATGAGGCAGGTGAGCGCCGACATCGCGCACGAGCTCAAAACGCCGCTCAATCGCTTGAAGATGACGCTGGAGGATGCGGCGGACAAGGACGAGCGAGGGCAGCCGGTCGCAAGCCTGCTCGCGGAGGCGCGCGCCGAAAGCGACCAGATCAATGCCACCTTCGAGGCGCTGCTCAGGATATCGCAACTCGAGGCCGGCACGCGCAGGACGCGGTTTCAGCCGGTCGACCTCGTCGATGTTATGTCCTCGGTGGCGGAGATCTATGCGGATGTTGCGGAGGACGAGGGGCATAGCCTTCAATTCTCCGGCCCGGACGCCAGGAGCGCCATGGTCATGGGCGATCGCGAGCTCCTGACGCAACTGTTCGTCAACCTGATCGAGAATGCCATCAACCACTGTCCACCGGGGACGGCCATACAGCTCGGGCTCGAGATCGAAGGCGGCGCGGCGCTGGCAACGGTGACCGATAGCGGACCGGGCATCCCCGCGCACGAGCGGGAAAAGGTCTTCCGTCGGCTCTACAGGCTCGACAAGAGCCGGACGACTCCTGGCAGCGGATTGGGGCTCAGCCTTGTCAGGGCGATCTCCGACCTGCATTTCGCGGAGTTGTCGCTGGAAGACAACCGGCCCGGCGTCCGGGTCGCATTGCTCCTGCCGCTGTCGGACTAAGGCCTAGTCCCGGAGCCGCAACTCGTCCGTCTGCATCTGGAGCGAGCCCAGCGTCTCGAGGAAGCTCATGCCGAGCAGGCTTTGGTCGAGTTTTCCGTCTTCGGCGACGCTGGCCGCAACATTGTTGCGAACGATCGGGCCGATCGCGACTTCGGAGAGGGTGACGGGCGCGGCGCGTGCGCGTCCGTTCGCGGTCATGACGCTCATGGAATAATCTAGGTTCTCGGGAATGATACCGACGCGTTCGGCGTCCTCGCGGGAGAGGGCGACCATGCTGGCACCCGTATCGACGAGCATCGATATCCGCTGGCCGTTGACGGAGACTACCGCCTCGAAGTGGCCGTTCAGGAGCTTGTGAAGAATGACCTCTTCACCACCCTCGCTTGTCGTGACCACGAAGGCGCGGCCGGGGATGAGCCCAGCAAGCAGGCGATTGCCGACGCCAAGGGTTTCCTGGCGGTAGACGTAGGCCGTCGCAAGACCGAGGATGAGGACAAGCCATATCAGCAGGTTGCGCATCGTCTCGCCGAGGCTGATCCGACGCGCCCATATTCCGGCGGCCAGCATCAGGGCAATCGGCAGCAGGTAGACGACACGGCCGAAGTCGTCTGTTCGCATGCCGAACAGGCGATTGTCGTCATTGCTGAAGAGCAGGAGCGCCAAGCCAAATCCGAGGACACCGAGAGCGACGGTCAAGCGCGTCATGCAGTCTGCTCCGCGTTCAAGTTCCCTTGCCTGCTGCCCCCGGCAAAGGTCTGCTGCGCCGGGAGGCGGGTGGGCAGGATGAGCATCAGCCGGTTGCGCTCGTCATCCGACAATGTGATCCAGTCTCCGATTTCCTGGAGGGTCCGACCGCAGCCGACACAGAGGCCGATGGCCTGATCGATAGAGCATACGTTGATGCATGGTGTCCGCATAATCAGACTATATCGATGTTTCACAAAGACATGGCAATAGCGCAGAGTGCCGCGATCTCGGAAATCTGTGCGGTGGCGCCAAGCGTGTCCCCGGTGTGGCCGTGGAGGCGTTTGCGAACGAAAACCGAAAAGGCAACGGTGGACAAGCCTGCAGCGAGCAGGCAGGTGACCAGCGGCAGCAGCCCCAGGCTCGGCCAGATGAGGATGGCGCCGAGCAGGCAGCCGGAGACGAGTGCCGTGTGCATGGTGCCTTCGCCCGGCTGGCCGGCCGCTGCAGCGACGCCGTCGGGCTTGGCCGGCGGCAATCGATGCCAATGCCAGACGAGTGCACCTCGGCTGACGCCGGCGACGGCCAACACTCCCAAAGCTGCGGCGAGTGGCGGGGCGGCGCGCGCGATTGCCGCGATAGCGGCGGCACGGATGGCGAAGGAGAGGATCAACGAGATCGCGCCATAGGTGCCGATGCGGCTGTCCTTCATGATCGATAGGCTATGATCCCGATCTCGGCCACCACCGATCCCGTCAGCGCTGTCTGCGAGCCCGTCTTCATGCAGGGCGCCGGTCACGATCGCCTGTACGCCAAGCGCGACGAGGGCCGACATCAGGCGGTCGGCACGCAACCCCAGCATCACCAGAAACACCAGTGCCGGCAGCAGGCCGATGATCAAGCCGGCCAGCGGAAACGCACGGGCGACGCGGCTGAGCCTGCCGTCGAAACCTGAAAAGACGGATTGGGGTACTGGAAAGCGGCTGAGGAACGAGACGGCGCGGGCAACGTCTGTGACATAGTTTCCAATGCTCATTCTGCGCTTGCCCCGCGACCATTTGCAACGCTTTTGCAGTTGTTCGCCTGCGTCGCTGCCTTTAAGAGAGTGGCGACGAAAGAAGCTGATTTGCAGCCAAAAGACAAGTTTACAGACAAGACAAGGAAGCCGCATTCATGAGCGTTTCAGGCCTGCCATTCGATGATTTCCGGGCGCTTCTGCGAGATCTGCCGGGCCCGGATGCCGCGGCACTGGTTGCCGCGCGCGAGCGCGACGCGCAGCTGACGAAGCCTCCGGGTGCGCTCGGACGGCTTGAGGAAATCGCTTTCTGGCTGGCAGCCTGGACCGGTCGCACGCCGGCTGTCAACCGGCCTCTGGTCGCGATCTTCGCTGGCAACCATGGCGTTGTTCGCCAGGGGATCACGCCGTTTCCGCCTTCGGTGACGCAGCAGATGGTCGAGAATTTCGCCGCCGGTGGCGCCGCGATCAACCAGATCTGTGTGGCCAATGATCTTGGTCTGAAGGTTTTCGACCTCGCTCTCGACTATCCGACCGGGGACATCACAGAGGAAGCAGCCCTGTCGGAGCGCGACTGCGCGGCGACGATGGCATTCGGCATGGAGGCGATCGCTGGCGGCACGGACCTGCTCTGCATCGGCGAGATGGGGATCGGCAACACCACGATTGCCGCAGCGATCAACTACGCCCTCTACGGCGGCTCGGCCCGCGACTGGGTTGGACCGGGCACCGGATCGGAAGGCGAGATGCTGGAGCGCAAGATCGCGGCTGTCGAAAAGGCGGTTGCCCTGCACAGCGATCATCTCGACGATCCGCTGGAAATCATGCGCCGGCTCGGCGGTCGCGAAATCGCGGCGATGGCCGGGGCCATCCTTGCCGCACGCGTCGAGCGGATCCCGGTGCTGATCGACGGTTATGTCGCGACCGCCGCGGCCGCGATCCTGAAGGCGGCCAATCCGTCGGCGCTCGATCATTGCCTTATCGGCCATGTTTCGGGTGAGCCGGGGCATCTGCGGGCAATCGAGATGCTGGGCAAGACCCCGCTTCTGGCGCTGGGCATGCGGCTGGGTGAGGGCACTGGGGCAGCGCTCGCCGCCGGTATCGTCAAGGCAGCGGCGGCCTGCCACTCGGGCATGGCGACATTTGCACAGGCAGGTGTTACGAATAAGCACTGACCTTCAGGTTCGTGACAGGTTTATGACAGAGTTCTTGCGGCGCTTACCGCGAACCGGTATTCGCATTTTTTGATACATGGCGGCCGTGGGCCGCCATCGACATGATGACGAGGCGCTTGATGAAACCTGCCGTAACCAAACTCACTGGCATCAGCCACTTCTTCGCTGCTGCCAGCTATTCACTCGGCGGTTTCCGGCGACTGATCAAGGAGGCTGCATTCCGGCAGGAGCTGCTGTTCTTTGCCGTTTCGCTGATCCTGCTGATTGCTGTCGGGGCGACACTGGTCGAACTGATGATCGCTGTGCTTCTCTTTCTCGTCCTGTTTGCTTTCGAAGCGTTGAACACCGCCATCGAGGAAGTGATCGACCGGATCTCGCCGGAGATCTCCATGGTCGGAAAACACGCGAAGGATCTGGGCTCGTTTGCGGTTCTTTGCATGATCGCCGCCTGCGGCATCTTCCTGCTCTTCACCGTCGGAAAACATCTGCTGCACGTATGATGCGATAGCGTCGCCGGCATCGCGTGCGGCGCGGTGCCTTCAGCCTATCTGCAGAATGATCAGGCAAAGCTGCGGCGGCGGCGTGAGACCGCTTGCGTATCTTCCACGGCCGGCACCGTCTGCAGTACGCGGCGTGCCGGAAGAATGGCGATGACCTCGGTACCTTCTCGTAGCTTGGACTTGAGGATGAACTGACCGTCGTGCTTGGCAAGGATCGCCTGCACGATGGGCAAGCCGAGCCCGGTGCCCTGTTCGGCGCTCTTGATGG
Source organism: Rhizobium sp. S96 (assembly GCF_030382195.1). NCBI lineage: Bacteria > Pseudomonadati > Pseudomonadota > Alphaproteobacteria > Hyphomicrobiales > Rhizobiaceae > Rhizobium > Rhizobium sp. S96. The sequence goes on from NZ_JAUDRY010000002.1 coordinate 126,953, forward strand.
CGATCGAGCCTTGCCCGAATGCGGATAGCACAACGGGAATCTCGTCCTCGGGGATACCAGGCCCATTGTCCTTGATGGAGACATACTGGCCGCCGCCGGCGGTCCAGCCGACCTTCATATGGATCTCGCCGGATTGCGGCGTGAATTTTACCGCGTTCGACAGCAGGTTGAGGATGACCTGGCGCATCGACTTTTCGTCCGCCCAGACGGACGGAAGCTCTGCCTCGAACTGCTGCGTGATCGAGATGTTCTTGCTGCGGGCGCGCAGCTGCACCATGCCGATGCATTCCTCGGAGATGTCGAGCAGCGAAATTGCTTCTTCGCTCAGTTCATATTTGCCGGCCTCGATGCGCGAGAGGTCGAGGATTTCGTTGATCAGGTCGAGCAGATGCTGTCCGGATCGATGGATGTCGCTGGTGTATTCCTTGTAGGTCGGGTTGTTGAGTGGACCCATGACCTCGGCGGACATTACTTCGGAGAAACCGAGAATGGCGTTCAGCGGCGTCCTAAGTTCATGCGACATGGAGGCGAGGAAGCGCGACTTTGCAAGGTTTGCCTCCTCCGCACGGCGGCGGGCCTCGTCCGACATGGATTTGGCCACTTCAAGCTCGGCGATCAGATCGTCCTTCTCCGCCTGGTAAGCGAGGATCTTCAAATTCGACTGGAACAGCCGGTCGCTGATGTAGTTGAAGAAAAGGACGGTGGTCGTGAGAATGGCGGTCAGGCTGATTTCGAGAATGTCGCGCGACAGCGCCGCCTTGATGCCTATGCCGACGATGACAGGGACAAAGGCCACCAGCACCGACGGTGTGAGCATGAAATTCGACATTGCAGTTAGCGACAGCGCGATCAGCAGGGTGGCGCCCTTGTAGAGGACGAAGCTGGATGGTTCGCAGGTTGCGCAATCCTGGACGGCGAAAACCGCCCAGCAGCAACCGATCATGAATTGACCAAGCAGCAACGCACGCCGCCATTTGCGGGCGCGTGCCGTCGTCATCTCGTGCTTGCGGGCGCGGCGCGCGAGGAAGACGTTTGTTGCGTGCGCCGTGAGCGTCAGCAGCGCCCAGAGAAATATCTGTGTGTTTTCGGTGAAGTAGACCCCAAGCGCCGCGACGATGATGACGAAGAGGGGCATGATCGAGGCGCCCTGGAGCAGCGCGTTGATGTACATGACGAGCACGTCGCGATCGAAGGCACCGCTCGCTGAATGGCTGGACTGCAGGCGTTCGCGCGTCACGCGAACAGCCTTGGAAACCGGCTTGTTGCGGTGACTGCGTGATTTGTCGACGATATTCTTATCGTTCGATGTGCTGACGCCGTTACTCATTGCACACGTTGAAACTTGATCCGCGGATTTCTACACCCTAGACCCCAATTCTTAAGAAGATGTTTGCCATCTTTGCCAACGGTTTGTTTTTCAAGGAGGCGAAAGCGTGACGGGCGGCTTTCGGATAATTCGCGACGGTGTGACGGCGCTGGCTATCCTGGCGTTCCTCTGGCTGATCGCCGCGAAGTTGAACGACAGGGCGGAAATCGTGCAGGCAGGTTCCTTTCATGCCGCCGACGGCGACAGTCTTGCTCTCGGCGGCGAGCGGATGCGCCTCTACGGGATCGATGCGCCGGAGCTTAGCCAGACCTGCGCGCGCGCGGGGACGACCTGGCCATGCGGCGTGGACGCCAAGCGGGCGCTGCAGGGGCTGGTCGCAGCCAAGGATACGCAGTGTGCGGGGACCGAGCGAGACCGTTTTGACCGGCTGCTGGTGGTGTGTCGGGCCGGTGGCGTCGATCTCAATGGCGCGATGGTGCGCAAGGGGCTGGCCGTCTCCTACGGCGCCTATCACAGCGAGGAAGCGCAGGCGCGGGCCGAAAAGATCGGGCTGTGGGCCGGCACCTTCGAGATGCCGAGATCGGTGCGCGACCATGCGCGCGAGGCGTCAGGCTCTCGCGATACGAGGCTATTCGGATGGTAGAGGTAAACGAACAGCCTGACGGACTTGAAGCGTTGCGCACCGAAATCGCGGCCTGTCGCATCTGTCGTGATGCTTCGCTTCGCGGGTCCGAGCATCGATTGCCGCATGAGCCCCGACCCGTTGCGGTGATCTCGTCGCTGGCGAGGGTGCTGATCGCCGGGCAGGCACCGGGGCTTCGGGTCCACGAAAGCGGGATGCCGTTCAACGATGCCTCCGGCGACCGACTGCGCGAATGGCTGGAGGTCGACCGGGAGATGTTCTACGATCGTGACCGATTTACGATCGTGCCGATGGGGTTCTGCTTTCCGGGGTATGATGCCAAGGGCAGCGACCTGCCGCCGCGGCGTGAATGCGCGCCGCATTGGCGCCAGCGGGTGATTTCGGCCATGCCGCAGGTGGAGCTGGTTTTGGTCGTCGGACAATACGCGCAGGCATGGCATCTGGGTACGGAACGGCGCGAGAATGTGACGGAAACGGTGCGAGCGTGGAGGACAATGCTGTTTGCCAATCGCTCTCCAGCCTTCTTGCCGTTGCCGCATCCCAGTTGGCGCAATTCCGGCTGGATCAAGCGCAATCCATGGTTCGAGGACGAGTTGCTGCCGGTGCTCCGTGAGCGGATCAAATTGCTCGTGAACTGAAACAAAATTCTTTTCCACCGCCGGAATCGCGCTATACAGGGAAAATAATTCGAAGGGGCTTTTGTAGATGGACCGTCTCGACCGCAAAATCCTGCGTCTTTTGCAGGAAGACTCGACTTTGGCCGTTGCTGATCTCGCCAAGAAGGTCGGTCTGTCTACCACACCCTGCTGGCGGCGTATCCAGAAGATGGAAGAAGACGGCGTCATCAAGCGCCGAGTGGCCATCCTGGACCCCGAGAAGGTCAACACCAAGGTTACGGTGTTCGTATCGATCCGCACGGCAACGCATTCGATAGAGTGGCTGCGCCGCTTTTCGGAGGTGGTGGCCGAGTTTCCCGAGGTTGTCGAATTCTACCGCATGAGCGGCGACATCGATTACCTCTTGCGCGTCGTCGTTCCTGATATTGCCGCCTATGACGCCTTCTACAAGCGGATGATCGCCAAGATCGAAATCCGCGACGTCTCCTCGGCCTTCGCCATGGAGCAGATCAAATATTCGACTCAACTGCCGCTCGACTACATGCTCCTCGACAACGCGAAATCCAACGAGGACTGAGCTCAGCCTTTCAGGCGAGCCAGGATCTTGTCGCTCTTCAGTTCCCTGACGGCATCCTTGCCGATCCATCGGGCGGTCTTGTCGTTGCTCGCGGCCAGCTGTTCGGCAAGCGCCAGCGCCGGGCCGTGGCAGCGGCGATTGCGCTTTCCGATGTTTCTCAGCGCCCAGTTGACCGCCTTTCGCACGAAGTTGCGAGGGTCCGTGGAATGGGCCTCGATCAGCGGCAGCCAGGCCAGCAGGGTTTCGTCCGGTTCCTTCTTCATGTGGACGGCGGCCGATGCGATCATCGCAAACGCGGTTCGGCGGACAAACTCTCGGTCATCCGCGGCGAATTCCGGGATCAGTTGCAAAAGGCGCGCTTCGATGAAGAGATCGGCTGCCGTGTCGACGATCTCCCATGACTTGAAATCGCTGGCCCATTGGCGGGCGAGGCCGGCGGTCAGGCTCTTCGGCTCGGCGGTATAGAGCGCTAGCATGCGCGCCTCGCGGATGTTGCTCGCCCACAGTTCGAGCGCCCGCGCATGATCTTTCTTCACGGCACGGGCGATGCGTTGCAGGTCGGGATTGGAAAGGCCCAGCGCGGTATCTGTGACGATGCCGAAGCGAGCCATCCCGGCGACATTCTCCTGCGAGCGCAGCGATTGCAGATGCGCGATTAGTACTGCTGCGCTGGAGGAGGGGCCGATCATTTTTCGAGGCGGGCGAGCAGGGAAGACGTATCCCAGCGATTGCCGCCCATGGCCTGGACATCGCCGTAGAACTGGTCGACGAGGGCCGTCAGGGGTAGCTTGGCGCCGTTGCTGCGAGCCTCGTTGAGAACGATGCCGAGATCCTTGCGCATCCAGTCGATGGCAAAGCCGAAGTCGTACTTGCCGACGTTCATCGTCTTGTGGCGGTTTTCCATCTGCCAGGAGCCTGCCGCACCCTTGGAGATCACCTCGACCACCTTTTCAATGTCGAGGCCGGCGCGTTTGCCGAAATGGATGCCCTCGGCAAGGCCCTGTACGACGCCGGCGATGCAGATCTGGTTGATCATCTTGGTTAGTTGTCCGGCGCCAGCCGCGCCCATCAGCCCCACCATTCGGGCGTAGGCGTCGATGATCGGCTTTGCCGTGTCGTAGGTGGCTTCGTCGCCGCCGCACATGACTGTGAGGACGCCGTTTTCGGCGCCGGCCTGGCCACCGGAAACCGGCGCATCGATGAAGCCGACGCCCTTTTCCTTGGCTGCGGCGTAGAGTTCGCGGGCAACTTCGGCGCTGGCGGTGGTGTTGTCGATCAGGATCGCACCGGACTTCATGGTCTGCAGCACGCCATTTTCGCCCGATGTCACCGAGCGGAGATCATCGTCATTGCCGACGCAGGTAAAGACGAAGTCTGCATCGCGGGCTGCTTCGGCCGGCGTCGGGGCGGACTTGCCGCCGAATTTCGCGACCCAGTCGTCCGCCTTTGCGGCGGTACGGTTGTAGACCGTGACGTCATGGCCGCCTTTCACCTTCAGGTGACCCGCCATGGGGAACCCCATCACGCCGAGACCGATGAATGCGACTTTTGCCATGTCTTATCCCTTTCATGAATGTCGAGAACGAGGCTTAGCGGAAAGAAAGGCAGGCGAAAAGCCATCACGTGCGGGCCGGTGGATTGTTCGCTTGGAAGAAAATTCCGCTGAATCGGAAAAATCGGGTCGGGAAAATTTCAGCGGCAGCGAATATGACAAATAAAAATGTCGATCTATTTTATGGATTTGATCAGTATAAAGTCACCACAAGCGAAATGCGCCACTTCATCCGTATCAGAAGGCGCAGAAACAAAGGGGATTGGCATGATTTCACGTCGTCAGACATTGGGGCTCTTCGGTGCCGCCGCGGCAACGGCTTTGCTGCCGGCCGTGCGGCCGGCCCGTGCAGCGGCCACGGAATTTCGCATCGGCTGGCAGAAGAACGGCGTGCTGGCGCTCGCCAAGCGCCGCGGCGCGCTTGAACAACGGCTTGCCGACAAGGGGATCACGGTCAGCTGGTCGGAGTTCACCTCCGGTCCGCCGCTGCTCGAAGCCCTTGGGGCCGGCGCGCTCGATTTCGGCGCGACAGGCGATGTGCCGCCACTGTTCGCCCAGGCCGCCGGTGGGCATCTCTACTATGTCGGTACCTATCGCGGCAGTCAGGCCGCATCCGCGATCGTGGTCCGCAAGGACTCGTCGATCAATACCGTCGAGGACCTGAAGGGCAAGAAGGTGGCGTTCAAGCGCGGATCGAGCGCGCATAACGTCACCGTGAAGATATTGCGCAAGTCGGGCCTCGCCATCGATGACGTCGAGGCGGTCGATCTGTCGCCGCCAGATGCCGCCGCTGCATTCAAGAATGGCAGCATCGACGCATGGTCGATCTGGGATCCCTATCTGGCGATTGTTGAAGCCGATCCGCAGACACGCATCCTCTCAACCGCTGAAGGCATCGTCGACGCCTACAGCTACTTCCTTGCAAATGCCGAGTTCACCGACGCGAACGGGCAGGTGGTCGTCGACGTCATCGACGAACTCGCAAAGGTTGGCCGCTCGGCGCAGGGCAAACTGAATGACACGGTCCAGGAGCTATCGGAGATCACCGGCGTTCCTGCCGATGTGACGCGCGTTGCTTTGACGCGGCCGGGCGCCGACCTCGGCAGCGTTTCGACCATCACCGACGAGGCTGCGGCCTACCAACAGGCGCTCGCGGACGAGTTCTTCAGCCTCGGTATTGTGCCGAAGAAGCTGAAAACGGGCGATATCGTCTGGCGCCCGAAGGCTAGCTGAGAACGCCATCCCGATCGAGGCATTTTTCCTTCTGCGGCATGAAAGCGAACAGCATGCCGCGGACCGGGGAAATTTATTCCTGCAAAGCCAATAGAATAGAAAAATGATATTGTCGATCTAATTGGTCGTCTATGTCACTATTATCTCCTGAAGCGACAGGCTGACACGAAGAGCAGCCATCACGAGAGGGATATACGATGTTCACCCGCAGACAGACCCTAGGCCTCATCGGTGCCGCAGCGGCAAGCACGATCCTGCCGCAGGTGCGGACAGCCAGTGCCGCGCAGACGACGCTGCGTATCGGCTGGCAGAAGTTCGGCGTGCTGGCGCTGGCGCGGCGTACGGGCGCGCTGGAAAAGCGTCTGGAAGCCAAGGGTGTCAGCGTCGAATGGAACGAGTTCACCTCCGGGCCGCCGTTGCTCGAAGCCGTTGGTGCCGACGCGCTCGACTTTGGCGTCACCGGCGACGTACCGCCGCTCTTCGCGCAGGCGGCAGGTGGCAACCTCCTTTACGTCGGCGCATACCGTGGGCCGGCGGCTTTTCACGGATTGTTGGTCCACAAGGACTCGCCGATCCAGACCATCGAGGATCTGAAGGGCAAGAAGCTCGCCTACAAACGCGGCTCGAGCGCTCACAACTTCGCGCTCAAGGTGCTCGCCAAGGCAGGGCTTTCGCTCTCGGATATTACTGAAGTGGACCTACCGCCGCCGGATGCCGGCGCGGCCTTCAAGAACGGCGCGATCGATGCCTGGGCGATATGGGATCCCTTCTTCGCGGTCGCTGAGGCCGACCCGCAGACGCGGGTGGTGACGACGTCGGAAGGGCTGCTCGACAATTGGGGCTACTTCCTTGGCAATGGCACTTTCACGGCAGCCCATCCTGAGATCATCGCCGATGTGATCGATGAACTGGCGAAGGTCGGCGCCGCGGCGCAGGCGGATCTGGACGGGACGGTCAAGACGCTTTCCGAGATCACCGGCGTTCCCGCCGATATCACGCGCGTAACACTGACGCGCAGCCAAGCCGATCTCGGCAAGGTGTCACTCTTCCCCGACCAGGCTCTGACCTACCAGCAGGCATTGGCCGACGACTTCTACAAGCTCGGCGTCGTGCCGAAGCAGCTCAACGTCAGCGATATCGTCTGGCGTCCGAAGGCGAGCTGAACTCATTTTTCCGGTAAAGAGGATCACCTCCAATGACTGCCAAACACGATCCCATCAACTTTCTCTGGTTCATCCCAACGTCGGGCGACGGCGCATATCTCGGTTCGGACGAACTGAACCGCGCACCTGAGATCGGTTATCTCACGCAGATCGCCCAAGCGGTCGATCGCCTCGGCTATTCCGGCGTGTTGTTGCCGACGGGTGTCTCTTGCGAAGAGTCCTTCGTGACTGCGGCGGCACTGGCGGCCCAGACGCAGAAGCTGAATTTCCTCGTTGCCATCCGTCCGGGCACCGCGTCGCCTGCGTATTACGCACGCCTGACGACGACACTCGACCGTATCTCCAACGGCCGCCTGTTGCTCAACATCGTCGTGGGCGGCAGCCCGGCAGAGCTCGCCGGCGACGGTATCCATCTGGCGCATGACGAACGCTATGCCCATGCCGACGAGTTCTTCACGGTGTTCGAGGAGCTGCTCGAGAAGGGCGTGGCGAGCTATGACGGCAAATATATCAAGGCGACCAATGCGCGCCTCGGCTTTCCCTCCGTGCAGAATCCGCGGCCGCCGCTCTATTTCGGCGGCTCCTCGGATGCCGGTATCGATTTCTCGGTCGGCCGCGTCGACAAGTATCTGACCTGGGGCGAGCCGCCGGCACAAGTTGCCGAGAAGGTGAAGAAGGTACGCGCCGCAGCTGCGCAGAAGGGCCGCGACGTCAGCTTCGGCATCCGTCTGCACTTCATCGTGCGCGAGACGGACGAGGAAGCCTGGGCCGCGGCGGACCGGCTCATTTCGAAGCTCGACGACGAGACGATCCGAGAAGCACAGGAGCGCTTCGTCAATGAATCCGACTCGGTTGGACAGAAGCGCATGGCAGCGCTCCATGGCGGTCGTCGCGACAGGCTCGAGGTTTCTCCGAACCTCTGGGCGGGTGTCGGACTGGTGCGTGCCGGCGCAGGCACGGCACTGGTCGGGTCGCCGAAGACGGTGGCGGCGCGTCTGCGCGAATACCAGGATGTCGGTATCGATACCGTGATCGGTTCGGGCTATCCGCACCTCGAAGAAGCGTACCGGGTGGCCGAACTGCTGTTTCCGGAGCTGGGGATCACCCGCGAGGAGCAGCGCCACGGCTTCCAGAGCGACTTCGGCAAACGCCAGGTCTTTGGTGGCGGCAGCCACGGCGGAAACCTCAAGGTGGTTTCGGGCTCCTGATCCGTTTTCCCCGCGCCGTCCGTCGATAGCGGGCGGCGCGTTCAGTTGAATGAATGCACTGGGAAATGAAACCACTGGCGTCTTCGACGACGTGGCATCGGGCATAAGCGAGGAAAACTTCATGTCGACATTCGATACGCCGATCGGACGGGCGTTGACCGAACGCACAGAGGGCAGGGCGCGCCCTAGCCTTTCGCTGCCGAAACCCGAGACGCTTCTCCCCTACCTTGTGCCGGTCGCGATCATCGCCGTCTGGCAGCTTGCGTCCTCCGCCGGTTGGATCGCGTCACGCATCATGCCGTCACCGGTCGACGTCGCTCTCGCTTTCTGGGCAACGACCATCACCGGGCAGCTGCCCCACGATATTCTCGTCAGTGCCGCGCGTGCATTCGGCGGATTGCTGGTAGGCGGCGCAATCGGCTTCCTGCTCGGGATCGCCAACGGTGTCTCGAAGGTATCGGAGCAGCTGACCGACACGACATTGCAGATGCTGCGCACCATTCCGCACCTCGCGATGATCCCGCTGGTTATCCTCTGGTTCGGGATCGGCGAGGAATCGAAGCTGTTTTTGACGTCGCTCGGCGTGCTCTTTCCCGTCTACCTGAATGCCTATCATGGCGTGCGCAACGTCGATCGCGATCTGATCGAGATGGGCCGGGTGTACGGCATGGGCAGCTGGACGCTGTTCCGGAAGGTGATCTTTCCTGGTGCCTTGCCCTCGATCTTCGTCGGCCTTCGCTACGCGCTCGGCATCATGTGGCTGACGCTGATCGTCTCGGAGTCGATCGCTGCCTCGTCTGGCATCGGCCACATGGCGAACAATGCGCGTGAATTCATGATGACCGACGTCGTCGTGCTCGCGTTGGTGATCTACGCCGTGCTTGGCAAGCTGGCCGACGTTGTTGCCCGTGCGCTTGAGCGCCGTGCGCTGAAATGGAACCCGGTTTACCAGAAATAGGAGTGACGCCATGACCCTCATCGCGCATGAGCGTTATCAAGGTGCCGTCGACGAGCGTGAATATGAACACGACCGGGCGGTTTCGACGGCTGAAGGGGCTGCATCAATCACGCTGAAGGGGCTCGAGAAGAGCTTCGGCGGCAACCGCGTGCTGCGCGGCATCAACCTCCACATTCCGGCGGGCCAGTTTGTCGCGATCATCGGCAAGAGCGGCTGCGGCAAGAGTACGCTGCTGCGTATCCTGATGGGGCTGGACGAACCGACAGCCGGCGAACTGCATTTCGAAAATGCCGATGGTGGCGATGCCAACGCCAATGCGCGGATCGTCTTCCAGGAGCCGCGCCTGTTGCCTTGGCTCAGTGTTGCCGAGAATGTCGCGGTCGGCCTTGGCGACAAGGTGGACAAGCGGCTGGCGAGCCGCGAGGTCGAGGTTGCACTGGCCGAGGTGCAGCTCGCGGAGAAGAGTAACGAGTGGCCGGCGCGGCTTTCCGGCGGCCAGAGGCAGCGCGTAGCGCTGGCACGCGCTCTCGTGAGCAAGCCGGGCGTGCTTGCGCTCGACGAGCCGCTCGGCGCGCTCGACGCACTGACCCGGATCAGCATGCAGGAGCTGCTGAACCGCGTCTGGCGGGAACTGGGCTTCACCGCAGTTCTGGTCACCCACGACGTCAGTGAAGCCGTGCATCTAGCCGACCGGGTGATCGCGCTCGACGAGGGGCGCGTCGCTCTCGATCTGGCGATCCCCTATCCGCATCCGCGCCGTCACGGCAATCCGGCGCTGGCGGAACTTGAAGGCAGGCTGCTTGCCGCCATTCTCGGGACGGATGGAGCCTAGTGGACGATGCTCGTCTCACGCTCGACGAAGGCCTGTACGCGATCGAGCAGGATTTCGGTTCCCTGTAATCGGGAACCGTTATCGGCATAGCCGTCGAGAAACACGACCTGTTCGGTGAACGTCATCTTCGTTCCTGCCGATGTGGTCTCAAACGCCACGGTGGCGAGCGATGCGGAGATCGTCGCATCGTCAAGTTTCATGTCGTAGGCGTAGATGATGCGCGCATCCTGAACGATGTCGAGATAGATGGCTGAATAGGCATGCACGATGCCGCTGCTGTCTGCGACGCGGTTTTGCTCGGTGCCGCCGATACGGAAATCCAGGCTGTAATCGAGCGGTACCCACTCGTCATGACAGGCGAACCACTGGCGTTTGGCCTCGGGATTTGCCCAGGCGCGAAAAGCGCGGGCAAGGGGCGCGCGAAGTGTGCGCTCGATCGTCAACGTCGTATGGCTGGCAGAATGCGTTTTCATGTTTTGCCTACTCCGATGGTTCGTCTGCTAGGAAATGGTCCAACCGGTCGAATGCCTTGTTCCAACTCGCCCGACGCTCCGCGAGCCAGCGCTCGACATTGCCGAGCGCGTCTTCCCTGAGATGGTAGGTGCGCACGCGACCGTTCTTTTGAGAGCTCACAAGCCCGCTGTCTTCCAGTACGCCGAGATGCTTCATGACGGTGGGCAGCGCCATCGAAAGCGGAGCGGCCAGCTCCGACACCGAGGCCGGGCCACGTCCCAGACGATCGACCATGCCGCGGCGGCTGCGATCGGAGAGTGCGTGGAACATGCGGTCGAGGGCGGCTGGTTCCTGCATCATTCGGCGATCTCGGGATCATGAAAATGAGCGGGAAGCCGGTCGGCATAGGGGTAGAACTTGAAGTAGGGGCGGGCCTCGTCCAGCACCCTTGCAAATGACGGCCGCGACAGGAGCCGGTTGTAGTAGGCTTCGAGCCGCGGGCGACCGTCGCCGAATGGCACGAGCGTTTCGGCGTAGAAGAGGGCGGGTGCGGCGGCGCAGTCCGCCATGGTGAAGCTATCGCCGATGATCCAGTCATGATCGGCCAGCTGTTCTTCGACCATGTCATAGGCCATGACCAATGCGCTGCGGGCCTCGTCGACACCGTATGGATCCTTGGAGCCCTCGGGTCGCAGCTTGTCGGCAACGATCTTCTGCATCGGCGTCTGAACGTATAGATCGAAGAAGCGGTCCCACAGCCGGATCCGGAGCGCCTGATCCTCGTCGTCCGACAGCAGCTGGACAGGCCCGCGATGGTGGCGATCCAGATATTCGATGATGATCGTCGTTTCCGGAATGATGTGATTGCGTGCCGTGTCGCGAAGCATCGGCATCTTGCCGACTGGCCAGAGACGGACGAATTCGGCGCGCGACCGTTCGTCGGCGAGATCAACGATCAGATTGTCGAACGGTGTGCCGTTCTCGTAGAGCGCAATCAGGACCTTGTGGCAAAAGGATGCAAGCGGATGACCATAGAGAGTAAGCGACACGCGACGTCCTCCTCGGCGAAACTTATCTGATTGGATAAGTATCAGAATTAATCCGAGGAGGATAGATAATAGTTATCCGTTGGGATAACTATTCTGCGGCATCTTTCACTGGAACGATGTCGGTCGGCGAAGGTTTGGGCGCATTCGCCGGATTGCGCTTGGAGTCTTTCAGGTATTCCGAGTTCGGTTCCAGACTGTCGGCGATGTCGTTCCACAGGCGCCGCAGCCGGCGCACATGAAGATCGTCACCGATCCAGGACATCAGATGCTCGATAGCGGCGGTCGTGCCGTTCTTGTCGGCGATGCGGCTGTTCAGCCACTCGAAATACTGGTCCAAAGTTTCCGCCTTGGGAGCGTCGGGCCGGCCGATGAAGAATTTGAAGCCGGAGATTTCCGTGATTGACCGAAGGTTCTGTGTTGGCGCGAGCAAGACCGTCGCGCACATCGCATCATATGCGTCCGGGGCTTGCATGCTCTCGATGGCGCGCTCTAGGTCAAAGATCGTCCGGATGTTTAGTTCGCGGAAGGTCAGGAATTTCTCAGGTCCGAGGATGTGGCATAGCTGCGCCTGCGCCACCCAGTCGATGCACTGGAAGACACCAAAGGGCGTCTCGATGAAGAGCATGATCGGGTTATAGGTCGCGAGGTTCTGGACATCGTAGATGCCGCATTCTTCGAGCCGGAAACGTGTCTCGAAGTCGATGCCGTCGATAATGTCAGGCGAGACCGTCTTGGTGATCTCCGCGAAGCGGTCGTCGGCTATCTTTGCCCAAGGAACGAACGCCCGCAGTTTCAGCAGGAGGAACTTGCTCGAGCTTTGGGGCAGCAGACCGAGCAGCACCGCGAGTGCCAGCCAGACGCTCGAAATCCTGTCGTCGTCGGTGCTGTCATCGACCGCTGGTTCTTTCGCCGGCGGTTGAGGCGCAGCAGCAGTGGCTGCCGGCGAGGCCGTGCCGGTCGTCTGTTGTATGTTCACGATGCCGGAAAGGGAGACGGGCGAGGTGATGGTTGGAAATGCGTTGTAGAGCAGGATTACCACCAGCACCGTCGCAGCCATCTCGCTGGCCTGCCGCAGGAAGGTGAACGCGTTGAGATCGAAGATGGCAAGCGAGCGTAGCAACATGCGCAGCGCCGCGACGTAGGCACCGACGAAGGCGAACGCGCCGATTGTTTCCGAGAGCGTCAGATTGCATCCGGTCGCCGGAACGCACTCGTCCCCGGTCCCATAGCCGAGCGCGGTGAAGAACAGTTTGAAGCCGTAGTAGGACACCAGCATGAAGCTCAGCGACGCCAGATAAAGCCGAACATTGGCGCTCTGGAACGGTCGGCAGGCAATCTCGATGTAGATATTGATACGGTCGACGTCCGTCTTTGCGTCCTTCAAACGCGACTGATCGTCATATTTTGCGCTAAGCCTGAGGTCGGAAATGTACTTCGACTTGACGTATTCGAAGGATGGATTGGGCTGATTTTCAGCGCCGGGCGCGGCTTTCGTCGTGCTGTTGTCGTTGGTCGGGTCGGCGTTCGGCACCGTATCAGCGGAGCGCGGCTCGGTGGAGAGGGTCGTTCCCTTGACCCCTGGCAGCTTGAATGTGGTCAGGAAGTCCTGGATGGAGCGCAATCGCCTCAACCTGATTTCCTGTCGCGCAAACAACATCAGCAACGGGCTCAGGACCGCGATACCCAGAGCGTACCAGTTGATGCCGGAAAGGTAGAACAAAATAGCCTCGGGCGTGCCCACCAGGCTGACGAACAGGCCACTCCACGATGATGTATCCATCTTGCCCCCCAACAAAACATTGGGAGGATGGTGTACTTCTCATGGTTACGCAACCAATCGACCGCAATCACTGATTGTGGTTGTCGCGGTGTTATCTGAGGCGGGCGATGACCAGATGACCGGGCGTCGGCTGGCCCTCTTCCATGCGGACATTGATGTCGGTGATTTCGATCAGGTCGAAACCGGTGGCCGCCAGTCGTTCGCGGACGTAGGCGTCGGAATGGGCAAAGCGCTGATGCGGGCCGACCATGTAGGAGCGACCGGCAAGCGCTTCCTCGGGCAGGGTTTCGGAGGAAAACACGAAGATGCCGCCCGACATCATGTTTTCGGCGGCGCCGAAGAAAAGCGGCTCCAGCGCGCCGAGATAGGGCAGGACATCGGTTGCCGTGATCAGGTCGAAGGGCTCTTCGTCGTTGTCATCGAGGAAGTCCTCGACCTCGGCGACGAACAGGGTTTCGTAGAGGTCCTTCTCATGGGCGATCTCGACCATGTTTTCGGAAATGTCGATGCCGGTCATCTCTTCGCAGATATCGCGAAGCGTGCCACCCGTCAGGCCGGTGCCGCAACCGAGGTCGAGCATGCGCTTGAACGGGCCGAGTTCCAGGCTCTGGATGCGCTGGCGAACCAGCATGGGCACGTGATAGCCAAGCTGTTCGACGAGCACGTCCTCGAAGACTTCTGCATGCTGGTCGAAGAGGGTCTCGACATAGGCATCCGGTGCCTTGCTTGGCGTTTCGCCGCGACCCATGGCGGCGATGCGGACGGCGGCGCCGCCGTGATCGTCGGGATCGATGGCAAGGACTTCTTCGTAGGCCTTGACGGCTGCGTCGACGTCGCCGGCCTTCTCAAGGGCGAGTGCGCGATTATAGGCTTCCGCCAGTGCGTCTTCGTCGATCTTCTTGGCCATGTCTCTCACCACAATTTTTGTCTCTTGCGGAGCCTCTACGGCGACTGAATGCCTTTTGCAATGGCGACGTTGCGCGCGCAAAGTAAGTCATTCCTAATTCAATGAGAACAAATGGAGGAAATGACCATGATCGCGCAGCCCGGTAACGCACCGTTGGACGGTGAGATGGAGAGCCCGCGGCCGGCGCTTCCGGCGAGTGCTGGCGAGGTGACGAACACGCTGAGCCACTATTATCGTGGCGAGCTTGGCCGGATGACGAGTTGGCGCGACCGGATCGACCGGACATCGAACTGGGCGATCACCGTTTCGGCAGCACTCCTGTCGGTATCCCTGTCGTCGCCGACGTCGCACCATGGGGTGCTGTTGTTTGGCATGATGCTGATCACGCTTCTGCTTGTCATCGAGGCGCGGCGCTACCGCTTCTTCGACATATACAGGGCGCGCATCCGGCAGCTGGAGCGCAGCTATTTCGCCGAGATCCTGTCGCCGGGCACGGCGCCGCGAAGCGACTGGGCTGCGAAGATTGCGGCAAGCTTGCGCAAGCCCGAGTTTCTGCTGAGCTATCGCGCCGCGATCCGGCGGCGGCTCCGCCGGAATTATTGCTGGATGTACCTCATCCTGCTGCTCGCGTGGTGCCTGAAAATCACGACGCCCAAGCTGCAGACGGAAGGCGATACCCAGACACAGGCACATTCCTGGTCCTACGTGGTCGACAATGCGGCGCTGGGGCCCATCCCAGGCTGGGCCGTGATTTCAATCGTCGCCGTGCTCTATATCGGCATTCTCTATGGTGCGCTTCTTCGCGAAACGGAACGTGGCGAGTTCTTCCACGGGGAAGCGCATGTCTGACCGGCTCGATAGAGCTGTCAGTTGATGATGAATTCACCCTTCAGGGAGCGCCATTCCGTGGCCGATATCAGCTTGCGGTGAATGTAGCGTACGGAGTGAAGCGGCCCATCCAGCTTCTCCTGCCAGAATTTCAGGAAGCTGCGCATCTCCGGAAACTCCGGTGCCAGATCGTAGTCCTGCCAGATGTAGGTCTGGAGTATGGCTTGGTGATCCGGCATGCGGTAGATGATCTGGGCGGTTGTCAGGCCGTAGCCCTGAAGCTGCTTTTCGAGTTCCTTGTGCATCGTCGTCTAGCCTCTGGTTCCCATGCAGCGCTCATTAGCGCTACATGAAATGGAACCATGACATGGTTAACCGAAGCTTGCGGAATGTCGATCGGATATATTTTTATTTCTTTATTTCAATGCGTTAGCAGCTCTCTATGTTGAGTGCTGCCAACGCTGTCAGCGCTTGAGGTGTCTGGTCAATCGGCGTTCGATCCAAGCCCAGAGATGGCGCAGGGTCTCGACCATGGCGAGGTAGAAGATCGCCGCCCACAGATAGGTCTGGTAGTCGAAGGTGCGCGAGAAGGCGTAGCGCGTCTCGCCCATCAGGTCGAGAACGGTGATGATCGCCACGACGGCCGAGCCCTTGATCAGGAGAATGATCTCGTTGCCGTAGGGGCGCAGGGCCACGATCAACGCCTGCGGCAGGATGATCTTGCGGAAGGCGACCGCCTTGTGAATGCCGAGCGAGGCCGCCGCCTCGTGCTGGCCATGCGGCACGCTCTCGATCGCGCCGCGCAGGATTTCGGCCTGATAGGCTGCGGTGTTGATGGTCATCGCGAAAAGGCCGCAATACCAGGCGTCGCGGAAAAACCACCAGAGACCGACGGACTCAAGCTGAGGCCGAAAGCCGCCGAGACCGTAGTAGATCAGGAATAGCTGAGCGAGCAGCGGCGTGCCGCGGAAGACATAGACATAGGCATAAGCGAGGCCGTTGATGACCTTGTTCTTCGACATGCGCGCGAAGGCCAATGGCAACGACAGGATCGCGCCGAAGATCACCGATATGGTGACCAGTGCAATCGTCGTGAAAAGACCGTGGATGTAGCGTGGCCCGTAGCGCGTGAAATTGCCCAGGTCCCAGCCCTTGATGATCATGCCGACCAGCGAAATGGCGAGAACGATCCACAATCCGACGAAGAAATAGCCGGTGATACGCGTTGCGTTGAGGCTCGTCTGCTCGACCTTCGGCGCCGGCTGCGGCGGTATGAGGACTTCAGCGTGGCTCATCGGCGGACCTCCGAGCGCTTGGCCCAGCGTTCGATGTAGCGCAGGCCGAAGGAAGAAATGATCGCAAGGCCGAGATAAAGGGCGCAGGCGACGATGTAGAAGAGGAACGCCTGCTTGGTCACCTTAACCGCGACGCCGGTCTGGCGTAGAATGTCCGCGAGCCCGATGATCGACACGTAGGATGTGTCCTTGAGCAGGATCATCCACAGATTCACAAGACCGGGCAGGGCGATGCGCACCAGCTGCGGCAGGACAATCAGCATAAGCGTGCGGCCTCGGTGAAATCCGAGTGCGTCACCGGCCTCATACTGGCCTTTCGGAATGGCGCGGAATGCCGACAGCAACACTTCCGAACAATAGGCGGAGAAAACAACCGAGAGCGCGATGACGCCTGCGATGAAGGCGTTGATCTCGATCCGCCCGTCATAGCCGGCGTAGGCAAGCACGGCCTGGATCAGGATCTGCATGCCATAGTAGATGATGAAGAGGGTCAGCAGTTCCGGCAGGCCGCGGAAAATCGTCGTGTAGATGCCGGCCGCCAGGCGTACGGATTTTTCCTCCGACTGCTGGCCAAGCGCAACGACGAAACCGATGAGGAGGCCGATCGGCAGCGTCACGAGCGCGACCGCAACGGTGACCTTCAGGCCGGCTGCGATCTCGTCGCCCCAGCCGGTGTCGCCACAGGCAAGGATCGTGGATGAGCCAAACCAGGTAAAGAGGCCCGCAGGTCCGCAAAGCGGATCGAAGACATATCCTATCGCGGCCCATAGAGAGCCCAGCGCGGAAAATAATCCGCCCATTATGCTTTTCCCCTCGCGGCTTTTGCCGCTTTGATCTTTCAGTCTTTGTCAAACAAAAATGGCGGAAGGGCAAGCCTTCCGCCACCATCTAATGTAGCGACCTACAGATTTTATCAGTCGCCGTAAACGTTGAAGTCGAAGTACTTGTCCTGGATCTTCTTGTACTCGCCGCTGGCACGGATCGCGACGATCGCCTTGTTGAGCTTTTCGCGCAGCGGATCGCCCTGGCGGACGGCAATGCCGGCGCCAACGCCATTGATTTCCTTGTCGACAGGAAGCGTCGTCAGGATCTTGCAGCATGCACCGGCGTCAGACTTGACCCACTGCGAGAGCACGACGACGTCGTCGATGACGGCATCGACGCGACCGTTTGCGATGTCGAGCTTGTACTCGTCGGCGGTCGGGTAGAGCTTGAGCTCGGTGTCCGGCAGGTGCTTTTCGGCGTAGTTGGCATGCGTCGTCGACGTTTGTGCGCCGATGACCTTGCCCTTGAGGCCGGCAACGTCAGTCACGGTCGAGTCCTTCGGTACGGCAACAGCCGGCGGCGTGTTGTAGTACTTGTTGGTGAAGTCGACCAGTTTGGAGCGCTCAGGAGTGATCGACATGGATGAGATGATCATGTCGAACTTCTTGGCCTGGAGAGCCGGAATGATGCCGTCCCAGTCGCTGCTGACGATGGTGCAGTCCGCCTTCATTTCGGCGCAGAGCGCACGGGCGATGTCCATGTCGAAGCCGAGGAATTGGCCGCTGGCGTCTACATACTCGAAGGGCGGGTAGGTGGAGTCGGTGCCGATGACATACTTCTCGCCGTCTGCCATTGCAGAGCCGGCGAAAAGAGACATCGCGGCAATCGAGGCGGCTGCGAGAATACGGGTGGAGATACGCATGAGAGTCCTCTCTGTTGGTGGCCGCCGTCCGTATTTTTGTTTTGCGTCGGCGGCGCAGATCGGCGCTGCCTGGCAACGCCTTGAGGCGATACTCAAACGCTTTTTGCTAAAATTGCAACAGGAATCGCGGCTCTCTCAACCATTGTAAACTGTGGCGAAGATGAACGTGTGCAGTCTGCCATATTCAGAACGGGTTAATCAGGCAGGTCTTAAAACGCGTGGAACAAATTCGCGTGTGTTCGATTCCCTGACACGAGCGTGGGTCAGAAGAGAACGCCGCAATGACCGCGCCGAAGATAAGAAGAATCAATGAGGAGCCCTAATGGGAATGAGATCCAGACTGTTTGCCAGCGCCGCGTTTCCGCTGCTGTCCCTGTCGATGGTGATGCAGCCCGTGCACGTGTTTGCGGCGGCCACCAGCGTCGAGCAGACCAGCCCCGCCGTGCAGCCCGCCGGCACCATCGAGGTCGCGCAAGAGGCTGCGCCGGATGCGCCCTCGGATGAAGAAATTCTGAAAAAGCGGCACAAGAAGCAGGCCGAAGGCGGTGGCGACCAGCAGCAGGCGCCCGCCGAAAAGCCCCGCAAGCAGCGCGAACCTGCCGCCGAAGAAGCACCGCAGCAGCAGGAAGCTCCGGCTGAAAAGCCACGCAAGCAGCGCGAGCCGGCAGCCGAACAGGCACCGCAACAACAGCAGCAGGAAGAAGCGCCTGTCGAAAAGCCACGCAAGCAGAAGCAGCGTGAACCTGCAGCTGAGCAGCCGGCAGCGGAACCGGCACAGCAGCAGGAGGCACCTGCCGAGGCGCCGAGAAAGCACAAGCAGCCAGCCGCTGAACAGGCCGCCCCTCAGGCGGAACCTGCAGCACCGCAACAGGAGCAGGTCGCTCCCGAGCAGCAGCCTGCCGAAAATCAGCAGAAGCCGCGCCACAACAAGCGCGACAAACAGCAGAAGCAGCAAGAGGAGGCCGCGCCTCAGCAGCAGGAGCAGGCCGCTCCGCAGGCGGAACCTGCAGCGCCGCAACAGGAGCAGGTTGCTCCCGAGCAGCAGCCATCAGGCAAGAACGGCAAGCCGGTAGCGGAAGGCACAGACCAGCCCGTGAAGCCGCGCAAGAAGCCGGCCGCCGAGGCTGCACCCGAAGGCCAGAAGCCGGCCGCGGAACAGGCTCCGACCCAGCAGGAACAGCCCGCGCCAGAGAAGGCCGCCAAGCCGCAGAACGGCAACGAGCCTGTAACGGGCAAGGCGCCCAACCAGGAGCAGCCAGCGGTCGGCGAAGCACCGGCAAAGCCGCAGCTGGAAACAGCACCCGCGCAGCAGCAGGGCGAGCAGATCGCTCCCGCGCAGCCTGAAGGCGGCGTGGCCGGACAGCCCGCAGCGGGTCAGGCCGAGCAGGTCATTCCTGCGCCGGAGAAGATCACCCCCAAGGAACTCGAGCGGCGCAAGGAAATCGCAGCCGATCCGAGCAAGAGCACGGAAACCGTGGTGCTTCCTGTTGAAAACGGTGCCGCCGTTCTCGATAGCGACAAGGATGCCGACCGCTCCGGTGGTGTGCAGTCGCGCCGCGACCGCGACAAGCAGCGCGGCCAGGAGCAGCAGGTTCGCGTTCCGAAGTCCGACGCCGATGCGCAGGTTGCGCCCAGCGGCGAAAGACGCCCGCCGATCAAGATCGAGGCGGTCACCAGCGAGCAGGGCGAGCGCCTTGATCGTCGCCCGCAGTTCCAGCGGCCCGATGGCGCGCAGTTCGGCCAGCGCGGCAACGATAACCGCGTGATCATCCAGTTCAACAACCAGACCTATGTGCGTGGCGATGACGACCGCCGCTTCCTCAGGGATGGCGAACGGCCGATGTACGAGCAGCTGCCGCGCGACCGTTATCGCGAGACGATCGACCGTGATGGCTACCAGATCGTAACGGTCCGTAACCGCTACGGCGATATCATCCAGCGCTCGCGCATCGATAATCGTGGTCGGGAATCGGTGCTCTACTACTCGCCGGAACTCTATGACGATCCCGATCGCAGCTACTTCCAGGATCCGGGTGCCGACCTGCCACCGATGCGCCTGCGCATCCCGCTGCGGGACTACATCATGGACACGAGCAGCGACGACGATCGCGACTACTACGACTTCCTCCGCGAGCCGCCGGTCGAGCCAGTCGAGCGCGTCTATTCGCTCGACGAGGTGAAGTATTCTGCTCGTATCCGCGACAAGGTGCGCCGTATCGACCTAGATACGATCACCTTTGCGACCGGCAGCGCCGAAATCCCGATGAGCCAGGCGCGCAGCCTGCGCAAGGTCGCCGACGCGATCAACGAAGTGCTGCGCAAGGATCCGTCGGAAACATTCCTGATCGAAGGTCACACGGATGCTGTCGGTTCCGACCAGAGCAACCTCGTGCTGTCCGACCAGCGCGCCGAATCGGTCGCGAACGTGATGACCGACGTCTATGGCATCCCGCCTGAAAACCTTGCGACGCAGGGTTACGGGGAGCGTTACCTGAAGGTCAACACGCAGGGACCGAACCAGGAAAACCGCCGCGTTACCATCCGCCGCGTGACGGCGCTGGTAAGGCCGGTTGCCTCGCGCAACTAAGGTCGAACAGAGCTTGAATGCAGGAGGCCGCCGGGTGACCGGCGGCCTTTTTCATGTCTGCGGCTGCAAGCCGACCGCCTTTGCGATGAAATCGGCGATGGCGATCGTGTCGTCTAGGTCGAATACGGGCAGGGTGGCTGCCTCAACCGCGTGATCGGCCGCGATCGCCACAATGTAGGGATCGGTGGGCGCCAGTGGTTCGCGATTTGTCGATTCAAGGCGGCGCGCCTCGATCTTTGGAATGGGCTCGCGCTTGTAGCCCTCGATCAGCACGAGGTCGCAGGGCGCGATCCGACCAAGGATTTCCTCGAACGTCGGCTCCGGCGCGCCCCGTAGTTCGTGCATGATTGCGTAGCGCGTGCCGGATACGATGGTGACCTCGTGGGCGCCTGCCTGCCGATGGCGGTAGCTGTCGGCGCCGACCTTGTCGATATCGAAGTCGTGGTGGGCGTGCTTGATGGTCGATATGCGATAGCCGCGCCGTGTGAATTCTTCGACCAGTCGAACAGCCAGTCCGGTCTTTCCCGAGTTCTTCCAGCCAGCAATGCCGAATATCCTGGGTGCGGCCATCAGGCTAGGACCTTCAGCCAGCGCTCGGCCTCCGCGAGATCGTCAGGCGTGTTGACGTTGAAGAACGGATCGAGAAGGCTCGCCCGCGTCGGGCGCAGTGGAAAGGAAACTTCCGTAACGTCATGCCGTAAGAGGAAGTCGCGGACGCGGCGTTTCTCATCCGTTGCGATCCAGGATTCGAGATCGTTCGCAAGCGAGACCGGCCAGAGGCCGAACACCGGATGGCTGCGACTTTCCGAGGTGGCAATGGCGATCTTTTCCGGCGCGTCGATCGCTGCCGCCAGCCAGTCGACGAGATCGCCGGGGAAGAAGGGGCTATCGACGGAAACCGTGACAACGTGGGTAACCGCAGGCAGAGACGCGCCGTGGACCATGGCGGCATGGATGCCGGCCATCGGGCCTGCCTTGCCGGGCACGATGTCTGGAACGAAGAGGCGGCTGCAGTTCTTCGGCGTCACGTCGGCATTGACGGCAACGGTGCTGACCTGCGGCGCAAGCTGCTCTATCACCCGGTCCAGCAACGTGCGATCGCCAAGTGCCACGGATGCCTTGTCGCGGCCCATGCGCGATGAGCGTCCGCCGGCCAGGACGACCCCGGGAATGTTGGACCTGTTCATCGCGAATTTATTCATGACTGCCTCAGACGGGTGTTCTCGGTTCGGATTCCTGGGCCAACGGCGCCACGTGGCGCTTGCCCTCACGATAGAATGTATAGAGGCCCGAGGCGATAACGACTGCTGCGCCGATCAAAGTCCAGAGATCGGGGATTTCGGCGAAGAATACGAAGCCCAGCAGGGCCGAGAAGATGAGGCCGGTATAGCGCAAGGGCGCCACGAAGGAGATCTCTCCCGTTCTCATCGCCAGAATGACGGACTGGTAGCCGATGAGGACGAGGATCGCCGCCAGCACGATATGGGAGAATGATGTCGCATTCACCGGTTTCCAGCCGCCAAGGAAGGGCGTCAGAAGGGCGCCGCATACCGCGACCGATACGGCGGTGACCACCGTGATCATCAGTGCGGGAATTTCCGGGTCGATGCCGCGCGTCGCCAGATCGCGACCGGCGGTCACGAGAACGCTTGCGACGACAAGCAGGGCAGCTATCGTGAAGCCTTCGGCGCCTGGTCGGATGATGATCAGCACCCCCATGAGGCCGATGAGGATGGCCGACCAGCGCCGCCAGCCCACGGGCTCACCGAAGAGCAGTGCCGCGCCAAACGTCACCACCAGGGGCAGCGATTGCAGGATGGCGGATGCGTTGGCGATCGGCATCATGCCCAAGGCGGTGATGTAGGTCACCGCGGCGAGAATCTCACAGACCACGCGCAGCAGCACCATTGGCTTCAGGATGACGCGCCATGAGCGCAGTGCCTTCATCTGTCGCGCGATCAGGTAGATGACGACACTCGTGATCAGTCCGCGCAGGCACATGATCTGCCCGGCGTTCATCTGTGTAATGACCGATTTGGAAAGGGCGTCGCTCGAGGAGAAACCGGCCATGGCCGAAGTCATATAGATGGCGCCCTGGGTATTGCGAGACCGCGGCATAAAGACATTCCGATTCTTGTGCGCCCCTTTTAAAGGCGAACCGGAAGCAAGGGAATCAGCAGGAAGACACAGCGAGCAAAATTCGATTGTGCAATGCAACCATTATGTGCGCTTGCAGCATGGACGGATTCATCGACTGGATGATGGTGGGATCGCTCACAAGTCGTCATCACCGCTTATGTGGAGTTGCCTGTGGCGCGGTCACCCGCCGGTGACGCTCATATGGCGAGCCACGGCCGGGCGGTTGTGGGCGCGGTCGATGATGAAATCGTGCCCCTTGGGCTTTCGCGTGATGGCCTCATCGATCGCGGCATAGAGCAGCCCGTCGTCCTGCGTGGCGCGCAAGGTGGAGCGGAGGTCAGCGGCGTCGTTCTGGCCGAGGCACATGTAGAGGGTGCCGGTGCATGTCAGGCGGACGCGGTTGCAGCTTTCGCAGAAATTGTGCGTCATCGGCGTAATGAAGCCGAGGCGGCCGCCGGTCTCCTTGACCTCGACGTAGCGTGCGGGGCCGCCCGTGCGGTAACCGATATCGCTGAAGGTGAACTCCTGTTCGAGATCGGCGCGCAGCTTGGAGAGCGGCAGGTAGCGATCCGTACGATCCTCCTCGATCTCGCCCATCGGCATGGTCTCGATGACCGTGAGGTCCATGCCTCGTCCGTGCGCGAAGCGGATCATTTCCGGCATTTCGACTTCGTTGAAATCCTTGAGGGCGACTGCATTCAGCTTGACCTTCAGCCCGGCCTTCTGCGCGGCGTCGATGCCCTCCATTACCTTGTGGAAGTCACCCCAGCGGGTGATCTGGCGAAACTTTTCCGGGTCGAGCGTATCGAGCGAAACGTTGATGCGACGAACGCCGCAATCGAAGAGTTCATCGGCAAAACGCGACAGCTGCGAGCCGTTGGTGGTCAGCGTCAGCTCATCGAGGCCGGACCCGATCTGCTTGCCGAGTTCGCGCACCAGATACATGATGTTCTTGCGCACCAGCGGTTCGCCACCGGTCAGCCGCAGCTTGCGGACACCCTTGGCGATGAAGGCGGAACAGAGCCGGTTCAGCTCTTCGAGCGTGAGCAAGTCCTTCTTCGGCAGGAAGTTCATGTTTTCCGCCATGCAATAGGTGCAGCGGAAGTCGCAGCGATCGGTCACGGAGACGCGCAAATAGGTGACCGCCCGCTGGAACGGATCGACCATCGGCCGCGCATCCGATACCAGCGGCGTGGCATTGCCTATCGTTCCGACCTTGCTGTTCACCACTGCCTCCGCATTCTTCTATATGTGCGTATATGCCATTGCCGCGTCAAGGGAAACGCCGCCCAGGCAACGTAAATTGAGCTTGCCTCCGAAAGCCTCATTGCCTACTCCTCGACATGAAGAGGATTGCGACCATGGGCGACATCTGGCCAACTGAACTCAGGGTATCGAAGGACCGGCAGCGTCTGGTCGTCACATTCAACGACGAGCGCAGTTTCGAGCTCTCGGCGGAGATGCTGCGGGTGCTTTCGCCATCGGCGGAAGTGCAGGGACACGGACCGGGACAGAAGGTGACCGTGCCAGGCAAGCGCAATGTCGCTATCATTTCAATGATGCCGACCGGCAATTATGCCGTCCGCATCGGCTTCGACGACATGCACGACACCGGCATCTATACCTGGACCTATCTGCGCGAACTCGGTGAGCGCGGCGATGAACTGTTCGCCGCCTACGAAGGAGAGTTGCGTGAGAAGGGCATGAACCGGGATACGTCCGAAAAACCGCGCTGAGAGCAAACGGCAAGAAGAGGGGAACGAATGGCTGCGACTAGGCAACGAAACTGGCTGCGCGTGAAGGGTAGTCCCGGGGGCAGCAGAGTGAGCTTCCTCGAGCTGTTCTTCGATCTGGTTTTCGTTTTCTCGATCTCGCAGCTGTCGCATGCCCTTGCGGCTCACTATACGCCGCTTGGTGCGCTTGAGGCCGGGCTGATGACCTTTGCGGTCTGGTGGGTGTGGATTTTCACCGCCTGGGTAACCAACTGGCTCGATCCCGAGAAAATGCCGGTTCGTGGCATGCTCGTGGTGCTCATGCTGCTCGGGCTCGTGCTCTCGGCCTCGATTCCCGAGGCCTTCGGCGACAAGGGACTGCTGTTTGCCGGGGCCTATGTGCTGATGCAGGTCGGGCGCTCCCTGTTTGCCGTTTTTGCGATGAAGGGCGTCAGCGCCTCCAACTATCGCAACTTCATCCGCATCAGTGTCTGGCTTGGGGTGGCGGGTGTCTTCTGGATTGCTGGCGGCCTATTGGAACATGAGGCCCGTCTGGTCGCCTGGCTGATTGCTCTGGCCATCGAGTATGCAGGTCCGGCGTCCGGATTCTTCGTTCCGGGGCTAGGCAAGTCGACGACTGCGGACTGGGACGTCTCGGGCGCCCATATGGCCGAGCGTAGCGCGCTCTTCGTCATCATCTGCCTCGGCGAGGCGATCCTGGTTGCCGGACGCACCTTCTCAGAGCTGCCTTTCTCGACCCTGACAGCCGTTGTTTTCCTCACGGGATTTGTCGCGACAGTCGGCATGTGGTGGCTCTACTTCCGGTTCGGTCACGAACGGGCTGCGCATCGTATCGAGCATGACGAAACGCCCGGCAGCATTGCTCGCCAGGCTTTCACTTATGCGCATATTCCGATCTTGGCAGGCATCATCGTCCATGCCGTGTCCGTGGAGTTCATGTTCTCCCATCCGCACGAGGTGGGCGATCTGGGCATCGTCGCGTCCGTGCTCGGCGGCGTCGGATTGTTCCTGGCGGGCAATCTGTGGTTCAAGGGAGCGACCAGCGGCAGGCCGCCGCTCTCGCATATCGGCGGTCTCGTGCTGCTGATCCTGCTCGCCTTCGTTGCTCCATTCACCGAGATTTACGTGATGGGGATGCTGTCGACTGCGGTGCTGCTTATCGTGGCCGCCTGGGAATATCGGTCGCTATCCGGCCAGGCTGTGGCGCACACGCTGCACTAGGTCAGTCGTCGTCTCGCAGCTCCTTTTGCAGGACGCCGATGATCCGTTCCATCGACGCGGCCATTGCCATGCATTGGTC
This sequence comes from Rhizobium sp. S96, assembly GCF_030382195.1. Classification (NCBI taxonomy): domain Bacteria; kingdom Pseudomonadati; phylum Pseudomonadota; class Alphaproteobacteria; order Hyphomicrobiales; family Rhizobiaceae; genus Rhizobium; species Rhizobium sp. S96. Next base: position 152,821 of record NZ_JAUDRY010000002.1, read on the forward strand.
GACGGGCTCCGGTGAGAGCACGCGCTCGATCAGGTCCGTCTGGATGACCATGGCGCGTTCGGTCACGCTGCGACCGTCGGGCGTCAGGAAAAGCCGCAGCACGCGCTTATCGCTGTCGTCGTTCCGGCGCTCTATCAGGCCACGTTTTTCCATCTGAGGCAGCAGCATGCTCATGTTGGAGCGCCCGACGAGCAATTTGCGGGCAAGTTCCTGCTGGGAGATACCCTCGAAACGGTAGAGGTTGATCAGGATATCGAGATGCGGCGTCTTGATATCGAGATCGGCCAGCGCGCGACCCAGCGACTGCTGCATCAGCTGGCAGGCCCTGCCAACGGCAATCCAGCTGCGAAAACGCGGATGATCCCAGGGAAGGAGTTGATTTTTGTTCATCGTTGTACTTTATTGTTCAGTGTTGAACATTATTGGATTCCCACTATGGCAAACTTTGCATTGAAGGTCACCCGCCTCGGATTCTCGCTGTTGCAATCCGTGTCGCCGACGCTGGCAGGCAATGCAGCTTTCCGGCTCTTCTGCCGCACGCCATCGAAACGGCCGAAGGGCGAGAAGGCCCGAGCGGCCCACGCCGACGGCCAAAAGGCGCTCGCCGGGACGGAGCGGTTTGACCTGCGTCTGCCGGACGGCGCGCATGCCTACGCCTATCGCTTTAACGGCGGTGCTGTCGGCATGCGCAAGCGCTATCTCATGGTGCATGGCTGGGGATCGAGCATCGATTATATGGCGGGTCTTGTGACCGCGCTTGCGGCGACCGGCGCGGAAGTCATCGCTGTCGATCTACCCGGTCACGGGCGGGCTACCGGGCGGTCTCTCCACATGGGGCAGGCGGTGAACGCGATCCGGGCAGCCGAAATTCGCTTCGGATCGTTCGATGCGGTGGTTGGTCATTCATTCGGCGGAGCAGCCTCGATGGTCGGTGCTGCCGGCTTGTTGCCCGATGTCCCGGCCGTTCTGCCCGATCGGCTTGTGCTTATCGGATCCCCGAGCGAAATGCAGTGGCTCTTCAAAGGGTTCGGCAAAATGATCGGATTGGGCCGTGCCAGCCAGTCGGTGCTGGAGCGCAAGGTTCATGATGTCACCGGACGGCGACTGGAGGATTTCGACGCCGGCAAGGCCGTCGGCGAGATCCGGCGTCCGGTGCTCGTGGTTCACGCGGAAGACGACAAGGAAGTGAGCGCAAGCCACGCGCGCCGCTACGCTGCCTTCGGGCAGACCGTTCGCTTGCATTGGGCGAACGGGCTTGGGCATCGCCGCATCGTGAACGCCGCGCCCGTGATCGATACCATCCTCGATTTCCTTCGTGAAAGCGACTTTGAGGCGGAAGCCGAGATTATTCCACTTCCCACACGGCGGGCGTCATCGTAGCGTCATGTTAGGCGGCTAATTGCCGACCTGTTGCATAGCGCGGAACGGCCATGAAAATCATCAGGACAGTCGAAGAACTGAGTGCGATCTATGCCGGCGGCTTGACCCAGGCATCGGTGGCGAAAGTCACGAAGCAGCTGACACCGCTCTACAGGCAGATGATCGAAGCCTCGCCGTTCGTGGCGCTGGCAACAGTCGGACCGGAAGGTCTCGACTGTTCACCGCGCGGCGACATCGGAGGCGTCGTTCGGATCATCGATGACAAGACGTTGCATCTTCCGGATTGGCGCGGGAACAATCGCGTCGATTCACTGTCGAACATCGTGCGTGACCCTCGGCTGGCGTTGATGTTCCTGGTGCCGGGCTCGAACACGACGATGCGCGTCAACGGGCGCGGTGTCGTGTCGAACGACGAGGCACTGCTCGCAAGCTTCGAGATGGATGGAAAGCATCCGCGCACGGTCATCGTCATTACGATCGACGAGGTCTATTTCCAGTGCGCGCGGGCGCTCATCCGGTCCGAGCTGTGGAATGCCGAAAATTTCGTCGACCCGAAGAGTCTGCCAACACCCGGGCTCATGCTGAAAGCCGCCGAGGGCGACTTCGATCACGAGACCTACGATCGGGAATGGGCCGCGCGCGCAGCAAAGACCATGTGGTAGGCGTGTCCGCCGGTCGACGACGCTCTGGGAGCTGCTATCCCTTGTAGATCAGCCAGCTCTTGGTGAACTCCTTCTGCATTCCATCCTCGAAGAGGACGCTGCAGTTGCGACCGGAATTCTTGGCGCCGTAAAGCGCAACGTCGGCCTTGTGGTAGAGCTCGCCAGCATCCTCTGCACAGGAGGCCATGCAAGCGCCGACGGATACCGTCACCGGTCCGTAGTTTACGCGTGTGCGCGAGTTGGTGAAGGGTGTTGCCTCAAGTGTCCTGCGGATACGCTCTGCCGTCAGCATCACTTCCTCGGCCGTGTTGCCTTCGATGATGAGGGCAAATTCCTCGCCGCCGGTGCGCGCGACGAAGACATCGCGCCTGACGTTGGCGCGGATGACGGATGCGACGGTCGCCAGGATCTTGTCACCGACCGGGTGACCATAGGTGTCGTTGATCTTCTTGAAGTTGTCGATGTCCGCCAGAACCAGCGCTGTAACCGGCCGCATCGCCGGGTTGTTGAAGACGGCGGCTAGGCGATCGTCAAAGGCGCGGCGGTTCGACAAGCGCGTCAGCGAGTCCGTATTCGCAATGCGCTTGTATTCGTCCAGTTCCTTGCGAACCTGGTCCATTTCCTGCGAACGCTGCACGACATTCTCGACGGTGCGTTCGCCATGCGCCATCGTGTCGCCGGTTGCTTCGGTCAACAGCGTGATCGCGTTTTCGATCAGGTCGACGCTGGTATGGCTCTTTGAGCTGATGCGCCTGTAAGTCTCGCCGAGCAGCTTGTTGTAGCTTTCAAGCGAGGTCTGTTCCTGGCGCAGTACGCGCAGGAGCGTTTCGAGTTCGGCGGCCAGGCGCGTATGGGCGTCGTCGAAAACACGAGCGGGACTGTGGGTGAAGTGCTGGGCGCCGAGCTGGTCGAGTTCTTCCTGGGTCGCCTGGCTGCCGAGCGCGGCGAGGTCGCGGGTCAGTGCCGGGTTCGAGCCGATATAGGCTTCGTAGAAGAGTTCGTAGTTTCGCGGGATGGGAGCCACGCCCATGGAGCGCATGGCAAACGTGATCTGCCCTGCCACGTCTGGGACATGCGCCTTCGGTGCTGCGACCATGGTCATCCCGCTACTCCTCATCAACTCTCAAAAGCAGTCTTTAATTGTTTAGCTTGTAAATCTTGGGAAATGATTAAGGCCGGATATACCAATGATTACATGTGATTTTTACAATGGTTGGTGCATCTACTCGCTATCGTCATGATTTTTATTTGAGATTCTTTCAGGGGTACGTATCGCCATACGCCTTGAAGGCGAGTTGTTTTCGAAAAGAATCCAACTTGTCGTTTGGCTGGGCGATTGTCTTCGCCTTGTTGACGATCGGTGTCCATCTCCGGATCTTCTGCGAAAGGCGGCAAGAGAGCACATTCCTTCCAACGAACCCAACGGGGTTTCAACGGAAAGCATGAGATCATGGAAACGTCTCGCCATTCTTCACCAGTCGTACTGGTTGCCGCAATGATCGCCGGATCGGCATTTCTCATCCAGCACAACGGCTTCTTCGAAGGTGCGTTTCGCACCGACATCCTCGCCAGCGTGAAGGCGGAGGATGTGCTCACCGCAACCGATCTCGGTGCGATGAGCCATGTTCAGACGGTCGACCGGGCGGCGACCGCATCAATCCACTAAACCCGATCAGCCGAGGTTGAATTCCTGGAAGAAGTCGTTGCCCTTGTCGTCGGTGACGATGAATGCGGGGAAGTCTTCGACCTCGATCTTCCAGACAGCTTCCATGCCGAGTTCCTGGTATTCCAGGACTTCGACCTTCTTGATGCAATCCTGCGCGAGGCGCGCGGCCGGACCGCCGATGGAACCGAGGTAGAAGCCGCCGTGCGTCTTGCAGGCCTCGCGCACGGCGCGCGAGCGGTTGCCCTTGGCGAGCATGACCATCGACCCGCCGAAGGACTGGAACTGGTCGACATAGCTATCCATGCGGCCGGCCGTGGTGGGACCGAAGGAACCGGAGGCGTAGCCTGCCGGCGTCTTGGCCGGGCCGGCATAATAGACCGGGTGGTTCTTCATGTAGTCGGGCATGCCTTCGCCCTTTTCCAGCCGCTCGCGGATCTTGGCGTGGGCGAGGTCGCGCGCGACGATGATGGTGCCCGTCAGCGACAGGCGGGTCTTGACCGGATGCTTGCTGAGTTTTGCAAGTATATCCGCCATCGGCTGGTTGAGATCGATGCGGACCATCGATTCCGACAGCTTCGTCTCGTCGATCTCAGGCATGTACTTCGACGGATCTGTCTCGAGCTGTTCCACGAAGATACCTTCACGGGTGATCTTGCCCTTGGCCTGGCGGTCGGCGGAACAGGAGACACCAAGGCCGATCGGCAGCGACGCTCCGTGACGGGGCAAGCGGATGACGCGGACGTCGTGACAGAAATACTTGCCGCCGAACTGGGCGCCGACACCCATCTGCTGCGTCAGCTTGTGGATTTCCTTTTCCATCTCGACATCGCGGAAGGCGTGGCCGCTTTCCGAGCCCTCGGTTGGCAGGTCGTCGAGATAGCGCGTCGAGGCAAGCTTGACGGTCTTCAGGTTCATTTCGGCCGAGGTGCCGCCGATGACGATCGCCAGATGGTAGGGGGGACAGGCTGCCGTGCCGAGGGTCAGGATCTTTTCCTTGAGGAAGTCGATCATCCGGTCGTGCGTCAGCAGCGACGGAGTGCCCTGGTAGAGGAAGGTCTTGTTGGCGGAGCCGCCGCCCTTGGCGACGAAGAGGAAGTTGTAGCTGTCGGTGCCTTCCTCGTAGATGTCGATCTGTGCCGGCAGGTTGTTCTTGGTGTTCTTTTCCTCGAACATCTTGATCGGGGCGAGCTGCGAATAGCGCAGGTTCTTCTTCTCGTAGGCATCCATGACGCCCTTGGCGAGGGCCGAGTAATCCTCGCCTTCGGTCCAGACGCGGCGGCCCTTCTTGCCCATGATGATCGCGGTGCCTGTATCCTGGCACATCGGCAGGATACCGCCGGCGGCGATGTTGGCGTTCTTCAGGAGGTCGTAGGCCACGAAACGGTCGTTGTCGGTCGCTTCAGGGTCGTCGAGGATCGAGGCAAGCTGCTTGAGGTGTCCCGGACGCAGCAGATGGTTGATGTCGGCGAATGCGGTCTCGGCCAGCAGGCGGATGCCCTCGGGCTCGACAGTCAGAATGTCCTGCCCCTTGAATGTATCGACAGAGACGTAGTCGCTGCTGATCTTGCGGTATTGGGTGGAGTCTTTGCCGAGAGGGAACAGATCATCAGCCATCGAAGGACCTTTCTTGGGGACCGAACGTAAATCGCAGTCGGTCTATTCCCGCACCTTCGCAATTGCAATAATTCTAAAACCTGCATGTTTCAGTCAACAATGCATGCAAAAACACCGCCGCGGTTGCGGCGGTGCTGATAGAGCTCGAGGAGCAGAAAGGCGAGGCGGGCCTACTTGGGGCCGATCATTGTTTCGGGGCGCACGATGGTGTCGTATTCCTCGACGGTTACAAGTCCGCTTGCCAGGGCTTCCTCCTTCAGCGTCGTGCCGTTCTTGTGTGCCGTCTTGGCGATCTTGGCCGCGTTGTCGTAGCCGATCTTTGGCGCAAGCGCCGTCACCAGCATCAGCGAGCGTTCGAGGCCTGCCTTGATGTTGTCTTCGCGGGCCTCGATGCCGACCACGCAATTGTCGGTGAAGGACACCGCGGCGTCGCCGAGCAATTGCACGGACTGCAGGAAATTGTAGGCCATCATCGGATTGTAGACGTTGAGCTCGAAGTGACCCTGGCTGTCTGCGAAGGTCAGTGCGGCGTTGTTGCCGAAGATATGGGCGCAGACCTGCGTCAGGGCTTCGCACTGGGTCGGGTTGACCTTGCCGGGCATGATCGAGGAGCCCGGTTCGTTCTCGGGGAGTGCCAGTTCGCCAAGCCCTGCGCGCGGACCCGATCCGAGCAGGCGGATGTCGTTGGCGATCTTGAAGAGCGCAGCTGCCGCGGCGTTGATGGCGCCATGGCTGAAGACCATGGAGTCATGGGCGGCCAGCGCCTCGAACTTGTTGGGCGCGGTGACGAAAGGCAGGCCGGTGATCCCGGCGATTTCTTCGGCGACATTTTCAGCAAAGCCGATCGGAGCATTGAGACCGGTACCGACCGCAGTGCCGCCCTGCGCGAGTTCGCAAAGGCCGGGCAGGGTCAGTTCGATGCGCTTGATGGCGGAGCCGACCTGGGCGGCATAGCCCGAAAATTCCTGTCCCAGCGTCAGCGGGGTTGCGTCCTGCGTGTGCGTCCGGCCGATCTTGATGATGTGGCTGAACTCGGTGACCTTCATGTCGAGCGCGGCATGCAGGTGGCGAAGGGACGGGAGCAGGTGACGGACAATCTCTTCGGCGCAAGCGATGTGCATGGCGGTCGGGAACGTGTCGTTGGACGATTGGCTCATGTTGACGTGGTCGTTGGGATGAACCGGCTTCTTCGACCCCATCACGCCGCCCAGCATCTCGATCGCGCGGTTCGAGATGACCTCGTTGGCGTTCATGTTCGATTGCGTGCCGGATCCCGTCTGCCAGACCACGAGCGGGAAATGCGCGTCGAGCTTGCCGTCGATGACTTCCTGCGCGGCATCGATGATGACCTTGCCGAGCGCCGGATCAAGCTGGCCGAGCGCCATGTTGGCGCGGGCCGCCGCCTGCTTGACGATGCCGAGTGCACGTACGATCGAAAGAGGCTGCTTTTCCCAACCGATCTTGAAGTTGCCGAGAGAGCGCTGGGCCTGCGCGCCCCAATATTTGTCGTTCGGTACTTCGATCGGGCCAAATGTATCGGTTTCGGTGCGAGTGGAGGTCATGGCCAAGCCTTTCTTTTGCGATTGCCGAGCAAAGATGTCGTCTTATATGTCTGATATGGTTTCGAGAAAACCGGCTGATGAAAACATGATGGCTATATTCATGTTATCGGTCGCTCCATAAGTGCTTTTTTGGACACGGGCGAGTTTTTATCTATGAGCGGCTTTTTGGCCACTGTGTCGGAACGCAAAAATAAAGTAAAAAATTAACCAATAATTTCATAATTTTGTGTGAACTGCGAGCGGCGCCAGGGTTTGCCGCGTTACTGAAAGTTGAGTTTTCCGAGGCTAGCGGTGGCGTGTGCTTTCTGCCATTTGACCCTTCGGCGCCGTATCGAGTTCTAAACTGGGCTCTGCCCGCGATCGAAGACAGCATGACACTGGGACTGGAAAAAAGCATGACACTCCTTTCGAAAGGTGCGGTATCCGCATTGGCACTTTCTTGCGGCATCGCCGCCATGGGGGCCGCTCCCGCGCATGCCTATACGTTGATGGACATGATCCGTGGTGATCGTGCACGCACGCAGAGCACCCTGATCCGCCCGGCGCCTGTCGCGCCGCCGGCGACCTACGCCGATCCCAGCGCGCCGCTGCCGAAAGTATCTTCGCCGACCTATTATACCTACAAGCCCGATCCGATGCGGTTTGTTGATACCAGCAAGTTCACCGATCCCGTCGTGACCGGCGCTGTTGCCGCCGTCAACGTGTCGGCTGATGCGGCTCCCACCGTGCAGCGTCGCTTCCTGATCGAGGCCAAGGTGCGGGCGCCGGTAGAGGTCGCCAAGGCGCTTGAAGCCTATTACGGCGATGCGAAAAATCCGCTGCTGTGGCTGAGCGGTGCCGACATCAACGATCGCGCCAAGGCTGCCATGGCGGCACTTGCCGATGCCGGCTCCGTCGGGCTCGATCCAACCGACTACGCGCTTGAGGTTCCCAACGTCGATCCATCCAACCCGGACCCATCAGCACGCGATCGTGCGCTGACGCAATTCGAGCTCGCACTGTCCGCCAAGGTTCTCGCCTATGTGCAGGACACGGTTCGCGGTCGTGTCGACCCGAACAAGCTGTCTGGCTATCACGACTTCGTTCGCAAGACGGTAAACCTGACGCCCGTTCTCAAATTGGCACGCATGAGCCCGGATGTTGCTGCCTATATCACCAGCCGCACGCCGGATGGCCCGCAATTTGCGGCCCTCAAGGCTGAGCTCGCAAAGCTGAAAGGCGAAGGCAGCGCCGAGGCGCCTATTAACATCACCCTGACGGGTCTGCTGCGTCCCGGCGACAGCTCGCCGGAAATTCCGAACATCGTCAAGGCTATCAGCAAGCATGGTTCCGCTGCGCTGAAGGCGGAAAACGCCGCGACGCTGGCTGCCTATACCGATGGTACCGACTACTCGCCGGAAATCGTCTCGCTCGTCGAGAGCTTCCAGAAGGAGCGCGGCCTGAAGCCTGACGGCGTCATCGGCCAGGCTACCGTTCGCGTGATGACCGGCGGCGACAGCAACGGCGCGAAGATTGAAAAGCTGGTCGTGGCCATGGAGCAGGCACGTTGGCTGCCGGCCGATCTCGGGTCGCGCTATGTCTTCATCAATCAGCCGGCTTACATGGTCTACTACCACAACGACAACAAGGAACAGCTGTCGATGCGCGTGGTGGTCGGTCAGCCGTCGCACCAGACGTTCTTCTTCCAGGATCAGATCCAGACGGTCGAGTTCAATCCGTTCTGGGGTGTGCCGCAATCAATCATCATCAACGAGATGCTGCCGAAGCTGCGTTCCGATCCGAACTATCTGGATCGCATGGGCTATGAAGTTGCCGTCGGCGGCAGGGCCGTGCCTTCGTCGAGCGTCGACTGGTACGGTTCGACGTCGAACATCTCCGTGCGCCAGCCACCGAGCGGTGACAACGCGCTGGGCGAACTGAAGATCCTGTTCCCGAATGCGCACGCGATCTACATGCACGACACGCCATCGAAGAGCTTCTTCAAGCGTGACATGCGCGCTCTCAGCCACGGCTGCGTGCGCCTTGCCGACCCGCGCGCAATGGCCGCTGCCGTCTTGAACACCTCGGTCGAGAAGATCGGCCAGGAGATCGCGACCGGTAAGAACCATGCGGTGCAGGTGCCGCAGAAGTTCCCGATCTACATCGCCTATTTCACGGCATGGCCTGACAAGAACGGCGTGGTGCAGTATTTCGACGACGTCTACGACCGCGACGCCTATGTCGAGAAAGCCTTCAGCGCAACGTCGAAGGCCCGCGGCGCTCAGATCTGATCTTCAAAGCTGCGCGGCCGTAGGTCGCGCAGCTTTCCCGGCGCGCCGCTGCGCCCGCGCCCTGGGTGTGGTTTGTGCCGCCCCGCGCTTAACTGTCATTTCACTATCATAGTCCCGTCCTACATGGAGCGTGGAAGGTTGGAGAGGCCGCAACCGGACCCGCCGTCACAGATCTGAGTTCTGTGCGTGGTGTGTACGGGGGTCTGTGTACCGGCTGACGTCACGGTATTTTTCCAAAGGACATTATTATGAGCGTTTCATCCTTCGCCAAGGCACGTTTTGTCGTCACGGCGCTCCTTGCATCGGTTGCCTTTACGCCTTTCGCCGCGTTTGCCGACAACACCGTGACGGTCGGTGGCGTCTCTTTCGTCAATCAGGGACTGGTCGCTGTCGGCCGTATCCCGGCCAATCAGCGCGACAAGTTCGGCGAGACCTTCGGTTCCGGCTCCGGCATGGCCATCGATCCGGCCTCGTGGACCAAGGATGGTGATGGCTACAAGGGATCGCTGTGGCTGCTTCCCGACCGTGGCTACAACGCCGCCGGCACCACGGATTACCGTCCGCGCATCAACACCGTTGACATCCTGATGACGCCGACGGCGGTGGGAGGCGTACCGACTGCCGGCAAGGAGCAGACCGGCGTAGAGGCGAAGCTGGTCGACTCGATGCTGCTCGTCGACGACAAGGGTGGCGACATGACAGGGCTCGATCCGGAAAGCGGCGTTCGTGCTGCAACCGGCGAGTTTCCGCCGCTGCCGCAGGCCAGCAACGGCAAGGTCGCGCTCGACAACGAGGCCATTGTCCGGCTGCCTGATGGCTCTATGTTCATCAGCGACGAATATGGCCCTTACATCTACCACTTCTCGGCGGACGGTAAGCTGATCTCGGCGACGCAGCCGCCGAAGGCACTGCTGCCGATGCGCAAGGGCGCGCTGAACTTTGCCTCCAACAATCCGGGCCCTGGCGCTTCGACCCCGGACCCGAAGGATCCGGAGACGGGGCGCCAGAACAACCAGGGCCTTGAAGGCATGGCGATAACGCCCGATGGCAAGTACCTGATCGCGGTGCTGCAGTCGGCAACCCGCCAGGATGGCGGCGATTCCGGCGCGACGCGGCAGAACACCCGTGCGATGGTCTACGATGCAGCCGATCCGGCACATCTGAAGCTCGTTCACGAATACGTCGTGCCGCTGCCAGTCTTCAAGGATGCGAAGGGCAAGACGCTGGTTGCGGCGCAGAGCGAAATCGTCGCGCTTTCCGACAAGGCGTTCCTGATGCTTGCTCGCGACAGCAACAACGGCTTCGGCCTCAAGGGCGATACCTCGCTTTACAGGGCGATCAATGTCGTCGATTTGTCTGCCGCAACCGATATCGCCGGAAGCGAATTCGATGGCGACAAACCAGTCGCGCCGAAGGGGGCGTTGGACCCCAGCGTGATGCCGGCAACGCTGACGTCTCTGATCGACCTCAACGACAGCAAGGAGCTTGCACGCTTTGGCCTGCACAACGGCGCGCCGAACGACCGCAACAACCTGTCCGAAAAGTGGGAAGCGATGTCACTGGCCAGTGCGCTGGATCCGAGCAAGCCTGACGACTACTTCCTATTCGTTGCCAACGACAACGACTTCCTGACCCAGGACGGCTTCCAGGTGGGCTCGGCCTACAAGGCTGAGAACGACGCGAACGTCGATACGATGTTCCAGGTATTCCGCGTGACGCTGCCGGGGATTGCCAAGAGGTAAGCCGCATGGAGGCGGGCGCTTCGAAGCGCCCGCCTGTTAGCCGGCGTGCAGGAAGCGGATCGCCTCGTCGCGTCGGAAGAGGTAGAGCAGGGTCCGTACGGCTTTTCCGCGCTCGCTCGTCAATTCGGGGTCGCGTTCGATCAGATAGGCGCCATCCTTTCTCGCAATTTCCAGCAGGTCCGCATGGGCCTCGAGGCTGGCAATCCGAAAACCGGGTGTTCCGGATTGCCGTGTGCCCAGCAGCTCGCCTTCACCGCGCAGCTTCAGGTCTTCCTCGGCGATCCGGAAGCCATCTTCCGTTTCCCGCATGATCGAGAGCCGGGCATGGCCGGTTTCGCTGAGCGGTCCCTTGTAGAGCAGGATGCAGGTCGATGCCTCGTCACCGCGCCCAACGCGGCCGCGCAACTGATGCAGCTGTGCCAGCCCGAAGCGCTCGGCATGTTCTATGACCATGATCGTGGCATCGGGGACGTCGACACCGACCTCGACGACGGTGGTTGCGACGAGCAGGCGAATGTCGCCGTTCTTGAACGCCATCATGACCGCGTCCTTCTCCGTCCCGCTCATGCGACCGTGAATGAGGCCGATGCCCGGGCCGAGAGCGGAGGCGAGGGTGGCGTGCCGTTCCTCGACCGACATGAGGTCGCTCTCTTCGGATTCCTCGACGAGCGGGCAGATCCAATAGGCTTTCTTGCCTTCCGCCAGCGCACTCTTCAGCCGGCCGACGATTTCGCCGACGCGTTCTGTCGGTACGGTGATCGTCTGGATCGGCTTGCGGCCCGCCGGCTTCTCCGTGAGCTTGGAAACATCCATGTCGCCAAAGGCGGCGAGGACCAGCGTTCTCGGAATGGGCGTTGCCGTCATGACCAGCATGTGGGGCGTGATGCCCTTGGCGGTCAGGCGCAGCCGCTGGTGGACGCCGAAGCGGTGCTGTTCATCCACCACGGCCAGCATGAGGTTGTTGTAGCTGACGCTGTCCTGGAAAAGTGCATGGGTGCCGATGATGATCTGCGCCTCGCCCGACGCGATCCGTTCGAGGATCTCGTCGCGCTCGCGGCCCTTGGTGCGGCCGGTCAGGACTTCGATGCCAAGGTTGGCGGCTGCCGCGAATTTGGAGATCGTCGCATGGTGCTGGCGTGCCAGGATTTCCGTCGGCGCCATCAAGACGGCCTGTCCGCCGCTTTCGATCACCGCAGCCATGGACATCAGCGCTACGAGCGTCTTGCCGGAGCCGACGTCGCCCTGCAGCAGCCGCAACATGCGATCGTCGCCCGCCATGTCCTTCAGGATGTCGGCGATCGCCTGGTTCTGGCTTCCTGTCGGGGAAAACGGCAGAGCCTGCAATATCTGGCGACTGACGGCGCCGGTTGCGTGGACGGGCTTGCCGGCGACCTTGCGCAGACGCTGGCGCACGAGCGCGAGGGATAGCTGTCCCGCCAGAAACTCGTCATAGGCAAGACGGCGGCGAGCGGGTGCCTGCGGGTCAATATCGGAGGGATCGCGAGGCTCGTGAAGCATGTGGACGGCGTCTGATATCGACGGCAGGCCTTGCTTCTGGGCGAGCGTGAGATCGATCCATTCCGGCAGATCGGGGATGCGCGGGAGCGCGGCCTCGATGATCTTTCGCAGCGTCTTCGGGGAGAGTCCTGCGGTGAGGGGGTAGATCGGTTCCACGAGCGGCAGGTTGCCCGCCTCGCTCGTCTTCACGATGTAATCGGGATGCACCATCGAGGCGCGACCGTTAAACCAGTCGATCTTGCCGCTGACGGTTACTTCCTCGTCGATGGGGAGCTGCTTCTCCAGCCATGTCGACTGGCCGCGGAAGAAGACAAGGGTGAGTTCTCCGGTCTCGTCGTGCAGGAAGACGCGGTAGGGAACGTTGCTCTTCCGGTTCGGCGGCGGCTGGTGTCGATCGACGCGGCCGGTGATCGTGACGATGGCTCCCTGCGGCGAGCGGGCGATGCCTGGCTGGTTGCGGCGGTCGATCAGCGAGTGCGGGGCATGGAACAAGAGATCCACGACCCGGCAATCCTCCGGCGTATCGCGGCCGAATAGCTTGGCGAGCAGTTCGGCGATCTTCGGGCCGACGCCGGGCAGGCCGGAAACCGACGAAAACAGGGGATCGAGAATGGCAGGACGCATGGCGGCAAAATGCGACGAACAATGCGGACTTGGCAAGGCTGACAAGCCGCTTTCGAGGGTCTATAGAGGCGCATCAACAGGAAGGTATGCCATGACAGGTGTGACACTCTCGAGCGTCGATCTCGATCCCCGCCGCCGCCGGATTCTGTTCCGTTGCTGGCATCGCGGCATTCGCGAGATGGATCTGGTGTTCGGTCAGTTTGCCGAGAAGGAAATTGCCGGGCTATCGGAAGCTGAACTCGACGAGTTCGAGACGATCATGGCCGAAGAGGACAACGACCTCGTGCGGTGGATCATGGGAACCTGGCCGGTGCCCGAGCGTTTCCAGACACCGATGTTCGAACGGCTCGCTGCCTACAAGCCGGACTTTGAATATCCTGCCGACGCCAGGAACGCGGAATGATCCCAGGTTTAGACGCCAAGAAGCTCGCAGCGCTTGCCGAGCCGCTGACCATCGGCAACGTGCCCGCAGGGCTCGAACCGCTGTTGCTCGCGGATCTTGCGCGCGCCGGCGAACCCGTTGCCTACGTGCTCTCAGATGGCCAGAGAATGGCGGACCTGGAGCAGATGCTTGGCTTTGTGGCGCCCGACATTCCGGTGCTGACGCTGCCGGCATGGGACTGTCTGCCCTATGACCGTGTCTCGCCGAGCGCCGACACGTCGGCCCGTCGCCTTGCGGCGCTGAGCGGGCTCATCGCCCACCAGAAGAAGCCGCATGCGGCGATCGTGCTGGTCACGGTCAACGCGATGCTGCAGAAGGTGGCGCCACAGGATGTGATCGAGAGCCTCGCGTTTTCTGCAAGGCCCGGCAATCAGGTGCGGATGGACGATATTGCCGGACGGCTGGAGCGAAACGGCTTCGACCGGGTGGCGACGGTTCGCGAAGTCGGCGAGTACGCGGTGCGCGGCGGCATCCTCGATGTCTTCGTGCCGGGCTCGGAAGAGCCGGTGCGGCTGGATTTCTTTGGCGATACGCTGGAGAGCGTTCGCAGCTTCGATCCCGCCAGCCAGCGCACCACGGGGCAGATACGCTCGCTCGATCTCAACCCGATGAGCGAGGTGACGCTGACGCCGGATACGATCAGCCGTTTCCGCAAGAATTACCTTTCGGCCTTCGGTGCGGCGACCCGCGACGATGCCCTCTACCTCGCCATCTCCGAAGGGCGCCGCTACCCCGGCATGGAGCATTGGCTGCCGCTGTTCTACGATCGGCTGGAGACGGTGTTCGACTATCTCAAGGGCTTTCGTCTGGTTACCGACCATACGGTGCGTGAGGCGGCCGAAGAGCGCTCGAAGCTGGTCTTCGATTACTACGATGCGCGCCTGAACTCCGGCCAGCCGACCAAGGGGCAGATGGGGCAGGGAACGCCGTACAAGCCCGTCGTTCCCGGCCAGCTCTATCTGGACGGCAAGACGTTCGCCAATACGCTAGATGCCTTCAATGCGATGCGCATCTCGCCATTCAACGAGCATGAGGGCGAGGCTCGCCGCGTCGTCAATCTCGACGCGCGCCAGGGCGAGCGCTGGGCACGCTCGAATGCCGAAGGCGGCGGCAATGCCGAGCGAGTCAACGTCTTCGACGCCGTCGTGAAGCATATCGCCGACCGACGCGGCGGCGGCGCGAAGGTGCTGATTACCGCCTGGACCGAGGGATCGCTAGAGCGGCTGCTGCAGGTTCTCAACGAACACGGCCTCGAGCGCGTAAAGCCAATTGCTGCGTTCAAGGAGATCGAGGCTCTTGCCAAGGGTGAGGCGGCGGCAGCCGTTTTCAGTCTTGAATCCGGTTTTGAATCCGGCAATCTCATCGTCATCGGCGAACAGGACATTCTCGGCGACCGCATGGTGCGCCGGTCCAAGCGCCGCAAGCGCGCCGCGGATTTCATCTCCGAGGTTGCTGGTCTCGACGAAGGATCGGTGGTTGTTCATGCGGAGCACGGCATCGGGCGCTTTATCGGCCTGAGGACCATTCAGGCAGCGGGCGCGCAGCACGCGTGCCTCGAGCTACAATATGCCGACGAAGCAAAGCTCTTTCTGCCGGTTGAAAACATCGACCTTCTCTCGCGTTACGGCGGCGAGGGGACGGAAGCGCAGCTCGACAAGCTCGGCGGCGGCGCATGGCAGATGCGCAAGGCCAAGCTCAAGAAGCGCCTGCTTGACATGGCGGATGGGCTGATCCGCATCGCGGCGGAGCGGTTGACCCGGCACGCGCCCGTGCTGACGACGCCGGAAGGGCTCTATGACGAGTTCGCGGCGCGCTTCCCTTATGACGAGACTGAAGACCAGGACAACGCGATCGAGGCTGTGCGTGGCGATCTCGGCGCCGGACGCCCGATGGACCGGCTGGTCTGCGGCGACGTCGGCTTCGGCAAGACCGAGGTTGCGCTTCGTGCTGCTTTCGTGGCTGCCATGAACGGCATTCAGGTCGCGGTCGTCGTGCCGACGACGTTGCTCGCCCGCCAGCACTTCAAGACCTTTTCCGAGCGCTTCCGTGGCCTGCCGGTTCGCGTGGCGCAGGCGTCGCGTCTCGTGGGCGCCAAGGAGCTGGCGCTGACGAAGAAGGAAGTGGCTGACGGCAAGACGGATATCGTTGTCGGAACCCATGCGCTGCTAGGCGCCGGTATCAAGTTTGCCAATCTCGGCCTTCTCATCATCGATGAAGAGCAGCATTTCGGGGTCAAGCACAAGGAACGGCTGAAGGAGCTGAAGAGCGACGTTCACGTTCTGACGCTGTCGGCGACGCCAATCCCGCGCACGCTGCAGCTGGCGATGACCGGTGTTCGCGAGCTTTCGCTGATCACCACGCCGCCGGTCGATCGCATGGCGGTTCGCACCTTCATTTCGCCGTTCGATTCGCTGGTCATCCGCGAGACGCTGATGCGCGAGCATTATCGCGGCGGGCAGAGCTTCTACGTTTGCCCACGGCTGGCCGATCTGGAGGACGTGCATGCGTTCCTCCGGTCCGATGTGCCGGAGCTGAAGGTTGCGGTCGCGCATGGGCAGATGCCCGCGGGCGAACTCGAAGACATCATGAACGCCTTCTACGAGGGCCGCTACGACGTGCTGCTGTCGACGACAATCGTCGAATCCGGCCTCGACGTGCCGACGGCCAACACCTTGATCGTGCATCGTGCCGACATGTTCGGCCTCGCACAGCTCTATCAGCTGCGCGGCCGCGTCGGCCGGTCGAAGGTGCGTGCCTTTGCGTTGTTCACGCTGCCGGTCAACAAGGTGCTGACGGCAACGGCCGAGCGGCGTCTCAAGGTGCTGCAGTCGCTCGATACGCTCGGCGCCGGCTTCCAGCTTGCCAGCCACGACCTCGATATTCGCGGCGCCGGCAACCTGCTTGGCGAGGAGCAGTCCGGTCACATCAAGGAAGTCGGCTTCGAACTGTACCAGCAGATGCTGGAAGAGGCGGTTGCCGAGGTGAAGGGCGTCGACGAGATCCAGGACACCGGTTGGTCTCCGCAGATCTCGGTCGGCACCTCGGTCATGATCCCCGACGGTTACGTGCCCGATCTGCATCTGCGCATGGCGCTCTATCGCCGTCTCGGCGAGATCACCGAACTCAAGGAGATCGACGCTTTCGGTGCGGAGATGATCGACCGGTTCGGACCGATGCCGATCGAGGTGCAGCATCTGCTGAAGATCGTCTACGTGAAATCGCTGTGCCGTGTTGCCAATGTCGAGAAGGTGGATGCCGGACCGAAGGGTGTCGTCATCCAGTTCCGCAACAAGGAATTCCCGAACCCGGCAAATCTGGTCGGCTACATCGCCAAGCAGGGCGCGATGGCGAAGATCCGCCCCGACCACAGCGTGTTCCTGACGCGCGATCTGCCGACGCCAGAAAAACGGCTGCAGGGTGCAGCCGTCATCATGACGCAGCTTGCGGAAATGGCGAAGGGCTAAAGTCATGACCTCCACCAGAGGTGGAGGTTTGAAACGCTGCGCTTGAACCGCTAGAAGCGTTTTGCTATAGGTTAGTAGCTAGTGTTAAACAGGTCGGCAAAGTCGGAAGCTTTGTCGGCCTTTTCTTGATTACGGATATATCGTCTGACGACCTGCTCATCA